>JBGTCI010000015.1:0-45834 GCA_041748925.1 Nitrospiraceae bacterium | reverse complement strand
TAGTTGTCCGGCAGCGTCCGCTTTTCATGCGGGTACTGCATGGTGACCGGCCGATAGTGCACCATGTGCGACATCGTCACTTTCATGCCGACGAAGATGTCGTAAAACGTGATGGTCTTGATCCAAGCTTTGAACGTCATGTTTACCAAGCCTTCAGCGATCAGCTTTCAGCAGTCAGTTTCATCGAGATTCGAATCCAAGCTGACAGCTACGTTGCTTCACCTCGGAAAGAAATACAGGGTGATGGATGTGATGATGATGTTGGCCAGCGCGATCGGTAACATGACCTTCCAGCCAAACCGCATTAATTGATCGTAGCGCAGTCGGGGCAATGTCGCGCGTATCCAGATGAACAAGAAGAGGAAGAAATAGACTTTCGCCGCAAACCAGACGATGTGTTCGATCCAGGCCAATTGTTCGAGGCCGACATATTCGAAGATCGTGCCGGGATAAGGCGCGTTCCAGCCGCCCAAGAACAACGCAGCGGCGACGCAGGATACGAGGGTCATATTGGCGTATTCCGCGCTGACGAAAAAGGCGAATCGCATGCCGCTATATTCCGTAAAGAATCCAGCCACAAGTTCGCTTTCTGCCTCCGGCAGGTCGAACGGGATGCGATTGGTCTCGGCCACGGCAGAAATGATGAAGACGACAAAGGCGAAGATTTGGGTATGGATTGGAAAGAATCCATCGGGCCGTCCTCCCCAGATGAACCAATGCCAGAAGCCGCCTGCCTGGGCTTCTGTGATCTGCACAAGGCTCAGAGTTCCCGCCAACAGCAACACGCCGACGAGGGCCAGCCCCACGTTCAATTCGTAGCTGATGACCTGGGCCGCGGCGCGCAAGCCTCCCAGCAGTGAGTATTTGCTGTTGGAGGCCCACCCCCCCAGAATAATGCCGTACGCACCGATCGACGCGATCGCCAGGATGTACAGAACTCCGATATTGATATCGGCGACGACGAAGGGTTTGATCGTGAGTCCATAGATGTCCAAGGTCATGTTCGGGCCGAAGGGAATGACGGCGAACCCGATCATGGAGACGACCATGGTCAACATCGGCGCCAGAGCGAACATCGCCTTGTTCGCGCCGGCCGGCACGATGTCCTCTTTGAAGAACAATTTGATGCCGTCGGCAACCGGCTGGAGAAGTCCGTAGGGTCCAACTTCCATCGGGCCCATGCGATCCTGCATCCAACCAAGCACCTTCCGCTCGAAATAGGTCATCGTCGCGACCGTGATCATCACGATGCTCATTTCCGCCAATATCTGGGCGAACGAAACAGCAAGCCGCAAACTCAGTTCGGTCACGACAACACTCCCGGATGACAAGTGAAATACGCCATAGGTTCTCGTCCGCTCACGTCGTTTTTATCACCGACACCACCGTCGCTCGACAGGATGGGACTTTCGTGTCTGGATCGACGACACAGTCAAAAAGTCCCATGGCATCCTGCGCGAAATGATCGGGGAGCCATGCCAAACCCTCAGGCACACGATCGAAGATTTTCGCCGTGGTTGTGAATTCACCTCGTCTGTTCGAGAGACGGACTCGGTCTCCCGTTCCGATGGCGCATCGGGCGGCGTCCACGGGATTCATCTGCAAGAACCCGCTCGGTTCGATCTGCAACAGTCCCTTCGAATGGGTCGACAGTTTCCCTGAATGGAATAGGCTCTGAACCAGCCCCAACTGGACCATTCCATCCGGGCACACGGCTTGCGCGGGCAGAGTATACCGAGTCGCAAGGTCCCGGCGATATCCCTCGTTCACGTATCGATCGACAGCGGCAGGATCCACTGCGGGAGGGATCGGCGAGGGGCCGAGCGATCCGTAACCGGGAATCACCGCCCGGATTTCTTTGAGGATTTCCTTGGAATCGCCGTATTCCAACGGGACACCCATAAACACCGAGAATGCCGACAGGATTTCCCAGTCGGGGCGGCTGTCCGCGACCGGATCGATTGCGGGCCGAACGGCCTGGACGTGGCCCTCGGTATTGGTGAAGGTTCCGGCTTTTTCCATGGCGGAAGCGGCCGGGAGCACCACATGGGCGAGCGCAGCCGTTTCCGTGAGAAACAGTTCCTGACACACAAGGAGATCGAGTTTGCCCAGCGCCTCTTTGACTCCGGTTTGGGGCGGAAGGCTCCCGACAGGATTTTCTCCGACGATAAAAAGACTCTTGATGACCCCGGCTTGCGCTTGATCGATCATTTCGATGAGTGTGGCGCCGGCCGCCACTGGGAGATCCTCTTTCCAGGTACGAGTCATCTGCCCGCGCGCATCCTGATCAGCAAAGTCGAGTGCGCCAGGCAACAGTGCCGCGACCGCGCCCATTTCAATCGCCCCTTGATCGTTATTCTCTTCAGCTAGAGGAGCAAACCCGCAACCAGATGCGGTCAACTTCCCGGTCAAGAGAAGCAGATCCAGGAGATTGAGACAGATGCCATAACCACCGTGGTTGCGCAGCAATGTCTGACCGGCAAGCACGACGACACGGCGTCCGCCGGTAAGAGAGGCAGCCATCTGTGCGAACGATTCACGCGATATCCCGGTGCTCAGGGCCAGATCGTCCCAGGTCAATTGCTGAACTGCTTGAGAGACGGCCGAGACATAATCCGTTGCTCGTTGCCGGATGGCACTGTCGATTTGGTTGTTCTCAGTCACAGCTTTCAGCAAGCCCAGGACAGCGGCGCCGAACTGGGACGGCGCAACACAGAGATGTTGTTGCGACAGGTTGGAAATGTTGCTGATCGTGCCGATCGCGGGTTGAATCGCCTCAATCGTCAACAATGTCGCGTTGTGTTTCTTGACGGCTTCTTTGACTTTAAGTCCGGTAATCGGATTGGTCTCGGTGATATTGGTGCCGATCAGGAGGAGCACGTCCGCTTGGACGATATCCTCGAACGTCACGGTCCAGCGATGCGTGCCTTGCACCATTCGCATGGCCTGCACCCCATTGATATGCCCGTACCGCGCGCTGCTATCGAGGTTATTAGTTCCGATCGTGAGGCGCATGAACTTTTGGAACAGATAGAGCTCTTCGTTGGTACAACGGCCGGAAATCAGTCCGCCGAAGGCCTGCGGGCCATGCGCGAGCTTGAGCTGCTTGGTCTGTTCGGCCACAAACACCAACGCCTCTTCCCACGTGGCTTCGACCAGTGTACCGTTCCGTCTGATCAAGGGATGGGTCACTCGGCTGGGATGGCTCGCCGCATGAAATCCAAAAAACCCGCGTGCACATAAGTCACCGCTGTTCCGGCCGGCGCCGTGGGCGCTGTTCACCTCGATCAACTCCTGGTCCTTGGTTTGGACTGTGATCTGGCAACCATCCCCGCAAAAATTACAGATGGTGTCGGCGCGTTTGAGCATCCAGGGGCGGTATTCGTACATCGAGAGCCGGCTGACGATGGCGCCAACCGGGCAAATCTGCACGCACCCGCCACAGAATTCGCAGTCCAAGGGATGGTCGCCGAAAGACTTGATCTCGGTCATCGTGCCTCGTCCGATCGGAGCGAGAGCCTTGACGTCCATCACCTCGTCGCAGTAGCGGACACAACGCAAACATTGCACGCAACGGTTCATCTGCGTTTCGATCAGAGGGCTGAAATATCCCTTCTGGAAAATGCGCTTGGTTTCCTCAAACCGGCTGGTCGCGGTGTATTGATGGGAAAAATCCTGGAGGTCGCACTTCCCGCCTTGATCGCAGACCGGGCAATCCAACGGGTGATTGGCCAGGATGAATTCGAGCACCGACTTGTGGGCGTCGTGAACAACCGTTGTGGCGGTCCGAACAGCCATGCCCTCGGTCGCCACGGTGCTGCAGGAAGTTTGGAGCTTCGGCATCTTTTCGACTTCGACCAGGCACATGCGACAGTTCGCATCCGGCTTGAGTTTCGGGTGGTAGCAGAAGTGCGGAACCATCACGCCGACCCGGCGAGCGGCTTCGATCACCAGCGTGCCTTTCGGCACCGAGACGTGAATGCCGTCGATCGTCAAGCGAACTGTTTCTGTCGTGGTAGTAACCATAGTGCGTCTACAAGTCAGAAAGTCCGAAAGTCGTCAAGGCGCAACATTCGACTGTCTTCAATGTCTCACCCCTGCCGGCTCCAGCTTGATCAGATTCGCCGCCTCTGCTTCCTGAATCAGTGCGACGTATTCAGGCCGCCAATGTTTGAGCGTGCTCATAATCGGCGCCACTGACGCATCCCCGAACGCGCAGACCGTTCGGCCCTCGATGTTCTTGCATAGATCGACCAAGGTTTCAAGATCCTCCGTCCGCCCCCGCTTCGCGACGATTCGGCGCATGGTTTGCACCAGCCAGGAGCTTCCCTCACGGCAAGGGCTACACTTGCCGCAGGACTCATGATAGAAAAACTCCATGAGGCGAAGCGCGGCCCACACCATGTCCGTGCCCTCTTCCATCACGGTCACCCCGCCGGAGCCGAGCATGGAGCCGGCAGCGGCAACGGACTCAAAGTCAAGCTTGACGTCGAGGTGGTTCTGCGTGAGGAACGGCGCCGACGCTCCCCCCGGGATGAAGGCCTTGAGCGGTTTGTCGGAACGCATGCCTCCGGCTTCTTCGTAGATTAATTCGCGGAAGGTGACTCCCATCGGCACTTCATAGTTCCCCGGCCGCTTCACATGGCCGCTGACACAGAACACTCTGGTACCCGTGCTCTTCGGCGGCGAACCGATCGACGCAAACCATTCGGGGCCCCGGCCGACGATATAAGGAAGGTTGGCCAGAGTCTCGACGTTGTTCACCACGGTCGGTTTGTTATAGAGACCGTGCGTTGCTGGGAAGGGGGGCTTGACGCGCGGCAGACCGCGCTTGCCTTCGAGCGACTCCAGCAATGCTGTTTCCTCTCCACAGATATAGGCGCCGGCGCCTCGATGCACCCACACATTGGCGGTGATTCCTGTGCCCAGGATGTTCGTGCCGATGTAGCCGGCAGTCCGCGCTTCGGTAATCGCCCGTTCCAAGATCCTGGCCCCGAGGACGAATTCACCCCGTATATAAATGTAGGCGGTTTCTGCCCCGATCGCGTAACAGGCGAGCACGATGCCTTCTAAAATCTGATGGGGATCTCGCTCAATGAGCTGACGGTCCTTGAATGTGCCTGGTTCACTCTCGTCCGCGTTGCAGCAGAGATACCGCGGGCCTTGATAGCCCTTGGGCAGAAATCCCCATTTCACACCGGTCGGGAAGCCTGCGCCGCCACGTCCCCGGAGCCCTGACTTCATCACCATGGCGGTAACCTCGGCCGGCGGCACCTTCCCCACGACCTTGCGGAGCGCCTGATAGCCGCTTGCTCGCTCGTAATCTTGCAGCGAGCCGGTATAGCCGGCCTGCATCATATTCTTGAGCAATATCAGTTCGTGCTTTGGCATCTTTTTCTCGTTAGGCGTCAGGTGTGAGGGGTACGGCGAAACCTAGAGGCCTTTCTACCCCTTACGCCTTACGTTTCACGCCTCACGGCATTCACCGGTTCAGGCCACATGAACGGGCCGGTCTTGAGCGAACACGTCCCGTGTTCTTTGAGATCGGCCAGGATTCGATCGAATCTGTCTTCTGTGAGCCGTTCGTAATAGTCCTCGTTGACCTGCATCATTGGCGCGGTACCACAGGCAGCGAGGCATTCGACCATGCTGAGGGTAAAGAGTCCATCGGACGTCGTCTCACCCGGTCGGATTCCGAGTTTCGTCTTCACCCACCCCATGACCGTATCCGAACCCGCCAGCCCGCACATCAGAGACTTACAGACTTGGAGATGAAATTTCCCCACGCGCTTGAGATTGAGCATCGTGTAAAACGTGGCCGTCTCATAGACTTGGGGCGGGGTCAGACGCAAAAGCCCCGCGATTTCTTTCATCGCCGTCTCGGACACGAAGCCCTCCTCCTGTTGCGCCAGGTACAGCAATGGAATCAACGCCGAGCGCTTCACCGGATACCGGCTTATGATTTCCTCAATTTCCGTTGCGTATTTCTCTTTCAACATTGAGTCCTCTTCGCCGACCCCTCGTGAGACGTAAGGGGTGAGGCGTACGGGGCGGACCTTTTCTCTCGCCTGACGCCTTACGTTTTCACGCCTAACGTCACCTATCGCATTCTCCCATCACGACGTCGTAGGTCCCGAAGATCGTGATGATGTCGGAAATCAGGTACCCTCGCGCCATGTGGTCGAAGGCGCCCATGTGTACAAATGACGGCGCGCGAATCTTCAACCGGTAGGGGCGAGGGCTGCCGTCGCTGACGATGAAAAATCCCAATTCGCCTTTTGGAGCTTCCGTCGCACAGTAGATCTCGGCTTTCGGCGGCTTGATCCCTTGGGTATAAATGATGAAATGGTGGATCAGGCTTTCCATGTCCCGCATCACCAGTTCCTTGGGCGGCGGGATATATTGCGGCGCTTCGGCCATGATCGGACCCGGCGGCAGCTGATCGAAACATTGTGCGATGATCCTCGCGCTCTGCCGCATTTCTTCCATGCGGATCCAATACCGGTCGTAGGTATCGCCATTCTTGCCGATCGGCACTTCCCAATCGACTTTGTCGTACACGCCGTAAGGCTCGGCCTTACGGACATCGTAGGCGACGCCCGACCCTCGCAAGACCGGCCCGGTGCAACCGAAGCTGATCGCGTCTTCGGCCGAGAGCAGGGCGACATTCTTTGTGCGGCCGAGCCAGATGCGATTTGACGCGATGAGCGAATCGTACTCCTTGACCTTCTCGGGAAAGATCTCGAGGAACGCCTTCATCCGTTGAACCAACTCGGGAGTGAAGTCGCTGTCGACACCGCCGATGCGATAGTAGTTCAGGGTCAAACGGGCGCCGCAGAGTTTTTCGAACATATCCAACAGTGTTTCGCGTTCCCGAAAGGTCCAGAAGAACACGGTCATGGCGCCGATATCGAGAGCCTGCGTGCCGAGCCAAAAGAGGTGCCCGATAATGCGTTGCATCTCAGCCACGATAGTCCGGATATACTCGGCTCGGATCGGCACCTCGATCTCAAGGAGTTTTTCCACGGCACGAACGTACGCATAGTTGTTGGACATGGCACAGACATAGTCGAGCCGGTCCGTGTGCGGGATAATCTGCATGTAGGTCAGACCCTCGGACAGTTTCTCGACGCCTCGATGCAGATAGCCGAGGTCCGGTGTGGCTTTCACGATCCGTTCGCCGTCCAGCATGAGTACGACACGCAACACACCGTGGGTGCTCGGATGTTGCGGTCCCATATTCAGCAGCAATTCCTCTTTCCGTTGGGAACTGGGTACGTCTGGCTCGGCGCGAAAGACGCTTTTCTGCTCGTCCGTGATTTCGCTCTCAATGACGTCGAGCGGTGATTCGTCCAATCTCGGGATAAAATCGAACTCGCTACGCCAGCCTCGCCCCTCCGTCGGGAAATCTTTTCTCAATGGGTATCCTTCGGCATAGTCTTCCGGCAATAAAATGCGCCGAAGATCGGGGTGGCCGGAAAAGTGAATGCCCATCATGTCGTACACTTCGCGTTCCAGAAACTCGGCTCCCTTCCAGATTCCGGTGACCGACGCAATCGTCGGGTCGTCCTCCGTAATGCGCGCCTTAAGTCGAAGCCGTTGCTGTAAGGGGAGCGAGTGCAGGTGATAGACAACTTCGAACCGCAGCTGATCTTCGGGATAGTCGACCGAGCAGATATCCGTGAGATGGTCGAACGCTGCCTCCGGCGCATCGTGTAAGTAGCGCGCAATCTCCAGCAGACGCGGGGCGGCCACAGAGATAGCGGTTTCGGCACGTGCGGTATCGATGCGGGTCGCACGGATCGCGTCCGGGAATTTCATCTTCAGGCTGTCGAGCAGAGCTTTCATCGTTCTTCTTTGCGAGTCAGGCGCGATTTGCCAGTCGCGCACGTCCCGCTTGTCTCGCGAGTTATTTCACAAACACCTTCTCCCTCTGAATCTTTTCCTGTAGCTTCAGCAAGCCATCGAGCAACGCTTCCGGACGAGGTGGACAGCCCGGCACATAGACATCGACCGGGATAATCTGGTCGACGCCTTGGACCACCGCGTAACTGTTGTAGTGGTTGCCCGAAGTCGCGCAGGAGCCCATAGAAATGACATAGCGCGGTTCCGGCATCTGGTCGTAGATACGGCGGATCACCGGCGCCATCTTGCGCGTCACAGTGCCGGCGATGATCATGAGATCGGCCTGTCGTGGCGAGGCTCGAAAGACGCCGGCGCCGAACCGATCCATGTCGTACCGCGACGACACCGTCGCAATCATTTCGATGGCGCAGCAGGCGAGGCCGAACGTCATCGGCCACAACGCCGATTTCCGAGACCAATTCACGACCGCGTCCAGATTGGTCGTCAGAATATTCGCCTCAAACTGTCTCTCCAGAAGACTCATGTCGCTTCGCTCCGGTTCTGAGTGCTGAGTTCTGAGTCCTGGGTTTCTGAGCGCAACTCATAACTCACAATTCAGAAATCATAACTGCGCGCTTCGGCGCGCTAGTCCCATTCTAAGGCCCCCTTCTTCCAGGCGTACCAGAATCCGGCTAGTAGGATGATGATAAACACGAGCATCTCGATGAGGCCCAGCATGCCGAGCGACTGAAACCGGATGGCCCAGGGGATCATGAAAATGACCTCGATATCGAAAATGACGAAGAGCATCGCGATGATGTAATAGCGCATCGGAAACTGGATGCGCGCGTCGGAAAAAAGCGGGCTTCCGCTTTCATAGGGGGTCAACTTGGCTCGATAGGGACGATTCGGACGAGAGAATGAGCCGGCGAGCAGTGCGAAGGCGCCGACGACAACGGCAACTCCGATAAACAAGAGAATCGGTATGTAGTTTTCTGGAATATTTGTGCTGCCCATGTTTCAACCAGTCGAAAAAGTAAAAAATCCGAACGTCTTCAAGTCGAAAGGCATGCTGACTTTATGACGTGAGGACGTGCGACTCACTATGCTTCAGTGCCGAGCCGAAGAAAGGTTTGAATTTCAAGCCGTGTAGTTCCGGACGACTGATTCCCTTGTGTTGAACGAGTACCTTAAACGTGCTGCCCATGCCATTTGGCTTCAGAAGATGAATCGCGGCGCGGAACGCCGGGCTTTCCGGCTCCAATTTCCCGATCATCTCTTCCACGCCGAGCCCCATCAGAAAACTCATTTGGTTCGTGAACCCCGTCACATGGAGTCCCTGCGTCTCACCGGCAGCGGCCAGGCTCGAAAAATCTACATGGGCAGTCATATCCTGCTCGCCGACACGCATGAATGGATCGTCGTTCGCCCGCTGCTGAAAGTAGCAGAGGAATGTGCCGTCCTTCCTCTCAGGCCCATAAAGATCCTGCGCCGTATGGCCATAATCGATCGTCATGACAAATCCACGGTCCAGGCGCCGAGCAACCTGCTCCATCCAGTTCATCGCTAGGAGATTCACCTCGGTCCGATAGCCATCCGGCCACGTAGGATTCAGTTGCAGTAGATAGTGCGAGAGCGCGGCCGTCGACAGGGGTTTGAAACATTCCACAAAGCGTCCATCCCGATAGTCTACGTAAAGTTCTTCGGTCCGTCCGTCCACGATCTGAACCCGGTGCACCGGAAAGGCATCGATCAGTTCATTGCTGAAGAACAGACCGGTCACGCTCTGCGGGGCTAGCTCATCAAGGCCTTCCGCCCAAGTGACGAGGCCGGGCTTGCTGAGCCAAGGGGCCAGATTCCTGCGCTGCAGTTCCCGCATCGCAGGACTCCGTTCGATCAGGACATAGCGGACACGCGATGCAAAGTGTTCTTGTTGATCATGGATCGCTGCCAGGCAATCTTGAGCTAACACACCTTTACCTGCGCCCCCTTCGAAGATCGTGAAGGGAGTGGGACAGCCCATTAATTCGTCCATCTGTCTGGCTTGTGCGGCAATTGCACGGCCGAGAATCGGATGCACATCGGAGCTGGTGTAGAAATCGCCAGACCAGCCGATACGTTCATGGTCCGTACTGTCCGGTTGGCGCATGTAGTAGCCGAATTGCGGGTGATAGAGCGCCAGTTCCATGAAACGGACGAAAGGAATTGGCCCGTTCTTGATAATTTCGGACGAAATGGCAGCGATGAGTTCAGGATGCCCGGTTGTCACAAGCAATTCCTCTTATCCCATCGACAATACAAGAAAAGTGACACCTATAGCCTAGGGTAAACCCCACCCTTCCCCGTTGAAACACCAACAGAGGCCGAAAGTCGCGTAGATTAGCCCTGAAATTGCTGCTAAGTCAAGGCGGAGACTATTGGAAACTCAGGCGAATCTCCCCATTCTTAGAGGGTGCGAGATTCCGGAGAAATGCTTCGTAATACAGGGGATGGAATGACGCTCGCGCTGATTCCTTGTTTTTTTGAGTGTACGGAGGGGGATAGAGCCTGATCTTCTTATGCTTGCGCAACGCTCAGCTCCAGAAAAGGCGAGGAATGGTTGAAGGGAAAAAGTCGTATGGGAGAAGGCTGTCTCGGCGCACCAGGGTTGGGCGGGGGAGGGAGAGCGGGAGAGCCTCAGTGTCGTGCTCTTACGTTCCGTGGCACTTCTTGTATTTTTTCCCGCTGCCGCAGGGGCAGGGATCGTTGCGGCCCACTTTCTCGTCGCTTCGTTGAACAGTTTGAGCTGCGACTGGTTCTTCTCCGCGATTGAGGATGAGCGCTGGCTGGGGACGCGAGATGACGGGGGGAGGTGTGGGGACGGAGGGTTGCTCCTCGTTCCGGACCGCCTGTACATGAAAGAGCCGATCGAGCGTGTCGGCCTTGACCCGTTCCATCATGCCGGCAAAGAGATCGTAGCCTTCGCGCTTGTACTCAATGAGCGGATCTTTCTGTCCATAGCCGCGCAATCCGATCCCGTCGCGCAGATGATCCATCCCGAGGAGGTGATCTTTCCAGTGGTGGTCGATGACCTGGAGCATGAAGGTCTTTTCCAGGAAGCGCATCAGCTCCGAGCTCAGATCCTGCTCTCTCCGATCATAGGACTCGCGCGCCTGCGCGCGAAGGTCTTCGAGCAATGCGTCGCGCCCCATGGCGCGGAGTGACTCGCCGCCGTCGTTCTTGCCCTGAGCAATATCGAGGTTGAACTGGCCATGCATAAGTTCGGCGAGCCCTTTGAGATCCCATTCTTCGGAGTATTGCTCAGCCGGGCAATAGATGTTCAGCGCGGACTCCACGAGGCCGTCGATCATGGTGCGAAGATCGTCTTTCAAATTCGATCCACCTAAGACGGCGCGCCGGTGTTGATAAATCACCTCGCGCTGCTTATTCATGACGTCGTCGTACTCCAGCAGCTGTTTCCGAATTTCGAAGTGGTGGGCCTCGACCTTTTTTTGTGCATTGGCGATGGCCCGAGTGACCATACCATGCTCGATCGGAACACCTTCTTCCATGCCGAGTTTGAGCATCAACTGTGAGACCCGCTCGGAGGCGAAGATGCGCATCAGGTCGTCTTCCAACGACAGGTAGAAGCGTGACGAACCAGGATCGCCCTGGCGGCCGGCCCGGCCTCGGAGCTGGTTGTCGATCCGGCGGCTTTCGTGGCGCTCGGTCCCCAGAATGTGGAGTCCGCCGGCCGCAATCACCTCTTGTTTGTCCTTTTCGCAGTCGGCTCGAATCTGTTCGAAGATCTCCAGCTTGCGCGCATCCGTCAGGTTCTCTTCCCGATACAGAATCTGTTTGAACATGAAGTCAGGATTGCCGCCCAGGAGAATGTCGGTGCCGCGGCCCGCCATGTTCGTCGCGATGGTCACGGCGCCCTTGTGCCCGGCCTGGGCGATGATCTCGGCTTCTCGCTCATGCTGTTTGGCGTTGAGGACGTTGTGTTTCACGCCGTTTCGGCTCAAGTAGCCGGCGAGCCGCTCCGATTTTTCGATGGAAATCGTGCCGACCAAGACGGGCTGGCCCCGCTCGTGGCATTCTTTGATATCTTCGACAATCGCGGTGAATTTCTCTTTCTCGGTTCGATAGACGACATCCGCGTAATCCAGCCGAATCATCTTGCGATTGGTCGGCACCACGTTGACGTCGAGATTGTAGATCTTGGCAAACTCCGCCGCTTCGGTGTCCGCCGTCCCGGTCATGCCGCTGAGCTTCTTGTACATCCGGAAATAGTTCTGGAAGGTCACCGAGGCCAGTGTTTGATTTTCGTTGGCGATCTTCACACCTTCTTTGGCTTCGACGGCCTGATGCAGGCCGTCGCTCCAGCGCCGTCCCGGCATGAGTCGCCCAGTGAATTCGTCCACGATGATGACTTCGCCCTCTTTCACGACATAGTCTACATCCCGTTTATAGAGGCTATAGGCCTGGAGCCCCTTGACGACGTGATGGACGAGATCCATATGGTTGGGGTCGTAGAGATTGTCCACGCCGAGCAATTTTTCGACCCGGACGTTGCCGTCTTCGGTCAACGACGCGGTCTTGGTTTTTTCTTCGACCGTGTAGTCCTGCTCCGGTTTCAGCTGTGGAATGATCGCATTGATGCGGTAGTAAAGATCGGTGGTTTCGTCCGTCGGACCTGAGATAATCAAGGGCGTGCGGGCTTCGTCGATGAGGATGCTGTCGACTTCGTCCACGATGGCGAAGTTCAACTCGCGCTGCACGCACTGGGCCAAATCGGTGACGACCAGGTTGTCGCGGAGGTAATCAAACCCATACTCGTTGTTGGTGCCGTAGGTGATATCGGCACGATAGGCTTCAGGCCTCGTGCAGGGGCGGAGAGATTGGAGCCGCTTGTCGGAGGCGTCATAGGTCGGATCGAAGAGAAAGGAGGCATCGTGTTGAATGATGCCCACAGAAAGCCCCAGCGCGTGGTAAAGCACGCTCATCCACTGCGCGTCGCGCTTGGCGAGGTAGTCGTTGACGGTAACGAGGTGGGCGCCCTTCCCTTCGAGTGCATTGAGGTAGACCGGCAGCGTGCCTACGAGAGTTTTCCCTTCTCCGGTCTTCATTTCAGCGATACGGCCTCGATGGAGAATGATGCCGCCGATCATCTGCACATCGAAATGGCGCATGTTCAGCTTGCGGCGGGACATTTCCCGGCAGACCGCATAGGCCTCAGGCAGGATATCGTCGAGGGTTTCCCCGGAGCCAAGGCGCTTCTTGAACTCCTGGGTCTTGTCCGCGAGGTCGTGATCGGAGAGCGGAGTCAGGCTGGATTCCAGACCATTGATCCGTTCGACAATCGGGCGGATTGTCTTGATTTCACGGTCGTTTTTGCTGCCGAAGATCTGATTGAGTAGTTGCGTAACCATGGTAACTGCCGTTCGAACGAACGCCGATGCCTCCACAAGTGATTTTCGCAGTATACAGCATCTTTTCCATGAATCCTATAAGAAGCAGGGGTCCAAGTTCGGATTCTTCGTGCTCGCCGTCGGGAGACTGTCGAACCGAAACCTGTCGTGACTGCTCGGAGGCGAAGCCGACAGTAGCTGCCTTGACAAGCTTAGTACGGGTCCATTAGGATTCGCTTGAGTCACACTAGGTCGTCGCGATGAGCCACACTGTCCTCAAATTCCTCTCGATCCTCCTGATACTCTGTGTCCTTGCCATCGGCGGATTAGCACAAGCGCAATCGGTGGAACATGTCGGGCACCATGCCCAACATCAAGCTGCCACGCACGGCACCCTGCTCTGCTCCTGGATGTGCGCAGCCGGGCATGGGTGGGAAACGACAGTCGTCCCAGCCCCGCCCGAACTAATCCCGCTCGAGTCGGTCGAACCGACAGCGCTCAGACAGACTCTGGTTACCTGCGCCGAACACTTTTCCCCTCGAGGCCCTCCCGTTCGCTAATTCCTCACCGACTCGGTTGTCCATCGGAACGTCTGTGCTTTCACAGGGGGCCGCTAGGACCACCAACTCTCTTCATTTCGCAGAGCCACACGGTTCAAGTTTAGAGAGTCTACGGAGGACCTGACCATGAACGTCTCTCTCGGGAATATCGGTACAGTGAAACGAGCCGTAACATTGGCCACTGTTATCTTGGCGCTCACTTGTGGGCTTGCCTGGGGAATGGGTTCGCGAGTCCCAACGGTCGGGATGCAGGCAGAAGATTTCCGTTTGACCGATCTGACAGGCAAGGAACAGAGCCTCAGCCAGTATCGCGGCAAGATCGTGCTGCTAAATTTCTGGGCCACCTGGTGCAAGCCCTGCACGACCGAAATGCCGGCGATGCAAACGACCTACGACAAGCTTCGGGACAAAGGATTTGTCGTTCTCGCCGTCAACGAATTGGAAGACGACGCCAAGGTTCGCGAACACATCAAGCAGTACGGCCACACATTCCCGGTCCTCATGGATCACGACAATAAAGTCGCCAACCAGTTCGGCGTGTTCGGACTACCCGTGAGCGTCTTCATCGACCAAGAAGGGCGCGTGCAGGAATACATCAAAGGCGGCCTTTTGACCGAGCAAAAGATCAACGATGTCGTTGCAAGAATTCAGAAACAGGAGCCGATAAAAGCAGCGGCTCTTCGATAAGGTCTATGAACCGTAGGATTCGACAATTTGTAGTCGTAGGGTTCGCGCTCTGGCTTGTGGCGCTCAGCGGAATTGTGTACCCGCAGCTTACCGCCCACCTAGGGCAACATGAGCACCACAACGCGGCGACTCACGCCACCGCACTCTGCTCATGGCTCTGCATTGCAGCCGATGCCGTCGAAGGCACTGCGGTCGATGTCGCACCCGTCCAATACTCAACTTTCCTTGAACAAGCGTCTCCTGTTACCCAATTCCATCTCCCCCAAAACTCGCAGCCTCCTTCGCGCGCGCCTCCTCTCGTCTAGTCCCCTCATCCCTGTACTTGTCTTTACCCTTGGATCGCTCTGATCGAGTTTCCTTCGTCTCTTTGAAGGAATTCGACGGAAGTCTCTGATGCGAGACATGTACAGACAATAGGATTACGACCACTAGCCTGTTCCGAAGAAAGGACGTTTCATGTCTGCTCACGTCAGACGATTCATCATCAGCCTCGTGGCTTCGGGATGGCTATTGTCCGTCATCGCGCCGTCTGCTGAAGCTTCTTGCGGCTCTGTGAGCTGCTTTGTTGTCATTGGCTCTCAGCAGCAGGTGCCGATGGCGGGTCTGCTGACCGTGAATGCCATCTACAACAATACACCGATGGAAGCCCCTTCCGGGCAAGGCGGCAGCATTCCCTTTGCCGACCAGGGCAATCAGACATTGACCCTCGCAAATCTCAACGTCAATCAAATCAAGACGCGCACACAAACCGCGACGCTGGACATGAACTACGGGTTGACGGAACGATTCGGCCTTCAAGTCACACTTCCGTTCAAGCAAGTGGATTCCGATGCCCAGATCGGAGGCATCAATCCGGTTCCCTACAGCGATAAAGGTATCGGCGATATGCGTGTCGCGTTGAAATACAACCTGTTACCAACATTGCGGAGCTTGGTGGTGTTGGGTTTCGGGGTCGATCTGCCGACCGGCGATTACGGTCAGACGACGACCGGTGGTAATTTGGCTGAGTCAACTCTCCAAGTCGGCCGTGGCAATTTCGGCCTCGTACCGACCATTTACCAGAGCTACGAGTTGATTCCGCACCGCCTCAATCAGTTTGCCCTAGCCAGCTATCGGCACACGTTCAAGAACAGCGACGGGTATCAGTTCGGCGACGAAGTGAACCTCAGCGGAGGTCTCAATATCGTCCCGCTTATGCAAACACCGTGGTTGGTGCTGACTCAGCAAGTCAATTATCGCTGGATGCAAAACGACGCGATGGATGCATCATTGTTCCTGTTCAATCCAGGAGGGGCCCCGATTCTCCTCGATCCGACGGTGAAGTTTCGGGCGGTTCCCACGACCGGTTCAACGTATCTGGCCTATTCCCCCGGCATCATGCTGAACCTGTGGGACTATGCATCGTTCTATGCCATCGCTCAGATTCCCGTGTATCGCGATTTCAACGGCAACCTCGAACAGCAGATCAGTTACGTTTTCGGACTCACCAAATCGTTTCAAATAATCGGTGGATCGTAAGGACAAGGATAGATGATCGGCGCGTTCTTACAGATGTGGACAGAGGGTCGTCGAGGCAGATTGTCTCGTGCGATCGCGGCCGTCTGCGTGGTGCTATGGGTGGCCGGGTCCGTCTCCACGCTGTACGGAAGCTTCGCGCCGCAATGGACCACACCACACTGTCCGCAATCTCATTCGAACAGCACACAGCACACCCATGGATCCTGCGCATGGCACTGCGACGGCATCGAAACACAAGCCCCCTCTGGCCGGTCATGGGGGCCATCCATTGCTCCGACTGGGTATCTGTTCGGGGACTCCACCTACACAATATGCAATGCGATTCTTCAGGGCGGGAAGGTCATCCGTGGTCCGCCTCATCCTATTTGATCCGGATTCGTCTAAGCGATGTGACAAGGACGGGACTCCGATGAGGAAGCCCGTCCAAACAAAATCAGGAAGGATGTACACATGAAAGCGATTAAGAATCGGACAACAGTCATGACGAGCGCAGCAACGGCAATGCTGGGATTGGCCCTCATCAGCCTTTCAAGCTGCAGTTCTGGAGATTCGACCACCCCGGCCGTCACCACCGGCGGCAGCGCGGCATTACAGGGCCCGCTGGTGTTTGTAAACAATACGGGCGACCGGACGCTGTCCACCGTTGCTTTGAGAGGAGACTCGGGCAGCGCCGTCATCAACACGTTGGGGGCCGGGGCACCCGGCGTCTTCGGCAACGTCGCGTTGGGCGACATGCAGTTCTCGTTGGGGGAATGGGTATTCGTCAATCTTGGTGCGACGAATCAAGTTGCGACGATCGATCCTCTCACGGCGGCGACGCCGGTCCACGAAGTCAATCTGACGGCTGGCACCAGGCCGGTCCATCTCTACCGCGATCCGACCGATCAAGAAGTCATGTGGATAATGAACGACGGCGACAATGCAGCGGGGACCACAACACCTGGAGACGATTTGGTCAATTGCGCTCCTGCTGTACCAGTACCAGGGCAGAACTACGGAAGCTCCGTCACGATCATCCACAACTCGCATCTTGGTCCTGGCGCGACGCCACCGACTGTCGAACGAACGGTCTGTGTGCTCGCTGATGGGCATAAAGTAGCCGCATTCTCACAACCGACAACCACCACCCCTGCGAACCACCCCAGGCTGGCTTTTGTCTCCAGCAGCACGGCGGGCGAAATAGCCGTCATCGACAATGAGCCCGTCCCAGGCACAAATCCGACTTGGAGCCTTATCAACCGGGTCGATCTATGCGATCAGATCAGAGAAAACGCATTGCTTCCACCCTTGACACCGGCAACATGCAACCCTGAGTCACACGCTGCGCTCATTCCGTTCACGCCGAACAATTCGAATCCTCATGGTATTCGGTTCTCGCAGTTTACCGGCATGGTCTACAGCATCCAGGAGAACTATCGGACCATTGTTGAAATAAACCCTGCAACGCTGGCAGTCACTCTGCTGGCAGACCTTTCCGGCACAAATTATACGGCCTTTGGCATTTCCCCAAACGGTCGATTCATCCTGCTGCGCGGCAGCAGCACAGTCCCTTTTGGCACCAGGTTGGGTGTGATTGACTTGGATACTGCCAATCCTCGTACCATTATAGATCTCAATATTCCTGCATTAGAGGGAGCGTCACCCGGGGCGTTCAAGTTTTCACCGGACGGCCGGCGTTTCTACATTGTGGCCGGCAATGCGTCCACAACTAGAAAAGATTTTCTGTTTGCCTTCGATTCTTCAACCTTGACGGCAAATCCTCCATCACTGACATTGCTTCAGCCCATTGGACTTCAGCTGACCCTCAACGGCGCGCACTCCTTCGATGTGCTGGTCCAACGGCCAACCGGTTCGCCTGTTGGGACTCCTGCTGAAGCCAGATACATCGTCGTGTCGAACGGTACGCACAATTCCGTTTCAGTCATCAACACAACCGATAATCTGATCAAGCAGACAATTCCAGTGGGAACCACTCCTGGGTCGGTGATGGTCTACTATCCCGGTGCGGTTGCGGCAGGAGGCCAAGCCACATCGTCTCTGACGGGAAATTCCGGATCTGGTTCTGCTCAGTTATTGCCCGAGTTGCTCGACGATCACGGCATGCCGGAATAACAAAGTGCTCGTAGTATCAGTTGTAGTCTGAGCGGAAGGGGGCAGGGGACACCCTGCCCCCTTCATGCATACTTGCGAGACCACCCTCACCGATTTCGCTCTAGCAGTGGTTCAAGCGTTGGGAAGATCTTCTCGACGATGATCCGATAGCCCTCTCCCGTCGGATGTATCCCGTCTGCCTGGTTGAGCGAGGACGAGCCTGCCACCCCATCGAGAAAAAATGGAATCAGCGTCAAGCGATATTGCTTCGCTAAGGCCTGGTAGAGCGATTCAAACCCATCGGTATAGTCTTGTCCATAATTCGGAGGGAGTTTCATTCCGGCTAACACGACGGTGACCGAGGCCTGTTGGAATTGTTGGATGATCCGTTCGAGGTTGGCTTTCGTTTCTTGAAGACTGAGGCCGCGGAGGCCGTCGTTGCCGCCAAGTTCCAGAATGACGATCACCGGCTTGCTGTTCAGAACCCAAGAGACTCTCCGGACTCCTCCGGCGGTTGTCTCGCCGCTGACTCCCGCGTTCACGACCCGATAAGCATAGCCTGCCGTGTCCAGTGCCCGCTGAAGATGTGCGGGATACGAATGATCCGGCGCGACGCCTAAGCCGGCCGTCAGGCTGTTGCCGAAGGCGACGATGCGCGGGCGTTCAGCTGGTACCTGAGTCTTTGGGGGGCTCGACGATGGTGTCGACGCGGGAAGTGCGCTACCGTATTCATACCCGCAAAGGAGGACGAGGGAGAAACAGAGGCAGGAAAATAGTTTTGTGAGAATCCATGAGCGGCGCATGATCATCCAGTATAATATAGGCTCGACGTGCACGATACTGGGGGAGTTGGCCTGACTACATGATTTCTCTTTCTCACCTGACGATGCGCTTGGCCGGTGGAGGCCATCAGATCACGATTCTCGACGATCTGACACTGGAGATTCCCGATAAGCAACGCGTAGCTATCGTCGGCCCCTCGGGGAGCGGCAAATCCACCTTGCTGGGTCTCATCGCAGGGCTGGATCGCCCAACATCCGGCTCCATCATGTTGAACGGCGTCGAAATCTCGACGATGCGCGAGAGTGCTTTGGCGCGATATCGTCGCGATCACATCGGCTACATCTTTCAATCCTTCCATCTCATTCCCACCCTCACCGCTCTGGAGAACGTTCTAGTGCCGTTGGAGTTGGCAGGGATAGGCACGGCTCAGGATCGCGCGACGGATCTGTTGCAGACCGTCGGCCTGGGAGAGCGGCTGCATCATTATCCCGTCCAGCTGTCCGGCGGCGAACAGCAGCGAGTGGCGGTGGCGAGAGCTTTTGCCTGTCACCCACCGATTCTGCTGGCCGATGAACCGACCGGCAATTTGGATTCGGCCACGGGCCAACACGTGATGCAACTGCTCCATGCTCTCCATCGCGATTACGGCACCACATTAGTCCTCGTCACGCATGATCGAGCGCTCGCGTCTTCAATGGAGCGCGTGATTGAGTTGCGCGACGGCCGCATCGAATCCGACCGCCTCACCGACTCAGACGATCGGGCTGCAGAGTCACCCCTGTGAATCCTTTTATCTTCAGGATGGCCTGGCGGGAAACCAGGGGAGCCTGGCGGCACTTTCTCTATTTCTTTGCCTGTATCGCGATCGGCGTCGGAGCCTTGGTAGGGGTGTCCCTTTTCGGCGCAAACATGGAGCGCGCCGTCACGAAAGAAGCACGAGGGCTGTTAGGCGGCGATCTCGAGATTCGTTTGACGCGGCCCCTGAGTCCCGCGGGACAGACGGTGCTGGACTCGCTGCGGACACGAAACATGGTTTTCACCCATGTGAGCGAACTGGTGGCCATGGCCGCACGCACGACTCCCGGACCCTCTACGACCCAATCGACGCAGATCATCGAACTCAAAGCCATCGAATCGGCCTATCCCCTGTACGGGGTGATTCGACTGGACCCGATGCAATCACCGGATATCCTGCTCCGCCCGGATGAACGCCGTTGCGGCGGGCATTCCTGTTTTGGGGCGGTGGTACAGGAGTCGCTGCTGATCCGGATGGGCCTTTCGATCGGGGATCGATTGAAGATCGGTCACGCGATGTTTCTGATTACCGGCGTCGTGCGGACTGAGCCGGATCGAATGGCCAATGCCTTTATCTTAGGCCCGCGAGTGATGATTTCGCAGGAAGGACTACAGGCGGCGGAGCTGATCAAGCCCGGGAGCCGGGTGCGAGAACGGTATCTCATAAAGACGCCCTCCGATATGCCGCTCGACCCGCTCCTTTCCGAGCTGCGAGACCGGCTATCGGCAGATTCTGCGCGCGTATCCAGCTATCGCACAGCCCAGTCACAGTTGAGGCAATTTCTCGACCAACTCTCCCGCTATCTCGGGCTGATCGGGTTGACCGCGTTGTTCATCGGTGGACTGGGGGTCGGGACCTCGATTCACGCGTTCTTACGGGACAAGTTGCGGACGATTGCGATCTTGAAGGCCGTCGGCGCGGATTCGGCAACGGTCGTCTCGACCTATGTGGTGCAAGCCATCTTCTTGGGCTGTGTCGGGAGCCTCGCCGGGATTCTGCTGGGAATTGCCCTCCAACGAGGACTACCTCCCCTCATGGCAGGCCTGTTCATGTCCGACCTCCTCGATCAATTAGGCATCTCGTTAGAATTGTCGTGGTCCTCGATTTGGCCCTTGATGAAAGGAGCTGCGCTGGGACTCTTATCGACGCTACTGTTTACTCTGTGGCCCCTGTTGAAGATTCGAGACATTCATCCAGGTGCAATCTTCCGGCGCGATGCGGAGCAATCGACGGTCGAGCATGAGGCGATCCCCGCACGATGGTGGGTGAGGTGGGGACTCGCTGATCGATGGAATGTCGGCACGGCCGGAGGGATCATCCTCGGGCTCTGCGCGCTCTCGATATGGCAAGCCGGCTCGTGGTCGATCGGCTTCCTGTTTCTCGGCGCATTATCTGTCGCCATCACAATCCTTTTTCTCTGCGCGCGAGTGTTCGTGCGAGGGCTGGCCTGGATGCCATTACCCCGCGTGTTGAGCCTCCGCTATGCCCTGGGTAATGTGGTGCGGCCGGGAAGCCAGGCGACAGGAATCATGGTCGCCATCGGCATCGGCGTGATGGTGATTGTCACGGTGTCGCTGGTGGAGCAGGCGTTGCTCCGTCAAGTGCAGGAAAATCGGCCGGCGGATGCGCCGACGTTCTTCTTCATCGATATTCAGCCTGATCAATCGAAAGAGTTCGTGTCGTTGGTCGCTCAGCGGGCCGACCAGGCGCGTCCGGAACTCACCCCGCTGGTGCGCTCGCGACTTCACGCCATCGATGGCCATGTCGTCACGGTAGAAGAGGGCCTGGAGAAGGAAGACAAGCGCGCGGAAGGGAAAGAGGCGCGTGGGAAACAGTGGTATTTCACGCGGGAGTATGTGCTGACGTTCCTCGACCAGCTTCCGAAAGACAATCAGCTGGTCAAGGGGGAATGGTGGAAGCCCGGGCAGACCTTCTCGACCCCACAGGTGTCAGTGGAAGAAGACGCGGCCATGCACTTAGGTCTCACGATCGGCTCGGTCGTGGAGTTCGATATTCAGGGGGCCACAGTGGCGGCGACGGTGAGCAGTATTCGCAAAGTCGAGTGGGGAAATTTCTCGACGAACTTCTACATGATCTTATCCCCGGGCGCGATTGCGGCGGCTCCGTTCACCTATGTGGCGACGGTGCGGGTCTCGCCGCAGGAAGAGCTATCGTTGCAGCAGGCGGTCGTCGCTTCGTTTCCAAACGTCAGCGCGATTCATATCGGCGACGTACTCGATGGGTTCGCACGGGTGCTCGATCGTCTCTCGCTGGCGATCAGAGCGGTGGCATTATTTTGTGTGGCGGCCGGCGGACTGGTGATGGCGGCGGCGCTCGCAGCGACACGCTACCGGCGTCTCTACGAATCGGTCATTCTGAAGGCGCTCGGCGCAACCCGCGGCCTGATTGCACGCGCCTTTGCCATTGAGTATGTCTTGCTGGGCGCCGTCGCCGGGTTGATCGGACTGATGCTCGGGAGTACCTTGTCATGGGTCGTGTTACGGTTTGTATTCGAGCTGTCCTGGAGCATACACCCGCGAGTGCTCGGCATCGGCCTCCTTCTCACAATGATACTGACGCTGATCGTGGGTTTTGCCAGCACCTACCGGATTCTCGGCCAACGGCCGTTGGCTGTGCTGCGGCACGAGTAAAATAGGCGAGGGGACGAACGACCATTAGCAGACGGCAGAAACAGGATGCTCAAAAAGGCAACCTTCTCACCCGCCCAACCCTGGCGCAGCGAGCGAAGACCGGAGGCGTACCCTCTGGGGCGCACGGTGCGACGAATAAGGAGCACCACGTCTGTGCGCGCCGCCGAGTTAGTGAGGCGGCCGGGTCCCCGTTGAGGATCTGAGCGATGTGAGAACGAAGCTGGCGGCCTTTTTCAGCATCCTGTTAGATGGCGTGATCGGGAAGGCGTAAGTCGAGGATGCGGCTAAGGCGTCGCTCCTCCGATCGGAGGAAACTGGAAAATCGAAGCCCGATCCCTTCGGCACAACGGGAGCGCACAATGGCCCCGTCTACCTTGATGGGCTCATCGTACTCGGCAGGATGAAATTCGAGCATCACGCGACATCCCATTGGAATGCGCTGACTGGTACGCACGCGGCACCCTCGGAGCGACAAATTCGACAGCGTCCCTTCGACGACGACGCGCTGGCTGGGATCACGGATGGGACGAACCTGTGCCGGATACTCAACCGAGATTCGGTCATAATTACGGCGAGGATTGGTCTTGAGCTTTCCAAGGAAGGTAGTAAAGCGATGGGCACAGAGCTGACAGCGAAAGGGATAGATGGTCACGGTGCCGAGGAGCCGATCAGCTACCCCCTGGCGCGGAGCAAGTTTGGTCTTCGGCGTCCCGCATTTCGGGCACAAGCAGTTCCGCATTGTCGCTGACGACTCCTCTGTTAACTGGCTCTGGAAGCCGATTCTACAGATTCATAAAATCAAACGGCAACCCCTCTTTCGAGAGTCCGGTGAGAGCGCGTCAATTGGGAATGAACTGGAACAGGCCTCCTCCTTGAGTCATGACGTAGAGCTCGCCTTCGGCATCTTCACCGAAGCTCGTCACAGAACCGCCGGGCGGACTGAGTAACGGCCATTCTGTTTGCTCTGTGGGCTGCCCATTCTGGTAGCGGAAACTTCTCACAAATCCCGCGCAAAAATCCGCATAGAAATACGTGCCCCGCAGGTCAAGCTTTGCGGATCCCCGGTACACATACCCACCCGTTACTGAACACGCTCCGCTGAGGTGGGGATATTCGAGTTCCGGCAAGGTGAGGCCGCTTGAGGTGCAATTGCTGGAGGGGTTGAAACAGAGCGAGCCTTCCATCAACCGCCAGCCATAATTGGCCTGACGCCCTGCGTTGGGAGCGACGGAGACATCGATCTCTTCTCTCGCACCTTGCCCCACATCGCCGATGTAGAGGTCGTCGGTTTCGCGGTCAAAGGAGAACCGCCACGGATTCCTTAAGCCCAGGCTCCAGACCTGCTGCGCGCCACCGCCGAGGAAGAACGGATTCGTGTTGATATTGCACACCCCTCCCGGGCTGGGATTGAGACGAAGAAGTTTCCCGAGCAGCGAAAATGAATTCTGCCCGTTGTTATTCGGATCGCCCGCGCCTCCTCCATCGCCGACACCGGCATATAGACACCCATCAGGGCCAAATGCCAGCATGCCGCCGTTGTGATTCGATTCGGCTGAGTGTTCCACTGTGAGGAGTATCGTGGCAGAAGAGGAATCGGCAAGGTTTGCGGCCGTGGCATTTCTCAGGTAACGAGCGATAACAATGTCACCGGTGGTGTTTGTATAAAAGACGTAAAACCGCAGATTGGTACCGTAATCGGAATCGAATGCCATCCCTAGAAGCCCTCGTTCACCACCTGTCGACAGAAGGCTACCTATATTAAGGAAGGGGGTTGTAAGGAGCGCCCCACTAACGACATCAAAGATTCTGATCAACCCTCCCTGCTGGACGATGAAGAGGCGCGTGGAATCACCGGGAGGCGCAGTCATGAAGACCGGTGAACTGAGATTGGCAGTGATCGGTTGAAGGCGCAGACTAGTGGACTGAGGTAAGGGTGCTGGCGAGTCTTGGTCCGATCCGTTGTCGGAGCACCCGATCAGGGATCCTGTGCCGACAAGGATCAAACCAGTTATCAACAGGCGCTGAATCGGTACCATCAGCCACCTCGCGTGATGCCAGGCTGTATGCCGTCAGCCTACTATAGAGGGGTGAATCGCATCAAGTCGGTTCTGCATGCCCGTCCGATTCACCACGATTCACAAGATCCTTCTACGCTCATAGCGATTTTCGGTACCTATCCAGATAGGTGCGCAAGGCTCGGCTGTCTCGCTCTCGAACCGTGACGGCAATCCTCAAGTGTTCAAGATATTGGGCCAGCGTTTTCCCGCCGAGATCGATCTTGCGCGTTGTCAAAAAGTCGCGCACGTCTCGTTCGAGTTCGCGTGTGGCGAGATTGACGATTCCACCGCACATGCGGCGCAGCCCTTGTTTGGGGAACAGATGATCCATCTTCTCCCAGTTCGTTTTCACAAACGCCCAGGCCAATTCTCTTCCATACACATTGCCCATAATGGCGCTGACAAGAAACGGCGCGTCTTGTGTGCGAATGTCTCCGCTGATGGTGCGGGCGAGTGTGCGTTCAAGTAATGCTTTTGGCTGGAATGCCGCGAGCGAGAAGAGATACCGCCGTTCTTCTTGCGGTGTGGTGGCGGTGCGGAACCGTTCGTTAAATTCATCGTACCTGGTTGCGTCGCCCGTATGTGCGAGGATCGTGACGAGCGAGGGCACGACATTGGGGTCAACGGCTGTCGTGTCGTCGCGATACGTCCGGTACAGCTCCGCCGCGCGTCGTTGGATGGCGGGATCATTGCCGAGTTTACCCTGTGCGCCGATCAGTTCACCCCGCAGCTGTTTCGTCAGCTCGCTTTCGCCGCTTCGGGGAACCCAACCCAAGTCTGCAACAGCCGGACCGAGCCGATTTCGTACGAATGCTTCGAGCGCCGGACGATCCTCCATGGTGATGATCCGGTTCAGGAAGGAGAAGGAGTCGAGTAGCACTGCCCACACATTCTTGTCCCGCTCAGCGGTAAAGCGGACTGTCAGGTCTAGATAGTCCGTGAGAGGCATGAGGCCTCCGACGGTGGTGGCCCAGGCGTCGCTGAGCAGATTGAACCGCTCGGTGACGGCGAGTCGATCGATGCCGGTGTTCAGCAGCCGATCGAGCAGGTCCGGCGCATAGCGCACCCGATAGAAGCCATGGCCGTCCTCGTTGATCAGTACTGACTCCCAATCGTGAGGGAGCGGGACCGTCGTGCTCTTCTCCGTCAGCAACATGCGTGAGGTGCCGGCCTTACCCCCGGCGGTGATTCGGAGTTGGAGTGGGATCTGCCATCGCTGGTCTTGTGATGGCGCGGACTGTTCGTCGCTCAGGTAGCTAAACCGTTGTTGGGTGATCGTGAGTTCGGATGACGGGCTGACAGTGGCCGTCACGAGCGGGAACCCCGGTTGGAAAATCCATCCGTTCATGAGTTCAGGCACCGGCTGTTTGGCGATCTTTCCCAGCGAAACCCAGAGATCGTTCGTGTCTGCATTCCCATAGGCGTGCGCGCGCAAGTAATCGCGAACACCGTCACGGAAGATCGTTGGACCGATGTGCTGCTCCAACATCCGGAGTACCGACGCGCCTTTTTCATAGGTCAGGACGTCGAACATCGCCTCGGCGTCCTTCGGAGCCAGCACCGGATATTCGATCGGTCTCGTGCTCCAGAGTCCATCGACGGAAAAGGCCGCAGCGCGCGCGACGCCGAAGCTGTCCCATCGTTTCCATTCCGGTTTCCAGGCATCCACGGCCAGCATTTCCATGAAGGTCGCGAATGCTTCGTTCAACCAGAGCCCGTTCCACCAGGACATGGTCACCAAATCGCCGAACCACATGTGCGCGTTTTCATGCGCAACCACATCGGCCACGCGCTCCAGTTCGCCGTGCGTGGCGCTCTGCCGATCGACCAGCAAGGCCGTCTCACGGTAGGTAATAGCCCCAAGGTTCTCCATGGCCCCGGAGGCAAAGTCGGGAATGGCGAGCAGGTCCAGCTTGTCGCCGGGGTAGGGAATTCCATAGTAACTCTCAAAAAATGACAGTGACGCCGCCGCAATGTCTTGACCGAATTTGGTCAGATGATTTTTCCCGGGAACGACCCACAGGCGAAGTGGCGTGTTGCCGATCATCACCGGTTCGGTCGGCTCGATCCGGCCTACGATGAATGCGACCAGGTAGGTGGACATCTTGATCGTGTCGGCGAAGCGCACCACCTTCTTCCCGCCAGCACGCGTTTCGGCTGCGATCGTGGTGTTGGAGACTGCGATGAGCGTTGGATCGATGACCAGTGTCGTGGCAAAGACAGCTTTGAAGTCCGGTTCATCCCAGCAGGGGAAAGCCCGCCGGGCATCGGTGGCTTCGAACTGTGTCGCCGCCAGGCTGTGAGTCACACCACGCTCGTTTTTGTAGGTGCTGCGATAGAACCCGCGGAGCTTGTCGTTGAGCGTACCGGAGAATGTCATGGTGAGTCGCCAGGTACCTGGCGAGAGCGACTCGGTGAACGTGAGATGGCAGCGTTCGAGCGATGCATCCAACGTCGTGGTGGCCTGTCTCGCTGCGCCGGTGGCTCCTTCGATCTGAGCGGACGTGATATCGAGCTCAACCGCGTTGAGGACGATTTCAGAGGTTGCATGATGGATCGTAAGGGTGATGGTCTCCTGTCCGGTAAAGCGTGCGGCCGTCAGGTCAGGCTCCAATCGCAGATCGTAGCGAATCGGGACTATGTGTCTCGGAAGCCGGTATGGATCAAGCGTGCCCGGAGAAGAGTCCTGGTTCATAATTTCACCTTTCGGTTGTTCGGTCGCTGCTTGTGCGAAGGAAGGATAGAGCCACGAGCTGAAGAATGGTGTGAGTGGAATGGCCAGGAGGAGTCGGCCGTGTTTAATGACGGTCTGTAGCGTCTGCCGCCTGCTGATCGGTTCAGTCATGTCCTCGTCGCAGGGTACGACTCAACTCCGTTGGGTGTCCCCACGATGAGCAGATCTGTCCGTCCGACAAAAAGGCCGGTCTCGACGACTCCGGGAATCTGATTCAACGCGATATCAAGTTCTCGCGGATTGTCGATCCGTGGAATATGGACATCCAGAATCACATGGCCTGCTTCCGTGTTGAATGGCGATCCGTTCCGTTCCCTGAGCACCACGCGGCTGCGAGTGAGAGCTTCAATTTCTCGCGCCGTGCTGCCCCAGCCGAAAGGGACCACTTCGATCGGGAGGGGAAAGGATCCCCCTAATACCGGGACTCGTTTGGTATGATCGACCAACACAATAAACTGTTTGGCCGAAGCCGCGACGATCTTTTCCTTCAGGAGCGCGCCGCCGCCGCCCTTGATGAGATTGAAGTAGGGATCGACCTGATCTGCCCCGTCGATCGCAACATCGATGACCCAGGCATTATCGGCATCGATGAGGATAATCCCTTGCTCCCTGGCAAGCGCGGCTGTTTCTTTCGACGTAGGCACTCCGCGAAGTCTCATGCCCGCGCGGACCTTTTCCCCCAGCGCCATGACCATGTGCTTAGCCGTTGAGCCGGTCCCGAGACCGATGACCATGCCATCGCGGACGAATTCAACGGCTGCTAACGCCGCGGCTTTCTTCAGGCTGTCGAGGTATTTGTTACTGGTCATGCTGCGGGTGTATGGGAGAGTGCTGCGGCGACAGACGCGGCTCCGAGCAACGCGGTCTTGTCGTTCATCACCACTTTGACGGGGATCGAAGTCATCAAGCGTTTGTAGCGGCCTTTGTTGGTGAAGGCCTTCATGAAGGTCCCGTCTTTCAGTTTGGCCAGCAACTTTGGTGCGATGCCGCCGCCCAGATACACGCCGTTGAGTGCCATCGCCTTGAGGGCGAGATTACCCGCTTCCGCTCCATAGATGGAGGCAAACAGGTCGAGCGCCTGCTTGGCAATGTCCGCCTGACCTTTCAGTCCCGCTTCTGCAATCACCGCCGGCGGGTCGCCGGCTTTGATTTGTTCCGAGAGCCACGTCGGCTCATTCTTCTTGCTGTCGCGGACGTAGTCATAGATAGCGTGCAGGCCGGGGCCCGACACCACACGTTCGTAACTCACGTGCAGGTAGTTACTACGCAGATGGCGCAGCAGCTCAATTTCGTTGTCATTGTTCGGTGCGAAGTCTGTGTGACCGCCTTCAGACGGCATAGGCTGATAGCGCGAACCGTTCCAAA
The DNA here is from genome assembly GCA_041748925.1 of Nitrospiraceae bacterium. Taxonomy (GTDB): domain Bacteria; phylum Nitrospirota; class Nitrospiria; order Nitrospirales; family Nitrospiraceae; genus Palsa-1315. The sequence continues at coordinate 17,357 of JBGTCI010000015.1, read as the reverse complement.
AGAGGATGCACTCGCCCAATCCGGTTCCCGCAGCTATCAGGGCGAGCGCTTGATTATACTGTGGAGGAGTGCCGGCGTTGAGGATGTAGAGTTCGTCCGGTCTGAGCAACAGAATACCGTGCGCCATGGCTTCGAGATCGTTGAGCAGCTTCACTCTCGGTATGTCGAACTGTTTCGCCAGCGTTGCGCCATCGACCACCCACGGGAGGTTGGTCGTCTTAGAATGGTTTTCAAAGACGGGACCGGCGACGCCAAAACAAGCCGCGTCGATTTTCAGCGGCGTTTCCGCTGAACGCTCCGGCTCCAACTCGGCAGTGTCACTCTTCTCGGTAGCAAATTCGTCGATGGGCGACGGAGGTTTCGGTGGAACGAGGAATTCGGTGAGGATGTCCTCAAGCGAGGTGTAATCGGCACTCTGGAATGTCTCCAATCGGACGGGATCGACGCGATCTTTGCTCCAGTCGAACAGGGCCAAATGAGTTTTCGTGCCACCGATATCTCCAGCAACAATCATCCTGCCCTCATGCGCTCATCCGCGGTTCACGTATCGGAAGCTCGGCTGCCGCAGCTTGATCGAGAAACCAAATGAGACGGCCTTCCTCCGGTACGACCAGCGCGGCAGGAAGTTGGCGTTCAGCCTCGGTCTTCGGATCGAGGATGGCTCTCACGACTCCTGCCTTACCGGCTCCTGTCACGAGAAACAGTATCACACTCGCCCTGTTGATCGCAGCTAGAGTCATGGTCAGTCTGTTGGGCGGATCTTTGGGAGATCGTGTTGCCGCGATCAGGCGTTGGTGGTCCCGTAAAATTGATGCCCCAGGAAACAGAGACGCTGTATGCCCGTCTTCGCCTAACCCTAAGAGGACGAGGTCAAGGGACGGCTGGGCCGATGGTGCGGTCTTCGTCGCAAGGCGCAACTGCTGTTCATACTCAATGGCCGCTGCCTGTGGGTCACTGGATTCCCCAGCCATCCGATAGACCTGCGAAGGCGTAATGTTCAGAGAAGTGAATAGGGTTTTCTTGGCTAAGGCGTAGTTACTTCGAGGGTCATCCGGAGGAACACAGCGTTCATCGCTGAAAAAAAACGTGGTCCGGGACCAATCGAAGCGATCGGCGAAGGCAGGAGAGGTCAGGGCTCTGTAGAGGATTTCCGGTGTCGTGCCACCGGATAGGGCGATGAGGAATCGACCGTTCGCGCGGATGGCTTCTGTGCTCACTTCCAGTACGAATTCAGCTGCTGCGACAGCCCAGGCTTGGCTGTCGCGGTGGATGCGTATGTCAGGAACGGCAGGCATCTTACTTTTTTCTGGCGCGCACGCGCTTGGTGCGCCGCTTTGTTGGACGACGAGCCGACGTGCGAGAGGCGAAGCACTTCGCTAGCGTCTGAATCGTCGCGATCGGATTCTTGCCCAAGGGCAGGACGATCGCCTGCTGCTCATGAGCGTGGAGGGCCTGTATGTCACAGGTCGCTTGGGCCTGTGCGAGTGTGCGAAAGGTGAAGGGTTTTCCAGGAACCGTGAGATCAGGAGTCATCGAATCGATGAGTTGCAGGAATATGCCGATCCTCGGCCCCCCCTTGTGGAGTTGGCCTGTCGAATGGAGATAACGTGGACCATAGCCGGCTGTCGTGGTCACATGATGATGGGAGACGAGCGCTCTTCGCAGCAAGCGGATGACCTGTTCCATTTTTGAGGAGGGTGTCGTATAGGCCAAGATGGCGACGTAGGCGCCGGGGCGACACTGCCGCTTGAGTCGTGCCGCAGCTTGTGCCACGGTCGCGGTGGCCTGCTTCGGCAACCGGCCGGTTGACTGGATGCTTTCCAGTACGCGGGCGGTGTTGTCTTTGCTTTCTTGGACATTCGGTTGATCGAACGGGTGAATCCCAAGGAGGTGGCCTGCTATGGCCGTGGCAAATTCCCACCGGAAGAACTCTCCTGCGAGATCGTATCGGTCTTGGAGCGCGAGGTTCAGGATCGGATGGCCCTTTCGCGCGAGCCCAGCAATCTGCCGGTCGAGCTGTCTATTTTGATCTCCTTGTAACCTTAAATAGACGAAGAGCCGGTCTGTGCCATAGGCATTCGGTGGGACGATCGGTTCATTCGCCACAGGGATGAGGCCGGTCCCTTCCTTGCCGGTGCTTTCCGCGAGGAGCTGTTCCGCCCACAGACCAAATGTGCTGATCTGTGGTGATGCGATCAGGGTGATCTTGTTGCGTCCTGCTTGAGCCAGCGAAGCCATCGTTGCGCCAAGATCGGCGCCGGGGTTTTGTCCACGAGGGGGCTGGATTCGACAGGCCTGGGCCATAGCTGTGGCACGCGAAAGTAATTGTGTGACATCGATACCCATCAGAACGGCAGGAACAAGTCCAAAATAGGAAAGGATTGAGTACCGTCCACCGATGTCCGGCGGGTTTGAAAAGATACGCCAGAACTGATGCTCTGCCGCCAGCTTTTCCAAGCCGGTGCCAGGATCCGTAATGGCGAGAAACTGCGCGCCGCCTTGGTGGCCAGGAGTCTTGTGAACGCGTTCCCAAAAGTGGGCAAAGAGCGACATGACTTCGATCGTTCCGCCGGATTTGCTGGCGAGGATGAAGAGGCTCCGAGCCGGGTCGATCGCCCGCGTGACCTGGTGAACCCAGCCCGGGATGGTGGAATCGAGGACCCAGAGACGGGGAAATCCATCGACTGACCCAAATGACGCGCGAAGCACTTCAGGCCCCAAACTGCTGCCGCCCATCCCAAGCAGGACCACGTCGCGAATGCTGCGCTTCCTCGCTAACGTGGCGAAGGTGCGTAACTCCTCAGCCCGGTCTTGCATGTATTCGATGATGGTCAGCCAGCCGAGACGGTTGGTGATGTCGGTGGGATCTTGCTTCCAGAGGCGAGGGTCGCGAGCCCATAGTCGCTCGACTGCATGGGATGCGTCGAGTCGTGCGTTCCCTGCAGCGACCAGGGATTGAAGGCCCTGGGGAAATGATCGATCAATCGTGAGCATCATGGCAAGGCTTCCGCGTATTGTAGATATCGGAAGAGCGAAACACAAACATGAGGTCCACCAATGGCGTCGTGGTTCGATGGAGAAACAGACCCTGTCTTCTCCAATTGTCCCGGCGAAGTTTACGTATGGTAGCGAGAAACGCCGAGATGTGGGGGGAGGCGATGATTGGACTTTGCTTCCCGTAGGTCCGAGGACAAGAGTAAGCCTGCGGATAAAAATTCGTGGTTTCAGGGATCGACGTACCACCCCAATTCGCTGCTCAGCACGGCGGATTGCATCGTCAGGTTCTGCACAGCTCGGTTGGGTGCGGCAAGAGACCGAACGTACTGACCCTGTTCATAGAGCGCGTGGGCCTGCTTCATGAGCAATTCGATTTCATCAGGCTTCTCTCCCAACAGGAAGCGACTATCAATGGCACTGACTTGCAGAGTCATCGTCCAGAATCGATTCTCGACCTGGGCGATCTCGTCTTCCGCAGAACGGCGGCGCGATTCACGCTCCTTCGTGATGCGGGCAACCGTGCGCGACCCTTCTTCTTGCAGCTGGCGAAGGGCCACTTCCAAGTCATTAGGCTCCCAAGGCCAACGGATGAGATCCTCATCGTCCTCAGCACGAGCTTTTAGAGTCATCCACTGGTGTGAGAAGTGAGTAAAGTCGGTGGACGAGAATTCATCCGCCCGTAATTTCAGCAATTCTCGATCGATATTCTCAACCGCTTCGACTACGTCTTGAGGCACGGCCTGCACGCAACCGGAGGCGGAGCCGACCAGCGCCATGACCCCAAACCCCAAGAACGCCCATATTAGTCGTGAATCATAATTGGACATGCAGCAAGTCTACCGTACTTCTTTTTGGACGCAGAGTTATTTCCTTATTTGACGTTGGCACGGGCAGTGTGAATGCCAACTGTCCGTGATTGAGCAATGAGGTAGCCCACATGACGATTCGTCGATAAATCACATAAGAGGCCGGCCATCTCTCGCCCAAACATTGGCGCCCTCCCACTCAAGACAGTGGAGGTACTGTTGATGCGCAAGGGTAATGCCAGGAGCGGCAAGGCAGGGGCGTGGAGAAAGCAGCGTTGTTACAACAGTATAGAGATGTGCCTGTGCGAGGAGTTTCTAACATTTTGAGGCGATCTAGTCGATCGCGACAAATGCGCCTCAATACGAAGGAGTTATCAGTGGGTTAGGACTGGTGTTCTTCTGGATGTATCAGGCTTCGGAACACCGATGTCGTCCTGTCTGAAATCCAATGCTGCCTGTCTGAGACAAGCCCATCCTGTCTGGTTATCTGGTCTGTCGGGTCCATCTGTGAGTCTCATGCAACCAAACAAACCAGACAGACCAATAAAAAAAGCAGGCTGGCGGCCGTTTTCAGCATATTGTTCGAAGGCGTGCCTCATGATGCCCTGATACAAGATGATCATTCTAAGATGGGCGGCACGTAGTTTGACAGGGTGTCAGCCCGTCCCTATAATGCCGGGTTATCTGTGAGTCTTCTTAGGCAAGGAGCGATCGCATGTCGTTTACATCTCAGCAACCATCGAACCTCAAGAAAAAGCGTGAACATGGGTTCCGTAAGCGGATGAGCACGAAGAATGGCCGGAAGGTCTTGGCTCGTCGTCGTGCCAAGGGGCGAGCACGCTTGGCGGTATAGATTGAGCCACGCCGGCTAGGGCTGCACGAAGGAATCTTTGCCCTCCGTTATGTGCCCCGGACAAGGTAGTCCCCCTTCACAGGATGACGGTGCGTGGCTACGGCCGAGCCTGGAGATCCGGGTTCGAAGAGGAAGTCCTGTGCAAGCTGGCCCTCTCCCAGGATGATGGCGATGTCGCAGGGTGGAGGTGGCAGGAATCTGTTCCTGAAACGTAGTCGCGATATCGAGTATGCCAAGCAGCATGGTCATCGTATCTCGACCGCTCTCTTTAACGTAGTGATTTGCCGGACTGACCTGAATGGAAGCCGGGTCGGTATTGTGGTGGGGAAGCGATTCGGGGGAGCCGTCAGCCGAAATCGGGGCAAGCGGCTGTTTCGGGAACTGACGCGGCAACTGCGCGGTCAATTACTCCCTGGACACGATCTGGTGGTCTTCCCCAAGCGGGATTCGATTTCGCAACCCTTTGCCGTCTTGAAAAAGGTGTGGCTATCAACGCTGCAGCGCCAACAACTGCTTCGTATGTATGAGGACTAGCGTGCGCCAGTGGTGTCTGCCTTTGTTTTTCGGTTACCCTATTGGATCTCGCCCCTTCTCAGACCAACCCGCCCTACTGAGGCGACCTGTTCTGACTATGCGAGGGCCGCGATCAGTCGGTAGTGGGTACTCAACGGACGCAAGCTTGTGATCTGCCACCTGCTTAAATAAGTACCCATTTCCTCCTAGATGAATGGATTCTGTGGTGTAGTAAGGACACAATTGTTCACATCGTGGTAGCGATTTATTTATGGACAAACGTATTGTCGTATTTCTCGTTCTGTCGTTAGCGATCATCCTGGGATTTGACTTGCTCCTCAAGCAGATGGGGTGGCTTCCTGAGCCCCCTCCTGTTCAGGACGGCGCTGTCCAAGCCCCTTCCTCATCGGAACAAGAGCCAACTGCCGAGTCCCTGAGAGGCAAGGACAGCGGATCGACCAGTCTGAGCGGCCCAAGTCAATCAAGTCAAAAGCCTGGCGCTCCTGCGTCGGGTAGTCCTCCGCCAATCTTGGAGCAGACGGTGACGATTGAGACGGATCTGGTTCGGGCCGAATTTTCGAATCGTGGTGGGGTGATTCGCAGTTGGGAGATGAAGCGATACCATACGGGCCCTCCCGAAGCAAAGCCGGTACAACTCGTCTATCAAGGGGGAAAGTTCAAAGGCCCACTCTCGATTACGGTGGCGAATGCCGACATCGACAAGGTCATTCGAGAAGGCCTCTATCATATTGAGAAAGACTTTACGAAGCTCGATGCCGCTCATCCTGTCGGGCATGTCACGATGCAGTTTCACGATGCAGCGACCCATCTCAGCGTGGAGAAACGACTGACATTTCATCACGATAGTTATCTGGTGGATATGTCGTTCTCCGTCGAGGGAGTGACTGAGTCCTATGATATCGGGTTAGGGACGAATTTCGGTATCGTGGAATGGGGCGATGGGTTTATCGGTCTGATCGGATCGGCCTCGCGGGTTGACGACAAAGTTGAAAAAGAGACGCCGGAGAAGGAACTTGAACGGAAGGGTGCGGTTCAGTGGGTCGCCTTGCAAGATAAGTACTTTCTTTCGGTGTTGATCCCGAAGGCGGGTGAAGCCGCTATTGCCAAGACCGAGGGCGAAAAAATCGTGTCGGCTGGGCTGCGGATGGCCACGTCAGGAGGAGCATCCTCGGTTGCTCTTCAGCTATATGCGGGCCCAAAAGAATACGACACCCTCCGCTCGTTAGACGTCGGCCTGGAAGATATGATCGATTTCGGATGGTTCATCTACGGCAGTTGGACTATTGTGAAGTCAGTCGCCAAACCGATCTTTTATGTTCTGCGTTTCATCCACGAGTATGTCCCTAACTATGGGTTTACCATCGTTCTCTTGACGTTGGGGATCAAATTGTTATTTGTGCCGTTGCAATACAAGAGCTACAAGTCGATGAAAATGATGAAGCTGATCCAACCTAAGATTAAAGAAGTCCAGGAGAAATACAAAGGCGATCGCGATCGTCTGAACAAGGAGTTGATGAAGCTGTACCGCGAGCAGAAAGTGAATCCGTTGGGCGGCTTTCTCCCGATGTTCTTGCAGATGCCTGTCTTCATCGCCCTGTTCAATGTCCTCTACATGACGATCGATTTGCGCCAGGCCCCTTTCATGCTCTGGATTACCGATTTATCGTTGCAGGACCCCTTCTATGTCCTGCCGGTTATCATGGGGGCGTCGATGTTTGTTCAGCAGAAGATCACGCCCACCACGATGGACCCGGCACAGGCAAAGATCATGTTGGTACTCCCGATCGGCTTAACATTCCTGTTCGTGAATTTTCCTGCAGGCCTCGTGCTGTACTGGCTCACCAACAATGTTCTGACCATCACTCAGCAAATAGTGACGGATCGTTTTCTGTTGCACGAAAAAGCTCTCGCCTCGATGGTAACGCAGCAGAGCGGCAACACGAGCGCATAGGCGGTTTGTAGTTATGCGCCCGCAGTGAAAGAGGCGTCATGCATGGAGGACTCGAAGACACGATCTGTGCCATTGCCACCCCCGCAGGCGAGGGAGGCATTGGGATCGTCCGTCTGAGTGGTTCACAGGCACTTGTCGTCGCTTCTCAGGTTGTGCGCTTGCGGTCTGGCCATCCCCTCTCATCGATTTCTTCACACACACTGCATCTGGCTGATCTTGTGATTCCCGCAGCGGATAAGCGGAAAGAGGTGAGACTCATTCAGACACGCCCGGCGGGATCGGCCCTGCTCGATGAAGCGCTCGTGGTTTATATGAAGGCTCCGCGGTCCTTTACAGCAGAGGACGTAGTGGAAATTCAGTCTCATGGTGGGGCGTTGGTGCTTGGAATGGTTTGCAAGGTATGTATTGAGTCCGGCGCGCGTATGGCGGAGCCGGGAGAGTTTACGAAGCGGGCATTTCTCAATGGACGCTTGGATCTGTCCCAGGCGGAAGCGGTGCTCGATACCATCAGAGCTACATCCTCCGTTGGATTGAACATTGCGCAACGCCAGCTACGGGGGGATCTCGCGCGTGAGGTGGAGCAGGCTCGGACCTCTCTTCTAGGAGTATTAGCCCATGTGGAGGCGGGGATCGATTTTGTGGACGAAGATATTTCTTTTCTTCAGCGCGATGAACTGATTCGTATTCTGAAAGAGGCCTGTGCGGTGGTTCAGAAACTTGAAGGGACGGCGCAGGAGGGGCGGATCTTACGGGAGGGAGCGCACGTTGTGATCCTTGGCCGCCCGAATGTCGGCAAATCCAGTGTGTTGAACCGTCTCCTGAGGGAAGAGCGGGCGATTGTCACGGCCATTCCTGGCACGACAAGGGATGTGATTGAGGAGTCCATCGATCTTGACGGGGTGACGATTCGTTTGGTTGATACGGCAGGAGTGCGGGAAACGGACGATATTGTCGAGCTGGAAGGGATCAAACGGACGCATGTCGCACAGGACGAAGCGGACCTCTTACTCGTGGTGGTGGATAGGAGTCGGCCCCTCACGAGTGATGATCGGAAGCTTTTGAGTGTGGTCAAGAATCGCAAGCATATGGTGCTGCTGAACAAAGCCGATTTGACCGATGCGGTTGAGTCGGATGCTGCGCTTGCGGACCATTCTTCATATAGTATTTCTGCAAAAACTGGTTTGGGGGTTGAAACGGTGAAGTCGGCTCTTCGCGCTCAGCTGTTGTCTGGGGGCTTTGAGGCCGCGGAGGGTGTCACTGTCACAAATGTGCGACACCGTGATGCGTTGCGCCGGGCCGGTGAATCCTTGGACCAGGCCCTTGAGTCCGTGCAGTGGGGGGCGGCAGGGGAACTGGTCTCGATTGATGTGCGCGCCGCTGCCGACGCACTCGGTGAAATTACGGGCGCCATCACGACGGACGAAATCCTTGGTCGGATCTTTTCAGAATTTTGTATCGGCAAATAGAAAAAGGTTGAACGTGGGACAGACCGTTGATGTCATTGTGGTGGGTGGAGGTCATGCCGGCTGTGAGGCTGCTCTGGCTGCGGCACGCATGGGTGCGCAAACCTTGCTGCTCACAATGGATTGCGACCGAATCGCGCAGATGTCGTGTAACCCGGCGGTCGGGGGAATTGCCAAGGGACATCTGGTAAAGGAAATCGATGCGCTGGGTGGTGAGATGGCGCGGAATACGGATCAAGCCGGCATCCAGTTCCGCTTTATCAACACTAGTAAAGGCCCGGCGGTGCGAGCCCTCCGCGTCCAATGCGACAAAACGCTGTATCGAGAGGCTATGCAACGAACGTTGAGCCAGCAGACAGGGCTGACGATCGGCAGGGGAACGGTCGATCGGTTGCTGACGCATGCCGGCGCGATTACAGGCGTGGTGACGGATAGCGGCGATCACATTCAGGCAAAGGCCGTGATTCTGACATCAGGAACTTTCCTTAAGGGACTTATCCATATCGGCTTGAATCATTTCCCCGCGGGGCGAGCGGGAGAGGCGTCCGCCGAGCACCTATCCGATTGTATGCGCGACCTGGGGTTCGAAGTGGGCCGGCTCAAAACCGGCACGCCTCCTCGCTTGGATGGGACGACCATCGACTTTTCCGTGATGGCACCCCAGCCAGGCGATGATCCACCGCCGCCGTTTTCGTATCGGACAGACCGGATTGAGAACCGACAGCTCCCCTGTCATTTGACCCATACCAGCCGTGCGACGCACGAGTTGATTCAGCGCAATCTTGACCGATCGCCGCTCTACAGCGGTATCATTGAATCGGTGGGACCGAGGTACTGTCCGTCGATCGAAGATAAAGTCGTACGCTTTGCAGACAAAGAACGACATCAGATTTTCATCGAGCCGGAAGGATTGGAGAGCCGCGAGTTCTATCCCAACGGTATTTCAACCAGCCTACCGGTTGATGTGCAGGCCGCGATGCTGAAGACGATTCCCGGGTTAGAGCAAGCCACTATGCTCAAACCTGGGTATGCAATCGAGTACGACTACTTTCCTCCACGGCAATTACATCCGACTCTGGAGACGAAGCTCCTGGCAGGTCTATACCACGCGGGACAGATCAATGGGACATCCGGATATGAGGAGGCGGCAGCTCAGGGTCTGATGGCTGGGATCAACGCAGTCCTTCGATTCCGAGGCGAGTTGCCTTTAGTGCTCGACCGGTCGCAGGCCTATATTGGGGTGTTAATTGACGATCTCATAACGAAAGATGCACGTGAACCCTATCGCATGTTTACTTCACGGGCAGAATATCGCCTATTGCTGCGCCATGGGAACGCTGATCTTCGATTAACTGATACTGGACGGCAGGTTGGGTTGATTTGCGACGAAGTCTACGCAAGGTTCCGGTTAAAACAGCAAGCAATTGAATCTGAGCTCGTGCGTCTCGAAGAGCTTCGGCCAAGACTCACGGACGCTGTTCGTAAAAACCTAGTTACGGTTCAAATTGAGGAAATCTCCGGGCCCTGCACAGCAGCTCAACTGTTACGGCGCCCGGGGGTGAGCTATAAGCCTCTGTTAGAGGCACTTGAGGTTGATGCAGTACAAGATATTGAAATTGCTTGTGAAATAGAGTTACAAGTCAAGTATTCAGGTTACATCAAGCGCCAGCTTCAACAGATAGCTCGATTCAAAAATCTCGAAATGAAGCCCATTCCGCTAGCCTTCAATTACGATGGGACCCCTGGTTTTTCTCGAGAGGTCCGTGAAAAGCTAAAAAAAGTTCGCCCTGCATCTATTGGTCAGGCATCGAGAATTTCAGGAGTCACCCCAGCGGCAATTTCTCTTCTCCTCGTGGCGCTCGAAAAATACAAGGGCGAATCCCGTCGCGATAGCCTTCTACAAGTCTAATCCTAGCAGGATACTGAAAAAGTCCGCCAGCAGAGGGGGGTGGCCCGGGCACCGTACACAAGCAAGCTTGGAAGGATCATCTTTGGTCACTCGCTGTGGCCTTGCCTTGGACAAGGCGCGTCCTTGGGCGAAGAAGCTGCCTTGGCAGACTCAGGGAGGGCGGGTGAAGTAGCCGCCGGGGTTGGGCGGGTGAGAAGGTCGCCTTTTTGAGCATCCTGCGGGAATGTTCTCCTATTGTGCCACATGTGCGGACCATTGAAGTTTTCGTGTGCCGAGATAGTTTTTCCGCAACCTGCTAGAGAAGTGAACGCGGCTATTTTGCCTATCCGTTCAGGAATGTCTTGACCTCATCTGCTGATTCACGTAATTGTTCCACGTGGAACATAAACCAGAATTGTGCGAATTCACAATTAGTTCCGTAAAAGAACTAGGGCTAACGATCGGCGATGGCCAGGCTGAGCAGTTCGTGCGGTATCTCGCTCACTTGATTGAGTGGAATAGGACGATTAATCTCACGGCGATCATCGATCCTAAGGAAATCATCATCAAGCACTTCGTTGACTCACTCACCGCGCTTGTCGCGACGAGTTTTCCACAAAATGGTGTGGTGCTCGATGTCGGGGCCGGAGGAGGCTTCCCTGGTATCCCTCTTAAAATCGTGAGATCTGACATACGGCTGGTCCTACTAGAGCCAGTTCGCAAGAAATGTTCATTTCTCAACTCGGTGATCGGTCTGTTAAGGCTTCAGGATGTGTCTACGTTTGATGGCACCATCGAACAATATGCCAAGCAGCCGCTCCGCCATGTTGTCGATGTGGTTGTAGTACGGGCGTTGAAGTATGAAGAAATTAGGACTCACATCTCTACGTTGCTGACTTCACAAGGGAAAATCGTCTTGTACCGAACGGAGGCCATCAAGAAACAGGAAATCGCAGAAGATTTTCATCTTGTGAGCGAAACGGCCTTTATTCTCCCGCAAGGATCAGGCACTAGGGTTCTCACAGTGATTGAGAGAAAAAATTCATAGTATAAACAATTGCATCTGTGAAAGTTCCACGTGGAACATTTTTGATTTATACGTGAAGGAGAGATTGGTTCAACAATAATATGGCAAAGATTGTAGCGATCGCAAACCAAAAAGGTGGCGTAGGAAAGACCACAACGGCCGTGAATCTTGCCGCTGGTGTCGCGCTCCTGGGCAAGCGTGTTTTGCTTGTGGATATGGATCCGCAAGGGAACGCCACAAGCGGACTGGGGATTGATCCCCGTTCCTTACAGACCACTGTATACAACTGTCTGATTAATTATGTGAAATTTCATGATGCGGTGCAAGTCACAGAAGTGAATGGTCTGTCACTTTTGCCGGCGAATGCTGACCTTTCTGGGGCCGAAATAGAGCTGGTGAATGTTGAAGAGCGCGAAAATCTGCTTCGGCATTTCTTGCGAGATCTTGATCAGTTATTCGATGTGATATTTCTCGATTGTCCTCCTACATTGGGGATTCTGACGGTGAACGCACTCGTCGCAGCTCGCAGCATTTTAGTCCCGGTCCAATGTGAATACTATGCCATGGAAGGGTTGAGCCGCCTGGTTGGAAACATCGATCGAGTTCGTCAGTCCTTTAACCCGGAGCTCCAGTTGGATGGGATTGTCTTGACAATGTTTGATGCGAGGAATACGTTGGCGCGTCAGGTCGTTGGGCAAGTTCGGGAGTATTTCAAAGAGGCCGTCTACAGCACGGTGATTCCCCGCAATGTGACACTCGCCGAGGCCCCAAGCTTCGGACGTCCGGCCATGTTATATAACGTCGCATCGGCAGGCTCTCAAGCCTATTTGTCCTTAGCCAAGGAGTTTATGAGTCATGGAGAAAAAAGCCCTCGGTAGAGGACTCGACGCACTGCTACCCGCCTCCAAGCCCGCATTGATGCCGGAATTGCCGGAGGTTCAACATCTGCGTGTCGATGCGATCGTGCCGAATCGGTATCAGCCGAGACAAACGTTTCCGCCTCAGGAACTGGCAGAACTCACGGCTTCATTGAAGCATAGTGGATTGCTGCAGCCAATTTTAGTGCGCCGGAAGGGTGACGGAATGTACGAACTCATTTCCGGTGAACGACGGTGGCGCGCGGCGAGAGAAGCAGGGCTTGAAACGATTCAAGCCGTCGTTCGCAATTGCGGAGATGAAGAATCGGTCGTCCTGGCGTTGGTAGAAAACCTTCAGCGAGCAGATCTCAACCCCATGGAAATGGCCAGGGCCTATCATCGGATGATGAACGAATTTGGACTGACTCAGGACATAATTGCGCAACGAATCAGTTGTGAGCGATCATCGATCGCCAATGTCGTGCGTCTTATGAATCTTCCTTCAGAGATCCAGCAGCTGATTGAAACGAATCAGCTCTCCATGGGACATGCCAAAGTGATTCTCGGCCTTCCCGGCCAGAATGAACAGCTTAGGGTCTCCCAGCTCGTGATCTCAAAGGCCTTATCGGTGAGAGAGACGGAAAAACTCGTAGAATCCTCACCAGTTGCAAAGAAGCGAGGGACAAAGGAATTACAGCGAACGCCCTGGTCTGATGTTGAAGAGCGATTGCAAAAACGATTAGGCACCAAAGTCATGATCCAAAAAGGAAGACGTGGCGGGAAAATCGTTATTCACTACTTCTCTCCTCCTGAACTCGATGGAATTCTCGAGACACTTCTGAATTAATCCACACCGCATGCTCGTTTCGTAGAAGTCAAGAGCGGTAGAGGCATACTTGTTGCTTCTACGTATTCGTGACGCTATCTATTCCGAATCGACTATCTCCCATAACAGCATCACAACTGCGCCGGAATATTAGAGTCACCAGTTCGAGGAGGCGCGTTCATGTGGGGACAAGAAAAAAAAGAAGAGGCAAGCTCTAGTGAGCAGGAAGGCAAAGAGGTTACTATGGTTGCTGTCAACACAACAAATGCCGAGGGGGCTGGGGACATTAACGCCTTTGTGGGAAAGGGTGTTGAGTTCAAGGGCACAATCACGTATAGCGGTACGGTGAGAATTGACGGATATCTCGACGGAGAAATTCACACTGATGGCGTGGTGCTGATTGGTGAAGAGGCCGTCATCCAGGCAAAAATCACCGCTGGAACGGTTGTGTGCAAAGGAAAGGTCACCGGGGATATCGTTGCGAAAGAGTGTGTCAAGCTCCGGGCTCCGGCCGTGATAAATGGGAGTGTCAAGGCGCCCGTTCTTTCAATGGAAGACGGCGTGCTATTCAACGGTGCACTCGAAATGGCTCACGGCGTGCGCGATCTCCCTCGGGACGGCGCTCTGCATCCCGTCGGAATGATCATGCCCCCTGTCATGAAGCGAGTCAATGGTTAGGGAGAATATTATTATTAGGTATTGATCCTGCACATTCTTTGCGTGGTGATGGACCATGCCTGTGTGGGAAGAGTCTTAGGAGGCGATCATGTGGGCAATGAAAGAACGGGGTCAGCAAGCCGAACAGGACAGCGAGAATTTTACGCTTCTGGGGAAAGATGCAGACTTCAAGGGTGTCGTGAGTTTTGATGGCACCGTTCGGATTGATGGGCGCGTCGAAGGCGAGATTCATACAACCGGAACGTTAATCGTCGGAGAGCATGGCGTGATCCAGGGCATCATATCAGCTGGGGTGCTCATGAATAGCGGGAAGATCAATGGCACCATCACCGCCATTGAAAAGATTCACATCCTTAAGCCCGGTGTTCTTGTTGGCGATATCCGGACTCCAGTCATTGCAATCGAAGAAGGCTCTCATTTCCATGGCATGTGTGACATGGGTGCTCATCATTGGAGCAACGAACACGCCCTACCGGTCGACGCGCCTCACGGCCTTATTGCAGCCGCTCATTAGCCGCAGGGAGAAGCCCTCTAGCAGGATGCTGAAAAAGTCCGCCAGCAAGGAAGGGAGCGGCCAGGTGCCCTTCTTGCTCGCAGAACGCGCACGGTGAAACGGTGCTCGTTCGATGCGCGCAGTAAAGGGCAGCCTCGGCCACTCCCCTGAAGAAAGTTAGAGAGACTTGGAAGGGCCGCGCTGGACGGCCTTTTTGAGCATCCTGCGCGCGGTTCTCCTGTTGTCCTAGACGTGGGGACCATTGACTTCCACAGTGCCACAATAATTTTTCAGCATCCTGCTAGCCCTTTTCCTGGCTCCTCAGTACAATAGCAGCCCTATGGCTCGCCCTACAGTTCTTCTTGGCATGAGCGGTGGAGTGGACAGCTCTGTCGCGGCAGCACTTCTGGCTCGCCAGGGCTACGACGTTCATGGCGTCACGCTTCAAGTCTGGGAACACGAAGACGAAACAGTCGCGGCATCCAAGCGCTGGGAGGAACGTGCGTGCTGCAAGGTCGGCATTGCCCGGTATGTCGCGCAGACTTTGAAGATCCCGCATGAGGTGGTCGACACCAAAGAAACCTTTCGTACCGGCGTCATCGACGACTTTGTTGCCGGCTATCTCGATGGCACAACGCCTAATCCCTGTGTCCGGTGCAATGAGCGCGTCAAACTGCGGGGTCTCATCGAGCTTGCGGACGCACGCGGGATCAATTTTGTGGCTACGGGCCACTATGTTCGTATTGGCGAATTCGAGGGACTGTCGACTCTTCAGCGAGCAGCCGATCCCAAGAAAGATCAAAGCTATTTCCTCTATCGTCTTCGTCAGTCATGGCTTGCTCGCCTTCTCTTTCCTGTGGGGGGCATGCAGAAGACGGAGGTATGGAAGGAAGCAGAGGTCTTGGGCCTTCCCGCAGATGAATTGAAGGAAAGCCAGGAAATCTGCTTCGTGAGCCACGGCGACTATCGAACCTTCATCGAGAAGGAAGCGCCTGCCGCCAAGAAACCAGGGGCTTTTGTGGACGATGCAGGGCGATATTTAGGTGACCATGCGGGAATCGCTTTCTATACGCCAGGTCAACGACGCGGTCTCGGTATTGCGGCCGGCCGCAGGCTCTATGTGCAGCAAGTACAGCCTGCCACCAATACGGTCGTCCTTGGAACAGAAGAGTCCCTGCGTCGCAGTCAGTGTGACGTTGCGGATCTGAATCTCTTCGACCCCTCACTCCTCACCGGATCAACAGAGGTTCAAATTAAGGTACGGTATGCTACGCCTGCCACGCCTGCGACCGTCCAGCCTCTTTCAGAGGGCGCCCTTCGCATTCTCTTCCATGAGCCACAACGCGCGTTGAGCCCAGGACAGTCCGCGGTCTTCTATCGAAACGATCACGTGCTGGGCGGCGGTATCATCCAATCCTTCTAATAGGCCGCGGAAACACTATTGCGTCACGGTGGAAATTCAATGGCCTGCACAACTAGGATAAGATAACAGGAGAGCACCGCGCAGGATGCTCAAAAAGGCCTTACAGCAAGGCCGCAGCGAGCGAAGAGGCGAAGGCGTACGCTTCGGTACGTTGAGCCTCTGAACGATGCGAGAACGCTGCTGGCGGACTTTTTCAGCATCCTGCTAGCTTCGTCATAATCCACTCCATCATATTGACAGCCCTCATCTGCCAATGCTAACTTGGCGCGCCGCTTTTCGTGCAAGCGCACGAAGGCTTCCCCTTGTGTCAAAAAGAAGAGCGAACGGACCCGTATAGTGATTAAGACAGCAGTGGCGCGACGTTATGCACAGGCGCTCTTTGAGCTACTCGATGCATCTAACATTGAACCAACCCGTGCGGCCTTAACAGGGTTGGGTCAAGCGATCAAGGATTCGGTCCCATTGCGCCATGTTGTGGCCTCGCCGGCCTTTGGCGCCGAAGTCAAAATTGCCGTCCTTGCAGAACTCGGTTCGCGCCTGGGGTGTCCTCCCGTCGGAAGAACCTTTCTCTCACAGTTGGTCAAGAAGAATCGCGTCGGCTTTCTTCCTGAAATCGCCGAGGCTTTCGCGAAACTTGCCGATGCGGCGAAAGGGACCCAGCAGATCACCGTGTCCTCCGCTGCGGCCATACCTCCAGCTGAGCAAAAGCGAATCAGCACTCGCTTGCGCGAAATGCTCAAGCGCCAGATTGACGTGACCTTTCACACGGATGCCCGCCATCTCGCGGGCGTGCAGATCCATCTCGGCAGCACGGTGGTCGATAGCACCGTCCGTGGGAGGTTACAAGCGATGCAGAGTCTGTTGACTAAGGAGTAGCCATGCAGATCAAAGCAGATGAAATTAGTTCGATCATCAAAGAAAAGATCAAAGGCTTCGACAAGCAGGTCGACGTCAAGGAGACCGGCTCAGTCATCCAGGTCGGAGACGGGATTGCCAAGGTCTATGGTCTCGACGGCGCCATGGCCGGCGAAATGCTCGAATTCCCCGACGGCCTCTACGGGATCACGCTGAATCTCGAAGAAGACAACGTCGGCGCCGTGCTCATGGGCGATGACGTGGGGGTCAAGGAAGGCGATCCGGTCAAGCGCACGGGACGTATCGCGGAGATCCCAGTCGGCGAAGCCTTGATCGGTCGTGTGGTGAACGCGATTGGCCAGCCTATCGATGGAAAGGGCCCCATCAAATCGACGCTCTCGTCCCGTATTGAAGTCGTTGCCCCAGGCGTCAATACACGACAGTCGGTGCGCGAACCCTTGCAAACGGGCATCAAGGCCATCGACGCCATGATTCCCATCGGCCGCGGGCAGCGGGAGTTGATCATCGGCGACCGGCAGACCGGCAAGACCGCCATTGCCGTCGATACGATTATCAATCAAAAGGGCCTCGACGTCTTTTGTATCTATGTCGCCATCGGCCAGAAACGTTCAACCGTGGCACGCGTCGTCAAGACACTTGAAGAGAACCACGCGATGGATTTCAGCATCGTGGTGGCGGCCACCGC
>JBGTCI010000014.1:0-68232 GCA_041748925.1 Nitrospiraceae bacterium | reverse complement strand
AGGGTCACCCAGGGGCAAGTCATCTCGGGGTACACCTCGCACAATCCTCCTTTTCGAACACCTCCGCAGGGGCCGTGGCTCATGAATTTCGGGCACTCGGCTTTGAGCGAGTCGTCCGGAATCGGAGGACGCTTATGGACTCCACCGGCGTGCTCAGCGCCTTCGCTTTCCCCCGAGATGATGACGCGTGTTGACATACAGGCCTAGTCTAGACAGGTTTTGTGGAATCGGCAATCTCTCTTTCCGATACCATGAAATCGTTCGCACGTTCGGCAGGCGCGGAAACAGTGCAAACCGCAAGTAATTAGGGCGAATGGCCTACACCCTCGGAGTGTGCTAGGCCTTCTTTCTGGTATAGTGGGCCTTCTGAGAAGTTGCGTTGATTATCAGGAAGTTATAGTATTTCCAGATCTGCATGATTCGAGAAGGTGATAGATGTTTCTCATTGACAGTCTTTTTTGGGCTTTGCTACCATACGCTCTCCTGTGAGCAGATCATTTTCGTTCATTCAACCTCGAATTCTTGCGAGCCTGTTGCATATAATTGTATCTTTCCGATAGGCAATGGATTGTCGTTGCCACGATAGAGGGAGGTGTTCCGATGAGTCTTGATTATGTAAAGTTTTCAGGTGGATTTGAGAAGTTCATGCCCAAGGAATATCGGGACATGGTCGAGCATGGCCCGTTTGGAAAGAAAATTTCGGTTTCCCAAATGGGGAGCTTCAAGGAAATTCTCGAAGAACATCCCATGTGTGCCGGTTGCGCGATGACTCTGTTCATACGGCTGGCGATCATTGCCTTCCCCAACCCGGAAGATACCATCACTGTTGGAACGGCAGGCTGTGGACGGTTAGCGATTTCACAGGCTGCGATCCCGTTTGTGTACGGCAACTATGGCGATCAGAACGGTGTCGCGAGCGGATTGTCTCGCGGGTTGCGGCTGCGGTTTGGTGACAAGCCAAAGGATGTGGTCGTCATGGCGGGAGACGGTGGAACAGCGGACATCGGTTTCCAGCAAGTGCTCCACTCCTGGTTCCGAAAGGAACGGTTCACCACAATCATGTTGGACAACGAAGTATACGGCAACACCGGTGGGCAGGAGAGCGGAATGACCAATCGTGGCGCCGTCTTAAAGATGGCTCCGTTGGGGAAGAAGTTCGAGAAGATGGACATGCTGCAGATGGCGAAGGTCGCCGGCTGTGCCTATGTGGCGACGGTCGTTCCGAACAATCCCCGCCGTGTCGAGAGCGTCATCAAGAAAGCCGTGTTAATTGCCCGCGAAGTGGGCTCGACCTACATTCAAGCCTACACTTCTTGTAACATCGAGTATGCGATTCCGACCGATAAGGTGATGGAAGACGCGAAGACTGTTGAGAACGATCGGTATCAGTTCACGGAATATGTGAGCGATGAGGCCAAGCAGTATCTGACTGAGCGGTATGGCTACAAAGACTACCTTCCGAAGCCGGCTACCGCAGCAATTCCAAGCAAGGCGTAAACGATCGGAGGGAGGCTCGGCCATGGCAAAGCGCTTCAACATTCGAATGGCAGGGGTCGGCGGGCAGGGTGTTGTGACGGGATCACACATTCTGAGCACCGCAGTGATTCATGCCGGCGGTGAAAGCACGATCGTCCCATTTTACGGATCGGAAAAGCGGATGGCGCCGGTCGAAAGCTACGTCCGTGTGTCGGATGAGCCGATCTACGAAATTGGGGAAATTACTTTTCCGCACATCATCATTATCTTCCATCCCCAGGTCATTACCCACGGTAAGTCGTATACGATGCCGTTCTATTTTGGGTTGAAAGAGGATGGGATTGCGTTGATCAACAACGATGGTCCGATGAGCCTTCACAGGGATCAGCAGCGTGAGCTGGAAGAGCGCCGTGCGAAACTCTACTATTTCCCCGCTACCAAACTGTCCCTCGAGGTTGCAGGGATGGACCTCGCGACGAACATGGCACTGATGGGCGCTATTGGAGCCATCACAGGACTGACTTCGGTTGAAGCATTGGAGCAGTCAGTGAAGGATCGATTCCTTGGTAAAGGATTTGTCGTCTCAGGAGGAACCGCGGCGTTGGACAGTGTCGTCGAGCGGAAATTCAAGAAGAAACAGGAACTGATCGATAAGAATGTGGCGGTGATTCAGGCCGGCTGGAACTACGCAGTTGATCACGGTTGGGCCGCAACATCGGTCAAACGGTCGGAAGTCCGTGCGACCGTAAGCGCCTGATCAGGATTTAGCACGAAGGAGCACCATGTATCTGGTAGCCAATATCGATGTTGAGATATGCGCCTCGAAAAGTTGCAAGCTCTGTACGCAATATTGCCCTGAAGCGAATACCATTCAGTATAGTGAAACCATGGGGACGGACAAGGGTTTCAAGTACGGCACTGCCTACATAGCGGTGGATAGGTGCAAGGGTTGTGCGCTATGTGTGTGGGTGTGCGACACGCTGGCAAAAAATAATGCTATTAAAATGACCATGATCGATCAATTACCGATGGCTGCCGTTACTGATAACATTCGTTATGAAGAGAAAACCACCGTTGCAGTCCTGTCGAATCCAATGATTGTGATAGGTAATTAGGGAGGTACGGGAGTGGCAACGACGTCAGATACAAGAGAACGCATCATTATTCCTGGTCCCGCTGGATTCCACCCTCCGTCCGCAGCTCAGTTGGGGGTTGCACTGCCTGACCCGGGGCAAGGACTGTACTACGGGCTGCTGGAGGAGAATGAGGACAAGGTCATCGAAGAGATGGCCCGTAAAATGTTGACCAGCCCCAACGCCACGATCTTCCCAGGACCGCTGGTGCTCTGGGCCTGGAACGAGCATGCCATTGAAAAGGCCAGGGCCGTGCTGGAAATCGCCGCCCAGATTCCTGACGTCATGATCATCCCCATGCCGGACTATCGTCCGAAGTATCCGAAGATCGACCCGGAAGAGGTCATCAACCCAAACCATCCGAACTTGACGATTTGGGGCAACAAGATCGAAGCGTGCATTTTCATCGGCGTGCATTGCCATTATGCCAACTTGACCTTGAAAATGATTCGTGCCGGGACGAACTGTCTCACCATGGCAATCTGTGCAGAACAGGGGCACGAAGATGCGATGCTGACAATTCGCGATTCGGACACGATCAAGTTGCGGAAGACCGCGCAGGTCTTCAAGCGGGTGCGTGAAGAAATGGGCATTAAGTTACCGGAGAACGGCGAAAACGTGCGATTTACAGGCACGCAAACGAGAGTTCACGGTGGGAAAACTCACACCAATCCCCTCACCTTTGCGCCAGTTGCAGCAGGTGTTGCCGGCGCGGCTGCCTTTGGCCATTCGGCCGAGCAGATGAAGCGTGAAGGCTGAGCAGGGTCGCACAGCACGGGCGATATAGCTAAGAGGTGTCACAATGAGCGAAGCACTCGAAGCAGAACAGAAGACAAACCCCCAGGGCGATCCCATCACGAGTGTCGCGGCCCCTAAACCGGCCGAGACCATGGGCGCAAGAAAAGACCCCCATGCCGAAGCGAAACGGCAGAAGGTGGTCACGCCGGAATATTTGTTCCTCGAAGCTCCCCGGGAGAAAGAATTTATCACGGGCAGCGAAGCGGCGAAAGAGGCCGTTCGGCGCTCCAACGTGGACCTGGCCATTGCCTATCCGATCACCCCGCAGAGCGAAACGATGCAGCTCATCGGCGTGCTCTACGGCGAGGGGTACGTAAAAGAGTATTATCGTGGTGAAGAAGAAGTCGGCGTCATGGCGGCGATGGCGGGCGGTTCTCGATCCGGTGTCCGCTGCTTTACGGCGACCGCAGGACCCGGTACGCTGAGGGGTTTGGAGGGCATCGCATCTTGGCCCGGGCATCGGCTGCCCATTGTTGCCATGTTCACCTGCCGCGTTGTCAATGCCCCGCTGGCCATTCAGCCGGACAATATCGAAGTGGCCTATTTATTGAACTCCGGCATGATCGTCTTCCATGCCGAGAATCAGCAGGACATGTACGATTTCATCATGGCGGGATTTACGATCAGCGAGAAGAACGATGTGACGCTCCCAGTCGGTGTGTGCTGCGACGGGTTCTTTGTAACCCATGCCCGTGGGTATGTCCGGATGCAGGACCGTAGCATGAAGCTTCCCCCTCGTGAAGCCTGGCGTGGCGCGGTGCCGGTACTCGATGCGGAGAATCCTCCTGCCCGCTTATCCCGTGACGCTCCGGTTCAGAAGTCGAACTTCATGGCGTATAACATCCATGCAGTCTGGCAACAGGAAGTGTGGGCAGCAGTTGAACGGTCACGCAAGTACATCAATCAATATATGGGCGGGTTGCTCACGGCTGAGAATGTGGACGATGCCGAGGCGGTGATCATTGCCTCAGGCAGTGCCGCGGCCCAGTCGAGGGAAGCCGTTCGGATCTGTGCAGAAAAGGGCATTAAGATCGGTTTGATAAAAGTCCGTTCGATTCGGCCGTTTCCGACTCAGGAGTTACGGCAGCTCCTTGGCAAAACGAAGCTCATTGTCGTCCCCGAGTTCAACTATGTCGGATGGTTGGCGAAAGAGGTGGCTACCGCGGTTTACGGGTACTCCAAGGCCAAGATCATCGGTGGACCACGGGTGTATGGCGGTCAGTCGATGCCGGTAGAATTGATCGTGGACGAAGTTGAGTCCGGTCTGACCGGGAAGAAGTCGAGTAATGTCGCCCAGTCTTCGATTATGGGTGGTGCCGTCAATCAGGATGATGTAGCCCATTTCATGCGTAGCATCTGACGAAGCTTCGAAGTAAAAACAAAGAGCCCGATCCTTATTCAGGATCGGGCTCTTGTGTTTTAGAATCTATCTGGTCTGTCTAGTCTATCTCGTAAACAAGACAGACCAAATAGACCAGATAAACCAAACAGACACTCTTCTACCCTTGCAGCTCGTCTTGCACCATCTCCTCAGTCTCCGGCATGCCATAGGCGACGTACTTGGCATAGGAGAGATAGATCATCGCGCTATCTCTCATTGCTTTGGAGCCTTGCGACAAGCGAAAGACTTGGTCGGCATTGTGGGATGGGGCTGCACCCATTGTCTCCACGTGGCTTTGTAGGAGCAGGGTGAACCGTTCCATTGAGCGTTCAACATCTTTGTAGGCCAATAAAATTTCGTCTGTCATGGTTGTCCTCCTAATCGCTACCAGCTTACACTATGCCCATGCAACCCTTCAACGAGAGGAAACCGGCTGGTCCGTCATCGGAAATTTTAGAGGTTCTGGCAAAAGTATCGCTAGAAAAGGACCTTCGTGGCGATGCATTGGCCCACGCGGTTGTGAATCTGTCACGCTTGTTCACAACCGCACGCGCAACATTGCCGCCTCGCTATCTGGATGACTCTGCCCATGCTTCTGCCTATCTCTCGTATTTTCTTCCTGTGAATCTCTCCAAAGTCCAAGTCCTATTGGACGAGCTGCCCGAGGACAGCGACAATCATCCGATGGCCGTACTTGACCTTGGCTGTGGCCCAGGAACAGGGGCTTTGGCCCTGTTAGATTGGCTATGGCACCGGAGCCCTGAACGGACGAAATCTGTGTCAGTCCTAGCCGCCGATGCGTCCCGGGCATCTTTGCTGGACGCGAAGAAGTTGTGGGAGGCTTACTGCAAAGAGGTTGGAATACCCAACGCAGGTCTCCGGTGTATCGAGGGCAATCTGGAACATCCGCTCAAAGGCGATCTTGGGAAACAGATTGTGCGGAGCGGGCCCTATGACCTGATTATCATGGCGAATTGCTTTAACGAATTGTTCCCCGCGTCGGTCGATCCCTCTGCAGAGCGTGCTGCGATTGTTGCACAGCTCCTGCCGTTTCTCGCCCCGCACGGCACCATCATGATTGTAGAGCCGGCCTTGCGGCAGACGGCCCGGGCGCTGCACCAGATGCGCAATCACCTGCTTAAGCAGAACCTTTGCACAGTCTATAGTCCCTGCTTGCATGAGCAGGCCTGTCCTGCCTTAGACCATCCGGACGATTGGTGCCATGAGGAGCGTCCCTGGCAGACACCACCAATGGTTGCTGCACTCGACCGAGACGTGGGTTTCATCAAAGACGCGTTGAAGTTTTCCTATCTGCTGTTGCGCACGGACGGCCGCACCATTGTGTCACGCAACCCGCAGACCTTTCGGGTCGTGAGCGAACTGCGAGAATTGAAGGGGGAGAAGCGAGCCTGGTTGTGCAATGAAACAGGACGGCCTGAAGTGGGCCGGCTGGACCGGAAGGCCTCGCCTCACAATGCCGCGGTCGATGCCTGGCATCGGGGCGCGATCGTGCAGATTGAACGGATTGTACGTAAGGAACGAGAGGGGAAGGTTTCGCCAGTTGGAAGAATAGAGAGTGATGCGGTTGTAGAGATCATCCGCCACGCCTAAACGTCTCCAATCAGGACGAAGGAAGCGTGCAGCCTCTCGCTTCAGCGCCTCCCGCGGCACCCCTTCCTCGGCGCTCTGAAGTGGAAGCCTACTGGAATTCCTTCAGCTGCGATCATTCGATCGCAGTGCTTCAGTCAGTTCCAGCTTTCCTTCTTCAGACGCCGGGCGGGGACCCCGCCGCTCCGGCGCAAGTCGCTCAATGCCGCACGCTTCCTTGAGAGTGTGGAACCGGGACCGGTCGCTATGGACCGGTCCCGGTTCTCGGACAGGTGCGGTAGGTTCTTGCTCTGTCTTATAAAAGCGCATAGGATTCCACGGCTATGAGTCCAAACGACCCGCCATTAGTTTGATCCGAGGGCACATGTCTGTACCAAAGTACGACGACTTGTTTGATCCATTACTTCAAGCTATGCACCGACTTGGAGGCTCAGCATCTGTCTCTGAGCAAGAAGACATGGTGGCAACAGTGTTGCAACTGTCCGACAAGGAATTATCTGAAATTCATCGTGGGAATCGGACCAAGTTCAGTTACAGACTTGCCTGGGCGCGTAATTATCTGAAGCGGTACGGCTTTCTAGAAAACTCATCTCGTGGAGTATGGGCCTTAACACCAGACGGACTTAAGCACAAGAGCGTGGATAAGGCCGTTGTGAAAAGACTTGTTCAGAAGCTTGAAAAGAAAAGCGTGCAGATTTCCAAACTGGCTGAGGTGGAACCAGAGGGTGAGGAGGTTACGTGGGAGGATGAACTGTTGGAAGTTCTCCGCAATATCCTGCCCGCCTCTTTTGAGCGACTTTGTCAGCGCCTGCTTAGAGAGTCTGGCTTCGTGCAGGTAGAAGTAACCGGTCGCAGTGGAGATGGAGGTATTGATGGTAAAGGGATCGTACGTGTCGGAGGTCTTCTTTCATTTCATGTGATTTTTCAATGCAAGAGATACAAAGGCACCGTTTCTTCTTCATTTGTGAGAGATTTCAGAGGAGCTATGATAGGGCGAGCAGATAAGGGATTACTGATAACGACTGGTAGCTTTTCAAGAGATGCTCGAGCTGAAGCACAAAGAGATGGTGCAACTCCGATTGATCTTCTAGACGGTCATGAACTTGTTCAGAAACTCAAGGAGCTAAGTATTGGCGTTGAGGTTAAGAAGCAGGTCGTTGAACGCGTCGAAATCAAGAAGGAGTACTTTTCAGACCTTTAGATTGTAGATGAAGGGGTTGCAGGATTTTCAGGGCCTGCAGGTTGTTCAAGGCTGTTCAAAAAGGCCTGCCAGCAAGGCCGCAGCGAGCGAAAACCCGAGGCGTACTCTGTGGGTTACGTTGAGGGTTTGAGGGATGCGAGAACGACGCTGGAGGGCTTTTTCAACAGCCGTTAGTCGGCTTCAGGTTCTGAACTGCCGTGCTGGTGACTCACCCTATCTTCGTCGAACATCTCGGCCATTTCCTCGGCGATCATGTCACCATCGTCTTGAATGGCAATGAGCGGGATTTCTTTTCTTGGCTTGACCACGGGCACTGGAGCGGGAGCTTCTGGGGCCGTGGCTGGAGTTTTTGGTGTCTCACTCATAGGGAGAGTATACACCACGCAGGGGGTGAAAAGGCGAGCTATTCAAACGCTTCCAGGGAGGATGGTTCCGGGTATGTTTTCTGGCATGAGGTACAGGTCAGGAAATAGATCGATTCTCGGACGGACATGGTGATACGAAAATTGAGGCTTACGCCTCGTTGATTGCAGGTCGGACAGGACATCTCCTTGAGCCGGTAAGGGATATCCGGCTGTGTGCGAAGGTAGAACTCCATATCCGTGTATATTGGGAAGGTGTAGTAGCATTTTCTACAGATGCCTCGCCATTCACCGTCCGCCTGCATGGACCGCTCATCGATTCCAAAGCTTGACCCCTTGCAAATGGCGCACTGAACGGTTCCAAGCCTGGTTTCAACTTCTTTCATAGTCGGGTTTGGCATATGGCAGGCTCCTTGTGCACAGGTCGGCGGTATCGTGAGGATAGTATAGCGGTCACATGGAAGCGACCGCAACGGGATTAGGTTCCCCTTGACCTGGCGCACATACCTCTTATACAAAAGCCTATTATGCACATGATCACCGAGAATTTGTTGGTCGGGAATATCAACGACGCGACGGCACCGCCGGTCAAGATTGGCGCGCTGCTCCTCGTTGCTGCCGAGTATGCGTTGGAGTCCCCCGGCTGGCTGATCTCTGGCAGAATCCCATTTTCGGAGTATTCCGAAGCCGAGCCGGTTTTGTTGGATCAAGCCGTGAGCTGGGTCGAACAGCATCTTTCAGAGAACCGGGTCATGGTCTGTTGCCGAGCCGGAATGGGCCGATCTGTGTCGGTCGTGATGGCGTACCTCTGTTGTGTCCAAGGGATGGAGTATACTGAGGTCCTGAAGTTGGTCATGATGCGCCGGCCCGGTGCCATGCCCCTTCCAAACCTCGAAGAAGCCATCGCCCAGGTTCGTCTTCTTCGCGAGGCCCGTGTGAAGGACAAGAAGAAACGCGCGTTACGTCCAGCCGCTGGCGCGTAACTGCAAGGTCGAAAGCACCCTCAAGCGCCGTTCCCTCCCACACGTTGCCTTTTATGCTTCGTCCATGGCCTACTCCACCTGATCAGGAATAGGTGCGACCGCGTAACAAGGATTTCTCTCATGCCGGAATTGCCGGAAGCCGAAGTCGTTGCCAAACAGATACGGGATTATCTGCTCGGCGCGCAACTCAACGAGTGTTGGGTGGGACGACCGGATATTGTTCGGGAAGGGTTGCCCACGCTCTCGTGGTATCACGGCGCGGTGCTGGAAGGGGTGGCGCGATATGGAAAGAGCGTAGCACTGGGATTTAAAAAAAATGACGAATTCAGATATGTCGTCGCGGAGCTTGGGATGACAGGCCTCCTTCTTTTTCACGATACCCAGACGAAACACCCGCAGCACGTACATGTCCGCATGTCGTTCACGGGGGGCCATGAATCGGAGTTACGCTATTGGAATCCTCGGAGGTTCGGGCGGCTCTCCTTACTCGACCGGGTAGGGCTCGACTCCTATCGTGCCCGTCGCTTCGGGATCGATCCCCTCACGGTGCCGCGAGATGAATTTGTCCATCTCATGCGAGCCAAACGTGGCCGGTTGAAACCACTGTTGATGCATCAGCAAGTGATTGCCGGGATTGGGAATATTTACGCGAACGAAATTCTCTTTCGTGCCGGACTCCATCCGAACCGTGAAGCGAGTCAGCTGCGCAGGACTACGATAACCAGACTCTATGACACGATGCAGTCAGTGCTGTACGAGTCAATTTCCTGTGGTGGATCCAGCGTCAAAGATTTCTTTGCGCCGGACGGCACGGAAGGTCAATACAAACACCGTCATCTTGTTTATGGCAAAGAAGGTCAACTCTGCCCCAACCGTTGCGGTCGGATCATTCGCCGTCTCCAAAGTGAACGCAGCTCATTTTATTGTCCGGCCTGCCAATCGAACCGGTTTTCAAAGTCAACGAAGTGACTGGTGATGAGAATGATGATTGCTTCACAGTTTCAACCACTTAGGCTGTAGGTCGTCGGACGTCTTTGCCGCTAGGTCTTTTGAACAGACTTCGATTAGTTCCTCTGACATATTGAGTCCCCAAGCCGATTTCGTTAGAATCCTCCTCCTTTATATAATTGTTTCCCACCTTTCTTAAGGAGTCGTGTCATGGCAAAGGTGCTCGAAGGTCCCGGGATGGGGCTGATGAAGAAATGGGGCATCACGGTCCCCCATTATGTTGTCGTTACCTCGGTCGATGAATTGGAAAAACTTGGTCATGTGAATGAATGGCTCAAGAAATCCAAGCTGGTGGTCAAGGCTCATGAAGCGCTCGGCTCGCGATTCAAACTTGGCTTGGTCAAGGTCGGGCTGGATCTGAAAGAAGCGGAGGCGGCGACGAAGGAAATGATCGGCCGCCAAGTCGGCAGCATCACGGTCTCGCAAGTGATCGTGTCCGAAATGATTCCGCACAAGGAAGAATATTATTGCGCGGTAAAATCCACCCGAGAAGGGACGGACGTTCTCGTTGCCAACTGCGGCGGCATTGAAGTCGAATCGAATTGGGATCGCGTAAAGCGCCTGGGGGTGGAAGTCGGCCAGCAGCCTTCGGAGGAGTCGCTCGAACGGTTGGCTAAGGAAGCGGGCTTTACCGGGTCGACGTTGAAGAAGATGGCTGAGTTTGCAGGCAAGATGTTCACGTGCTTCGATAGCGAAGATGCGCAGTATTTGGAAGTAAACCCCGTCGTCTTGCGCGAACAGGACCACGAACTGATCGCCTTGGATGCGGTGACGCTGCTCGATGGCGACGCCAAGTTCCGGCACCCCGATTGGAACTTTGCCTTTGCCGCAGAATTCGGCCGGGCCTATTCCAAGCACGAAATGGAAGTGATGGCGGTGGATTCGAAGATCAAGGGCTCGGTCAAGTTCATCGAAATTCCCGGTGGGGATACGGCGATGTTGCCGGCGGGCGGCGGGGCCAGCGTCTACTATTCCGATGCGGTCGTTGCGCGCGGCGGCAAGTTGGCCAATTATGCCGAATACTCCGGCGATCCGCCCGACTGGGCAGTAGAAGTCCTGACCGACAAGGTCTGCTCGTTGCCCGGGATCAAGAACATCATTGTCGGCGGCGCCATTGCCAATTTCACCGACGTGAAGAAGACCTTTGGCGGCATCATCAATGGATTCCGCAAGGCGAAGTCCGAGGGCAAACTCAAGGACGTCAAGATTTGGGTGCGCCGCGGCGGCCCGCGTGAGAAGGAAGGGCTTGATGCCATGCGCGCGCTCAAGGACGAAGGATTCGACATCAACGTCTTCGACCGCAACACGCCGCTGACCGATATCGTCGATAAGGCGTTGCTGAAATAGAAACGAGTGCCGAGACTTGAGCGCTGAGTAGGAGGAAGCTCCGTCCGGCTCAGCACTCAGCACTGAAGAAGAGAGGGAGATCCCGATGAGTATCCTGGCAAATAAAGATACGTACGTGGTCATTCAGGGGGGTGTCGCAGGCGTGAACGCCGCGCGACGAATGGCCGAGTTCTGTTACTTGATTAAACGATCGTTGAATGTTCTGGCTTTTGTGTATCCTCCCGATGCCGGCAAGACACACGAAATTCCCTATGGCAGCGGCTTGGTGGCTGTTCCCATCTATAAGAGTGTGGCGGAAGCGACCAAGAACCATCCTCAGATCAACACCAGTCTCGTCTACATCGGCGCAGATCGGGCGATGAAGGGCGGGATGGAAGCCTTAGACGATTCTCACATCAAGGTCGTGTCGATGATCACCGAAGGTGTGCCGGAAAAGGATGCCAAGATCCTGGGCCGTCATGCGACCAAGCTCGGGAAGGTCTTCAATGGCCCTTCATCGATCGGCATTGTCTCAGCCGGCTCCTGCCGGTTGGGTGTCATCGGTGGCGCATTCGACAACCTGGTGTTGTCGAAGCTATATCGCGAAGGCTCGTTCGGGGTCATTACCAAGTCAGGCGGCCTCTCCAACGAGATTATCTGGATCTGCTCGCAGTTTGCCGACGGCATCACGACGGCCATCGGGATCGGTGGCGATACCTATCCGGGAACCGACTATGTCAGCTACCTCGACATGTTCGAGAACGATCCGCAAACGAAGGCGGTTGTCATCGTCGGGGAAATGGGCGGCGATCTCGAAGAGCGGGCAGCTGAGTGGTACGGGGCGAAGAAGCGGCGCGTGAAGTTGCTGGCCGTCGTCTCCGGTTTCTGTCAGGAGAGTTTACCGAAAGGCATGAAGTTCGGCCATGCAGGCGCGAAGGAAGGGTTGAAGGGCGAAGGGTCGGCCCGCTCGAAGTCTGATGCTCTCAAAAAGTCCGGCGCGCTCGTGCCCGCGACCTTCGGTGCCTTGGGCCCCGCGATCAAGGAGACCTATCAGGAGCTGTTGAAGTCCGGCCAGGTCAAGGAACCGGTCGAACCGGCTGTGCTGCCGAAGCTGCCGAAGAGTATCGAAGAGGCGATGAAGGCGGACGAAGTCATGGTGGCTCCGTTGATCCGCACCACGATCAGCGACGACCGTGGTGAAGAACCCTGCTACGACGGCTATCCCGCTTCCGAGCTCATCAACAAGGGCTATGAAATTCCTCACGTCATCGGCCTTCTGTGGGATAAACGGCTGATCTCCAAACAGGAAGCCGAAATCATCAAGCGCATCATGATGCTCTCGGCCGACCACGGTCCCTGCGTGAGCGGCGCTTATGCCACGATTCTCGCGGCCTGCGCCGGCATCGGTCTGTCCCAGTCGGTGGCGGCCGGCATGATCATGATCGGTCCTCGATTCGGCGGAGCGGTGACGGATGCCGGACGCTGGTTCAAGTATGCCGTCGATAATAAGATGTCCGTGGACGATTTCCTTGCCTATATGAAGAAAAATGTCGGCCCGGTTCCGGGGATCGGCCATCGCGTCAAGAGCTTGCGCAATCCAGATAAGCGGGTCAAAGAGTTGGTCGGATACGTCAAGAGCTTGAACATCAAGACGCCCTGCCTCGATTTCGCGTTGCAAGTGGAGCAGGTGACCGCGGTGAAGAAGGATAACCTGATTCTGAACGTGGACGGAACGATGGCGGCGGTGCTTGTCGATATCGGGTTTCCAGTCGACAGTTTGAACGGCTTCTTCATCCTGTCACGCACGATCGGATTGATCGGGCATTGGGTGGATCAGAAGCGCCAGGATAGCCGCTTGATCCGGCTGTTCGACTATCTGGTAAATTATGCGGCGCCTAAACGGCGCGAAGTGCCACCGCTTAAATAAGTTGTGAGTTGTAAGTTCTAAGTGTTGAGTTAGCCGGAAACTTAAAACTAAGCACTCAAAATTAAAAACTAATAACTGAGGGTTTGACCATGTCAATAGATCTTGCAAAAAACCTCTATGCGAAAATGCCGGATGTATTCGCGAAGGCCAGGAAGAAGTTCGGCCGTGGCCTGACCCTGTCGGAGAAGGTGCTGGTTTCACACGCGGACAATTTCGACACGCAGACGTGGGAGCGCGGTAAGGCGATGTTGTCGCTGCGGCCCGATCGCGTGGCGATGCAGGACGCGACGGCCCAGATGGCCATATTGCAGTTCATGCAGGCCAACAAGGCGACAGTGGCCGTGCCGAGCACCATCCATTGCGACCATTTAATCCGTGCCGAGATGGGTTCCGAGAAGGACCTGCTTCGCGCAGTGGACGAGAACGCAGAAGTGTATAATTTTCTCGCCTCGGCGGCGAAGAAGTATGGCATTGGCTTCTGGAAACCCGGTGCGGGGATCATTCACCAAGTCGTGCTGGAAAACTATGCGTTTCCCGGCAGCTTGATCATCGGCACCGACTCACACACTCCAAACGGTGGTGGGCTAGGCGGATTGGCGATCGGTGTCGGTGGGGCAGATGCCGGTGAAGTGATGGCCGGCCTGCCCTGGGAAGTGCTCCATCCGAAACTGATCGGCATCCGCCTGACCGGCAAGTTGAGCGGCTGGGCCTCGCCAAAAGATGTGATTCTGTATCTCTGCGGTTTACTCACGGTGAAGGGCGGGACGAACAAGATCGTCGAATACTTCGGGCCCGGCGCCGAAACCATCAGCGCGACCGGTAAGGGAACGATCTGCAACATGGGCGCAGAGTTGGGCGCCACGACGTCGGTGTTCCCGTTCGGCCAGAAGATGGTCGCGTATCTGAACATCACGGATCGGGCCGATCTGGCGAACCTGGCGATGGCCAACAAATCATTGCTGGTGGCGGACCCGGAGGTCTTTCAATCGCCTGAGAAATATTACGACCAGATCGTCGAGCTCGATTTGACGACGCTCGAACCCCATGTCGTCGGGCCCCATACACCGGATCTTGCCAGGCCGATTTCCAAGATGGCGGCGGAAGCCAAGGAGAAGGGTTATCCAGTCGAGCTCAAGGCGGCCCTCATCGGAAGCTGTACCAATTCATCCTATGAAGACATCAGCCGTTCGGCCCACATTGCCCAGCAAGGGTTGAAGGCCGGGCTCAAAGCGAAAGCATCGTTCCTCGTGTCGCCCGGCTCTGAGCGCATTTACCATACCATGAAGCGCGACGGGTTCTTGGAGACATTTGAACAGTTAGGCGGCACGGTGTTGTCGAATTCCTGCGGCCCCTGTATCGGGCAGTGGAAACGGGCCGATGGCGTGAAAGGGAAAGCCGATTCGATCGTCAGCTCCTTTAACCGCAATTTCCCCGGCCGCAACGACGGCATCAACGAAACCCTGTCGTTTCTCGCGAGCCCGGAAGTCGTGACGGCCTATGCCATCACCGGCGATTTGGCTTTCGATCCGGTCAATCAAATGCTCAAGGGTGCAGACGGGAAGGAATTCAAGTTCCTGCCGCCGGTGGGAGAGGAGCTTCCCGCGAAGGGTTTCGCGAAGGGTGAGGAGGGGTTTGTTGCGCCGGCAGCCAGCGGTGAGGGCTTGACCGTAGAGATTCCGCCGACCAGCGAACGACTACAGCTATTGCAGCCCTTTCCTCGTTGGGACGGAAAGGATTTCGAGAAACTCCCGCTCTTGATCAAGACCAAGGGCAAGACGACGACGGACCATATTTCGCCTGCAGGCCCATGGCTCAAATTCCGCGGCCATCTTGATAAGATCAGCGACAATATGTTTTTGGGCGCCAACAATGCGTTTTTCCCAGAGCCCGGTAAGGGGATGGATGTGTTGACGGGTGAATCAGGACTCACCATGGCGCAGATTGCCCGTCGATATAAGGCGAAGGGCATCGGCTCGATCGTGGTCGGCGATGAGAATTACGGGGAGGGCAGCAGCCGGGAACATGCCGCGATGTCGCCGCGGTTCCTCAACGTGCGCGTCGTGATCACGAAGAGTTTTGCCCGTATTCATGAGACGAATTTGAAGAAACAGGGGATCTTGGCGTTGACCTTTGCTGATCCGAAGGATTACGAGAAGATCGAACAGCAGGATCGCATCAGCGTGACAGGGCTAAGCAGTCTGGCTCCTGGCAAACCGGTGCAAGTGACCATCCATAAGCCGGATGGTATGTCACTCACCATTCAGGCGAACCACAGCATCACTGAACAACAGATTGCGTGGTTCAAGGCCGGTTCGGCGTTAAATGCGCTGAACTAACAAGGAGTTAGGAGAGAAATTGCCATGGCGACCAAAGCAGACAAAATTATCTATACGAAAACCGATGAAGCACCCATGCTGGCGACCTATTCATTTCTGCCGATCATCAACGCCTTCAGCAAGGCGGCTGGTGTCGCTGTTGAATTGCGCGATATCTCGTTAGCCGGGCGCATTCTCGCCGTATTTCCCGACTATCTGACACCGCAGCAGAAGCAGGCGGACGCGTTGTCTGAATTGGGCGAATTGGCGAAGACACCGGAGGCGAATATCATCAAGCTTCCGAACATCAGCGCGTCGCTTCCTCAGCTCCAAGAGGCGGTCAAAGAGTTGCAAAGTCAAGGCTATAAGCTTCCCGATTATCCTGAGAATCCGAAAGACGACAAAGAGAAGGACATCAAGAACCGCTACGACAAGGTCAAGGGCAGCGCGGTCAACCCGGTGCTGCGTGAGGGCAACTCGGACCGCCGCGCGCCGCTCTCCGTGAAGGCCCACACGAGAAAACATCCGCATAAGATGGGAGCCTGGAGTTCCGATTCCAAGACGCATGTCAGCCATATGAAGGGTGGAGATTTCCGGTCCAACGAAAAGTCCATGACGACTACCTCAGCGACCGAAGCGCGGATCGAGTTCGTCGGTCAGGACGGCAAGACGACCGTGCTCAAGCCGAAGGCAACGCTGCAGGCCAATGAAATCATCGATGCCACGTTCATGAGCAAGAAGGCCCTGCGCCAGTTCCTGGAGGAGCAGATCGAAGACGCCAAGAAGCAGGGCGTTCTGTTCTCGATTCATATGAAAGCCACCATGATGAAGGTCTCGGATCCCAAGATCTTCGGCCATGCCGTGACGGTCTATTACAAAGACGTGTTCGAGAAGCATGGCGAGACGCTCAAGAAGCTCGGAGTGGATCCGGACAACGGGATCGGTGACCTCTACACGAAGATCAAAGCCTTGCCGGAGGATCAGCGCAAAGCCATCGAAGCCGACGTTCAGGCTGTCTACCAGAAGCGGCCCCCCATGGCGATGGTGAATTCCGACAAGGGGATCACCAACCTGCATGTGCCTAGTGACATCATCATCGACGCTTCCATGCCCCCGGTCATTCGCGATTCAGGAAAGATGTGGGGCCCTGACGGTAAGGCGTATGACGCGAAGTGTGTGATTCCTGATTCCAGTTACGCGCCGGTCTATCAAGAGGTGGTGAGCTTCTGTAAGAAACATGGCGCATTAGATCCCAAGACGATGGGCAGCGTGCCCAACGTCGGTCTCATGGCGCAGGCGGCAGAGGAGTACGGTTCGCACGACAAGACCTTCAAGGTGCCAGGCAACGGCACGATCCGCGTGGTGGATGCCTCAGGCAAGACTTTGTTGGAACACCAGGTCGAAGAAGGCGATATCTGGCGCATGTGTCAGGTGAAGGATGCGCCGATCAAGGACTGGGTCAAGTTGGCGGTGAATCGTGCGAAGGCTACCGGAGCCCCGGCAGTTTTCTGGTTGGACAAGACCAGAGCGCACGATGCCCAATTGCTCACGAAGGTCGAACGCTACTTGAAAGATCACGATACAACCGGTCTCGATATTCGGATTATGACTCCGGCTGATGCCACGCGCCTCTCATTGGAGCGAATCAAAGAGGGGAAGGACACGATCTCTGTGACGGGTAACGTGTTGCGCGACTACCTCACGGACCTGTTCCCCATTCTCGAAATCGGGACCAGCGCGAAGATGCTCTCAATCGTTCCTCTGCTGAACGGCGGCGGACTCTTCGAGACCGGCGCAGGCGGTTCAGCGCCCAAGCATGTGCAGCAGTTCCAGGAAGAAGGCTATTTACGGTGGGATTCGCTGGGTGAATTTCTGGCCCTCGCCGCTTCATTGGAACATCTCGCCAAGGTGGCGAACAATCAAGCGGCAAAAAATCTGGCCGACGCGCTCGATCAGGCCAATGCGAAGTTCCTGGAGAGCAACAAGTCGCCGGCCCGTAAAGTCGGAGAGATCGACAATCGCGGGAGTCAT
This sequence comes from Nitrospiraceae bacterium, assembly GCA_041748925.1. Lineage (GTDB taxonomy): Bacteria > Nitrospirota > Nitrospiria > Nitrospirales > Nitrospiraceae > Palsa-1315. The sequence goes on along the minus strand of JBGTCI010000014.1, from coordinate 50,683 downwards.
TTCTATCTGGCTTTGTACTGGGCGCAGGCCTTGGCCCAACAGACTCAGGACAAGGGTTTGGCGGCGCGCTTTGCCAAGATTGCCAAGGACATGGCCGACAATGAAGCCAAGATTTCAGGCGAATTACTCGCTGCCCAGGGGAAGCCGGTCGATGTCGGCGGATACTATCATCCTGATGACGCCAAGGCGTCCAAGGCGATGCGTCCAAGCCAGACCTTGAATGCGATCGTGGATGCGATTGCGTAGAAGAGCCATCAGCGGTCAGCTGTCAGCGATCAGCTCAGGAAACTGGCTGAAAGCTGACGGCTGAAGGCTGAAAGCTAGAGATATGGCACAAGAAGACAAAGAAAACGTGATCGATCAGCCGGAAGTCATCCGGCACAAGATGGTCACCATCGAGATCGCCGGCAAGAAGTATGAAGTGCCGGAGGGGATCACGATCATTAAGGCCTTGTGGTATTCCGGTCAGGACGTCGTTCGCGGGGCTGGCTGTCTTGGCGGGTTCTGCGGCGCCTGCGCGGCGTACTATCGTACGAAGGACGACCCTAAAGTGAGGACCTGCCTAGCCTGCCAGATGGCGGTGCAAGACGGCATGTCGATCACGATGATGCCGCCGTTCCCGGCCCGGAAGGCCATCTACGATATGCAGACGCTCAAAGATCCGAAACAAGATCTCTTCAATCTCTATCCTGAAGCGCCGCTCTGCCGAAACTGCAACGCCTGCACCGAAGCCTGCCCGCAGCAGATCGATGTGCGGGAAGGCGTCTGGAAAGCTGTCTTCGGAGATTTCAAGAGCGTGTCCGAGATGTTCATGGACTGTGTGATGTGCGGCATGTGCACGCCGGTCTGCATCGCGGACATCGCCCCCAATCTCGTCGCCCTCTATGTGAGTCGGACGCAGGGGGCTCATTTCACCGAGAAGCCGCTGGGCCTGGATACGCGCATCCAGGAAATCCAAGACGGTCGTTTCGACGACGAGTGGGCCAAGATTCTCAAGATGACCAAGAAAGAATTGGCCGATCACTGCGCAACGGTAAAATAGGAAAGTTAGAAAGTCCGAAGGTCGCAAAGTCATAAGGTCGTCTTTCAGCTCAGTGGACTTGACGACTTTCAGACTTTCACACTTGTGACTGACAAATTATGGATATCCACGCCCTTCAACAGATCGTGCACCGCACGCGGGATGCTCGACGCAAGCAGACCCTTCCCAAGTTCTCTCCCTCTGATCGCGACCAGCTAATCCACAAGTTTCATCCTGATTTTCGCGAGCGAGCCTATCGGCCGATCCGTTTCGGTCCCAATGAGGGGGATAAGACGGTCGTTGAACTGGCGGCATTGCTGGAAGGCAATAGTCCGATTGCCGATGAGTTCGATCTGAAGGCCGATTACACGACTGATGTCCTGGTGGTGGGCGGCGGCGGGGCCGGCTGTGCGGCGGCGCTTCATGCACATGGTGCCGGCGCCAAAGTCATCCTGGCGACGAAGCTCCGCCTCGGCGACTCCAACAGTGTCATGGCTCAAGGGGGCATGCAGATTTCGGTGGCGCCCGAGGATTCGCCCGTGACGCATTTCGTGGATACGCTGAAGGGCGGCCACATGCAGAATGACCATCAGCTGCTCAAGGTGATGGTCGAGGAAGGTCCCTCGATTGCGAAATGGCTGTTGAGCCTGGGCGTGCTGTTCGATCGCGATGGGGACGGTAACCTCCATGTGAAGAAAGGCGGCGGGAGTTCGAAGCCTCGCCTTCTGACCTGTTCAGACTATACCGGTCTTGAAATCATGCGGGTGCTCAAGGACGAGGTACTGAATCAGAGCATCCAGTTACTCGAGTTCTGCGCCGCGATCGAGCTGACGAGCGATGAGAAGGGGAACTGCACTGGCGCCATATTCAAAGACCTCGACAACCAACGCCAGGTTGTCGTGGCCGCCAAGTCCGTCATTTTAGCGACCGGCGGGATCGGCCGGCTCCACATTCAGGGGTTCCCGACCAGCAATCACTACGGTGCGACGGGTGACGGGCTCTGCCTGGCCTATCGGCTGGGCGCCAAACTTATGCATATCGACACATTCCAGTATCATCCATCCGGAGCTGTCTACCCCGAACAGCTGATCGGGGCGCTGGTCACGGAGGGTATCAGATCCGAAGGCGGACATTTGGTCAATGCGAAGGGTGAACGGTTCGTCAACGAATTGGACACCCGCGACGTCGTGTCCTCCTCGATTATCCGGGAGTGTGAAGAGGGGCGCGGTATTCGCACGATGTCCGGGCGCATCGGCGTCTGGCTCGATACTCCGCTGCTCGATGCCGAACATGGCCCCGGCACCCTGGAGAAGCATTTCCCCGCGATGATGCTGCAGTTCGAACGATTCGGCATCGATATCAGCAAAGACCCCGTGTTGATCTATCCGACGCTGCACTATCAGAACGGCGGCGTGAAGATCGATACCAATTCAGAAACCAACGTGAAGAATCTTTTCGTCGCGGGCGAGGCGTCTGGCGGATTGCACGGGCGGAACCGATTGATGGGGAATTCGCTGCTCGACCTGATGGTCTTTGGAAAGCGATCAGGGTTGACGGCTGCGGCCCGTGCCGCTGCCATGCCACAAGGGAAGTTGACGGTCGGACATCTGAAGGGATTTCGTGCCGAGGCCAAGAAACACGGCAGTTCGAACGGGATCGTCTCACCCATGATCCTGCCGGCGTACACGAGAAAAGAATAGCGCGACGCGCGAGAAATGCGAGACAAGCGAGACGTGTAAGAAAGGGCCCGGAAGGAGAAGACATGAACGTTCATGAGTTTCAGGCGAAACAGTTGTTCGGGCAGTTCGGAGTTCCGGTGCCGCGCGGGAGAGAGATCACTTCGCCCGAGGCGGGAGCGGCATGGGCCGCAGAGCTGAATACCCCCGTGTTTGTCGTCAAGGCGCAGATCCATGCCGGCGGTCGCGGCAAGGCCGGCGGCGTCAAGATTACGAAGGATAAGGCGGCCGTTCCGGGCCTGGTCAAAGAACTGATCGGCAAGACCCTCATCACGCACCAGACCGGTCCAAAGGGGCGAGAAGTGCGGCGGTTGCTGATCGAGGAAGGAGCCGCGATTGCCAAGGAATTGTATGTGAGCCTTCTTGTCGATCGGGATAGCGGGTGGCCCGTGTTTATCGCCAGCACTGAAGGCGGGATGGAGATCGAAGAAGTCGCTGCACACACACCGGAAAAGATCATCCGGGAGGCAATCGACCCGGCCGTCGGGTTTCAGTCGTACAACGGGAGAAACGTCGCGTTCGCACTCGGGCTTCCTGCCATGGAACCAGCCGTCGTAAATCCATTTATTCAGATGCTTGGGAACCTCTATCGCCTGTTTATGGACAAGAATGCGGCCATGGTGGAGATCAACCCGCTGGTCATCACCGGCGATAAGAAACTGATTGCGTTGGACGGCAAGGTTTCGTTCGACGATAACGCGCTGTTTCGGCATGCCGATGTGCAGCAGATGCGGGATCTCAACGAAGAAGATCCGCTCGAGATCGAAGCGGGAGAAAGTAATCTGAACTACATCAAGCTCGACGGGAACATCGCGTGCATGGTCAATGGCGCGGGCCTGGCCATGGCGACGATGGATGTCATCAAGCTGGCGGGCAGCGAGCCGGCGAACTTTCTGGACGTTGGCGGCGGCGCGACGAAAGAAACGGTGGCAGCCGGCTTCCGGATTCTGCTGAAAGATCCGAACGTGAAGGGTATCTTCATCAACATCTTCGGCGGCATTGTTCGTTGCGAGCGGATTGCCCATGGTGTGATCGAAGCGGCCAAAGAGGTGAAGATCAATGTACCGTTGGTCGTCCGGCTACAGGGGACGAATGCAGACGAAGGCCGCAAGTTATTGGCTGACTCTGGTCTCAAGCTGGAAGTAGCGAATGATTTGTGGGAAGCCGCTCAGAAGATTGTGAAGTTGACGGGCAAGGCGGCATAGGCTGCCGATCGCTCCCGTGCCTCTCGGAGCGACCCTTCCGGACTCGGCCGAGCGGAAGCCTTCGGGAATTCCCTCGAAGACTCGGTCAGTTCCCGCTTTCCTTTTCGGCCAAGTCTCGGCGGGTCCCCGCTCCTTCTGCAAGGTCGCTCTCGACAGCCTACGCCGCCTCGCCCGTCAAGTGGGAACGGGTGGCGAGTGAAAGGCATGGTTGGTGATATTGAGGAAGGATTTGTCAGTGTCGCTAAGATCGCCCCGAGAGCGATTGGGAGGATACGTCCTGCTTCCGAGATTGATTGATAAAGTACGGCTGCAGGTACAGGGGCAGCTCCCCGCTGTATATGTGAAGAATCTTCTTGGCCCGAGCCCGACGACGTTGGATGGTCAGTTTCTCGCGTTTGCAGGCCTGGACGGAGAAGAGTTACGAGAAGCGATTCTGTCAGCGGATTCCAACGAAGCGATTCTCGCTTGGATCGAGCGTCAGGCCAAGCCTCACTCCCTGGCGGAGAAGCAGGAAGGGGCTGAGAAAATAGGAACATACCGGGCTGATGTCACGCGGGTGGCGTATCGGCAGCAGATGTATCCTGACTTAGCTGCCAAGGTGGATGTCGGAGCGCTGGGTGTCTTCGATTTGATTGACATGGACGAAGGTCGGATTCCAACACCGAGGCAGGTTCGCTAGTAGTACAAGGTTCAAGGTCTCAACTTATACGAAGGGGAACGTCGTGAGCATTCTCGTTAATAAGAATACGCGGGTGGTGGTGCAGGGGATTACCGGTAAGGAAGGTTCGTTCCATGCGACGCAGTGCAAGGCCTATGGGACGCAGGTTGTCGCGGGTGTGACGCCGGGCAAGGCCGGACAAGAGGTCGAGGGTATTCCGGTATTCAACACGGTGCGGGAGGCCGTGAAGAAGGCCCAGTGCGACACCTCGCTGATTTTTGTGCCCCCGCCGTTTTGCGCCGATGCGATCCTGGAAGCGGCGGATGCCGGCATCAAACTCGTGATCTGTATTACCGAAGGCATTCCGGTGAACGACATGGTGAAGGTGAAGCGCGCACTCCGAGGCAAGGATGTGCGATTGATCGGACCCAATTGTCCCGGCGTCATCACCGTCGATGAAGCGAAGATCGGCATTATGCCGGGCTTCATTCATAAGAAGGGTGTGGTCGGCGTCGTGTCCCGCAGCGGAACCCTCACGTACGAAGCGGTATATCAGCTCACAACAATGGGATTGGGCGAAACGACGTGTGTCGGCATCGGCGGCGATCCGGTCAATGGCACAGGCTTCGTCGATGTGCTGGCGTTGTTCGAGAAAGATCCCGAGACGCAGGCGATCGTCATGATCGGCGAGATCGGCGGCGATGCGGAGGAAAAAGCCGCTGAGTTCATCAAAAAGAACGTCAAGAAGCCGGTCGTCAGCTTCATTGCCGGAATGACGGCTCCGCCAGGGCGCCGCATGGGCCATGCCGGGGCCATCATTTCGGGAGGCAAGGGCACAGCAGCCGAGAAGATGAAGAGCTTGGAGGCCGCTGGTGTCCGAGTGGTGAAGAATCCGGCTGAGATTGGGAATGCGGTCAAGGTTGCGCTCGGCCGCTGACCCTTTATCAGCGGGCCGGAGGTTCGACCCCTACTCGGCTCACAAAGCTTCTCAAACACCTCCGTATCCTGCTTGTTGTGCCCCAGTGCTGGTGAACAACAAGTGGTTGGATTTCAGAGGCTGGATTTGAAGGTGCAGTTAATCAGTTCACCTCGACCGTGACGGCCGCGGTGGCGGTCGCTCCTGAGGCATAGGTCGCCACGACATTGAGCACATGGGGACCAGCGACTCCACCCCAGCATCCGCTCGAAATACACCAATTGCCCGTCAGGGAACGGCCGTCCGGCGACAACGTAAAAAACGTCCCCGAGGGCCACGTCGCGAAGGGAGGATGCCCATCTCGCGATAACTGCACGAGCGTGGGAACTGCGCCCGGGATCCCCACCGTCACCGGAGTGGTAGTCCCATGGAGCGGGAGGTTCGGGGCACCGGAGACCGCTAGTCTTATGGTCCCCACCCCGGCGGGAGTGAAGGTCACGAGGCTGCTCATGGGCGACTCATTATTGGACGAATCATATGCCGTAACGAAGTAGTACTGAATCACTGCCGGCGTACCGATATTGAAACTTGTTCCCTGTCCCAATGTGGTTAGAAGAGTCGCATGACCAGAGGAGAGGGTACAGGGTTGAAGACGGCATTGATAGACGCGATATCCTGCCAGGTCCGGTTCACTATTGGGATTCCATGTCAACATGCCACTCTCTGCGGTACTAGACCACAACATAAGCACACCAGCGATGGCTCTCACCCAATTCATACACATACTCCTATTGATATTCTCTCCCTGGAAGCAGACACACCGTTCCCAGGGAAGCCATGTTCGAACGTGGAAGGACCTCTGACAGACTACAAAACAGATTTCGTCATCTGAGAAGAGGCCGAAGGGACTCCTACCCTGTGGGAACTACGCAAAGGGCGTACCTTCGCAGCAAGAGAAGAGTCAGTATAAAAACCCAATGAATGAGCGGTGATGAGAGGAAGGTTACTGGCGACGTGCTGGGAAATACTGTAGGAACTTGGAGGGAGTTCGCTGTGTCTATCGTTGTATTCTCAGATGTTAGATGAGTACGCGGTTTTCCTACAGTACGACAGTAAAGAGTGGATCATTCCTCGCGTGGTAGAGAGAGGCCTAGGCAGCCGTCAGTTGGTTCTTACTGAAGTTCATTGTAAGGGTCCTCCCGTTGCGACCCGATTTTCCAGTTGGGCAACCCGCTGCTGCAGTTTGCCGTGCCGTATTCGAAGGAAGATTACTCCGGCTTCAGTCCATCGCAGGAGAAGCCGTGGAGACGCTCCAACGGAACTTAAGGTCAAGGAGAGCGAGGATCGCTCGGTCCTCTGTTCGAGACTGTTTTTTCGCCGTGGCCTTTCATCTGCCTCCAATTGTTGATTGGCACCAGTGGGCTTCAGCAAGAAAAACCTTCATGGTTTCAATATCCTATAAGCCGGTGACTGACAGTGCATCAGCGGAACGCAGACTTCTGTATGGATTCTCCCACATTCACTTTCGTCATATGATGCAGTAGGATTCGCCGAACCCATTTTTATTCACGTTTACCCGTTATTTGTTGTGCGATATTCGATATTGACCATGCTGGACCATGAGACATCATGAAAGTGCTTTGCGCGTGGTGTGAACAAGAAGGGAGGCAGACCCTCATCGATGAAGTGGAACTGTACGATCGACAGATGACATCTCATGGCATTTGTCGTAATCACAGGAAGAAAGTGATGTTGAATCAGATTGAGCAGCTAGTAAATAGAGAGAATCCAAGACTTTTAAGACGGAGGCATTCTCGGACGAAACTGAGATCATCGACCTGGTTACCGGCTTCGCGGATAACTCGCGTGCGCACGCAGACTCGCCACCGTCTCCTTAAGTGCCTGTCCAGTGCACAACTGCAACTTCCATTCGTTGAGTTCTAAGGACGCTGCCTGACTTGGTCTTCCGTTTCGATCCGTGCAGACAACTCCACAGCGGAACCCTTCTTCTGTTCCATTACTTTGGTGCCAACCTGGTCCCAAACCACCATGACGCACCATGGATCCAAGATGATTGTAATCAGCGGGAGCGCCTGACCACGCCTCGGCGTCAGCACGTACGCCTGGTACGGCGTCCCAGGTGCTCAGAGGCGGCACCCACATAGCCTGTGAGAAAGATAGCGTTCGGGTTAGACGTGTTGCACAGGGAGAACAGACCATTCTCGGAGAAGAGTAGGACAGCGCAAGAAATAGTAAAGGGGACTAGCACGAGATCGCCCGGCTTTAGCGCGCTGGACGCCCCAGCCCGACCCGCACCACTTCGCCCATGAACTCATGGCCGAGCACATCGTCCGACTCCATCGTCGGCATCAGGCCGCTATACAGGTGAGTGCAGATCAGACCACACACAGTGGTGGCGGTAATTTTGATCATCGCGTCGCGCGACTCGACAATCTCCGGGTCTGGAATAGTATCAATTCGAACATCACTGTGCCGTGCCTCAACCTACATCCTCCTTGACCGTATTTGCCGCCAGCTCAGCACCCGGAGGATATGTGTCCACCTCCTCCTCATCTGGGTTCTCAATCGTGACGATCTGCAGCTTGATTATCAGCGGTTGTCCCGCCAGGGGATGGTTGAGATCAATCAACGTTTTATCCGGCAAGATCCGTATGATCCTGGCATGCCTGCCTGCGTCATCAGTTATGGTGTCGCCTTCCCGGGCTACTGGCGGCAAATCGCCTGTCGGGATAATTTGAATTTTTGTCTCATCGTGGGGGCCAAAACCTTCTTCCGCCGACAGGGGAAACGTTTTACTCTCTCCCTGGTGCATGCCTGCCATCCGCTGCTCAAGCGTAGGCGGGATAATATGCTGGCCCTGGATGAATTGCTCGGTATCGCTGTAGGTCGTGGTGGGGTTATCCTGCGGCGTGATTTGAAACTGGACTGTTACCTTCATTCCATCTCGCACTCCCTCGTCATGACTCTCCGCGAGACTCGGTAATGCCTGGACAAACCCATGCCCCTCCAGGAGCACGGCGAAGCCAATCGCGCTTATGCCGATCGCACTTATTAGCATGATAGACCGTATGGTAGGCATGTGATGGTCCTCCTTTCGTGTAATTCGTTAAGGGGAAGTGGAGGCGGAGGGGCTACCGAGTGAGGGAAGGCGCGCAACTGGCGCTTTGCTCGCTTGTTGATACAAGGCAAGAGCTTCGGGCATCTTCTCCGTTAACCGCTTGATTCTTGTCTCGTGGCCGGGGTGTGTCGAGAGGAACTCTTGAGGTTGCTGACCGCCGGACGAACGTTGCATGCGTTCCCAGACATAGACGGCTTCATGAGGATCGTAACCGGCTTCGGCGGCGAGAAGCAGTCCGATGTGATCGGCTTCCGATTCGTGGGCGCGACTATATGGCAGGAGCACACCGACCTGTGTGCCGACCCCCAGTGCAGACATCGCGGCCTGACTGGTCGTCGGGCTGAAACCCTGCGTTTGCATGGCGATCGCGGCACCGACAAGTCCCACCTGAGCGAGTACGCCCTGGCTCATCCGTTCGGACCCGTGTCGCGCAAGTGCATGGACGACTTCGTGTCCGATGATTGCCGCGAGGCCTGCTTCGTTCTCGGCGACCGGGAAAATGCCGGTGAAGACGGCGATTTTTCCTCCCGGTAAGGCAAAGGCGTTCTTAGTCTTGTCGTCTTTAATCACGGTCACGTCCCACTGAAATACTTTCGCCGATTCTGCGTATTTGGAATGTTTGGCCGCTTCGATAATGCGAGCCGAGACCCGTTGTACCGGATCCTCTTCGGCAGGATCCCGCGACACTTTTACGTTCGGATCGGACAACACATCTTGATAGGCTTGAGCTCCTAGATTTGTCTCGTACGATTGGGGAATTAAGAGAAGTTGCCAGCGTTTCGTATAGGGATTGGTGACGCAGCCGCTAGATTGGAGTACCAGGACAGCAAGCACAGCCAACCATGGCAAAAAACGATACGGCACTAGTTACCTCGCTCGCTTTGATATCTATTGTAGTTTAATCAGAAATTAATATACCCAGGATTTCCCCTAGGTTCAGCGGTTAAAATGGCTCTCGCTTTGGACTTCGAACATTGCATTGGATCAAGCATGCTGAAAGAGCTGTTCGTTCTGGGGATAATTTGACGGCGAGCACGCTGCGAGCATCGGTGCCTGCAGTGCTTCACGGAGCCTCTCGACCACGAGTTTTTGGACTCGTCTTCGATTTTCGTGGTGAAGTGCTCCGGGCTCTTGAAAGTATGCGTCGCGATGGTCGAGCGAACTATCCACTCGGCGAAGAGCCGCGTGCAGCTAGGCGGCGGGAAGTACTTTCAATCCAGCTTTCGTAAAACTTTCCTCAATGGAGAAGCGAAGATCGCTGGCTACCTCGTGAGGATCGATATCAGGCCGAATCTCGAGCCAGTAGTTCAAAGTGAATATGCGAGCCTGGGATCCGAACTCTTCCAACAGAATCTGTGGCTTTGGGGCTTTGAGGACTTGAGGATGTCCGCCGACGACATTCGTCAAGAGCTCGATCACGCCGTGCGTGGACGATCCGTACGGAGCTCCCACGCGAAGAGCAAATCGACCTTGCTGACTTGAATAGGTCCAGTTGGTGAGATGGCGTTCAAGAAAGCTGCTGTTTGGAATCAGTGTGTCAATGCCTTTGGCATCCCGGACTGTGGAAGAGCGAAGACCAATCGTCGTCACGCGTCCTCGAATAGTATCGACCTCGATCAGGTCCCCCACACGAAAGGGACGCTCGATCAAGACGAGAATGCCGCTGATGACATTCTTCAACAGATTCTGAGCCCCGAATCCCACACCAATGGCGAAGGCTCCCCCCAGAAAGGCAAAAATGGTCAAGGGAATTTTTACCGATACCAAACTGATCACGATGAGAACCATAATAAAGAACGCCTGACTCCACTGGCGCATGAGATTAGCTACGCCCGCCGACATGCCGAATCGCAGGATGGCCAGGCGGCCGATGAGTTTGGCCAGGTACAAACAGAGCCAGTATCCAACCAAGAGGATTACCAGCGCGCTGATGATCTTCCCCAACGTCACACTTCTGTACCCCGTAATCTTCTTCCCGTCCAACTCAATCGTGTCCTCGGCCGAAAAGACCTCGAACGTCCAGCCTCGTTTCACAAACCCCCAGGTCAGCTGGATCCAGTCATCGATTTTTGCGGAAAGTGGCAGCCCTCTTTGTTGTTCTTTGAATTCAGATTTCCAGCGCTCCAGAAATCTTGACGCATCATCCGTCCGCTGAAGCGAACGGTTATAGAACGCTTCCCGTTGCCGGTAGACCTGCAGCATCGACCTCAATTGACGACGACTCTCTGCACTCGATGCATTTTGGAGACGATTGTCGAGTTCGCTGATTCGTCCGGAGGTGGCCACGAGTTGCTGATGCAGGTGCTCCCGAAAAGCATGAAAATTCGCGAAGAGGGGCGCGAGCCTGGCATAGGCTTCCCGAGCGCGTGCTGGCATCAAGTCATGCGCGACGACAAATCTGCTCTCCCACAACTGTCGCTCACCTTCTACGACGTCCAGTAATTGCCGGAGAAGGTCTCCCTGCACAATCAGGTTGTCGAGTTCAGCACGCTTCAGTTCGACGGCCATCTTGGCATGTGTCAAGCTCAGCGGGGCGTTCCTATTAGATGACACGGTGGAGAACTGCGAGGCTAACCGTGTTTCTTGTTGCATACTGGCTTGGAGCGACTGAGATCCTGCTCGTCGTTCAACGATGGTCCGTTTCAATTCCTCTTCGAGATCCTGGCGTTCTTGTGATAGTCGATTCCGAACCTTCTCGACATCCTCTTCGCCAAATTTCCCTTGCTGTTCCGCCGTCTCCAGTTGTCGATCGGCAAACGTCAGACGTGCCTGAGTTTCGGAGATCTCCGCCTCCACGCGTTTCTTGGCAATTTCGGCGGCAGCGATCTTGACGGACGCCGCGCGCATCCGTAACTCTTCCAGGTCGCGCAGTTCTCGTTGGTGCGTTGCCTGTGACGGATCGGTGACGGATTCTAATCCCTCTGACACTTGTCGAAAGTGTTTCTCCGCTGTCGATAGTGATTCGCGCGCCCGGTCAAATCTCAACTCGATCAAGCTGAGCTGAGATTGGGCCCCTTCGACAGCCAGACGAAGAGAAAACGACGTGTCCCAGAGTTGATCGACGAAGAAGATTGAATAGGGAGGAGCTTCCGCAAAACCTTTCCAATCGGCGCTGGATCGAGCGATGTCCGCGAGGCGGTGGCGGGCGTCCTTCAGCCGTTTGTAATCTTCAACCTGCTCGTCATACCCTCGTGCTATCTGTTCTAGTAATGCTCTTCGTTCGAGAAGGCCGCCTTGGGGGACTCCGGCATCTGGATTCGCCGTAATCTCCTTCAATTCTCGTTCAGCTTTTGCGCGTTTGTCCCCTAGCTCGACAATCGCCACTTCTTCAGAGGGCGGTTCCGTAGAGGGCTCTTTCGCGGAAGGAATCGGAAGGGTGATAGGAATCTGAGCATGGGATGCGGTCAACATCAGATCTAGTGGTAGACAACAGCAGACGACTGCCCACGCCCACCGAATACCAGTGTCATGCATGGCCCCTCTTTCCGTAGCCCCGTTAACCCATTGTCTTATTGGATACAGCGCCATTCCCCATTCCGTTCACCTGGCAAACCGAAGACAAAATGAAAATCAGTAATGATCATCGCCGTAATGACGATGAAGGTGATGCCATCGCCACCGTAGCCAAGTGCAAAATAGGCATGTGGAAACTCTGGGGTCTTCCGACGTACGCCAGCCCGTCTGTGGTCTTACCGAAAGTGCCTGCCCATGCGCATAGACCTCAAGCCCACATTATTCATGACAGTTCGTCGTAAAATCGCGCAGTCGCGTCGCGAGACGGGCACGCGGAGCCGTGAGAGCCCGAGGCGTACTTGAACAGTACGTCGAGGGAGCGAACGGCGAGCCTGCCCGAAGGCTTGTCGTAGCAGAGAATCCGCGATTGCAACAGAAGTGCTCATGAATAATGCGGGCTAGGTCCAGGTGTGGAAACATGTCGGTAAAGCGGTGCTGCAGATTTTTGGCCTTGCCGCAATAAGAGATGGCCCATCTTTGGTGGAAGCGGCAGTATGCACCCGCGATGAAGGAGTCCGGTGCAAAGTTGGAAATCTATTCTATGCACAACGCAGGCCTATTCCTCCTGGGGTAATGCCTAGTGCTTCCAACTGTGATTACGACAAATGCCATGAGCTGTTATCTGTCGATCGTACCGTTCCATTTCATCGATGAGGGCCTGCCTCCCTCTTCTTCCCGCTACGCATAAAGCACTCTCGTGACGTTTTATGGTCCAGCATGGTCCATGTCGAGTATCGGAAATGGGCCATACAGAAGTCTGCATTTCGCTGATGCACTCTCAATTACCGCTTTATAGGGTATTGAAACTATGCACGAGCTAGAGCCAAGCTGGTACCAGATAGAACATGGAGGTAGATAGAGGCAGATGAAAGAGCGCTTTGTGCGGTCGGTGCTTTCGGCACCTCATAAAATGTTTTTCGCCGGGAGAAATTCCTCCGGAAGCAAGACCTCCCAGAATTTGTCAGCCGCAATGGCAAGAAATTCCATGTCTACATCAAGTGCATTCGCGTTAAATTGCCGTGCTCGCGTGCTATTGGCCCGGCTAACCTTCGGAGGCTCACCGGAAAGCTTTTCAATGAGGGCCATGGACAGTCCCAAGGCCGACCAAAGATGGTGTGCATATCGAAACAATCCTTCCGAATCGGATGCATGACCCTCTAGCTGACGGCCTTCTTCGCGAACCTGCTCCAACACGGCATAGAAAAATGCGATGTCCCGGACGAGTTGCCTATCGCCCACTTCGACTAGGTGAGAGACGTTTCCATCGTAGACTGCACGAGAATAAGAGAATTTCCGGCCTGCAAGATCATGATTGTCTTGCCATGCGCTGAAAGCATTTTTCGCCGCATCTCGAACAGCAATGTGGATGACCTCAATCTCCCCCAAGTAAGCGGCTTGAAGGTTCTCCTTGTTCGTTTTCTGTGGATACCGCATGAGGAGGAGAGCGCTTATCATACCGAAGGCGGCACCAAGGAGTGCGGGAATGACGACATTGATGACTACGCCTCTCCTCACGCCGCCTCTTTTCAGAGCCTGTGTCATATGCACTCGGGAAGGCTCATGATTGTATCGTACTGTCCTAGCCGTATCTTAACATCAATCGAGCAGGCGCTTGGCAGCCGCATAATGTCGGACCGCGTCTCGACGCCGCCGGAGATGTTCATAGAGAGATGACAATGTCTTCACGAAATGCCGGTGCCCATCTGACCGCTTCCTGGCAGGCGGCCAGCCCCCCTGACTTTCTCTCAGCTTACGTGGCCCTCGATTGAGGCCTGTTGGAATAAAGGGTGAAGTCGTATAACCCAGAGAATTTGTGCCCCACCCACATACCTACGCAGCTTGTGAATCCTCTTGTTCTGCCCTTAGAAAAAATCGTGGAATTTTCTTCGAGGGGGGTTCGCTTTGATGCGGGATGTGGGAAGTGTAGCGATTCCGCAGAATAGTCTCGTCGATCAGGTCGCCGCACTGGACACAGCGCATCGCCCAGGATCGGTATCCTGCTCGATCTTCCCATAGGTCCAGATCCATGCAGTGGTCATCGACAAGGAATCCCCCACAGCGTCGACATACATCCACATGGTGAGCGCTTCCCAATGGTGAGCGAAGAGGAGAGGCGCAGTTTAGCTCACCAATTTCACGGGACATCTTATTTGCAATACGCATGAAATCCTCCTTGTTTCTTCCATAAGGTCTTTCATACAAGACCATCCACTCGGTATGCCCTCGAATATGCCCTAGATGATCAACGATCTGACCCTAGCTGCCTTCGTGGCTCTCAAGTGCGCATGGCTTGAATTCATATGGAATGGATTCTGACTAATGGCAGGCGACTCGGATGGAATCGCTGAGGCAGAGAATATGGCGACTCTCGAGGAATCTCACGATCGATCGCCGACGGCCAAGAATTTGTAACAGGGAATTCATGACTGATGTTGGACCTGCGGTTATGTTGTTGGAGGAATAGGGATGGCCGGCGTCGAATTGATTGCCGATCGAGTTCGGATCGTATTCAGTAGCGGAGAGGTTGCCGGGATGGGATAAATGGGATGAGAATGGATTGAGCCAAGGGAGATTCCTAGTTCAATGAGGGCTCTCGGGGGTGTTATTAAGACGCCACTGCATGGGAATAAATGAATAGGGAAAGCTTACGTCAACAGGGAGAATTATGGAACGGCCCGACAGCAATAATATTTTATACCTCTTGGCGGCCGTCGCGCTCGTCGTCACACTAGTTGGAGGATTTACCGGCAGCTTCAAAAGGAACTCTGATTTGGCTGTTACGAACAATGCGCACTCATTGGATCGCCCGATACAGGACCTGGGCCCGACCCGGGACTTTAAGGAACCCCAGCCGCACGCGATCCAAGATCACGAGTCTCAAGGAGCATCGAATCCTCTTCCTGCAACAATCCCTTCTGCTCGCGTTCCTGACAAGCAGGATTGACTATGTCCCTTGCGCCGCAGCCCGTTTCTTCTCTGGGTAGCGCAGAGGAGTAGGGCAGATGCTTGACGTGATGCACCGTCTTCATGCCATCTCCTGTGTCCGCTGTGGGTATGTTATTGGATACTCGCTCGTTCCGCTGTCGTGGTATGCCTCTTAGTTGTCTTGTTGGATCTGATCGTATTTCCGACCCGTCCCTTGTCCTGTTTGGTCGTGCTCTTTTCGACGTGCAACGTAATTTCATTCCCATCTTTGTCCGTAACCCACACATATTCTTTGCCGATCTGCATTAGCGTCCCTTTGACTGCGGCTTCGGTGAAGCGTTCATCCGTGGTCGGCTTGGCCTCGTTGTCCGAATCGGCGGCTCCCGCGATTCCCACTCCGACACCTAGTATGACCACTGCGAGTATTGATGATGCGAGCTTGATCATACATCCTCCTTGTCCACTGTCTGGCTACGCGTATCAGTTGAAGTTTGGAGGCGCCGAGCGGAGTTGAACCGCTGAATACAGCGTTGCAAGCTGTGCCCTTCGCACTTGGGTACGGCGCCTTTCGGAAAAATCATCTGGTGGTCCCAATGGGAGTTGAACCCATGTTTCCGACTTGAGGGCCGGCGTCCTCCCACGTTAGACGATGGGACCGAGGGCATGTCGTCATCTTCATTATCGCGTGTACGATGGCGAACCCGGTCCAAATAGCCTGGCGCCACTATCACCGGCTGGCCACGATTCCTTCATTCATGGTTCCCCGATTCGATATCGGATGTCCGTTCGTCAATACCCCATCTCCGTTCATGGAGCTGGAAGCATCGACAGCGCATGGTTATGTTGGTCGAGCTTGACCTCGACATGATCTCCTGTCTTAATTGTGTCGGTCTTCATGGTCGTAGTGTCTGCATGTAGACTGATTTCCTTCCCGTCCCGGCCCTTCACAAAGTAGGTATCGCCTTCGATACGTACCACTTCCCCTTGGATGATTGAGGCTCCTTGGGTCTGCATGGCCCTGTCCCTTTGATCCATCTGCCCACTATCCTTTTCATGTTGAGCAGGTTGGGCCGCCTTCATGTCATCGGCTCGTGATGGAGTGCTGTGTTTTTCGGTGGGAAGGCGTTTCTGGATCTGTAAATTATTGTTGACCTTCACGACGCCATCCACTTGATGCGCCAGACGTTCTGCCCGAGTCCGCTGTGCATCTGTCTCCACGATCCCGCTTAGATTGACGACGCCACGCTCGGTATCGACATCGATGCGTGGAAAATTCGAGACACGGTCGCTCGTCAACTTCGTTTGTACGGCCGTGGAAATAGATGCATCACTCATAGTCTGGCCGGCCGTCTTTCCAGTGGTGGACTGACAGCCGGCTAGCGCGCCCAGTAGCACGAGCGACACACACGATAGAAAAATGCCTCCAAATTTAGGCAATATACACATAAGTCTCCCTCCTCATTTATACGTCAACCCTATCAAGACGACTGTACTTCGAGTCCAAGAGATAGCGAACCTAGGCAGGCGCCTAGTCTGAAGCGTGGCTAAACATCTAAGGCCAAGCTGTTCAGGGTTTTTCCTAGTTCATTGGGTCAGGCGCCACTATCAATTATCAAGGCAATGCGGCCCAGGCCTTTTCCTGAGACATCATGTATAAAAGACAACAGCGTTTTTGGTTGGGGTGGTTCATCATGCCTTCCATGGCGAAGCAGACGTGCCTCAAACATCACGCTCGTTCGTAACTGAGAAAGGCCTATGGTTAGACATGACATCATTGTCATAGGTGCCTCGATGGGCGGTGTGGACGCCCTTCCGCGTGTAATCGGGAGTTTGCCAGCAGACCTGCCTGCCTCGGTATTCGTGGTGATGCATATTTCTGCGCAAGGGCCTGGTCTGTTGCCTACCCTTATCCAAAGGGTCGCGTCGTTATCCGTCGCGCACGCCGTCGATGGAGATACCGTGCGCAAAGGGCACGTGTATGTGGCACCGCCGGACCATCACTTGCAACTGTCCGGTACCCGAGTACGCGTGTCCCGAGGACCACGAGAGAATTTCCATCGTCCGTCCATCGATGCCTTGTTTCGGACGGCAGCTGAATGCTATGGACCTCGGGTCGTGGGCGTCGTGCTGACCGGCAATCTGGACGACGGAACTGCTGGCCTGCACGCCGTGAAAAGTCGCGGGGGAATCGCCATCGTCCAAGACCCAAAGGACGCGGTGGTACCCGCGATGCCGCAGAGCGCCCTGCGAAATGTGAAGGTGAATCATTGTGTGCCGCTGGCGAAGATAGGCCCTTTGTTGATTCGATTGGCCACGACGCACGACATCCCCAAGAACAAGAGAGGGGTATCCCGTATGACGAAACGGTCGATGAGTCCGAGGGACATGGAGAAGAAATTCGGCCTACCGACGTCCTTTGTCTGCCCTGAATGCAACGGGCCGTTATGGGAAACACAAGCCGGACCTTCCCTCCAGTTCCGATGCCATGTGGGACATGCCTATTCGCCCGACAGTTTGTTGGCGGATCATGCGAATGGCCTGGAGCGGGCCCTCTGGTCCGCCGTCCGGACGTTCGACGAGCGGGCCGCTCTGTTGCGTCGCCTCGGAAAGCGAAAGTATCACTCAGACTCCGTCGGACCACACTGGGAAGCCAATGCCAAAGAACTTGAACAGCACGCCGAGTTGATTCGCAACCTGCTTCAAGCTGCCCAACACGATTGAGCGATCCATGGAATTACCTTGTCAGCGCCCGCGTCCTATCGCCGCCTCCCTCCCCCCTCGGTGATCGCTTTGGAACATCAAGACCATCACCGCCGCTCGAGTCGCCCCTTAGGGTCTTACCCAGTATCCTTTTAGCTTCTCCCTGTTACGGTACAGATTCAGAGAGCTACTGAGTGGAACCAACTTTCACCAGGAGCGGGTCGACTCTGCTGAGACGAGGATTGGTGATGGAGCAGATCGGACCCATCTGGATGCTAATCCTTGTGGAATTCAGCCATGACCATTGAGGTTCAGGTGCCCACAGGGCATGTTCCAATTCTCCAGACGGGACAAAACTGTTGGCGAGTCGAAGAGGTTCGGCGTGCCTCATTCCTCATCGATGGAGCTGCGTACTTTACTGCTTTTCGTGCAGCAGCGATACGCGCTCAACAGTCAATCCTCATTCTTGGCTGGGACTTCGACAGCCGCACGAGAATGCTGATCGATCAAGAGCCGGATGGCTTCCCTGATCAAATCGGAAATTTTTTTCGCGAACTTCTTCGCCGACACCAAGGACTGCAGATCTATGTGCTTACGTGGGATCATCACCTGGTCTACAGCATCGAACGTGAATGGATATCGTATGCCAAATTATTCGGCCCTCGGCGATTACATACTGTGAAGGACGGAGCCCATCCTGTCGGCGCATCGCACCATCAGAAAATCGCCGTGATCGATAATGCGGTGGCATTCGTCGGAGGGATGGATTTTGCCCAGTGCCGGTGGGATACCACCGCACATCGGGTCGATCATCCTCATCGGCGGCTCATGGACGGGAAACCCTGCCGGCCGTTTCACGACGTTCAAATGATGGTGGATGGCGAGGCAGCGCGCGCCCTCGGTGAATTGGCGCGAGAGCGATGGGAAGGTGCGACAGGAGATCAGTTGCCTCTCCCGTTGAGTGAACCGGTCGGCGACCCTTGGCCGCCTGCAGTCTCGCCTGATTTCCAGCATGTCTCCGTCGCGATCGCCCGTACGCGACCGGAGTATGAGAATCTCAAGGAGGTCAGAGAAGTCGAGGCATTGTTCATCGAGTCAATTAAACAGGCGCAGCGGTACATCTACATCGAAACTCAATACCTCACCTCGCGTGTCATCGAAGGGGCGCTTGTGGAGCGTTTACAAGATCCTCAGGGGCCGGAAATTGTCTTATTGCTTCATCCAAACAGCGACGGTTGGCTGGAGCAACATACGATGGATGTATTACGCGGGAGGGTGCTGAAGCGGCTGAGAGCTGATGACCGATTCCACCGGCTGGCTCTCTATTTTCCGCACCTTCCGGGATTGGGTCATGAATGCATCAGCGTGCACGCGAAGGTGTGTGTGATCGATGACAATTTGGTTCGGGTCGGTTCCGCCAACTGCAGCAACCGCTCGATGGGATTTGACACCGAATGTGATCTGGCTATCGAGGCTACCGGGGATATTGAGATCCAGCGAACCATCGCCGACTTTCGGAATCGGCTCCTTGGCGAACACCTCGATGTGGAATCGGGTCAGATTGCCGACGCCATCGCACGCGAAGGATCGTTGATTAGGGCGATCGAGAGACTGCGAGGTAAGCCTCGCACGTTAAGCGTCTTTGACGATCAGATTCCCGTGGACGTGGATGGCTGGCTTCCAGATGCCGACTACATCGACCCCAGCCGGCCCTACGAGGCCACAATCGTGCCGCGTGCGTCCCGGCCGTCGGCTCGCCGGCAACTCATGATCGGTGCCTCCGTATTGGTGGGATTGCTGGCAGTGGCCGCTGCTTGGCGTTGGACGTCCCTTGAACGATTGCTGAACATTCCTACGATGGTGAGCTATGCCGAACAATTCGAACATAGTGCCGTTGCACCTTTTCTTGCATTGGCCGCCTTCGTCCTAGGAGGACTCATGGTTGTTCCAGTGACGGCACTCATCGTCGTCACCGTCCTCGCGTTTGGGCCGATTCTAGGATTTATCTACGCGCTGATTGGCATGACGGTGAGCGCTCTCCTCACATTTGGAATCGGCCATCTTCTCGGGCGACAGTCGATCCAACGGCTCGCCGGGTCACGGCTGAACCATCTCAGTCAACGACTGGGCCGAAAGGGAATCTTGGCAGTGATCGTCATCCGCATTATGCCCGTCGCGCCCTTTACGATCGTGAACCTCGTAGCGGGAGCGTCTCATATTCGATTCCGAGATTTTGCCCTCGGCACGGTGTTGGGAGAAGTGCCTGGACTGTTGATCATGTCGATCTTCGTCGATCAAGTGAGCGAAACGGTGAAACATCCGAGCGTGATGAGCGTGGGTATGCTCGCCGGGGTCGTCTTTCTCTGCTTTCTTGCAGGCATCGGCATTTGGCGATGGCTCAACCGGCGTGGAACCTCTCTCACAGCGCGGGCAGCCTAATCATGCGTCTGGGCCTCGCCACGTATAATATTCATTCTTGCGTCGGCGGGGATGGGCGCTATGATCCGGGGAGAATCCTTGGCGTGCTCAAAGAACTCGACGCCGATATCATCGCGCTGCAAGAAGTGGATTCCCGCGAACACCGAGGCCTTGAGCTGATGCATTGGCTCGCGCAGGAAACTGGCTTACACGCCATCGCCGGACCGACGTTGCTTCGGCAAACCGGAAAGTACGGGAATGCCTTGTTGCTCCGCTGTGACCCCCTTAGAGTGAGGCTCATTGATTTGACGGTGCTCCGGCATGAACCGCGCGGAGCCATCGATGTCGATGTGAACTGCGACGGACATATCCTGCAACTGATCGCAACCCATCTCGGGTTACGTCCGGCAGAGCGGCGCGAGCAGGTGCAACGGGTTCTCGAGGGTTTCGGGACGAAACACTGCGTATTGATGGGGGATCTAAACGAGTGGTTTATCTGGGGGCGGCCGCTTCGGTGGATTCAGGCGATGTTCGGTCGCGCCCGGCATCTCGCGACGTTTCCTGCCAGATGTCCCATCCTTGCCCTCGATCGCATATGGGTCAGGCCCCCGCACGCCGTGATGCAGCTCAGGGTACACAACACCGCTTTGGCTCGTCAGGCATCTGATCATTTGCCGCTGAGAGCGGTCCTCGAATTATAAGCAGGTCTATCTCGCAGTCGTACGTCCTTCTTGCGACGAACCGGATTCTCGAAGTAGAAAGATTTGCCGGACAATGCGAAGCATAGCGTTGTTCGAGTCCTGACCGGGGAGCCTGCATCTTTTGTTGATAAACAAAGCTGCTCCTTCGGTTCACCTCTGGCCAAAAACCTTCCCAAGTATTGGGGCACAGTGATACTGGTACGGGAATCACAAAATCGATTGTCTCATTGTAGATCTTGACCTATCTGATTCGTCAGGGTTTGAAGTGTTACTGGAATTGATCCCGGACCGAAAGCAACCAACGATTCCTGTGATTATCCTCACTCATCTTCGAATCCTACCCTGCATGAACAGGTATTGTTTCATGGGGCTCAATCCTGTTTGCTCAAACGACATACCTCGGCTCGGGAGTTGAATGAAGCCATCCAAAATGCTGTCGTTTCTGTTCGCTCATACAGCAATTAGGACTCATATTCCCGAAATCTCGTGACCCCGATCATCTCTTATTCAGGGATCCGGCCCGCCGAATCTGTTATTCAAAAGCGAACAACTTTGACCAGTCCGGTATGTGTCTCTCGGGCATGATCTTGCGCAAATTTTGCGGCGCAAGATTCTCCGGCGCCTCTTGATGGTGTATGTCATCGTGCTTTGGGGAATCGCGTTCCATGGATGCGTGGCATAGGAATTCGATCTGAGGGATCGATGATGAGACACCGCATACTCGCGGTGGATAGTTGCCAGGTCGAGGATGGTTTGAATGAGCGACGGCTATTCGGCTGTAGAGCCGGAGCCTGTGATGTGCCTATGCAACGATATTACCTTTTACTCCGCGCCCGAACCATGCTACTCTGATACCGGTAGTGAGAATCATGACTTCAGCTGGATCTGCTCCGAGGCCGCGGCGCAGACTAGTAAACAGGAACCGCTCTCTCCCCGGAACAGAGCACTCTCCACGGCGCGTTGGTTTCCCAGAAAGAAGATCGGACTAGGACATGCAAGACGTGGTTCGATGTTGTCTCATCCGGATGCATCGGCCCTGGCTTTCAGTAACTGCGGTCCGGGCATCCCACGCTTGGAGATCAGCATGCTCGTATTCTTGATCCACGTACGTGACCCTCAGTTCTACGCACTCCCGGCTAAAACACGTGCAAAAAATGGCCGTATCCGGGTCATGGGCTTTCCTCCCATCGGCATCATGTCCCTTTCGTCGGTGCTCAAACAGGCTGGCCACGAGTGTGTGATGTTCGATCAGGCCAATCCTGACACGCCGAACGAAGTGATCCTCGCGGAAATCAATCGGCAGCAACCGGTTCTGGTGGGCCTCAGCTTTCTCAGTACCACCAGCTATCCCTACGCGAAGATCCTGGCTCGTCAGATTCGTGCCGCCAACTCGAAGGTCAAACTGGCTTTCGGAGGCGTCTTTGCAAGCTTGAACGCTGCATTGGTCAAACTGCAGTGTCCTGAGGTGGATTTCATCTGCAAGGGAGATGGCGAGCAGCTGCTTCTCGATCTCCTCGAACGGATCGATGATCCGGCCCATGTCGCGGGGCTGACTTGGGCGAAGGACGGCAAGGTCGTACAGAACTCCGGCCGGCCGATGGAGCGCCACCTCGATCAGTGGCCTTTCCCGGATCGCGAAGGCCTTCCGCTCGATTTTATAGAGTCGATGCCGCTTGACGTGCCCGCGGTGCTCTCGATGGAGCGCTTCACGACGATGCAAACTTCCCGAGGGTGCCCGTGGCCCTGCGTATTTTGCGACATTCCGATCTTCAACGAAGGCAAGTGGCGCGCGCGGAGCGCCCAGCATGTGGTGAACGAACTCAAGTATCTTGAAGAATGCGGCTACGGGTCCGTCTATTTTGTGGACGACCATTTTCTGCTGCAACCCAAGCGAATCGAGGCGATTTGCCAGGGCGTGATGGATGCAAAACTTTCGATCCAATGGGGCATCGAAGGGCGGGTAGACTCGGTGGCCCAGCACTTGTTTCCTGCGATGGCCAAGGCCCATTGCCGGACGGTGATGTTCGGGATTGAAAGCGGGAGCCAGAAGATTCTCGATCGCCTCAAGAAAGAGCAGACGTTGGAAGAAGTAGCCACTGCCGTTAAGAATGCCAAGAAAGCCGGCATTGAAATCGTCCACGGCTTCTTCACCGTGGGCAACCCCGATGAAACGGTCGAAGATATGAACGCGACGTTCGACTTGGCCTCAAAGCTGCCGCTCGACACCTTCGGCTTCAATCGACTCTGTGTCTATCGAGGGACTCCGCTCTGGCAGGAATATGTGAAACGCGGGTTGGTCAGCGAAACCACCGATTGGTACAAGTATTTTAAATGTTCCACGATCGATCCGACCTGCTTGCCCGGAGAAGTGATCAATGAGGTCCGCCGGCAGGGGCTTAAGAGGCTATTCGTGTATAAGCTCTTGCACTATCCCATCCAGACGTTCCGGTTGCTGCGGCGATTTCTCCGCTTCATGCCGGCGCGAGATGTGGCCTATCTCATCATCAAGCCATTCTTGGGAAAGAGTAAAGGTGCCACGAAGGCTGAAGTGTTGTCCCGCGCTGTCGAGCATGCCGATATGAAAGACGTAGCTGCGCAGATGACCCAGATGACCGATGATATGCTGCACAACGTGATGGAGGAGTCGCGGCTGGAACGGTTACGCATTCAGCAGGAAGCGGAAGGTTCGCGCGAGTTACCGATGGTCCAAGCACGCTAGCCCAGGATGCTGAAAAAGTCGCTCTTCTTACCCGCCCGGCCTTTTTGAGCCTCCATCGAGAGGCTTTACCTGTTAAGCGGCAATTCCTCGGTCAGCTGATTAAGAAGTAAGCCCCAAGGCCAATAGTGGCAAGTACGGCAACGCTGAGCCTCGCCTTCTCATGCCCGCACATATCCGCCTGTGTCTTGCCAACCGCCAGGGAACACGTATTCGCCATCGTGGCCTCCGATGATTTAGATTGGGATCTTATTGGAAAGACGATACGCCGCTGACAGTGCGTATTCAACGCCAATCCGGTGGACCCTCTGCTGTTCACATGCCCACGCTTCGTCCAGCCAATAGTTCAGTAGGTTCCTATGAAGCAAGTCAGTTAGAAGGGCCTATTGAACGAGCGCCTGCTTCGTTTCATCCAGGTGCTTTTGAAGGTATTGCATGAAGGGTGTGCCGCCTGTTCCCACGGCCGTCGGGTTGCTTGCGTGGGCTTGATGTTGGCGGTGAATGTAGCTGTCGGCGTAGCCGATGTGGATTTCACGAAACTGTGCGAGGAGATCGATACAGGCGCTATAGGCAGTCCAGAGATCGGGATTGCTGAGTTTGCGATCACGAACATAGCCGGCGAGCAACGGACGGCCAAGATCATCGGTGGCTTGCTCCAGGGCCTTTAGGAACGACCGGTGGCGCGGAGGCATGTAGTCGCGCATTTCTTGCAGATACAGCGTCAATGGGTCAGGGGCATGGGCAATTCCGAGTCCGGCGTCGAGACAGGGTACAATAGCGCTTTGTGCACCGGTCTCGCCTCGAAACTGCTGCGGCTGGCCGGCATAGGACTCCACACCTTCGTAGGCGATCCCGTTCGGTAAGCTAGGACTGTTTTTCCAGCCGTGGATGTAGGGTCGCACGCGGTTGTAGTACACGTAGGGATCGCAGCGCTCTTTCATCCTGAGCAAAGTGGCGCGCATCGCCATTTGAGCCCATGCCAAGGATTTAAGCCCAATCAAGACTTCATCCTCCTTATCCCCGGCCGCACCGCTCATTGCGCGGAGGAGTCCGGCCAGCCCCGATCCTGCTTCCCGTTCGATCTGGATGTGAACCAGAACAAACCACTCTTCATCCAACCCGCCGAGAAAGTTTTGGAGCAATACAATGTTGTCGAGCTGAATCGGCTTCGTCCGGTCGAGCCGCCGCCAGTTGTCGAGCGCATAGGAGGCATACGAGAGCACCGGTGGACGGCCTACCCACTGTGCAATTTCGTGCCAGGGCTTCGCCAATTGTGGTGGCAATACCGCAGCCGGCTGGTCCGGCACTTCCCACACATAGGCGTGACCGGCGAACGAAAGGATCCTCATCGCAGCCCGATATTCTTCCATGTGCCATGTTGGGGGGATAGAAGGAAGCAGCTGGCGTTGCACGTCGATGAACTGCCGGACCGTCCGCGCGCTCAGCAATTTCGGCATCTCATGCCCAAGATGGGTGAGAGCCGGCAAGTCTGGAAGATGTTCAAGTGGGTCCTTCGGGAGAAAACCTTGTTCAGAAGAGATCTCGTAATCGGAGAGGTTGAGAGGAGCGAAGTTCGTTGATCTCATAGGAGCCTCTGATCCGTACAACCTCAGCACCCGCCCCCACTTTACCACACCTCAAGTCCATCATGATCGAGCCATGGATGTCCCTGTCTGGTTTCTCAAGGCCAAGAAAATCCCCCGTTTCCCTAGACGGATTATGTTCCTCCGAACGGAGTGATTAGTACTGCCTCTGTCGGAAGTTTAATATTCTATCTCGCTCGAAGTTGTGACAGGAGTCTTGGAGGGTCACATTGCTAGGCCATCGTCTCTCGCAGATGATTTTCGCCGCATGGTCGGCATCAGCCCTCACGTCCCCACCCAATAAAGGCACATGTCTTTTCTTGTCTTTTTCATATCGAATGCATGAGTTCTTAAGCGGTATGTCATGAGAGTACACTCGCTCACAATATCTAACCGCGTCGGTTTCCTTCTCACGATCTTTGGATTTCAACTGCATCTTTTCCAAGCGTTTCGACAGGTCGATCGTGTCTTCCTCAATCTTCTTTTTCCTGGAGGGATCGACACTGCCCTCCAAGCCTACAAAGTCAGACTTCCGATGCCCGCCCGACCGTTCTCCAAATTGACTTGCTTGGGGCCCTACGTGCTTCCAGTGAATAAGGTACCCATTAGCATCGAAAATAAGCGTGAACCCAAACCGGGGATATTCCCAGAGCAATTCTGTGGCATTTCTTATCATCGATACTGTCTTTGGTTGCCCGAATAATTCAAACGCCTCGTCTTTATACGTTCCAATTTTTGGTGTCAGGTCTCGAACTTTTCCAGATACCCCCGATCCTCCGGTTTGCAGACCTTGAGAAGCAGCGTGATGAGACGCCGCGCGGTTCAGTTTATCCAATTTCGAAGCAGGCGCCCGGAGGAGACGCCAGACGGAAATCTGCTTGGAACGACAAGTGTCAGATTCGCTCTCTTCGTAGATCATCTGTGTCTCAATAGGAATACCGATCACTTCCTTCGTTCGCGTGTAATTCAAAATTTCCTGAAATGCCGCATTGTACGCGCGCTGTCGTCCATCCTCGGCAGAAGACACACAGGTCGCTCGCCCTGTAAAAAACAAATCGTCCCCAAATCGAAACATCGCCTGCTCGGTCCAAAATGGCCGATTGGATGCAGCCTGCAGAGAGACGGCAACGAAGATCGTACCGACCACACCGAGGCTTATCAGCACCCATCTCGGAAGCAGGGTCATTCTGTAAATGCCTTTACGAATGGTCGCCCGAGGAATCGTCACTCGGGTAAGCTTACGTCATTCATGTACCCAGTCAAGTTATCCTCTTGCTTCAAGAAAGTGCGGAATTGATCAGGCGACTAACCGAGTGTGTTTTCCCAGCCCAGATGCGTATCCATCCGACGGCGTGCTGATAGCTATTGGAGGTCAACGAGAGGCTCAAGAGGGAGGTGATTGGAAAGGCAGCGTTGCGAGAAGACGTATGTCGATTTGATGTGTTGGTAAAACGAACGACGAACAGGATCACGCTTCGCCGAAAGACCTCTCCTCTGAATCATCGGGCGTATGCGGACGGAAAGAGGGCTACGGATGGCATGTGGCCTATGGCTCAGAGCGATCGTGGGAAACAAGAGAGTGATCGTTCATTGCCATTGGCAAGCCGTCAGGAATCATTGGAAACCGTGTACCTGACACCATTTTGTCCCCATCGCCCGACAGGGACAATTGGTTTGGTCATGATACCTTATTCACCATTGAGAGGCTTGAATCCCTACGGCAGCGTATAGGTCATCTCTGGCCAATGCGCACTCCCGTGTATCCGCCCTACTTTCCCTTGCTCAATATAAATACTGGCGACGAATGGTGTCGTCCCGGTAATACCCTTGAATCCTCCCCTACCCCAGGCCCACGTCATGTCGCCTTTGCATTCGCCTTTCGTTCCAACACATCGTATCTCTACGTACGCGAGATCTTTGTCTTCATGGGCCCTGATGGTGCAGACGCCGGTCTTCGGACCCTCCTGCTTCTCGCTGATATGGAGAATCGCCTGACAATCTATTTTCCCTTTATGGATCTGCGGCGGTGCCGAGCCCACTGGAAGATGCTGCACGAGGATGTCTCCGGTAATCGTGCCTCTAAAGAGTCTGTCCCCATCGCCCAGATCGTCGATGACTCCTTGTCCTGTCCAGCTGACGGTCGCATGGCCTGCGTCGATGGTTGTCGCCTCGGCTCCACCGAAGAGTCCTATGCTCATGACGAGGAAGGTGACCATCGGTAGAATGAAATGTCTGAATCGCATGACTACTCCCTTCAGATATGCGGCGCTGTCAGTTCTCGATGTGAGAGGCAATTGAGCGCCGGTGAGTGAATGTCTATCCGCCGGACCAGTGGCTGACCGCCTTATTTACGCTGGACTTCTTTTGCCTGGCCCGTAGTTGAACCGTAGGGCGATTTCGAGGGGAAGGTTCCGCAATGTAATCGCTTTCATGGCGCCAGGCCATCACGGGTTTATCACGGTACTGTATCTTGTACGTCATGAAGCCTAGCTAGTCAAACAGGGGCGGCTGCACGGGGAGCCGGTTCTGAGAAGAGCATCTAGACTATAGTTTCGAAGGGAATTGGTATGTGAATTGCCCCTACACCCCCCGATGTGACTCTCACGGGCTTGGCCAGACGGAACGCATTGGGGAGTTCCCTCGCGGACTAGGTTAGCTTCAGCTTTTATCTCTGGTCGAGCCTCGGCGGGTCCCCGCCCCTCCTGTGATCTCTGCTCCTGCCAGCCACCACCTCTGAGATCAGGGAGTTTAGAATGTCACTGTTTTTTGCCTACGTGGTATCGAGAGGAGTCCCGTGCATCCTTGTCGTCGTCTTCGATGTGTTTAAACACAATGAAACCTACTGGGATTATTCCAGTGGCGGCACCGAGCATGGCGAGCCAAATACCCCAGGGCTTATTGGGAACGACCTCTTCCGCGAGAAAGTAGGTGGTGGCGAGAGATGCGCTGATGAACAAAAACTTTGCGAACCATAGTGGCGCTCGAATCAGATCACATAACTTACGCGCGCCGAAGACGATTCCGATTGCCAGCGCCAGCGCGAGAAAGCCGCCCATGAAGAGCCTCGACTCCTAACGAATGAGTAGGTTGACCATCGTCATGAAGGGGTGAGCGACCATATAGCCAATCCCCGCCCGCGTCGGCCACGGACTATACCTACTTAACCCGCATTATTCATGAACACTTCTTCTGCAATCGCCGATCGCTACTACGACGAACCGGCATGAATAATCCCAGTTAGATTTGTAACTCCGGGATAGTGGTAACAAACAGATCAAAACGATACCCATCTCCCTCAGTACGCTCCTCGCATTTCGAGACAAACTCGACGGGGATGTCGAACAGGGATGACGCCCCTTTCTTTGGGTGAGGGGACATGAGGATATGGAAGTTTTTTTGACGAGCCAGATATTGGTCTATCTCCTCGTCAGAGGCATACCCAACATAGAACAGGATCCCATCATGCTTCTGAATCTCTAACGAGAATGTGTTGCCACGCGTTGCGCGTAACGCGACGACGCGGCACATTGAGAAACCGTATATTCCATCCGGCAATTCTTCTATTTTTGTTCCCTCTTCCCGTTCAGTCAACGCTCTCAGTTGATGCTTGTGCCGTAGCCTCAGTACCTCTCTGGGGACTGCGTTCCCATCCGGGATCTTTCCGACATCGCGCGGCGTGTTCTTGGGCTGATGGTCCTTACTCCACATGTCGGAGAAGTGAATTGAAAAGTTCAATCCGACGAGGTAAACCAATCCCCCTAATCCAAGGGGCACAGCGATCAGATACAGAGCCCACCGTTTCATGACTGGCAGGATACGCCCAAGTCGTCTCTGAAGTAAAAAGTGGCTGGCACGTGAGGGGGTGGAAGGTAGGTGTCAGACGCCATCTTTGAGCGACGCCAATACGGAAGAACAGAGGTGAATTTTAACAGCTGGGGCTGGAGGATTGCGAGCCGTGACATCCCCGAGCTGATTAAAACTCTGGAGCTGTTAGTCGCGCCCGCGCCTCCGGTGACCTCCACTCCCGCCAATCCCCATCGATATCAGGAAATTCAGAATGTCCCTGTTTTCTTGTCCCATTGCGAGGCTTGAATCCCTATGGCAGCGTATAGGTCATCTCCGGCCAATGTGCACTTCCGTGGATCCGTCCCGCTTTCTCTTGTTCAATATAGATATTGGAGACGAATGGCGTCGTCCCCGCAATACCCTTGAATCCTCCCCTTCCCCAAGCCCACGTCATTTCGCCTTTGCATTCACCTTTCATTCCAACACATCGTATCTCTACGTACGCGAGGTCCTTATCTTCATGGGCCCTGATGATGCAGACGCCCGTCTTCGGTCCCTCTTGATTCTCACTGATATGGAGAATCGCCTGACAATCCATTTTCCCCTTATGGATCTTCGGCGGTGCCGAGCCTGCGGGAGGATGTTTCACAAGGATGGTCCCGGTAATCATACCTCTAAAGATTCTCTCCCCATCTCCCAGATCATCGATGACGCCTTGTCCCGTCCAACTCACAGTCCCATGGCCCGCTTCGATTGTTTTTGCCTCGGCTCCGCAGAAGAGTCCTGTGCTCATGACGAGGAAGGTGACCATCGGTACAATGGAATGTCTGAATCGCATGACGACTCCCTTCAGATATGAGGCGCTGTCAGTTCCCGATGTGAGAAATAGACGTTGTAAATGTGTATCTGCCGGACCGATGACCACAATATTCAAACTGGTTTTCTTCCACCTTCCCTGTACTTGGAATGTGGGAGGTTTCAGGTGAAAAGCTTCACAGGTTGATCCAGCAATGTATCTTGTACTCGACGAAGCATGGCTAGTCAAACAGGCGCGTTCACGCAGTAGGCATCGTGGCGAGCAAGGATGGGTGGGGTAGGGGGGAGTGTGTTGTCATTCAGTGAATTCGAGAAGGCGGTCCGCCCATATCCATGGCGATCCTTCATCCTCATGCTTGCAGTAGACAAAACAATCTTTCCCGTGCTGAGCCATATCAGTGAATCGTGCAGCCCACTCTGAGAGCGTTGCCTTGGTGTATTCACTCCGTCGCAAGCGCACATACCAGAATTCGGCGGTATCGCGGATCTGAGCTGGAGCCTCATCCGTATCTGCCGCTACCCAACTCACGCCATGATGTCTCAAGAGTTCTTCCACTTCCGGCACATGCCAAGAGTCGTGTCGAAACTCGATCGCCCAGCGCACGGTACGTGGGACCTGCTCTAGAAATGTGTTGAGCCGATCCTCATCGCGCGCAAAGTTCGGTGGGAGTTGCAGCAAGATCGGCCCAAGCCGCTTCTGCTTTATCAGCAGAGCCAGACGATCCAGCATTGTCTTAATAAAGGGGAGCACGTCCGGCCGCAGCCGATGCATATGCGTAATCCGCCGATGCGCTTTCGGGGAAAAGATGAAGGAAGAGTGTGTTTGCTCCAGCCACCCCTGCACCGTTTGTTCAGTCGGCAACCGGTACCACATGCCATCAAGCTCGACAGTGCTGAAGCGCTGGGCATAATACCGGAGAAACTCAGTCGATTTCAGTTTCTCGGGATAAAACCGTCCTTTACCTTGCCATGCTTTGTAAGAATATCCCGATAAGCCGACATGAATTCGGTTCATGTTGATCATTGAGCGTTCGGTAGAGACGCCTTGTCAATCATTTTCAGGCGCCCTCGTTTGATAAGTGAGTCTTGAGGATATCGATGAGGCATGTCTGCTCCCTGCTCATTACTGGGTGAGAGCCTTGCCGGACTTGGCCAGGTGGGACTGGTTCAAAAACCCATGGCCCGCGATGGGGCGCTGTATCTCGATTTCTTGCGGCTTTCAACGCATCTTCTCGGCATGGTCAAAAACAAATGATTGTAGGCGAGCGGATGGCGTGATTGCTCATCGAGCAGATCTAAATGTCGGACCCTATGTCGACGGATGTGAGAAACCGCTTCAATTCCGCGAGAGCCTTTTCAGTGTTGTCCGTGAACCACGAATACAGATTTCCGGAGCCCGCTGGCTTCCGCTTGTTCAGTAGGGGATGGAATACGCCACGTACAGCTAGTGATGAAGAATTCTTCATGCTCCCTTCATGGACCAATCATGTGACATAGCTACAGTATTGCCAATGGCTGATAACGCCGTGACGCTTTGAAGCCATGAGCACAGCGCATCGAACCAACAACCGGCAGGCTGAATCATGGGACGGAGAATGGAGGCAGAAAAGCCGGAGTGTGACGTCGGTCGGGCCGGAGTCCATAATGGAAATTCCGGCTGAGAGATGAGCGGCTCGGTTCCGAGGGTCGCGAGGCCCAACACGGGCATGGGGCGTTTTTTTCTTAACCAAGGAGATGACGATGAACCTTACGAAGATAGTCTCAGCAGGCGCTGTTGCAGCGGGGCTCATATGCAGTGGAGCCTACGCTCAAACCTCCGACTCCGCTGAGGGCAAGAAGCATTCTCAGGCACTGCTCATGGCACAGGGTTCTCCCCCCAGCGGAGGCTTTACGGGTAATCCGTTCCGTGGCGTGGTGGACCCGAGCGTGCCAGGCGGAGTTCGGAACCCGGAAGCAGAGAGCGGAAGTCCCACGAATCCAAAGAAGGGCCAACAGGGTGGAGGCTCGGGGGTGGGAACAGACAGCGGGCAACATGACACCTCAGGGTCGAGTGCGGGAAAGACTTCGGGAGGCTCAAACGCTCCCGGTGCTACGAGCGGCAGCGGGGCCGCAGGGGCCGGCAAATAGCAAATCTTAGCGGAGTGCCAATTCTTCTATTCTAGGCAGGTCGGGCACGGTCCTGAGCGATTTTGCCGAGAGAGACGGGGCCCCGCCCGGCGTCTGGAGAAGGAAAGCTGGAACTGACTGAAGGACTGCGGTCGCCGAAGCGACCGCAGTTGAAGGAATTCCAGAAGGCTTCCGCTTCAGAGCGCCGTGGAAGGGGTGTCTCGAAGGCGCTGAAGCGAGGGACCGTACTCGACCTGCCTACGTCCCCATTTCCCACGACGCCAGATACTTTTTCTGCTCCTTCGTCAGCGTATCGATCTTCATCCCCATGCCGGCGAGTTTGAGACGGGCGATCTCCTTGTCGATCACCGGAGGGACGGGATAGACTTTTTTCTCCAGCTTCTTGTAATTCTTCACCAGGTATTCCGCGCCGAGTGCTTGGTTGGCGAAGCTCATGTCCATGACGCTGGAGGGGTGTCCTTCCGCCGTCGCCAAGTTTACGAGTCGTCCTTCGCCGAGCAGGCTGACCCGACGGCCGGTCTTCAATGTAAATTGCTCAACGCCCGGTCTGATGAGGCGTTTCTTGCGGCTCAATTTTCCCAAGGCGGGAATATCTAGCTCGACATTGAAGTGGCCTGAGTTGCAGACGATGGCCCCTTCTTTCATTGCGGCGAAGTGCTCGCCACGGATGACTTTGAGGTTGCCGGTGACTGTGACGAAAAAATCTCCCACCAGCGCGGCCTGTTCCATCGGCATGACGCGGAACCCGTCCATCACCGCTTCAATTGCCTTGACTGGATCGATCTCGGTGACGACGACGTCGGCGCCCATGCCCTTGGCGCGCATTGCGATCCCGCGCCCGCACCAGCCGTATCCGGCGACCACGAAGGTGGTGCCGCAGATCAATCGGTTCGTCGCGCGGATGATGCCGTCGATGGTGCTTTGACCGGTCCCGTAGCGGTTGTCGAACAGGTGCTTGGTGTCGGCGTCGTTGACGGAAATCACCGGGAACTTCAGCACTTTCTTCTCGGCCATGCTGCGGAGCCGGATGACGCCGGTGGTGGTTTCTTCCGTGCCGCCGATCACGTGTTTGAGCAAGTCTTTGCGCTTGGAATGGATCAGCGAGACGACATCGGCCCCGTCGTCCATCGTGATCTGCGGCTTGTGGCCAATCGCCGATTGGATGTGCTGATAGTAGGTCTTGCTGTCTTCGCCTTTGATCGCGAAGGTCGGAATGCCATCATGTTTGACGAGCGCCGCCGCGATCTCATCCTGCGTGCTCAGCGGATTGGAGGCGCAGAGCCGGACATCGGCCCCCCCGGCCTGGAGTGTTTTCATCAGATTGGCGGTCTCGGTTGTCACGTGGAGGCAGGCCGTGACGCGGAGCCCTGCAAAGGGCTTCTCTCGCTGAAATCGCTTCTTGATCAGCCGCAGCACCGGCATGGTCGCTTCGGCCCATTCGATCTTGAGCTTACCCTGGTCTGCCAGTTCCATATCTTTCACATCGTATTCCACAGAGGCCTCCAGTACAGGTGATGAGTGGTCAGTAAAAAGGGGGCGGATTTTTCAATCCGTCCCCCTTGTAATCGGTCCGGTGTAAATTACAGGCCTGCGTCTTTGCGCATGATTTTCGCTTTGTCGGTCTTTTCCCAGGTGAACTCCGGTTCGCTCCGACCGAAGTGCCCATACGATGCGGTCTTTCTAAAGATCGGCCGGCGGAGCTTGAGATAGTCGATGATGCCGCGAGGTGTGAGGGGGAAGTGTGTCCGGACGAGCTTGTCCAGATGCTCAACTGACACCTTTTCCGTGCCCTTCGTATCGACGAGGACGGAGACGGGATCTGCCACGCCGATTGCATAGGCGAGCTGCACTTCGCACTTTTGAGCCAACCCGGCGGCGACGATGTTTTTCGCGATGTAACGGGCCATGTAGGAAGCCGAGCGGTCGACTTTCGTGGGATCCTTGCCGGAGAAAGCGCCGCCGCCATGGCTGCCGTGGCCGCCATAGGTGTCGACGATGATCTTGCGGCCAGTCAGCCCGGTGTCGCCCATTGGACCGCCGACCACGAAGCGGCCGGTGGGATTGATGTGATGCTTCACGCTCGCCGGGTCGTAGAGTCCTTTCGGCATCATGGGCTTGATGACCTTCTCCATGATGTCGCGCTCGATTTGCTTGTTCGTCACGTCGGGGCTGTGCTGGGTCGAGACGACGATGGTATCGATCCGCACCGGTTTTCCGTTCCGGTACTCCACGGTGACTTGGGATTTTCCATCGGGACGGACCCAGGGTAGGATCTTCTTTTTCCGGACTTCAGCCAGCCGCTTGGTGAGCCGATGGGCGAGGACGATCGGCATCGGCATGAGTTCGGTCGTCTCGTTGGTCGCATAGCCGAACATCAAACCCTGGTCGCCGGCACCGCCGGAATCCACGCCCATGGAGATATCGCCCGACTGCTGGTGAATGGCGGTGAGGACAGAACAGGTATGGTAATCGAATCCCCAGGACGCGTCGCAATAACCGACATCCTTGATGACCTCGCGAATGATGTCGGGAATCTCGACATAGGCCTTGGTGGAAATTTCACCGGCCACGAAGGCAATGCCGGTAGTCAGAATCGTTTCGCAGGCCACCCGGGCATATTTGTCCTGGGCAATGATCGCGTCGAGGATTCCGTCGGAGATCTGATCGGCGATCTTGTCCGGATGTCCTTCCGTCACGGACTCTGATGTGAACAGGTAGTTGTGTCGCATTAGCCCCTCTGGGTTCAGGTGATCAATGATCAGGCAAAAGGCTGAATTCTTGCGATAGTATCTGAATGTGTCCTCTATTGTCTATTCCTCCGACGGCATGGGACCGTCTAGGATGCCGACACCCGATATTGGGCGTGCAACAAGGATGTGGACTTGACCTCTCGTCTGATGACTCATGGAGAATGAACGAGTAGTCAAACTGATATTGTATTGAGTATGATGCACCGAAGCACGCTGGCCGGTTATGGACTCGATAACCCTACAGGTTTCGACAGGGGGATCAACGTCACGCCCAAGACGGCGTGACGCGTCGCAGTCGGATTGTGGAGTGGGGAAGGAATGATGAAGTTTGCCATTGGCGGAACGATCCTCTGTCTGACAGTTGCACTGGTTGGAATAGGCGGTGCGGCGGCGCCGGATGTCCTACCGGTTGCTGCGCGCAACGCGATCAAACTCGGTGAGCCGGCGCCGAACTTCCAGCTCCGAGATTTGGATGGCCATCTTGTGACGCTTACGGACTTGCGCGGCAAAGTGGTGCTGCTGAATTTTTGGGCCACCTGGTGCGGCCCCTGCCGGGTCGAGATGCCGGCGATGGAGCAGCTCTATCGGACGTTTCCGAGGAAGGACTTTGAAATTCTCGCCGTGTCTACCGATGCGCAAGGCGTGACGGTTACCAGGCCGTTTCAGCAAGAGAACCGCTTGACGTTCCCCATTCTCCACGATGACGACTATCGTGTGGGATTGACCTATGGCGCCCGGAGTCTCCCGATGACGTTCATGGTCGATAGACAAGGGATTATCCGTCACCAGATCTTCGGCGCGCGAGACTGGGGAGCTCCCGAAGCGCATCAGTTGGTGCAGATGTTGATGAAGTCTTAGCAGGGATGCTGAAAAAGTTCGCCAGCTTCATCTCACGTCGCTCAGAGGCTCGGAAGTACTGGAGGGTGTTTTCCGTTCGCCAAGATCCATTCTACGGGCGAACGGCCACACAAAGTGCGGTCGGTACCTCCCTCGCCTCTTCGCTCGCTGCGGCCTTGCTTGGGACTAGGCGCGTCTTGGCGTGCCAGGGTTGGGCGGGTGAGAAGTCTGGCCTTTTTGAGCATCCCGCGTGGTGTTCACCTGTTATCCTAGATATGCGGATCAGTGAAGTTCCGGCGTGTCTACAGAGTTTTTCCGAATCCTGATAGGAGTCTGTCCGACATTGTCGCAATCGATTACGAATATCTCTCTTGTGGCGGCTTTTTCAGCTGGGTTGCTGTCGTTCGTTTCGCCCTGCGTACTTCCGCTGGTCCCTTCCTACATTTCATATGTCACAGGGCTGTCCATCGAACAACTCACCGATTCGACGGTGCGCTCGAAGCTGAAGAAAACCATCGTCGTCAACGCCTTGCTGTTTATCGGTGGATTTTCAGCAGTTTTTATCTCGTTTGGTGCATCGGCCAGCTTCATTGGACAGGCTCTGGTGACTTATCAAGATTACGTTCGGCGAATCGGCGGGATTGTGATCGTCATCTTCGGCCTCTATTTATTGGGGATCTTGAATATCAGTTTTCTCAAAATGGAACATCGGTTCCAGTTCAGAAATCGGCCGGTCGGGTATGTGGGATCGTTCTTGATCGGTGTGGCGTTTGCCGCCGGCTGGACACCGTGTGTCGGGCCGGTGCTCGGGACCATCTTGTTGTATGCTAGCACGACTGAGTCGATGTCGAACGGGGTGTTGTTGCTGACGAGCTATTCGTTGGGGCTGGGTGTGCCGTTGTTTCTCACGGCCCTGGGCGTGGATCGGTTCCTCGCCTATTTCAAACAGGCGCGCGTGTACTTGTGGGGCGTTTCCACGGTGAGCGGGGTGATGCTCATTGTCGTGGGCGTCATGATATACGCGAATAGCCTCACGATGATTACCAGTTTTCTGGAGCGATATGGGATTGGCTGGTACCTTGGGCAGTGACACTGCGTCACTACCAGTTGCGAGTTTTGAGTTAGCAGAACTCAGTACCTTAATCGTGGACCGATCATCGCAACTCTAAGCACTCAATGCCGACTCTACCTGAAGTCAAATCCTACGATGCCGTGGTTGTCGGCCTGGGGCCGGCCGGCGCTACTGCTGCCTATCAATTGAGTCAGGCCGGCCTGTCGGTTCTCGCCATCGACAAACACACACATCCTCGCTACAAGGTCTGCGGAGGCGGTTTGTCGGTCCGGATCGAGCAACTTCTTGATCCAGGGTTCAAGTCCGTCGTCGAAGACACCATCTTCGGATTTCAGTTTTTGTACCGGGGTGAGGAATCCGTCACGATCGAATCGCCCAGTCCAATCGCCTACATGGTCATGCGCGATCGATTCGATCATTACCTGGTTCAACAGGCCCGACGCGTCGGTACGGAAATTCACGAAGGGGAACACCCGCAGTCGCTCCGTCACGTGCCGGGAGGTGTCGAGGTGACAACCGATCGCGGGTGCTATCATGCAAAGGTCTTGATCGGCGCCGACGGCGCGAACAGCCAGGTCGCGCGGCATCTTTTCCCTGACAGGCAGCAACGCTGCATACCGACGTTAGAGAGCGAGATCGAACTTGGACCGGGCCCGCAGTATCCGGCCATAGGCAAAGCCATGATCGACATCGGCGTCTGCTCGAAGGGATATGCCTGGATCTTTCCAAAGCAGGGGCGGTTATCGGTCGGTGTGGGAGAGTTTCAGAGCAAACCGGCGAGCCTCAAAAAAACCTTCGATCGATTCGTTGGGGGAGAAAAAGGCCTGGCGGGCTTGGATGTGCCCAAGCCGATTGGCCATCCGTTACCCCTGTTTAGCAGGACCGAACTCAGTCCGGAACCGGGACCAGACGATCTTGTGAATGGCCAAGCCATGTTGGTAGGCGATGCCGGGCACCTTGTCGATCCATTGTTTGGCGAGGGTATATACTACGCCGTCCGTTCCGGCAAGCTGGCTGCGATGGCTGTCCTCAATCAGCGGCACGATCGGACCAAGAGTTTATGGGACTACGAGTTGGCAGTCAGAGAGCAGTTGTATGCTGAGTTTCGAATTGCTTCGCGTCTCGCCGACATCGTCTACACGTTCCCGCGCCTCTGTCACAGGTTATTGAGTCCCTACCGAGAGGTCGTTCAGCTCTACTGCGAAGTGCTACAGGGGAAAGAAACGTATCAGTCCTTCATCCCGCGGGCCAAGGGAATTGTGAAGTCCTCCACCAGTGAGCTCCTGCTCGAAGCCCTGCAGCTGCGTTGAGTCCACCAATAACTTTCAGTGATCAGCTTTCCGTTGAAGAGCCATCGAAGATGTTGTCTCGGTGAGGTATTTGCTGACAGCTGAATGCTGATAGCTTCGACGCTGCTCTAGGTCAGCACCAAGCCCCAAGGCGGCAGCTCACAAAAGACTGACCCAATGCCGAGGCGGAAGGGAGGCTGAACGATCCAGCCGGGGCAGAGGGGATGAACCCATCGGCAAGACTCGGCTGATTTCTCGATGCAGACGCAGTCGGCGAAGTAGGAGGAGGCGTGGGTTCGGTCTTTTGGGCCAGCAACGGTGCGGCCTTCTCCCCTCCAATTTTTGCGAGCAGGCTTTTTGCTTCGCCGGAATGGGCGTTGCCAGGATATTTTTCTGCCAGCAGTATCAGCTGTTCGCTGGCCCAATCGTCCGCACCCAGCTCGTGGTAGCTGAGTGCCAGAAAGTACAGGGCGTCGGGCGCGACTGGCTTGTCGGGATACAGTTTGATGATCTGCTGAAAACGATAGGCGGACGCGAGATATGAGCCCCGCCGATAGTAGAATTCTCCCACGAAGAGATGCGTCTGCGCCATGAGGTCATGGCATTCTTGGATCTTCTGGAGCGCCGCGCTGTCATACCGGCTTCCTGGAAAGTCTTTCCTCAGCCGTTCAAATGCTTCGAGGGCCTTTTGAATGGGGCTTGGATCACGCTGGATTCCCTTGGTTAGTTTCATCTGGCTTTCTCCGATGCGGAACACCGCATAGGAGGCCAGGATATGGGTGCGGTGGAGCTCGAGGAAATGGGTATACTCGACGATGGCTTCCGCATACTCTTCTTTGTCGAAAAATGCCTCTCCTCGCTTCATGATGACGTTAGGGTCATAGTTCTTTTTGATCGTATCGCCCAAGAAAATTTGCTCGTCAGTACCGCTAAGGGACTTCTTCGCGGTCTCCTGTTTTTTTGGTGTGCTGGAGCAGGCGGTGGTGACACAGAATGCCGTGATACAGAGGCCGAGGGCCACCGTCATGCGTAGCGTGGGAATCGAGATGGGGGAGACGCGTACCATAACTGCCCGAAAATGTAGCAGGAGCCCCGGCTGAATGCAAGGTTCCGACGCCATTCAGTTTACCCCTGTAGAACTCGGATGATCAGGCTGCGGGGAAGCCCAGCTCGGCATATCAGAACTTCGATGGCCGACACGTCTAGGACAAGCCAGGGTTGCTGGATATCTGGTTGATTTGATTCATCTGATTAGTTTCGTTCATCGAATTGGTCTTATTTAACCAAAGAAACGAGACAAACCAAATAAACCAAATAACGATCTTCTTCTGCTGGCGGACTTTTTCAGCATCCTGCTATAATCCCGCCGATCTTGCGGCTAACCACAGAATACCCTGCCCGTATATTATGATGCGAACGAGAATCATCGGAACGGGCTCCTACCTTCCTGAACAGGTGGTGTCGAATCGTGAGGTGGGGGCTTCGTTGGGCATTGAGTCGACGGCTGTCTCCCGCTTGACAGGAATTCAAGAGCGGCGCAGGGCTGCTGCGTCCCAAGCGTCTTCCGATCTTGCGGCGGAAGCAGCTCGATCGGCGCTTGAGGCGGCCGGACTCCCGGGTTCTGAGCTGGGGGCGCTTATACTTTCGACGACCTCTCCCGACACAGTCTTTCCCTCCACAGCCTGCCATGTTCAGCGAATGCTCGGGTGTTCCACGATACCGGCGTTTGACGTGGGGGCTTCCTGTTCGGGCTTTCTCTATGGGCTCTCAATGGCCGATGCGATGATTCGAAGTGGGCAGGTCCAGACGTGTCTGGTGGTGGCTGCGGAAGTGAAGTCTCGTTCCATCGATCCCGCCGATGGCGATACGGCGCTCTTATTCGGCGATGGGGCGGGTGCGGTCGTGTTGCGGGGCGAGCCGGCTGCCGGTCAGCTGAGTCAAGGCCTCTTGAGGCTCCGTCTCCATGCAGACGGCGCCCAGCATGGCCTGATTTCCATTCCCGCAGGCGGATCGCGCCAGCCGACGACGCCGGGAACAGTCGAGGCGAAGCGCCATACGTTGCGGATGCAGGGGGCGCCGCTCTTTCGTCTCGCGGTCAAGCGATTGGACCAAGTGATTCGCGAAATCGTGAAAGAGTTCGGTGTCGATATTCACGATATCGCGCAGCTGGTAGTACACCAAGCCAACGGGCGGATTCTCGACCAGCTCACGAAGCGGCTTGGGATCTCGCCGGAACGGGTCTGTTCCGTGATCGGCCGCTACGGTAATACGTCGTCGGCGTCATTGCCGATTGCGCTCGACCATGCAGTCCGTTCGGGAAAAATTCTGCCCCACGACATTGTCTTGCTGGGAAGTTTTGGCGGTGGTGTGACGTGGGCGGCAGGGTTGGTTCGGTGGTGACATGAGCGAGATGAGTGACGGACGACGGTTCGAAGTCCGAAGTTCGAGGTTTTCGGAGCTTCGAACCCTGAACTTCGAACTTCGGTTCGCGCCTGTCGCGCTTTTCCCGCTAGTCTCGCCCGTCTCGCTTATTTCAAATCCTGTCAGCCGATCGGGTGACCGGTCTGTTGGACCGGTAACCTGACGACAAAACGGCTGCCGGTCGGGGCGTTCGCTTCGACCCACACCCGCCCACCTAGACCCTCGACGATATGTCTGACGATCGCCAGCCCGAGCCCTGTTCCACCCAACTCACGCGAGCGGGCCTTGTCGACGCGATAGAATCGTTCGAATACGCGGGGGCGATCCATTTCAGGAATTCCCATGCCGGTATCGGTCACGCTCAGCTCGACAGCCGTGATCATCGCAGGCTGTTCGGCATCGTCCGATACCGGATGGGCCGCCACAGTGATGGTCCCTTTCTCGGGGGTGTATTTGACGGCGTTATCGAGCAAGTTGGACAGAACTTGCGTCAGCCGGTCTTCATCGCCAAGCACCGCAGGCAGATTGCTCTCCACAAAGGAGACGAGACGGTGTCCCTTCTTGTCTGCTAAGGGCTTGATCATGGCCAGCGTTCGATCAATGACACTGGGGATATGCAGCGGCTCTCGCTTGAACAGGACCTGTCCGGATTCGATCTTTGACAGTTGGAGAAGGTCTTCGAGAATCAGGTTCAGCCTGTCGCTTTGCTTGAGAATAATGCCGAGGAATTGTGTGTTGGTCTCAGGATCGTCTTTGCCGCCATCGAGCAGGGCTTCGATATACCCCTTGATCGACGTGAGTGGAGTCCTCAGCTCGTGGGACACATTGGCGACGAAATCTTTCCGGATGATTTCCAGGCGGCGTAATTCTGTCATGTCGTGAAAGACCAGCACGGCGGACGCGTCGTTTTCTCGATCGGATTCAATTACTGAGGCCTCAATATGGAGACGGCGACCGCTTGGGTGCAGGAGAATTTCATCTTCTTCGTTCACGCGTTTCGTCAGGACCGTCGAGACCAACGTATCCAACTGCGGATGCCGGAAGACATCGGAACACGGGTGTCCCCGTGCTTCCGTTCTGGTGACGTCGAACATCCGTTCCAGCGCGGGATTGATTTGCAGCACGCGGGCTCGACGGTCGAGGACCATCACGCCTTCGACCATTGAGGTCAGCATGGCCAAGAGCTGGGATCGATCTTCGGAAAGTTCATCGATCTTGGTTCTCAGTTGGTCCGTCATCTGATTGAGCGTATCGGCCAAGAGGCCGACTTCATCCCGTGATCCAGTCCGAATATGAACCGCATGGTCACCCTTTGCCAGCTGTTGCGCCGCAATCGCAATCTCAGACAGAGGTTTCGTGATGCTGTGAGCGAGCCACACACTCAGCGCGACGGCAATCAAGAATGCAATGCCGAAGGCGAGGGCCAAGTCTCGGTGCAACTTGGCCACTTCACGATCGAAGGTCGTCATCGGTAACCCCAGTCTCAAGATGACGGCGGGCGTTGCCTGGTTCGGACCGTTCAGACCGACAGCGACATACAAGGTGCGCTCACCGGTTGTGTGACTCACGCGGAGATCCGTCCCGCGCCCGGTGGCAACGGCTTGCTGAATTTCCGGTCGCGTGTGTTGGTTTTCAAGCGTGGCGAGGAAGTGATCCGACACGGCGCTGTCGGCCAGCACCCGTCCATCCGGGGCAATGACGGTCACGCGTGCGAGGGCTCGCGTGCTGAGATCTCGTACAGCCGTCTGCAATTGGGGAGTCGAGGACAGCGCTCCTGGTTGTGCGAGAAACGGCTGCAGTCCGTATGCGACAAGACTTGTTCGAGCTTCGAGTATCTCGCCCGATTGGACGATCTCTTGTTGTTCAAGCGAGCGAATCGCCAGGGTGCGAGCGATGAGAAGCCCACAAGCGAGGACCAGCAGGGTTCCGATCGTGACCTTCCATCGGATGGAGAGGGTCATGCCGAATGATCCAACTCTTTAAGCTTGTACCCCAGGGATTTGACCGAAATAATCGCCTCATTGAGCGAGGGAATCTTCTGCTTGAGTCTTCGGATATGGACGTCGACCGTCCGCGTCGTTCCATAGTAATCGTATCCCCAGACGGTATTGAGGAGGATGTCTCTTGTGAGGACTCTGCCGGGATTGCGCAAGAGATGCTCGAGCAGGCCGAACTCTTTCGCCGTGAGTGGGACCTCAATCTTTTTCACGGTGACTTCATGTCGCGCGAGATCCATCACGAGATTGCCGTAGCGGAATTGGGCCGGGCTGTCGTCCGGCTTCTGCTCAAGCCGTCGAAAGAGGGCCTTGATGCGGGCAACCAGGGTTTTGGGGCTGAATGGTTTGGTGACGTAGTCGTCGGCTCCCAGTTCCAGACCGATGATGGTATCCGATTCTTCGGCTTTGGCGGTCAACATAATGATGGGGAGCATTGCGGTTGCCGGAGACGATCGAAGGCGTTTGCAGACTTCGAAGCCGTCGATCTCAGGCAGCATCAAGTCGAGGACGACCAAATCGGGTTTCTCCTGCTTCGCGTGCCGGAGGCCTTCCATACCAGTTTTGGCCGAGACGGTTTGAAAGCCTTCTTTCTCCAAATAGAGTTTGATCAGCTGGAGAATGTCGTGCTCATCTTCAACGATGAGGATTTTTTTTCTTGTGGAGGTTGGCATAGCTGGTGGGAGCCTACGAGGGCAATGGCCTTGTGTCAAGACATGCAGGAGAGGAGAAGCCTAGGCCAATTGTGTTGACGAGGCCCGCTGCTCTGACGTAAGGTGAACGGCAGTGATCTGTGAGTCTGCGACCAGGAATGTGGCCCTGTACCGAAGAAGGGGACGGCTATGAAGATCTATCTCGCCAATCCACGAGGGTTTTGCGCCGGAGTCGACCGGGCGATCGATATTGTCGATCTCTCGCTGAAGAAATACGGGGCGCCCATTTATGTCCGACATGA
Organism: Nitrospiraceae bacterium; assembly: GCA_041748925.1. Lineage (GTDB taxonomy): Bacteria > Nitrospirota > Nitrospiria > Nitrospirales > Nitrospiraceae > Palsa-1315. Next base: position 7,405 of record JBGTCI010000014.1, on the reverse strand, counting down.
AATCGTCCATAGCCGGCATGTCGTGAACTCACTCCGCACGAAGGGCGCTGTGTTTGTGGAAGAATTGGGAGAAGTCCCGGAAGGTTCGGTCGTGATCTTCAGCGCTCACGGGGTCGCCAAGTCGGTGTGGGACGAAGCGAATCGGCGCCGATTGCATGTGATCGATGCCACCTGTCCGTTGGTCATCAAAGTGCATAACGAGGTCAACCGCGACTATACGCAGGGGTATGATCTCATTCTCATCGGCCATGCCGGCCACCCAGAAGTGATCGGGACGCTCGGACAGATTCCGGACAAGTTCCACCTGGTCTCTTCCGTAGCCGATGTCGAGAAGCTGCATGTTGATAATGTTCACGATCTCTCGTACGTCACACAAACGACGCTGAGCGTCGATGAGTGCAGGGATATCGTCGGCGCGCTTCACAAGCGGTTTCCGCACATCAAGGGGCCGCATCAGGAGGATATTTGTTACGCGACGCAGAACCGTCAGAATGCGGTGAAGGAGCTCTCCAAGCTGGTGGACGTCATTCTCGTCATCGGTTCCCCGAATAGCTCGAACTCCAACCGTCTACGCGAGTTGGGGGAACAGTGTGGAATTGCGTCGTACTTGATTGATGCCGCCTCCGACATCAATCCAGCCTGGCTCACGAACGTGCAAGCGGTTGGGATTACTGCCGGTGCGTCAGCGCCGGAGGTGTTGGTTGAAGAACTCGTGACGTATCTCAAGACGTTTGGGAACGCAGAGGTTCAAGACCTGACGGTCATCGAAGAGGACGTGGAGTTTCTTCTCCCCAAGGAATTGATCACCATTGAGTCTCCCAGCAAATCTGTCGGGGCTCAGGTGGGATAGCCGCATTTCTCGCCATTGCTTCACTCCCTAAATATTGTAGGTCCTGTTCCTCGTGCCTACCACTGGCAGTATTTTTCTTTGATTTCCCCCCTGGGCCTGTGCTACAAAACCAGGCGTTCTCTCCACGAACCCACATATTCATGACGGTTTGTCGCCACATGGCGCCAACAGACTAGGCCGTGGCGTGAGGCTAGAGGAGAGAGCCGTGCATCGCGCCGGAACATGAGCGATTGCAGCCGAGTGTTCATGAGTCGTGTAGGCAAAGTTTCCTTGAGACACGCTATTGAAGGAGTCGCCTATGTATTTGAAATCCCTTGAAATGGTGGGATTTAAGTCGTTCGCGGAAGCCCGGATGGAATTCCCCGATGGCGTCACCGCCATCGTGGGTCCAAACGGGAGTGGGAAAAGTAATGTCGTGGACGCGATTCTTTGGGTACTGGGTGAGCAGAGCACAAAGGCCCTGCGTAGCGAAAAGATGGAAGATGTGATTTTTAACGGAACCGAGATACGGAAACCTCTCGGTCTGGCCGAAGTGTCGCTCGTGATCAGCGGGCTGGATCGGCTCACTGTGGATCCCCTCTCCGGTCTTTCGAGTCAACTGTCGGAGTATCAAGAACTCATGATCACGCGCCGCCTCTACCGAAATGGCGAGAGCGAATACCTCATCAATAAGACGGTCTGCCGGTTGAAAGATGTCCGGAGTATTTTGCTGGACACCAGGGCCGGGACAAAAGGGCATACGGTCATTGCGCAGGGGCAAATCGATCAGATTCTGAACGCGTCACCGCAAGATCGGCGCGAGTTGATCGAAGAAACCGCCGGCATCGTTCGTTACAAGAAGCAGAAAGCCGAAGCGCTACGCAAGCTGGACGCGACGCAGCAAAACCTCTTGCGGGTACGGGATATCGTTGCTGAGGTAAAGAAGCAGTTGAATTCCCTCGATCGTCAAGCGCGGCAGGCGCGGTCCTATCAGACGTTGCATCAAGAGGCCAAGTCGCTGGAGATTCAGTTGCTGACCAACGAATACCGTGTCCTCCGAACCATGCTGACGGAAGTGGAGTCGGAGCTGCAGACGTTGGGGGAGCGCGAGTCCGAACAGTCCGCTGAGTTGGCGCGTTTGACGGCAGAGCTTGAGCGGATCAAGCTCGCGAATGCCATTGCGAATGAAGCGATCGGGCAGCGGCGCGAGGAATTGTCGAAGGTTGAACAGCAACAGGCGCGGGCGCTGACGGCTGCAGAAGTCGAGCGCAATCGTGGAGAACTCTATGCGCAACAGCAGAGTCAGGGGGGGCAGGAACTCGAGCGCCTCACCCAGGAACAGCAGCAGAGTGCGGCGGAATCGGCCGCCCTCGAAGCCGCACTGGCCGCACTTGAGCATGAATGCACAGAGCGGGAACAGGTGTTCGCGACGCTCGACCGGGAGATGGAAGAGCTGCTCCAGCAACGAACCGCGGCCTTGGCTGAAGAGGAACGAGGGCGTCTCGACGTCCTCAACCTGGCAGTATTAGTCGCGAATACTGAGCAAACCCTCGTGCAATTGGCCGCTCGCATTCAAGAGGCGTCGGATCGTGAAGGCCGGCTGGCCCGTGAGCGGGAAGATTTTCGTCTGCAGCATGCCACGGTAACGGATAAACGCCAGGCGCTCCAACAGGCGTCCCATGACGCAGAGCGGTTGGTGGCCGATCTGCGTCGGCAGCAACAGGGTGTTGAGGAAGAGAGTGAGCGCGTGTCGGCCGAGTTAGCCGAAGTCGACCAGTTGGTATTTCGCCAGTCGGAAGAGTTGGCCGCAGTGGACTCTCATCTCAGAGCGCTGCAAGGCGTGTTGCAAGAAGATATGGGTTATGGGCGGCGCGGTGATGAAGGGTCGACTGCGCTCAAAACGTGCACCGGGGTTCGCGATGCCGTTGCCGAATGGCTGGTCGTGCCTTCAGGATGGGACCGTGCAGTGGAAGCGGTTTTGGGTGAACGGGTTAGGGGATGGTTCGTCGACAATCCCGCCGCCGCCTGTGAGGCGATTGAGTTTCTCAAAGGGAAAGACCTCGGGCGGGGTACGTTCATCCCGCAACAGCCTCGCTGGACGCTTCGGGATACGCCTGCTCGTCCGTGGTGGCCCGCGCTGGAGGGCCGGCCCGGTGTGGTCGGACGTGCGGTTGATCTGATCCCTGTCCAGGGTGAACGCGAAGCGGCCCGTGACTATCTCTTCGACCGAATTGTGTTCGTCGAGACCCTCAAGGATGCCACGGTGTTGTGGGAACAACAGCCCTGCGCGGCTCCCGATGGACCTATCCTTGTGACGCGCGCAGGAGAAATTTTGGATGCCGCCGGAGTGATCACCGGAGGACAGACCAGCGCAACAGGAGGCTTGCTGCAACGGCGTCGAGAGGTGCTTCACTTGGAAGCCCAGAGCGTTTCGCTGACGGGCTGCATCGAAGCAGGGAAGCAGCGACGAGAACGATTGCTGGCGCAGGGACAGGAGTTGCGAGAGCGGAGCCGGCACCTCGTGGAGTCGCTCCGCGACGCCGAAATGCAGGGGCTCTCACTGCAGAAAGACGAAGCCGGACTCCAGCACGTGTTGGGAGATCTGACCCGGCGAATCGATACATTGACGAGTGATGCGCAACGAGGCTTAGCGGAAGCGCAGCGGCTCAATCATGACACGCGTTCCGGCGAAGCGCAGCTTACACAGTGGATCGCGGAGAAGGCTGGCCAGGAAGCCGGGCTTAGTCGTGTGCGCGAACGGGTGGGGCAAATCGATCACGACATGCAGGGACTCCAACAGCGATTCACAGAGGCGCAATTGGTGGCGCAGGAAATCCGGACCACCCGTGAGCATCGCCGTCATGACCTTCAGCGGATTGAGCAACAGCAGCGAGATGCGACCGCACGTATCGAGACGTTGATACGGCATGTCGAGGGGCTCACGGTTTCGATCGAACAGAGCCGAGTTGAACGTGAGAGCCAAGAAGCGCGTTGTCGAGAATTCGGTGAATCGGCCATTCAGATCAAGGATCGGCTGGTCAAACTTCAAGAGGAACAGGCGCAGGACATGGCGACAGCCCACCAGCTCGATGCCCGGCTGGAGGATGTTCGCCGCGCAGTGTCGTCTCTTCGCGAATCCCGCATGGCGGTGGAGGTCAGGAAGGCGGAAGTTCGGATGCAGTGGGGAACTGTCGAATCCACGCTCTTAGGAACGTACCAAGTCGATCTTACGACGCTGCTCGACGCCCCGGTCGTGGGAATGACATCCGACCAGCTGTCTCTCGGGGAGGGGCCGATCCCGGCAGAGCCGCCGACAGTTGATGAGGTGGCATTGCGGGAGCAACTCCAGAAGATTCGTGAGAAACTCGATCGTTTGGGGCCGATCAATTTGGCGGCCATTCAGGAGCATCAAGAGCTGGATGAACGGTATCGATTCCTGACGACGCAGGAACAAGATCTCTCCACATCCATCGGCTCGCTCAAAGAAATCATTCAGCGCATCAACCGCACCACGAAAGACATGTTTGCCGGTACCTTTGCCGAACTCCAACAGAAATTCAGTGAAGTCTTCGTCAAGTTCTTCCCTGGTGGCCGGGCCGAATTGCAGTTGGTCGAGGCGCAGGCGGATGAGACAGCAGAAGGGGGTGGGCCGCAGGAGCCGGGAGTCGATATCGTGGTGCAACCACCGGGTAAACGCTTGAAGAGTATCACCATGCTCTCAGGCGGTGAGAAGACCTTGACGGCAATGGCCCTGCTCTTTGCGAGCTTCCTCATCAGGCCGACACCATTCTGTATTCTCGACGAAATTGATGCGCCGCTGGACGAAGAGAACATCGGTCGCTTTACCGCCGTCTTGCATGATCTCTCCGAAGGTGCGCAGTTCATGGTCATCACCCACAGCAAGCAGACGATGGCGGTTGCAGACTCGTTGTTTGGGGTCACCATGGAAGAGCCTGGCATCTCAAAAATCCTCTCAGTCAGGCTGGGCAATTTGCAGCCGGTTTAAGCAGGCCTGACTGGCAAAAACATTCGTATTTCAGAGGACTTCCGTCTCTCTATTTCTTGACCTTCGAGCAGAGGGTCTGCTATATAGCCCTAGACGGGTAGGTCTATGAGCAGGTCGCTCGTAGACCGAGCTGTACTTATTTTAACGGGGCGGGGGCGAAGCGAGTCGCCCACATTGCCCCATCCACCTACAGTGTTTCACAGACCGATACAATGAATCTGATTCGAACACTTCTGGATCGTCTCTCCGAGAGCTTTTTCGTCTCCGTGTCGGAGAAGCTAGAGTTGGCGACAGAGCTGTCCAACGTTCCTCCGCTACGACTGGTATCGGACACCCCCCTGCTTTCGGTGCCGGTCGACACGATAATACGCCGCCCCGCCAGCCATGCGATGAGTCAAGTAGATGTGCTCGACGACGCAGTTCGGCGCAGCCAAGCCTGGTTGTTATCAAGACAACATCCATCAGAGGGGTTCTGGGTTGCAGAGCTTGAAGCCGATACGACACTGACCGCTGAGTACCTCATGCTGCGGCGGTTTCTCGATCGGGTTGATTCCGAGCGAGAGCGCAAGGCGGTTTGCTATCTCCGTGCTATGCAGTTACCCGATGGAGGCTGGCCGATTTTCTATGGAGGTCCTTCGGAGATCAGCGCGTCCGTCAAAGCCTATTTCGCCTTGAAATTGAGCGGCGTATCGGCAGACGAGCCCGCCATGGTTCGTGCCAGGAACCGTATCTTGACGATGGGCGGTGTGGTATCCGCAAATGTTTTTACAAAGATCACGTTGGCATTATTCGAGCAGTACGATTGGAATGGCGTTCCAAGTATGCCGCCAGAAATCATGCTCCTGCCGAAGCGGTTCTATTTCAGCATCTATGCCATCTCCTATTGGTCTCGTGCCGTGTTGATTCCGTTGCTGGTCGTGTTTGCGCATCAGCCTGTTTGTCGTATCCCCAAGGAACAGGGGATCGACGAGCTCTATCTCACGCCTCGATCGGAGATTCATTATCGCGACGTGCCACCCTTCAATAAGGATCAACGGTGGTTCACGCCGCATAATTTCTTTGTCCAGCTGGACCGGGTGCTGAAACTGTACGACCGGATGCCCTTAAGTTGGTTGCGGGAAAAGGCCTTGCAAAAAACTGCTGCGTGGATGTTGGAACACATGCAGGGGAGCGGCGGGCTGGGAGCAATTTATCCGGCCATGGCGAATTCGATCGTGGCCCTTCGCTGTCTCGGCTATCAGGTGGAAGACCCCTTGGTGCGAAAAGCGCTTAAGGAAATTGAATCGCTAGAAGTCTACGACACGGTGTCGACCGGCGAGCAGCGCGTCGAGACCCTGCATCTCCAGCCCTGCCACTCTCCCATCTGGGATACGGCATTGTTCATGAACGCGCTCATCGAAACCGGGATGCCCCAAGACCACCCGGCCCTCCAAAAGGCGGGTGCCTACCTGGTCTCTCGCCAAACGAACACGGTTGGAGATTGGAAGTTCTCGTCTCCCGACGCGAAACCGGGCGGCTGGTACTTCCAGTTCGAGAACGAATTCTATCCCGATGTGGACGACTCGGCAGTGGTGTTAATGGCGCTGTCGAAAGTTCGGATGGCTCCGACCACTGGCTTAAAGGAATCTATCCAGAGGGGGACCAATTGGGTGCTCGCCATGCAAGGGTCTGATGGTGGGTGGGGCGCGTACGACAAGGACAACAATCGTATCGTATTCAACTATATTCCCTTTGCCGACCACCATGCCTTGCTCGATCCGAGCACGTCGGACTTGACTGGGCGCTGCCTCGAGATGCTGGCGGCGTTGGGCTACGATCAGACGCACCCCGCGGTGGCGCAGGCTCTTCAGTTCCTCAAGCGAGAGCAGGAAGCCGATGGGAGTTGGTATGGTCGGTGGGGCGTCAATTATATCTATGGCACCTGGTCCGTGCTGGCCGGTCTCCGTGCGATCGGCGTGGACCTCTCGGAGCCCTCTATTCGCCGTGCCGTTGCTTGGCTGGAGTCGAAGCAGAATTCCGCTGGAGGCTGGGGCGAGTCGTGTCTGTCTTACGACGACCCAGCATGGAGCGGGAAAGGGGATAGCTCGCCTTCTCAAACGGCCTGGGCCATCATGGGACTCATGTCGGCGGGAATGATTGACGCCATCAGTGTGGCTCGCGGCATTCAATATCTGCTCCGTCATCAAATGAAAGATGGATCGTGGGAGGAGGTTCGCCATACAGGCACAGGATTTCCACGAGTGTTTTATCTCCGCTACCATTGGTACTGCCAATACTTTCCGTTGTGGGCCTTGGCCATGTACCGGAATCTACGGACGCGCGGGAAGATGAGGGCCGACGAGGTTCGGCAGCAGGTCCTTGCGTCCGGGTGTCATCGAGCCGATCGTTGAACAGTCCGCCGGCGTCATCCGTTGGCGCGTGGGAACCCCTCTCAGGATCTTCGGAAAATCCCATCGCCATATTTGCCGCGACTCGCTGGGAACTCCAGGCCGTTGGCCGCGCCCTCGCGACAGATCGTGTTGCGACAATCTCCGGAGTCCGCTGTCATATGGGGCAGCGAGGAGATCGCA
>JBGTCI010000013.1:0-111386 GCA_041748925.1 Nitrospiraceae bacterium | reverse complement strand
AACGCGCGCGTATTTCATCAAGGCCCGGACACATCTGTGGTCCACCAAGAGGCCGGATATATAGACGCAGCCCTGTTTTTCTCCAGTGCATCACGTGACACGCCGTCGTTGCCGCGAAGGCTGGGTCCATATATAATTTTGTGCGTCAATTCTTCACAAACAACCGAATTCAGTAGAAGCCATAGAATTAGTAGAAACCCAGCAATCCCATGATTTTTAACAATAAACGGGGAAACCTTCATAACATCGAGCAGTTCGAATTATTGCCCTGTTGCCACTCTTAATCAGCGGGCCCTAGGTGGCGGTGTTGAGTTGGTGCTCCTACTCTCCCGGTGCAGGGCGTAGAGGGGGCGTGCTGAATAGCTGGAGGAATCCATGCAGTCGAGTTTGTTGATCCGGCGCCATGCGAATCAATTCCATACCGAATTCGTCCTTTCGCGCCCAGCGGACGACGGCAAGGTCCCCCGTCAGGGTGTCTCCGATGAGATCGATACGGATCTGCACATAGTCGCCTTTCTGCATTGGCATCGCGCTCCGGATGCGGCATCCTTCCAAGGACACATCGACCACCATTCCACCGCCCGCCCGTTCGCCGAAGAACAGGGTCGGCAACATGACCGGAAACCGGGGGCATTTCCGTTTGGGATGAATCTCCGTAAGATCTGTGACGGTCATCTTGCTATCTCTGTGGATCGCGTGGGCGCATAGTCTATAGCACGCTGCTCCAGTACTCGAAGCACCTCGGAAGTCCCGAACGCCGCCTGGTGGAGCACCGTCTTCACATAAAGACTGAGGACCAGTGCCACTTCTTCGGCATCCCCACCCATCGCGGTGGTGCCAGCCAGGTATACCAGCGGCGAGCCCATGGTTGCCGTGAAGGTTCCGACGAACTCGTGTCGCTGTGGGTAGCCCTGAGGCAGCAGGGCCGCGGTGGATTCCTGCCGCAACACCTTGACGACCGTGGCCGAGCCGACCACGCCGACACTCGTGCCTTGTCTGGTCTGTGCGTTCATCCCATGCAACAGCACGACGAAGCCTTCTGTACTTGCGCCTTTGACGGTATGTCCGTCGTCCCGGAGCAACCGGGTGAGGGCTACCTCTAATAAGAGGGCTTCTCGGGACACATCCATGTTCGCTATCGACACCGTTTCTGCAAGGGCCGTATGGCACCCGAGGAGTACGAAGGCAGCAAGAAGGAGGTACTGACGCATGAGCCCGGCTGAGCCGCGACGGGGAGTGCTAGGCGTAGGTATCAGCATGCGCCTGATTTGAGGCGTTACACCCATCCCTTGGTGACAGGCTGAAGCGGTCCCGGTCATAGTCTTACGCAACATTGAGTATGCTCCGTGGTGTCTGCGCGGCCCGTAGGTGTCTCGGAAACTACGGGACAGGCAGCAGGCTCGTTTCTAGCGTGACGAGAGCAGGACTGCTACTGGCGGAATGGCCAGGAGAACGCCCCGCCGACCGTCTTCAAAGCCTTGGAGATGAGAAGCAGGAGATTTTCGGCCAAGCATGTCCACGCCACACCCTGAGGTACGCCGTCTACATCTTCGCCACTGCTCGCCAGACCTGTTCCTGAAGAGCTGGTGTCAAAAGAGCAGTCCGACTATAAAGTACAGAGGCTTTTGAAGCGATTCCGCGCATCCCCTATTCCGGATCTATCGGTTCAGGTCGATACTTCCGCTTCCACCGAAGATAGGCCATCTGGATGACGTGGAAATGGTTGTCAATGAAGAGTACGTCCATATCCGTGAGGGCCCTGCCCTGATCCATCACGTCGCGCAAAGCTCTGGCGCTTTTCCCAAATTCTCTGAGCGTGTTGGCGATGTCGTGTTGATCCTTCGCATCACCCATCTCACGCGCTATCGGAGAGAACGGGATTTCATCAGCCATGGGTCCTCCTCCTGTTCACCAAGCCAGACCGAACCAGCACCCAAGGCGAGGTGCCAGTTCGCACGGTGCAGCATTCTCCTCCGCGCAGCCGTTGCTGGTACTAGGAAACTCCCTAGCGCTCCGATTTGTAGAGCGCCGTTGGGATCGGGCGCTCTGGTCCCGCGTTCAGATCCCCACCGTGCGGCGTGCGTGTACGTGGGTCCACCGAACGCATTGAAGTTTGCATGATTATCCGAATCGCTCCTTCGAATAGACCGGTTGGCTGCACGAATGCCCTCTCGACAAACGGCGTTTCTTTGATATCCTTTTCCCAGTAGGGAGCCAGGCGTGGCAGCTCCTGTCGATGAAGCCTTATCATTCTTATTCTGGGAGGTCTCATGACCAAAGTGCTCGTAATCGATGACGAGCCGGGCATACGGAATCTCCTCGACACGCTCCTCAGCCGCAAGGGCTATGACGTCGTTCTCGCGGATGGTGGTCGGAAAGGCCTCGAACTCATTCGCCGAGAGCGCCCAGGTGTCGTGGTCCTTGATCTGAAGATGCCGGAGATGGATGGGGTCACGGTTTTGCAACAGATCCGCCGTCTCACTCCCGATCAGCCTGTGATCATTTTGACGGGAGCCGCCACTCCTGAGAGGGAGCAACAGGTCCGTGCCCTTGGGGTGACCGAGTTCGTCGAGAAGGAATTCTCGCTGCATCGCTTGGGAGACGCGCTCAAGCGGCTGCTCAAGACTCCCACTCCGGCGGCTGGCGGCTCAGCGGTGAGTGCAATCTCTGCGTCTCGAATGCCGTGAGGGGACGTGGGAGGGGACGTGATGACGAGAGCGGATGCGGAGGCGTGACGCGTGAAGTGGACACAGCACGCTGATTTACCGGCCTTGTGCGCATTCGAACCAGGAACTGGAAGCGAGCGCAGGCGGCTATTTGACGGGCAACTATTGTTGCACGGTTTGCGGTGAACTGGCTGCAAAGGAAGCTCTAATTGCAGGCCTGGCGGAGCATCTCGGATCGTCCGACTCTCTGAAACATACCTGCCCATACCTCCTTTGAACTAACCCCTCCGAGTCTTCCCGTCACATATCCTGGTGATAGCCTTTGAACGGTGGAAGCGGGCCGCGAGTGACCCTGACGCACCGCATGGTGTAGGGAGGCGTAACATGAAGACCCTGGTGTGGACCACTCAGATTGTCTGCGTACTGAGTCTCGTTGGATTGATAGGCTGTGCGAGCACGATACCACCTCCGACAGCCGCCACTCGATTTGGCACCAGTCAGGACCAGGCCACGATTCACGTCTTACACAAACGACTCCACGAGCGGGAGCGGACCATTGCGAGCCAAAAGTACCAGCTTGAGGTCATGTCGAGTCAGTTGGAGGCCCTGAAGCGAATCGACCAGGACACGAGGGCGCAGCGGCGGCCTGTGGGCAACTGGATGAACGTGGCGCCGTAGTGTGTGAGGAGGGACGACGTACTTGTATTGTTCCACGAAGTACGCAGGCGACAGTGCGAGGAGGCCATATCATGACATGTACACGATGCCAAGGCGTGATGGCGGAAGACCAGTTTTTTGACTTTGAGGGGACGCAAGGTTTCATGTGGATGAAGGGCTGGCGGTGCCTGAACTGCGGGTATGCGGCTGACCCTCTGCTAGAGGCCAACCGCCACTTGCACGAAGCCTCCGTGGGTGCATGATGGATTGTGGGGCACCCGTAATCACACGAGGGAATCCGACCTGCAAGGAACTAAGAGGAGCATGTCGTACGATGCCGACCATTCTGATTATCGATGACGAGGAGCCCATCCGTGCGCTCCTTCGCACCACGCTTGAAGCGGCAGGATATGAGGTGATGGAGGCGGCGAACGGTCGCCAGGGGCTTGCGCTGTACCGCCTCAGGCCGACGGACCTGATCATCACGGACATTCTCATGCCTGAGCTGAACGGGCTGGACATGATGCTGGAACTGACCCGTCAATTTCTCCACGCGAAGGTGATCGCGATCTCAGGTGTAGGTGGGGAAACAAACGATTTGGATGTCGCGAAACTGCTCGGAGCACGGCGAACCTTTCACAAGCCCTTTAGCTTGTCGAAGTTGCTGGACGCGGTGCGATACGAATTAGACCATTAGAGTTGTTGAAAGAAGGTGCGCACGCGGCTTCGCCGCAATCTGGGGCCGCTGATGATAAGTGTTTCTCTCTGAGATCAGGTGCCAGCCAGTGATCAGCGAGCCTGTTTCACAGGCCACAGAAGCCGAGGAGCGTCACATGCACTTCGTCAGGATTGGAGATCGGGCGATCAACCTGGACAACGTGGCACAGATTGAACTGCGGAGTTACAACGATGGCACCATAGCCAAAGTCTATTTTGTCGGCCAAGGCAGCAACAGCCCGTTAGTGCTCAGCGAAGAAGAAGCCAAGGAACTGAACAATTATGTCGACTATGTCGCCGAACGACCAATCCGTACTCCCTGACGTTCATGGCATCCAGGCCATGCGTGAAGCCCGAATGCACCAGCCTCACATCGTGCGGTTGAATCGTGGTCTGCCGGAGGGAAGACGGCGTTGTCGGCCTCGACCGGCTGAAGAGTAACCGGCTGCTGTCAGCCATTCCCGTGATGGTGGTGATGGTGCGAGACCCTGAGGGTGCGGAGCAAAAGGCGCGGGAGTACGGAGCGGTTGCCTTCCTCGAGAAGCCCGTGAAGGCGGACGAATTGATCGCGACCATCCGAAGGAGTACTCGGCGCAAGCGTGATCGAGAGAAAAAGGAGGCAGCATGGCCGGGTTTGTCATGCGGAAGGATCAACGGCTCAAGAAATTGGTGCCGGTGCGGTACCTTCGGGACGGCATGGCCGGGGAAGGAATCATCAAAGATCTTTCGCTGAGCGGGAGCTACATGACCGGGAATGCACCGGTCTCCGTCGGGCTGGCGCTCGCCCTGCAAATTTTCGTGCCGGGAGACCCGGAGCCGTTGTTGATAGATCGCGCCACCGTGAAATGGGTCAAGGGGTCTGAGTTCGGGGTGGACTTCGACCTTCCCCAGCCGACGGTGGCCAAGCGAATCACACAGGTCATCTCCACGCTCGTCAAGACACAACATGGCTCATCCCGCAAGGGATAAGAGAAGCGGGCAGGTGTATGGCCCCACGTAAGTTTGGCAGGGCGGCGTAGGTCTCGGATGACTCGATCCGGATGACCTGCACAGCTCGCCCCAGCGTGAAGAGGTGTCAAGGCGAGGCTCGCATCACCCGTCAGCCCTGCTGCCTTCCCCCCTCTGGGTTGCTTTGCTCGATCAGGAGCATGGCGACCATCGCGGAGTCCCCGATCCCTTCGCCTTTGGCAGATTTCCATATTGTCTCAACCGCAGGGGATCATCCCGCCCGTTGTGGTAAATTTGTGCTAGAAATCCTCAACAACGACCTGGTGGTATCGGAAATATGCGCCGGGGGATACGGTGCTGGAAGGGTTGGAGAAGGATACACGAGAGGCGAAGAAAGGTTTATGGGTTGACCTGAAGCCGGTGCCGCCGTGGGAGTGGCGGCATGGGCGATAGAACTGTATGTAATGGATTGGATAAATGCCCTTCCAGGTGTCCGGCCATTGTGGAATTGGGTCAAATCCCGAATGCATCTTAACCGGGAGCATGATGGTGATATCTTCAAGAAGTTGGACGCCATAGCAGATGAGTCCCGCCTCGATGAAATCTTGAACCGAAGCATATATACAAGCCACTTTCACTTTGAAGAGCACGACGTACTTCGGCAATTCATTCACGCTCTCCAACGAATTGAGAACCAATACCTCGAATCCGTAATTCGCCTCAAGGCTGAACAGCTTGCTTGGGAGATGGAAGGATTATTGTCATTTGTTGGTCAAACCTTTTGGTCCGTGCCAGCTGGACACCTTACGTTCCATCCCGACCCCATAGACCCTGATGTCTATGATGCAGAACGGAAACAGCTGAACGAGAAACTTGAAAGGGCATGGGACGCCTATAAGACATATCGAAAGGTTGTGAGCGAACGGCTGATGGTCTGACCGTCCGCTGCGGTGCCAAGCTGGTGCCAAAATACCATGACACACCCTGACCCAGGATAAGGTGCGCCATCACGAATCCTCGCCTTCTACTGATGATTGTGCTTGCTGGGTGGCCTGAGGTAGGTCTTCGTCGGGACTCTTAATCAGCGGGCCGTAGGTTCGACCCCTACACGGCCCACCAAATCAATCAACGATTTCGGTAGGCCGAAGTACAATACGGTATCAACGCCTACCGCGAAGGTGGGTTAGTACAAACGGGGCGGAGAAGAATAACCCTGCCCGTTTCTGTATGAAGGTCGTGAGACCGCAACCTTTCCGCGCCCGCCTTTGGGCTGACTCAATAAAGGCGTGGTGCCATAGGTACCCCGCCCATCACCACCCACACCCATATTGAGTCATACCTCATCATCATTGTTTGATGGGGATAGATCGTCCTGAGTGTTCTGCGCAAGGCGTTTGGCGGGATTCTTCATCAGTGGGCCTTGGGTTCGCCCCCTACACGGACCACCAAACTTTCAAACACGTACAACGGCAGGTTGGAGGGAAGATTCATTCACGACGTATGTTACGGCGAAGAGTCACTGGGGGTTCTGGAAAAGTTTTGATCGCTTCCACTTAAGATGATCAGTGGTGGAATCATACTCGTTTCTGGCGGGTTTCCTATGTTCTGCGGTTGAGTCTCTCCCGCTGGACGAAGAAGCGGCTCCCGGTTTGACGATGCCATTCGCTCTTGGCCATCCCACACCCGAGCACGGTGTGGGCCGTGGATTTCATGAGCGACACCCTCTATGGGCCGATGGGCCGATGGTTTCGGACTTTGAGTATTTTAGATGAAGGCGTGCAGGAGAGCTTGGCCTCGAAGTAGCTACGTAGTAGCCTGCGGGAGCGGCCCAAGGCCATTCGGCTGGACATGGCCCAGAATGTATCGCCGCGCGCTTCCTGTCGTGCTGTGCGGAGCGGACGATTGAGCTGTGGCACATCCAACCGAAGAAACCAGATCAGAATGCCTTCATCGAACGATATTAATGGGCCTATCGAAAGGAAGCGCTCAATGCGTATGGGTTTAAGTCATTGGCGGGCCTACGGCCCGCCACACACACTCGACCTCAACGTGGAACCGGGAGTTCCCTAGTGAAACTGTCTCCTTGACGGGAGAGCTTGCGCAGCCAAGTCATCTCAGCCCTCGACGGTAACACCATCGAAGTCTGCACAATTAACACCCTGAACGCAGCCGCCTTCCGTAGTCCCAACGACACCCACAAGAACGGCGCGACCTGCTCACTCGTAAAAATGGGGAGGCGAAGATTCTCTACGTGCCTTTATTTGATGTTCCTGTCATACGGAAACCACAAAATTAGAGCCGCGATCCCTGTGAAAATGGCGACGAAGATGGCTGGGATAAGTGCTATTTCCATGATGTCCTCCTAAGTTATGGTGGATTCGACTGACTTCCTCTGAATCTGCTGATCTCGGTAGCGCCATTTACAGTCGGCATTGATACCACAAGAGGCTGTTTAGGGCAACTAGTAGTTTAAGTGGAGCCATAAATTTTCCAGAAATCCATCCTCCTTTTTACACAAATCCCCAAACAGCTGTTATTCCAGGGATAGCAGAGAGAGAAATTGGTAGGGATGGACCCTATAGGAGCAGGCTCCAACAAGCTAGCTAATACCTGAAACCGCTGTGCTGGTTCTAGAATTGCATAATCATTCAATGATTTAAGCACCTCCTCACGCAGTATTCTAAATCAGCGGACCGTAGGTTCGCCCCTACACCACAGGTCCACCAAAGTCTTCCTCAATGTTTTCAACCACTTCTGGACTTGGCCGCTCCAGCACCATGCTCTTTCTTCACCCTCCTTAATATTCCATTGCCCAGGAAGATTCTAATCGTCTGGCTTTGAGATCGATTCGATGGCGCGCAATCTTCGGAGGGCTGCTGCTGGGTATCGCGATCACGGGCGCCGACTCCGGCGTACAAGCGGAATGGTATGCCGGAGGGTACGGGGGGCTCAGCACTTCCGGGTCGATCTCGGACGTCACCATGCCGCTCCTGGGGCAACGGCTTGCCGAACAGCAATTCCCGCAAGCGAACGATCCGCTCGATAGTAACGGTCGCGGCACATTGACTCAGAACTTTAAAACTTCGGATGTGTCGCTCAATTCTGCCATCTTCGGAGGGAAGGTCGGATACTTTTTTACCCAGGAGAAACTCCCTTGGCTCGGAGTCGAGTTGGAGGCGTTCAGTACGAGCCCGAAGATCAAGACGCAGACGCTCGACACCGAGAACGATATCACCTACCAACCCAATACTCCGGGAACATCGGCCCAATGTAATATTCCAGTTCCAACATCTCCGGCCTGCCCCGCCTATGCAGTAAACAATTCGACGGTGAGTTTACAGGAGTCATCTCTTCGAGTCACAACGGTGGCCTTTAATCTCATCGCACGGTATCCGGGAACATTCCTTCAACCCTACGCAGGCGTCGGGGCCGGAGCCTTCTACTTTTCATCCTCAAATGGAAGTATCCAGGGCCGCCAGTTCTACCCCGGTCTCAATCTGCTCGCGGGAACCAAGGTTCTTGTCACCGACACGTGGGGATTGTTCGCGGAAGGAAAGTATAATCTTGCCAACGTCAGCAACTTCGATCCGACCTTTGGCCTAAGCGGCATGTACAGTATCTTCCATTTTACTGCTGGGGTCTCGTACCACTTCTAACAGGATCAAGACCGTTGTTTGGTTTCTTTGGTTTGTCTGGTTTATTTGGTTGAACCAGATACACCAAATGAACCAGATAAACCAAACAGACCAGCTTGGGATTGCTTCCCTCCCCTTCCATCTGCGACAGTGAGAGGGCCTGCAAGGAGACCTCGATGGTTCGTGCCATCCAACCTCCCTCAAAACCGCCAGATCCTGTTACTGTCATCCCGACTGTACAATTAACGGTCGAGCGTGAAGTCAAGCTAGCTATTGGTGACCATTTCCGTCTGCCCGAGCTCCCCGGCACTCCGCTTCCACGACGGCGGCTGACCTCGACCTACTACGACACCTCCCAGTACGACCTGGCACACGTTGGGATCACCCTGCGCCATCGAGTCGAGCGCGGGAAACAGGCCTGGCAACTGAAACTCGCTCTGATGAAGGACCGCCAGGAAATTGAGCTGGTCGATCGCCAGTCTGTTCCACCGACCCTGTTCCGCGATCTGCTCTTTCTTCATCTCGGACAGAGGCAGCTCATGCCTGTAGCGACCTTGCGAGTCTGGCGGGCGGGCGTCCGCGTGCGCATGGACAATGCGCCTGTCGCGGACGTCACGCTCGACCACGTGTCTGTCATGAAGGACGGAGCGGCCCTTCAGCGTTTTCGCGAACTCGAAATCGAGCAGGTGAATGGGAAGGGCGGCGCACTGCCGGAACTCGAACGGCAGCTCCGTCGAGCCGGAGCCGAAGATCATGACGGACGCCCCAAGCTAGTTCGCGCACTTTCATTGGTCGCTCCCGGTCCTGAGCCACAGCCGGCATCGGATTCGCCAGTGATGGATCATGTGAAGTGGGCTCTCGCCCGTCATGTCCGATGGTTGATAGCGCATGATCCCGGCGTCAGGCTCGGGAGGGAACCTGAAAGCCTGCACCAAATGCGCGTGGCCACGAGGCAGTTGCGCGCCGTCCTGCGCGCCGCCAGGCCCCTTCTCGGTCCTGAACGGGCTGACTCGTTGCGGGATGAATTGCGCTGGCTCGGCCAACTGCTGGGACCGGCCCGTGACCTCGACGTACAACTTGCCTATTTCCGTGAGGAATCTGCCACGCTTGATGCACGAGACCGCAGGCCTCTGACGCAGTTCATCGCCCATCTGGAAGCCCAGCGGAATAATGTTCAGGGATTTCTACTGAACGAGCTGAAGAGCGAACGGTATCTTGACCTCATCAGGCGGCTCCAGCAAGCGCCGCACGACCTACCCACCGTCGAATCCACCGTGACGTTGTGCGACCTTGCCAAGCAGGAGTTTACAAAGTTGCGAAACGCGATTCGTCAAGCTGGTGACTCACCGAACAATGCCAACATCCACAAGACCAGGATCAGGACCAAACGAGCCCGCTATGCCGCAGAGCTCGCCGAATCGACTGTCGGCAAGCCGGCGACGCGCTTCATCAACAAATCCCGCGCCGTGCAGGACGTCTTAGGCATGCACCAAGACGCCATTCAAGCGGAGGCATATATCAGGGCATTTCTCAAACAATCGACCAGCGCGCGGGCGTCATTTGTCGCCGGGCGCATGGTCGAACGCCAGCGACAACGCCAAGAAAAGGCCAGAGAAAAAATGCCGCGGCTCTTGCGCAGCCTCGTAAAACGAGGCGAGAACGCATGGGGATAGAAGTGGGTCATGGCAAGTCGTCATTCCGCAGATTGGCCTGAATAGATTTGTTATGGCTTGTAGTTTCTGAAATATTCAGAGTGTCAGATCACGATGATACGACGATAGACGACGGGAGGAGCAGGCGGTCATTTCATCAGTTCTTCGACGCGATTCTTGAGCATGAAAAAAGCCTTGTCGAATGCCGCGTCTATTTCTCCATCTGATCCAATGACTTTGGCCGGATCAGGCGTACTCCAATGCAGCTTCTTGGGGTTGCCGGGAAAGAGTGGACAGGTTTCGCCCGCAGCCTGATCGCACACCGTAATCACCAAATCGAATGACTCTGCAGCAAACTCATCCCACGACTTGCTGCGTGGCTGACCGGGATTCATACCATGCCGCTGTAAGGTCTCGATGGATTTCGGGTGAACATAGCCCGCTGGGAAACTTCCGCCGCTCCATGCTCGATACCGGCCACAGCCAAGATCGTTAATCAACGCTTCGGCCATCACGGAGCGGCAGGAATTCCCGGTGCAGACTACCAACACCTTGAACATATCCGACGTCATCAGCCACAACAGGCGGCGGTTTGTGGGGTCAGTTCACAACAGTCCGGCGTTCCCTTCGTCTCGGGCGTACAGCAGGCGCTTTCAACCTGCTCAGCCGGCCCGGAAAATAGTTGCGCATCCTCCATCGTCCGGTAGGCTTCCCACGGAATGCCGGCCGGATCTTGGATCCAAGATTTGTCCGAGCGCGCGTAACAGCAGACGGTTTCGCCTTCCTCGACCACGTCCATGTCTCCTCCCTTGAGGCGATCGCGCAATTCGGTGAGCTCCTGCTCTTCATCGACCTGAATGCCGAGATGATCTATACCCTTGGTCTTCGCTCTGGTGGAGATCGCAAAGTTGACCCTGGGATCGTCTAATAGCCATTTGGCGTAGTCGGGTTTCGTCTTCACCGGCTCCGCGCCCAACAGGGTGCTGTAAAAACGGATGGCTTCGTCGAGTTTCTCAACTCCGACATGGATATGAAATCGTTTCATGATGTTTTCTCCTTTGTTGGTTCGCAACAGTGTGACAGTTCAATGATGGAACAGTTCCGCTTTTTATCGTTCCGGATGCTGGCAAATTCGACACGACAACAATCCTCGACCATGAAGCGGATCAAGCTGGAAAAAAACTCAAAATTGGCACTGTAAATAATGGACCTCCCTTCTCGCCTCGACTCGACGAGGTGCGCATGGCTCATGTGCGATAAATGAAACGACAACGTATTGTGTGGAATCGACAATGCCTCGCTCAGTGCGCCTGCCGGAGTGCCAGCCGGGCCATATTCGACCAGCAAACGAAACACCCGCAGTCGGGTGTCTTGCGACAGGGCATCAAACGCGACTAAAGCATGCTTAATATCCATATGTCCAGAACTATAGACATAATATTACAATAAGTCAACCCCCTTCTAGAACTTTTGCAGGCTTATTTTCTTTACACCACGTGACAAGCCCTAAGAGGGATCTCCCTTCCGCAAGGGCCTAGCTCTCCGCAAGCTCTTAGCCGCACTTCTTTTGAGGAGTACTCAGGGTAAGATGTCGAACAGGTTTCTACGCAACCGTGGATTTCATCAAACTGTCTGCTTGGGGAGGCGAGAATCCTTGATATCCACGATGGCGCTCGGTGAGCTCGAGCACGGAAAAAGGCTGGCCGTCTACCAGTTCCGGCGCCGTGAAAATTTGCCGTAACTGGCCGCCGCGGGCGCCGACGATCTGACCGATAAAGACCACGCCCGTCGCCTTCAACTGTTCAATCGCGCGCTCAATGTCTTCCACACGCACCGCCACATGATGGAAAATCTGATCGCCAAACTTTTTGACCCAACCGGGGATGATGCTCGTACGACCCCGATCATCGGGATAGGCTTGATCCACGAAGAGCGCGGGATAGCCAATCTTTCGATAGACCTTCGCATACCAATCTTCGTACTCGATCGTTTCGCTGTACGCATACCCGAGCTTCGTGAATTCCGTCGCACGTCGATCGATATCCATCGTCCGCAGGGTGAGATGGTCTGCGACCGGATAGAAGCCGACACCCGCCTCGTTCAGGGAGTCCCGCAACACCTTGGCTGCCCGATTGCGTGACACATACTCCTGAATCATTCTGGAGATCAACGCATCCAACTCGACGCCTGGTTCCATGGTTTGGCTCCTTCCCAACGAATGTGAGTCATCGGTCACTCACAGATCAGATCAAGGATAACAGGAGAAACTGCTCAGGATGCTCAAAAAGGCGACCTTCTCACCCGCCCAACCCTGGCGCGCCAAGACGCGGCCTTGTCCCAAGCAAGGCCGCAGGGGAGTCACAACCGGAGGCGTACCCTCTCGGGTACGTTGAGGATTGTGACGAACCGAGAACGAAGTTGGGGGCCTTTTTCAGCAGCCTGTTATGAGCCGAACTGAATGCCCTGCGCCAACGGCAAATCATGACCCCAGTTGGTCGTGTTGGTCTGCCGCCGCATATAGGCTTTCCAGGCATCCGAGCCGGCCTCGCGCCCTCCGCCGGTTTCCTTTTCACCTCCAAAGGCGCCGCCGATTTCCGCCCCGGACGTCCCGATGTTCACATTGGCAATCCCGCAGTCACTACCGGCAGTGGATGTGAATCGCTCGCTGTTCCGCACATCGGACGTAAATATCGCGGACGACAAGCCTTGAGGTACCGCATTCTGTAACGCGATGGCGTCGTCTAGCGCCATGAAGGGCATGACGTAGAGAATCGGCGCAAAGGTCTCACGCTGGACGGTGGGCCAATGATTCTCCGCGTTCACGATGGCCGGTTCCACGAAATAGCCCGGCTGAATCAGCACCTGCCCCCCGTAGAGAACTTTTCCTCCCGCCCGCTTCACCTCTTCGAGAGTCTTTCGATAGGCCTCGACCGCAGCCCGGTCGATCAACGGTCCCATGAGCACGCCTGACTCCAATGGATTGCCGATGCGTATCTGCTTGTATGCGGAGATGAGCTTTGCGACCACTTCATCGTAACGAGACTCGTGGACAAACAGTCGTCTAGTCGTCGTGCAACGTTGGCCGGCGGTGCCGACCGCACCAAACACGATGGCGCGAATCGCCAAGGAGAGGTCTGCCGTCTGATCCACGATGATCGCGTTGTTCCCGCTCAGCTCCAACAGCGTCCGCCCCAACCGTTGCGCGACGGTTGAAGCCACCGCTCGACCGACCGGGACGGACCCTGTGAACGAAATCAATGGGAATCGACGATCCTGGACCAACATCTCTGCGATAGTTTTCTCAGCCGTGACGATCAGTGAGAAGATCCCTCGGTAGCCCTGTTGCTCCATCACTCGGTTGCAGAGATGTTGCACCGCGATCGCGCAGAGCGGCGCTTTCGGCGAAGGCTTCCACACAACCGTATCTCCGGCAATCGCAGCCAGGAAGGCGTTCCAGGCCCAGACTGCCACTGGAAAATTGAAGGCTGTGATGACCCCGACCGGTCCGAGCGGATGCCATTGCTCCGCCATCCGATGCTGCGCCCGCTCAGAATGCATCGTCGCGCCATACAACATGCGCGACTGGCCGACGGCAAAGTCGGCCATATCGATCATTTCCTGAACTTCGCCGTCCCCCTCCGCTTTGATCTTGCCGACTTCAAGCGACACCAACGAGCCGAGCAGGTCCTTATGCTCCCGCAATGCGGCGCCGATCAACCGGACGAGTTCTCCCCGTTTGGGAGCTGGGACGAGCCTCCATTGCTGAAACGCCGAGATGGACTCCCCCACGATGTGTTCATAGTCATCGGCTGAACAAGGTCGAATGTGCGCAATCGGCTCGCCGGTCGCCGGATTCACGGATTCCAGCAGCGATGTGTTCTCGCCGGCGGCCCACCAATGGGCCCCGGTACTGCCACCATCGTTGATGGCACTCAAACCCAATCCCTTCAGGATTTCCGCGGTGTGCATCATCGGTAGCAGGCTCCAAACCGATTATTGATCACGTCGTGTAACGGAAACGCTTCCTGGGTCACGAATCCCTTGTACTGTGTGGGCGCCGCAAGGACGAGATCCACCACAGCACAGAGACTCGATGCGGTCGTCACTTGAATGGCGGACCACAGTTTCCCCTTAATACATTGAGGATAGATCTTCTTCACGTAGTTCTCCTCGAACAACGCGCCCCCCCGCATCCCCATGACAGAAGCATAGATCAGCACAACATCTTGCAGTGTCTGGGGGACCGCCCGTTCGAGGATTCGTTTGAGCGTCTCGCGATCTTCATTCAGCTTGAGATCGTTCATCAGGAGGTGAATTTTCTCGCAATGGCCCGGATACCGCAGCGTCTTGTAGTTCATCGTCCTGACTTTCCCTGCGTAGGTATCCGCCAACGTTCCCAATCCTCCGGAGGTGTTGAAGGCTTCGTACAGGAGTCCGTCCACCTCAATCGTCTCATACCCTTCGAGGGGCTGAAGGGGCACCTTCTCCCCTCCCTCAATGCCGTAACAGATGTTGCCATATTCGTTGATCAGCCCATCGGTGGACCACGTGAGTGAATACTTCAGCGCGTTACTGGGATGCACCGGCAAGGCTCCGACCCGCATTTTGACCGTATCCACTGTATCGAAATGGGTGATCAAATCGTGCGCCGCAATGCTGATGAAACCGGGGGCCAAACCGCATTGCGGCACAAAGGCTTGCGGTGAGTCGGTGCTCAGAATTTTGACCTGATTCGTCACCTCGACATCCTCCGTCAGATCAAAGTAATGAAGCCGGTGCTCCCGAGCCAAACCGGCTACAACCTGATTACAGAAATATGGAAGGCTGGACAGCACCGCATCGAATCGATGCGCCGTCATATAGGCGCTGATGGCGTCGGGATGTCGGACGTCGAGGATCAGAGGCGTCACTCGCGAGAGACCGAGGTCTTCAATGAACCGTTTGGAGGCGTCGAGGCTGATGTCACCGAGATAGACCTCATAGTCCCCGCTTTCTGACAAGAGGCAGGCAACCAGGGATCCGATCTTTCCAGCGCCCAACACGAGCACGCGTTGCATAGCAGACCTCACTTACGATCAGTATACTCCCGCCCTAGCAGGCTCCGGAAAACTTTTTTGCATAGCAAAACTTCGATGAGCCACACGTCTGTAAGACAGGCTGGACGAGCGAGGTGGGAACCGGAACTGTCCGCGTCGCGCTTTGTCGCATATCTCGCGCCTCATGCGCCCACGGCCGGTGGACTATGAGAAACCACCATCGACGAGAAGGACAAGACCAGGCTTCGCGAGAAACTGTCCGAACATTCCGATGAGAACAGATCGGTGTGGGCGAGAAATTCTTTGGAGAAAATCGATCCAATGTATTGATTTTATTGCTGATATCAACCGTGAAGCCGGCACGGACTTTGTGATATTCTAATTTGCTGTCAGGAGTCACCTTTATGCTACGCATGCCCTCGCGAGTTGTGTTTCCATTCGGGTATCGGATCTCCGTGCGCCAGCTTTCCGATACCGACATGGACCGTCGGGACCCAAATGCTGACGGCATCTGGGACGACGCCACGAAGACCATTTATCTTCGCAAGCGCTTGCCCGTCACGAGACGTCGCTACATTCTCGCCCACGAATTGGGCCATGCCTGGCTCGACTGGCAGCATCGGCATCTGGATAACGGCAAAGCCAAAACCTAACAGGATGCTGAAAAAGCCCGCCAGCTTCGTTTTCGGCTCATCGAAATCCTCAATGTACCCCTGAGGGTACACCTCCGGTTTCGACTCGCCTCCGGCCTCGCTGGACGAACCTTTTGAGCATCCTGCAAGATACATTGCTTTTGGCATTGGTGTAGGGCCAAGGAAATCCTGAACTACTCAATAGTTGTTACTTATCTTGCACGTCGTTCCCCTAGCTAATCTTCGCTCCAGCAAGCTTTAGTACCACAGTCCATTCCGCTTCGGTCACCGGTTGGACCGAGAGGCGTGAACCTTTTTGCAACAAGACCATGCTCTTTAGTTTAGGCTCCTGCCTCAGTCGATCAAGCGGCAGAGGCGTTTTGAACGTCTGGATATGCCGTATATCCACCATATCCCACCGCGGAGCAGAGGGAACACTGGACGGGTCATAGTGGTGGCCGGTCTTGTCGAACTGGGTTTTGTCTGGATAGGCCGTTCGCACAACTTCCGCAATCCCCACTACGGCCGGCGGCTCGACGCTACTATGGTAAAAAAACACTTGGTCGTCGACAGTCATCGCGCGCATGAAATTGCGCGCCTGATAGTTCCGCACGCCGTCCCAACAGGTCGTCCGCTTGGGAGATTTCTCAAGATCCTCAATCGAAAAGGCTGATGGTTCCGATTTCATCAACCAATAGCGGCGCCCTTGTGTCATTGCGTTACCTCCTCCTGCTTGGTCATTCGACTCACTCCGTGTATGCTGTCGGCGATGTCTCGTGTTCGATTGAGGTCTGCCGATGGAACTGACTCCATTCTTCTTCGGTCTCTATAAGTTCGTCAAGTACGGTCTCTATCCACTGACATGGGTGGTGGTACTACTCAGCGTAGCAGGGCTCTTGGCCCTCTTCCCGTTCTCGCCAAGACGCCTGCGGTGGGTGCGCCTGCTCATCGTGTCTTCTCTCCTACTCCTCTTAACGCTATCCAGTCCGTTGATCGCCACCCCGCTGATCGGCTCACTGGAGGCCTGGTACCAACCGCCACCCCTGACGCCGTCCGATCGCTTCGATGCGATCGTCGTACTGGGTGGAGGCGTCGACCGGAAAGGCTCGCTTCGACCGATCACAGGGCCCTCTTCCACTTCCAGAAATCGAACCACTTGCGGCGTGGACCTCTACCAACAGGGCTATGCCCCCACGTTGGTGCTGACGGGAGGAGACGGCAGAGTCTTCGGCACGGGTCCCCGGGAAGCGATCGAGATGAAACAATGGGCAGTTCGCCTGGGTGTTCCCGAGTCCGCGACAATGATTGATACAGAAGCCCGAAACACCTTTGAGAATGCGACGGAGACCAAACGGCTGCTCGGACCCGTCTCCATTCTCCTCGTGAGTTCGGCTAGCCATCTACCACGTGCCGTCCCGGTATTCGCCAAGCAGGGTTTCCGCGTCACGCCGGCCCCCTGCGACTATGTCTCACAGAACCTACCACGAGAGAGCTGGGATGACATGGACCCGTTTGATTTAATGCCAAACGATGGCGCACTACAACATTCTAGGGAAGCAGTGGCGGAAATAGCGGGTATCGTGATTTATTGGCTGGCAGGGAAACTCTAGCAGGATGCAGAATTGTTCTCCTGTCGTCCCACATGTACGGACCGTCGAAGTTTCAGCCTACCTAAATAGCTTTTCAACAGCCTGCTAACCTGAGGTCTCCAAAACGGCCAGCAGCGCGCGATACGTTAACTCTCGAACCCTGGCCTTCGACGACGGATGGTCACTGGTGTTCATCTCCAACCACACGAGTTCCGTCACCTGGGCACGGCCGTCGTTGCAGAGTTCCCACATTTGGTGAAGAAATCCGTCAGGCAATCCGACTTGCACCCCCTCGGACTCAATGCGATCGTCCAGAATGGCCAGCAAATCTGACAGGGCCTGATCCGGCCTGTACGGCGTCACGGAAAAGCCAAAGGAGGCATGCGCCGCCGTCTCCTGCTTTGCCTGCTCGACCAGATCCCGCATATATTCCTTGAGCAGGCCCACTACATGACCGGACAATGCCATGCCATTCTCCCTGACCCACATTATGCGGCTATATCACAGCGGGAACAAGAACCGCCGCACGCGCGGCAGAGAAGGGATCGAGGTCCAAAGTTCTAGATGCTCTGCACGTCGAACCCTTGGCCAGAACTTCGGACCGCGCCATTCTCGCTTGTCTCGCATATCACGCCTACTCTATGATGCCGGCAGGAAAATAGCACGAGGCCGGTCGGACGAGGCGAAGGCTTGTTATGGTCGAACGATTTGAGGTGGCGCTGAACACCCCAGCCGGACGGCTGACCACGGCCATCGACGTGCCGACGGGATTCATCCCCATCACAGCGATCGTCCCGGTCACGCGCCGCCTGGGCGATGAAGCCGCTCAACTGGAAGTGCATCGCGCCATCGAAGCAGGCCAGACGATCTCCTGCAGGATGGGCTGCGCCGCTTGTTGCCGCATGCTGGTTCCGCTCTCCGCGCCGGAAGCGTTCGCGCTACGTGAGTATGTGGCGCAGCTGCCGACGGATCGACGAACCCTTCTGCTCGCTCGTCTCAGCGACACGAAGGATTGCATAACGAGAATGGGCCTGTGGGACCGGCTTCACGACCTTGCAGAGGCTTCCAGCCCAGTGCCGGATGAGGAGCTCGACCCAGTCAACCGGTCTTACTATGCGTTGAGAATCCCTTGTCCCTATTTAGAGAATGAGACGTGTTCAATTTACGAGGCACGACCGGCCGCCTGCAGGGAACTTCTGGTGACCTCGCCGGCAGAACTCTGTCAGGATATGGTTCAGAATGCGGTCACACCCCTGCCGGTCTCGATGCGGATCGGTTCCATTCTGGGACTAGTCTGGGGAACATTGACCAGCTCTCCCCCCCGACTCATCCCGCTCCCGATGGCCGTAGAGTGGGCTGAGCGGCACGAAGAGGAGTCCAAACAGACTTGGCCAGGCCCATCCCTCTTAGACCAGGTCCTCGACAACATGTGGCGATTTCTCAGCCAGGCGTTTCAGAAACGCAGCAAAGAAGCTGACAGCTGACAGCTATCAGCTAGATTCTACTACTGTAAGTCAAGAGGAGAGACTGCATGCAAAAACCTGTGATTGTTTGTTTGGACTTGGAAGGAGTGTTGGTACCGGAGATCTGGATCAACGTCGCGCTCAAGACCGGCATTGACGAATTGAAAGTCACTACACGCGAAATGCCGGATTACGATGCGTTGATGACCCGGCGCCTGGCCATCCTGGATCAGCACAAGCTCACCATTCACGATATCCAGAGCGTCATCGACAAGATGGGCCCACTGGAAGGGGCCAATGACTTTGTGGCCTGGCTCCGCGAGCGATGCCAGGTGATCATCTTGTCCGATACGTTCTATCAGTTCGCTCAACCA
Organism: Nitrospiraceae bacterium; assembly: GCA_041748925.1. Lineage (GTDB taxonomy): Bacteria > Nitrospirota > Nitrospiria > Nitrospirales > Nitrospiraceae > Palsa-1315. The sequence goes on along the minus strand of JBGTCI010000013.1, from coordinate 92,017 downwards.
CTGATGCGCCGGCTGGGATTCCCGACGCTCTTTTGCAATCAGCTGGAGATCGATCAAGCCGGACGCATCGTCAATTATCACATGCGTATGCAGAATCAAAAGAAACACTCGGTTGCCGCATTCAAATCACTCAACTTTCACGTCCTGGCTGCCGGTGATGCATACAATGACACCGCCATGCTGGGAGAAGCTCATGCGGGGTTCTTTTTCTGTCCTCCGGATCACCTTCCCAAAGAGTTCCCGCAATTTCCGGTGACGAAAACGTACGGGGAGTTGCAAGCGCGATTCGCTCAGGCAGGAAATTTCAAATAGCTGTCAGCCGTCAACGATCAGCTTCTTTACCCCTCCTTCGTAAGGAGGGGCTAGGGGAGGTCGATCCCGGCGACAACCTCTCGGATAAATCTTCCAGAACCCCGTCCAGGTTCTTAACTATATCGTCGTTGATATATCGAATCACGCGAAGGCCAAGAGACAGAAGGTACTTCTCGCGCTGCTTGTCCCTGACGTTGTCGCGCTCTCAGCCTGGACCACAGCCGTATTTCCGGCCCGGTCATGTCAGAACGAAGTCGACGTTTGAAGTCAAGATGGCTAGCTTGTCCTCGTGTGACTCTGGACACGGTCCTCTACCCCTCCTAGCCTCCCCTTACAAAGGGGAGGAATTAAAAGCTGAAGGCTGATAGCTGACGGCTCTCTACTCCCCATTCACCACTTCCAACACCCGCCGGCCGTACCGTTCCACCTTCAGCGCGCCGATGCCGGGAATCTCTAACAGCGCGGCGGGCGTCACGGGCTTGTGGCCAGCAATAGCCTTGAGCGTCTTATCGTGAAAAATCACAAAAGCCGAGACGCCCTCTTCCTCCGCAAGCTCCGTGCGGAGTTGCCGCAGCCGTTCATAGAGCTGCGGATCCGCCCGCGAGACCCGCGGAACCATCAGAAGCGCCGGCCTGGCGCGGGATGGCTCCGCCATCGATGAATCGGGCTGAGGTACTTCCGCCTGCTTCAACACCACGGCACTGATCCCCAGCAGAACCTCCCGTCCCTTGGGCGTCACATCGAGAGTGGGATACTCCGTCCCTTCAACCTGAAGATACGCTGAGTCGATCAATTCCTTCACCAGATCAGTCATAGACAATTTTGAGCGGGCGCGACAGGTTCCGTATGTCGGGCAGTCTTCCGCACCATAGGCCAGCATCGCTTTCGAACGGCTTCCGCGAAGAATCTCGACAATTCGACTCACGCCGAACCGACCCATGCACCAGGAAACAGTCTCCAGGATGGCCTTCGCAGAGGCGGTATCATCGTGGGAGACTTCCTTGCTCAACTGCCGCACCGGCGCGACACAGCGATCGCAGAGACCGCAAGGACCTAAGGCTCGCTCATCTTCATCGCTAAAATACTCAAGAATCGCGAGCTGCCGGCACGTCGATACCGACACATACCCCAGCATGTCTTGAAGGAGCGTCTTCATCCGCTTGGCGCGCTCTGCGCCTTCGGAATCTTGCGACGCCTGTTGAATGAAGTATTCCTGCGTGGCCAGATCCCGTTCATGAAACAGCAACCAGCAGGCGGCGGGTCGCCCGTCGCGACCGGCTCGCCCGACCTCTTGATAATAGGCCTCCACACTTCCCGGAATGTCGAAATGGACGACGAGCCGGACATCCGACTTATCGATCCCCATGCCGAAGGCATTCGTCGCAGCCAGAATCCTCACGCTCCCCCGACGAAAATCGTCATGCACGAGTCGCCGTTCCTCGTCCGAGAGACCGGCATGGTAGTAGCCGACCGACTGGTGAGACTGCTCCAGGCACTCCGCAACCTCTTCCACCGCCCGGCGCGTGGCACAGTAGATCAGGATCGTGCCTCTATCCGTCTCGCGAACCAGACGCTCCAATGTTGCCAGTTTCTCCTGACGAGACTGGCAAAGACGAACAGACAAGGCGAGATTGGCCCGACGAAAGCCCGCGACCAATCGAAACGGGTCGCGGAGCGACAACCGGTTGCACACGTCCGTTTGAACACGGGCCGTGGCCGTGGCAGTCAGAGCCAGGCAGGGAGGATTCGTGAGTTCCTGGCGAAGGCGGCCGATTTTAAGATAGTCGGGTCTGAAATCGTGGCCCCATTGGGAAATACAGTGCGCTTCGTCGACCACCAGTAACGAGATCCAGAGGGAGCGTAAGAGCTGGAGAAATCCTTCATGCTGCATCCGTTCCGGCGCCAGATAGAGCAACTGAAGCCGCCGCTGACTGAGATCCTGAATCACGCGGTTCTTTTCGAACCCGGTGAGGCCGGAATGAAACGCTGCCGCCGCGATCTTCCGCTGCTTCATGCCGGCCACCTGATCTTGCATCAGCGCGATGAGCGGGGAAATGACCAGGGTCAAGCCGGGTAAGAGGGTTGCAGGCAATTGATAGCAGAGCGATTTACCCTGCCCAGTCGGCATGACCGCCATCGCATCTTTCCCAGCCAATACGGCGCGAATGACCTCCTCCTGGCCAGGCCGAAACTTTGCGAACCCGAACTGTTCGCTGAGCTGTCGAGTGAGATCATCCACGATGAGGTTAATCAGAAAGAAGGATGGTTGTGGAACATGAAAGCGAACAGAGTATAGACAACTGACTCACTGCGAGCAAGTCGAACGAACCGGAGCGGAGTGATCTACTCTCAACCTTCAGCTTCGTCTCGGAAAGAGATGGTTGGGGGGACAGATCGAATCGTTCGACAAGCGGTTTAGGAAAGGTGGAGTTGAGCCCAAAGGATGCGGTGAGCAGAACGGCATTTGCTTATTATCGTTCGAGTGCTCCAATTGATCACCAGGGTATTATTTACATTACTTTTATCAACATCTTACAACTCCTAGATGTAGGTGTATCACAGTGATCGTACCCCTACGACCCTATGGTTTACGCACGAGAAGTCGCGATGTGGCATCTTGGTGTGTTCTTGAACACGCTGGTCTCAGGGGCGTCGATGGATCTCACCCATCGCAAGTGAATGACATGCGCCCTGACCTCCTTATCCGACGACGGCACGCCCATTGTGTAGTACAGCGACTGAATATGCAGTTTTCCTCTTCAACGGTCAGTGACAATGCGACACAGATTTTGCCTGTGAGAAATAGTTCTTCTGAAGTGATGAATTTTTGCATGCTCAGGAGCCTGCCAAAGGAGGAACTGCTATGAACTGGGCAAGATCGATTGCCAGCGTGTTTCTTCTCTTGTGGTCGGGCACGGCGTGGGCTGCCACGTTGACGTGGGATGCCAACAGGGAACCAGATCTCGCTGGCTACCGCATCTATCAATGCGATCTCCTCCCCTGCAACAGATCGTCTGGGAATCTTCTCGCCACAGTGGGACCGGTGACAAGTTTCACTCTTTACACGCCGGCGGTACCGCAGTTCTACTTCATTACGGCGTATGATTCAGCTAATAATGAGTCGGGGAATAGCAATCTCGTGATCGGCGTGCCCGCGGGTTCTCTTCCCCCGCCCCCACCTCCTCTAGCGACGATAAATTTGACGGTTGTGGGCAATCCTCTCATAGGGATGTGGGGCGTGAAGGGTTCCACGACCGACCTCCGGGATGTCATGGCAACCATATACTTGGACGGGGTCGTGCATCATGTTGAGCATCGTGCGCCCTACGGCTTTCCTGCCAACAATGGCATGATGGCCACGACGGGGCGGTTCGGCGGTGGCTCGCATACGGTTGAGTTTGTGTTTTTCTTGGAAGGCACCGCGACTGAAGTCGGACGGGAGAGCGTGACCGTACGAGAATGGAGCCCGTGACCGGCTATGAGGTCGACACCGCTAATTGAGTGAGCGGCCCGCTCTTCGAACTCCACGGGGCTGAGATAGCCCAACGTGGAATGCCGACGGGCCCGATGCCGGATTTCTCAATATTAATTAATAGACAGTCCTCTTTAGATAGATCATACCCACCAATTATTAAAGACTGTATGTGTTGAATATTGGTCCGATCCTTAACGAGGCTTTAATCGAACCTTCATGGATATGTAATGTCGGTGTGAGACAAGTAAAAGGTGTCACTCCACCATAGGACCGCGCTCATTGAGCCAAATGAGGAGGTTATTCTGTGAAGGTCTTCATAATCATCATGCTCTTCGCCATGATGTTGGCTCCCTCCCCTGACGTTTTAGCGTTGGAGTACACCTATGCTCCTATCAACTTTCCAGGCGCAGTGACCACAGGCCTCAGAGGCATCAATAACGCCGGTCAGGTTGTCGGAGGGGCAGATACACCTTCTGGCGTTCAAGGTTTTGTTGGGTCGGGCGGGACCTTTAGCCCCATTGCCGCCCCTGGACCCGTCGTGACAGCTCCTATTGGCATCAACAACGCCGGTCAGATCGTGGGAGGCATCTCCGATGGTACAAATCCTTCTCAGGGTTTTCTGTACAGTGGTGGCACATTCACCCCAATTAACAATCCAGAAGGACGCTATATTCAGGTCACCGGAATAAACGATAGCGGGTATGTCGTGGGAGCCCTCGAAAGGACTAGCGGAACATTTCTATTTCATCAGGGTTTTCTTTTAAGCCCAGATGGGACTTTCACCTTCATTGAGGTACCGGACTCAGTCTTCACTGAGGCGATAGGCATCAATAACGCGGGTCAGATCGTGGGACGTTTCAGAGGTACTTCTGGAGGTGAACGAGGATTTCTATACAGTGAAGGGACCTATAGTCCCATAGTGGCTCCTGGTGCGCTTGTTACACAAGCCTCGGGCATCAATAATTCCGGTCAGATTGTCGGAACGTTCTATGATGGCGTCCAGGAACGTAGCTATCTGTACAATAATTCAATATTTACCACGATTGCGGTCCCTGACTCACACTTGACGCTGGCTTTTGGTATCAACGATGCAGGGCAGATCTCAGGAAGTTACTATGGCGCAACAGGGGGATACCATGGTTTCATAGCTTCGCCCGTCCCCCTACCAACATCGCTCTTGTTGTTCACGTCCGGGCTATTGGGGTTGGGTAGCTTAACCATGAGACGAATGCGGTGGGGAGAAAAAGTAATGTGGAACAAAAACCAACGCTATAAAGCGTCGTCTATCTAATCAAATTTATTCACCTCGATACTTGACGTACAAGCTAGCTAAAACAACTGACTTTGCCCCAATCTTAACGATCGGGTAACACTTCCTGCCAAAATTTCCCTATCCTTGCGCCTGGTCTCTCTGGGGATATGCCCGTCAACGAACTAAGAAAAGATAAGAGGTGGTCATGGCAAAAAAACAAATACGTTCCCTGGTCTGGTGTGGCTTGGTTTTCTCTCTCCTGTGTTCCTTGCTGGGCCAAGAGGCACAGGCCGCGCTGGTCACGTACAATTTCGAGGGCAATGTGGGGAACATACAGGGCTCGGCAAATCCATTCAGTATTGGACAAACTATGAATGGATCATTCACTTATGACACTTCCACCGCTCCTAGTTTGTTAGACTCCGTCAATGGGCAGTACAACGGGGCCGTTACACATCTCAGCCTCTCTGTTGGCTCTTACTCCGTAACTAGTGCGACAGGGAATATTAATATCGTTAATAATAATGGCCTCCTCGGCGATGGCTTTTCGATAAGTAGTCCTGTAACAGGTGTGCCGCTCAATGGGAGTAACCCTGTGACGTTCTCTTTTGGCTTGTAAGACTTTAAGGGGCTAGCCCTTGACAGTCCGGCGCTAGGTTCACTGCCCCCTTTTCCCGCATTCGGGAGCTCTTTGTTTCACCTCACATTTACGGACGATCCCCCCCCTTCCACAAATCCCAAATAGGTTTTCTATTACAGGCGAGTTTACCTCGGTGACCCCTGTCCCTGTGCCAGCCGCTGCCGTGCTCTTTCCCACGGCTCTGAGCCTCCTCGCCATCGCGTACCGCAGCAGGCTTAGAAAACGGGCGATCTAGCGCCTAAGAAAGATGAAGAGGATTTAAAGTTCAATTTCATCTATTTTGGGACCAGCGGAAAGGATACGTCGGAGATCATGATAAATCGAGGGGGGTTTGCACTGGATTCGAGCGAGGATTTTGAATGCTAGAGGGGATGGGCGGGCTGACTCTACGCAGAACGCTCACAAAGTGGACTTTTTCAGCATCCTGCTAAAAATTTATCCAGAGCTGCGCATACGCCCAATCTTGATCCTTGCTGGTGCCCAGGTTCTCCTGGATATAGGCGCCGGCAAAAAGGTGCCCATAACCGGCCTGGAAGGATACCTTGCCATCCATGAACAAGCGCGTCCAAATGATATCCAATTCGTTGCCTATGTGCCTTGTAGTATTGTTCGTCTTTGAATAGACATAGACAGTCTGTGTGGCGCGATACCAGTTGTCCTTCGTATTGGCCAGGTTCAAACTGGTGGCCCAGATTTCAATGTGGTCGTTGTTGGTCGGGCGAAACTGCAAGTTAATCGAGGGCTTCATCATGTTTTTCCAGCCTATGGTATCCATGTAACCCATGTGGATATGGTTGGTCCCCCACAAGTTCTCAAAGGTGTTGGCAGTCTTACAACCTGTGTCGCCACCGATATTACAGTTCGCTCGGCCATCGCCCGAGGCATAGTCGAAGTTAAAGGCCAACCGAGGCTTCCATTCCCACTCGTAATGTGTGTAGCCGATCCAGTTTCTGGTCGCCCAAGCGCTGATGTCGAGGTTCTTCGAATTGCCGAACGCGTTCTGGGTTGCGTTTATACCCCCCGTATCGCCCATTTCGCCGAACTGGTAGATCGTCTCGTTCCATGCGTCAAAGTTGCCTTTGCGCATCTCGATCCGGCCTCCGACCATGTGGCGAGTCTGATTCGAATGCTTCGGTGTACCGAGACCCTGATTCCGGTTGTCCCCCGAGTTGTACCGGTTGGAATAGAGGATGTAGTAGGGCTCGATCACGAACCCCGGCACCGACTTGATTTGGTTGTAGAAGAGAAACACGTCGGAATCCATGCTCCCGCTGCCGTTATTCAGTGTGGGGTTGCTGCTACCATTGACAGGAAGGTTCGGATGGAGAGCGCCGAGCGGCTCTCCTTGCGCCAAATCGGACTCAGAAGTGCGGAACCACCCAGCCCAACTATCCCAAGCGTTGGTGCTATATTGCAACATGACACCGTCAAATGAAAATCCTGTGTTGGACCAGTCGAAGGCGCCGAATAGAGATTGGTTGCCCAATACGACATATTGCCGACCGGCCTTCACGCTCAAGCCTTGGGCCCCGGCGAAGTTCCGGATCAACATATACCCGGCTCGGACGCCCAAGACGCCACCGTCTCCGAAACAAGTTGTGTTCGCGCAGTTCTGGCCGGTATTGGTCCTCTGATTGTCTTGGACCGGGGTACCCTGTTGCCCATTGGCGCCCCACACGGATGAGTAGATGAGTTCCAGATAGAAATTCACGTCCGGTGACATGTCATAGCCGAAACCTAAGCGCGCCTTCTGCAAAGCGTAGCTTTCGTTTGCCTTTCCGGGAGTACCGTTCGCTGAGGTTTGGCCGTTGAACGAATTGCAGGCCCCAAAAGTATTACCAGCCATGGCGCTGCCGAAGCAGGTCTGGTTCCGCACTTCATATCGCACGCGAAGGTCGGCCCGCATCCAGAATTTATTGATGTCGAAGCTTTTCCCGATCTTTGGATCGTAGAGTTCGTAAGCTTCCTTGTCTGGAATCGCTCGAGCCACGACTGGGGTATGGGTGATTCTTTCACCCTCCGGAACTTCAAACGCCGCGTGCGCCGCGGCCGTCACACAGGACATCCCGACTGTCACTAGAGCCGCATGACACAGTGTGAGTAGGCCACCCCACCCGGTCTGCCTGATGATGTTCATACGGTTCTCCTAGGAATTGGAGAAGGCAGCCGTTGGTGAGTCATGAGATGGTGGGGCAACTATCCGGCGTGACTACGATGAAGGCGAGGCTGACGGTCAATGCCAAGCTGGACAAGAGCCGATTTCCGATCAATGTGGAGGCGACGGCTGAAGAGATGGTTTCCGTGAACCTCGAATCGCATGCACGATATGGAAGATAGTGCCAGACCATTGGGCCGAGCAGACGCAGCGACCGGCAGGCTACCCAGCGATCAAGAGCCCGCTCATCTCGTTTTTATGGGCCGACCTTCTTATACCTGATTGGCTGACCCTTTTGAATCGGCCGGCTTCTCTGCCGGTGTCGTCACAGCATTGATCTGCTCTTCTGCATCTTTGATCGAGGCCTGAAAATCCTGCTCGACCATCTTCACTTCCTGCTGGATCATGTTGAGTTCCGGCTCTACCGACTTCCGCAAATCTTCGGCTGTTTCTTTGAACCCCTTGACTGCTTTCCCGACCTGGCGAGCAACTTCGGGCAGTTGCTTGGGGCCGAACAGCAAGAATGCGATCACCAGAATAATGAGAATTTCGCCGATGCCCAATCCAAACATGGTTTGTCATACGTAAAACATCGGGTGTCATGCAAAAAAGGAAAAAAAGAAGCGTCTGATTCCTCTTGGCGCTTCCCGCCTGACGCCTCACGTCTCCTTAACCTTGCTGCCCCTGCTTCCCTGATTGAACCGGTGCCGCAGCCGGCGGGGTAACCTGCGCTTGCGCGACCTGCGACGGTGGCGCGTCAGGCGCTTCGGAGGGAGGAGGCGTGACGTCGATCGCATCGGCCTCGTTCACGCTCTTCTTAAATCCTTTAATGGCTTTCCCGAGCCCTTCTCCCAATTGCGGAATCTTGCCGGCGCCGAAAATGATCAAGACGATGACCAAAATCAGCATCAACTCCATCCACCCGAACGATCCAAACATCAATCACTCGCTTTCTCTTTTTCCCCCGCCCAAGCCACTCGCCAAAGGGCGTTGAACCGGTCAAACGGTGGGGACCTTCCTCATGAAGGGAAGGGACATGAAGGCTATCGAAGAATGGGAACTGGAGTCAAGCAGTAATTCAGCACACGAGCCGTCTGAACTGGAACAATCAGCGAGGCTGAATAAAGGAATGATGGTAATCCACAGGGCTCGGTGGTGCACTCAAGGCAATCATGAACGACTGAGGATCATACCCGATGTCTTCGAGGTCCTTCGAGGCCAAGGTCAGCTCTTCCTCTGTGAGATAGGCGACGGTGTCCGGAATGCCTGTCGGCGTAAGCGAGCGCACAAGGACCTGGAGCGACTCACGCTCCTCCGGCGGCGTCTCCAACGGAATGGGAAAGTCCAGATGGCGCGCATAGGGGCTCCGATAGGTCTCGTTCAACGCACGGAAGGTCTTGAGCATCAAGCGGTCTTGCTCCCACGGCGCCATTTTCGTACCGGCGGAAGGATGGGTGGCGATGAGATCCATCAGGGTCAAGACATGTGTCCCTAAGCTGCGCCCCACAAACTCACGCTGGGTTTCTAATGTCATCGTGCCGACCTCTAACTGCTTGGCGACCGCTTCGACTAACGCAAAGTTCACCATGAAACTCTGTTGCCCGCCAAATTGCCCATAGCAGGGCTTCTCCGGATCGTTCAGCACGCTCATATCCGCTGTACCGGCATCGAAACTGCTGAATCCGATAGCCTTCGGAGCCAACAGGCGCTTGGCTTCCTTCATCGTGGCATAAGCCCCTAGATTGACGGGAACCAATACTTGGTCATCGATGCGTTTGAGAAACTCCGTGATCGTCTTCCGATAGGGGACATCTTTCCAGTCGACCGCCCGATATTCACGCTCCCACACCACGTCGTCGAGGAAGGGGGGAAAGCCTTTGAGCGCCTCAATATCCAAGGCGTCGAACGCCCGGACAAAGGCCACCCAGTCAGGAATTATCGCATGCAACGTCTCGCTCATGTTCGGCCGAAGGAACTCTTCTTCAATGTCGCTCGCCTGGCGCGACAACAATTTTGTCGGAAGATCGTTCCACAGCTCGTTACAGATGATGCGATCCACGCTGCCATCCGCAACAGTGTCGAGCCGATCCACGGTCCCTCGATGCGTCTCGACCCGGTTCCGGTGGGGCGCGAGTTCCGGATGGGCCAGAGCGGCATCAAGCACGGCTTGCTCCCAATCGACCAGTACATATCGAATGCGAGGATAGACCACGCCATCTTTATCGATGACCTTGAGATGGCTCAGGAAACTGGCGGCGAGGTTGCCGTTGCCTGGACCGAGTTCCATCACTGTCAGGGACTCAGTGCTGAGTGCTGAGTGCTGAGACTTCGACGCACGCGCGGCGTCGCGCTTTAGCACTTTTTCAAAATAGTCCGCTGCGAGAGCATGGGCGAGCCGATAGTCGGCTGAGGCAAACGTTTGATAGAAGCTGCGGATCTGATCGCCACGAAAGCGGTAGAAGAGCGTATTGATGCGGACTTGCCACTGATCGACCGGCTTATAGTCGCCGATGAGCTGGGGTAAAGCCTCTGCGTCCTGTAACATAGAAATCCTGGTTGGAACGAGCGAGACGTGCTAGAGAGGTGAGGCTCGTTCGCTTCATGAGTCGCGCCTGTCCTGCGCGTCCCGCTCTTCTCGCTTCTAGCTTAAGGAGCGAGGATTTTAGCAGATGGCGGGAAACAGCCGCAACGGGCTTTCTTGCAACTGTCAGCGATCAGCCTTCAGCTCTCAGCTCCGGAATCAGAGCAAAGTTACTCGGAGATTCTCTTTTCACTGGCTGAGGGCTGAAGGCTGATCACTGACAGCTTCCCAGATCCTTGACAGCCCCCACCAACCCGTGTACCAAGAAGGGATGGCGAAAAGGGTGAGACGAGCAGGGCGAGGGGCGATCTCAGCGATCATTGTCATGGCCCTCTCGGCACTGCCGACACTCCAGGCAGCGGAGTTGCCGATCACCAAGAATTCCCCCATTCCTGATTTTCAGAACCGCACCCAAGACGTCGCCCCCTACGACTTCGATGCTCCGCCGCAAGGATTGTTCCGCACGATTACGACGGCGGAAGGGTTCGACGAGGAACTAGGCCTTCACCGTACGCACGAAATCGTGCCGGTAAAACCGACCACCCTGTTTAGTCCCGATACCCAGGCCGTCTTCATTGTGTTCCACCTTCACCAGCATTATCAGGGGTTCCAAGTGTTCGGACGCTGCTACCCGGAAGCAGTAGCCGGCTTTGATCCCACGGTGGTGATCGGACAAGATGCCATGCACATTGCGCTCGAAGACGACAGCGGCTATCTCACGCTCTCCCCTCCAAAAGGTACATGGACGCCCGGCCGATACAAAGTGGAAATCCACGTGGGAGAACAGGTCAACGAAATGAGTCTGATGGGTACAATGCGTTTCACGATCGTGGCGGGAAAACGCTAGCAAGACGGGCAAGCAAGGCGCGACGCGCATGCCTGCCAAAGGTTCGAGGTCTTAGGAACTTCGAACCCCGAACGTCGAACTTCAGATCGCGCCCGCTGCATTCACCGCACCGCGTGGTTTGACGCTCCCTTCTGCATTCTGTAGAATGCCTGTGTGAATGTGTCGGTTCCCTTCTGCATCAGGATCATCGACCCCGCATGGCCGTGCCATCCCATCCATGGGCTTCCGTTATCGTCCCTATCAAGGATGAACGAGACAATCTGGCTCCTCTAATCGAGGGGTTGCTGACTGTCATGAGGTCACATTCAGCCTCGCAAGCTCGGCCGTTCGAAATCATCTTCGTGGACGATGGCAGCAACGATGGCAGCAGTGAGGCGCTAGATCTTCTGGCAGCGCAGTATTCCCAGGTTCGGGTGTTCCACCTCGATCGAAACTACGGAAAGACCTGCGCGCTTGACGCGGGGTTCCAACAATCTTCCGGCGAATTGATCATCCACACCGACGGCGATCTTCAGCAGGACAGTCAAGACATCCTGAAACTCCTCCCCTATACCGAGACCCACGATCTTGTGTGTGGATGGAGGCAAGAACGGCAGGATGGCCTGGTGAAACAACTCTCGTCCAGAATCGCCAACCATGTGCGGATGTTCTTTATCCACGACGGCGTCCACGACACCGGATGTCCGCTCAAAATATTCCGGCGGCCCGTGCTTGAACGCATTTGCCTCTTTGAGGGCATGCACCGATTCTTTCCCGCGCTCGCGCTCATGCACGGGTTCACGGTCATGGAGGTGCCGGTTCGGCATTACGCGCGCATTCACGGCGCCTCAAAATACGGTATGGGCAATCGAGTGTTCACGGCGTTCTACGATTTGCTTGCCGTGCGGTGGATGCAAGCCAGGGTATTACGGTATACATTCCGAGACAAATTACAAGCGGGCAGAGCAAGCAATGCGCGACAAGCGAAATTCCATGGACCGTGAGAATCGGCCACCGAGCGCATCCCGCGCTTCAGGCGCGTCTCGCCCTTCGAGTAGAATGGTTCCAGTATGAGCATCGAGACGATCTGGCTCGGCATCGGCTTTCTCGGCCAAGGGCTGTTCTTCGGCCGCTGGGTGGTCCAATGGATTACCTCAGAAAAAAAGGCGGAGAGTCAGGTTCCAGTCTCATTTTGGTACATGAGTCTGATCGGCGGGCTTATCACACTCACCTACGCAATCTATCGGCTCGATCCGGTCTTCATAGCAGGGCAGAGTATGGGATCGATCGTCTATATTCGCAATCTGATGCTCATCTCGCGCGCGAGCCGTGCGAACCGGCCGGTCAGTTCCTCCTCTCCACGAACATAATTCTGTAAGACCCAACACGCTCGACGCATGCGGCCAGCACACGATCCGAACGATGCTATGACGACGACCGACCGTTCTCAACACGCCCTGCTCCTCCTGGCCCTTCTCATCCTGTCGGGACTGTTGTTTTTCTTGGGGCTCGGCGATATGGGCTTGACCGACCGGGACGAGGGGCGGAACGCCGAAGCCGGACGCGAAATGTTCGAATCGGGGGATCGTCTGACGCCGACGTTCAACGGTGAACTGCGCATCGCGAAGCCCGTCTTGCTCTACTGGTTGATGGACCAGTCGTATCGCCTGTTCGGCGTCAATGAGTTTGCCGCACGATTTCCCTCCGCTCTCTTCGGCGTGGGCTTGGTCCTCATCCACTATCTGTTTCTCGTGCACCAGCGCGATCGAACCGTTGCGCTCTTCGGCGGCTTGATGCTCTTGCTCAATTTGGAAATCCTCGGACTCGGACGCGTCGCACTGACTGACAGTGTCTTGATTTTTTTCACCACGGCATCGCTGTACGGATTCTGGCTGGGCCTGCATGGAACGGGCGGTGTACGCAGATGGATCTGGGTGTTCTATATCGGTATGGCTCTCGCCACGCTGACGAAGGGGCCGGTCGGATTCGCCGTGCCGCTCATTGTCGCGGCACTCTATCTTACCTGGACGCGCCGGTGGCGGGACTACTGGCAGAAGGGGGTTCCCCTTGCCGGCATGCTGCTGTTCATTCTACTCGCCGCCCCCTGGTATGCGGTTATGTTCTTCGTTCATGGCGATGCCTATGCCACAGGCGCGAAAACCCATACGATCGGCCGATTTCTCAGCCCGATGGAAGGACACCAGGGCACCATTTTTTTCTATCTCCCGGTCCTGCTCCTAGGATTTTTCCCCTGGAGCGCGCTCCTTCCTGTCCCGCTCTATCGCACACTCAAAGAATGGTATCTCATACGTCGTGCGCGCACTCAGCCGGACCCCACTGGAACATCCGAACTCGACCTCTTTGCGGCGCTATGGGTGGTGGGCGTCTTTGTCTTCTTCACAGCCTCTGCAACCCGCCTCCCCCACTATATCGGTCCATTGTTTCCCGCCGCTGCTCTGTTGACAGCCTCGTACTGGTCCCGGTGCCTGTACGATCCGACAACGAAAGGAATTCGAGGATCCATACATCTCATGATGGTAGTGGGGTTTCTCTTGGCAATCGGTTTTGCCTCCCTCCCCACGCTCTATGCAACGTACGCCTCCAAGATGCTGCGGGAGTTCCCCTTGGCCGGACAGGTGGATCTCGGCAGGGCTCCCTATCTGGCCGCGACCCTGCTGTTACTCGGAATGACGTTGGTAGGATATTTTGGATTAAACGACGAACGGCGCGGAGGAGCGTTTTGGGCGGCAGGGGGAACCCTGGCCGGTCTTGTATTGATCGTCATCGTGGTCGCGTTTCCGCACATCAATCGCTATGTAGTCGCGCCCCCACAGGAACTCGCCTATGCTGCGGGATTGAATCTGGATCGTCAGGATCAATTCATTGCCTATGGCACGACGAGGCCTTCGTCCGTATTCTACGCGAAACGCAAGACGCTCTTCGTACCTTTTGGAGAGGAGGACAAGATACGGGCGGCACTGAAAGAGCCACAGCGAGTGATGATCTTATTACCGGAAAGCGCACAGGCAAAGTTGCCGGCGGAAGCAATCAGACTGGTCCCCATTCTCAAACGCCACGGCTACGTGCTCTTGGCTAACCAGCCGATGGTGACCATTCCAGAAGGTGCAACCCCTCCGCCACCACCACCCATCATCCTCGGCCATTGAGCGGCTTGCGCGCGCGACATGCGGGACTCGCGAGACGAGGTGGGCATTTAATCAGCCCCCGTCGCGCTTTTCTCGCAAGTCTCGCCCGTCACGCTCCGCACGCTGCTACATCGGCACGATACCTTTCAAGACATAGCTGGCCCCCAGTACCAACAGCATAGCCGCGACGAACAGGCCCTCCCCCATCGCCGCCCATACCCCCACATGGCCATCCGCCATGGATTCGATCTGACTAGGGAGACCATCCAACCAATATGCAGCACAGACAAGCAGCACAATGGTCGTGATAAATAGAGAGCCGGTCGTCATTCCTAACCCCAATCCCACAAGACACCGAGCCAGTGGTCCGGAAAGCCAGACTGGACGCCATGACGATTGCACCGACCACAAGACATGCCCCACGAGTGCCACCAGGGTCAGCAATAGCCCACCCCACACGAGCTGTCGGAACGGCCAGACCTCCGACGGGAGATACAGAATCGTCCAGACAAGCGCAAGCATCGCCACAAAGAATGGCGTCATCCGATAGACGGCCATTCCGGCCGATGAGCGCCATTCGCGCCATGGGTGAGCGGCGATCATCCCTATGACACAGCCGAGAGCCGCGCCTCCTGCCACATCGGTCAGATAGTGAGACCCGCGGATAATTCGACTGGCGGCGATGGCCGCTGCTGCGAGGAAAATAGGCCATCTCGCTCGCGGGAACTTTGTGGCCAGCACAGTGGCAACTGCGAACGCTGCCGCTGCATGCCCGGACGGGAACGAATCCCATCCGCTCCCGCTGACTGGGGAAAACTCGAAGTTGCCGGCATGCATAAACTTGGGACGAGGGCGGCCAATGACATGCTTTAAAATCGTAGCGCTCAATGCAGCAAATCCGTGAGCGATGAGACTCCGCCAGCCGGCCTCTGCCCACTGCGCATGTTTGAATCCATATCCGCCCGCCCACAGCACGAGGCTCAGGATGACCAGAGATTCCCCTTTGCCGAGACGGTCACCGATATCACTGAACTGAGCCAGCCAAGGATTGGAGAGGTGGTCTATGTGAACATCGTTGAGGGAACGGGTGAATCGGGTCAGCGACACATCCCATTCATACAGTCCCACGAACGCGAGGATGAGCGCGCAGACGGAGAGGAGGAAGGCTGCAACAGACGTATATCGTGAATCGTGAATCGTGACCCGCGGGAACGCCATAAGAACCGATCTATACGTTCAACGCTTAACGGCTTCAAGGAACCCAGTCGGCGAGAAACACATTGAATTCGCCAGGGACTTTGGCCTGGCGATCCGATACCCAGACTAGGCTGGTACCATCCGGCGAGAACATGGGGAAACTGTTGAATTGTCCGTCGAACGTGAGCCGCTCGAGGCCTTGCCCATCCTCACCAATCGCGTAAAGATGAAAGCTTGGCCGGCCTCCATCACCCTTCGTTTCAATATTCGACGAGAAAATGATCCTCTTGCCGTCGGGAAAATAAAACGGCGAAAAATTCGAGGCGCCGTTCGACGTAACCAGTCGCTGGCCGCTTCCATCGGCGTTCATCACAAAAATTTCAAGTTGCCCCGGCTCCACCAGCCCCTGCTTGAGTAAGTTCTTGTACTTATCGATCTCCGCCTGATCAGTGGGATGCGACGCCCGATAGACGATGCGCTTGCTGTCCGGCGAAAAGAATGCCCCGCCGTCGTAGCCAGTCTCGCTCGTCAGCCGCCGGGGCTTCGAGCCATCGAGATTCATGGCATAGAGATCCAAGTCCCCATCTTTCACGGACGTCCAGACGATCGTCTTGCCGTCCGGCGACACGGTGGCTTCCGCATCGTAGCCCGGCGTGGAGGTCAGCCGCTGCATCCCTTGTCCATCGATGCCCACGGCGTAGATATCATAGTCGTCCAAAGCCCAGCGGTAGGCCCCGTCCCGCTTCGGCTTCGGCGGACAATTCGGCCCCAACGCGTGGGTCGACGAGTAGAGTATTCGGCGATCGCCCGGAAAAAAATATCCGCACGTCGTGGCGCCCGCGCCGGTGCTCACCAATCGAACGGTGTCGCTGTCCAGATCCATCACGTACATCTGATAACAACCCAGCCCCGCGTCGGCCGGTGTGAGCGTGGCCGCGAATGTGTCCTTCATCCAATTGTTCGTAGACTGGAAAATCAATTTGGTCCCGCTGAAGGAAAAGTAGGCTTCGGCATTCTGCCGGCCGACCGTCAGCTGGCGGATATTCTTCAGATGCCGTTCAGCCTGATGAGCGGGAATCATCCGAGCCTTCGACACAGGACCCTCTGCTTGTCCCGTCTGCTCACACAGCAACAGCAAAACGAATCCGATCATGAACCACTTACCGAATGGAATTGCTGGCATCGACACGCACCTCCGTACGATCGCTGAAGAGCGGTGACTCCCCGCGGGTAGTCACCGCTCCATCCTTGAACAACACGAAACTATTCCACCCGTAAAAAAAGAGCAGTCGCGCCACCTTCACCGCGGCCTGCGGCGAGGCCGCATACAGCACCGTCACGACGCTGCCCGGGCGATCGACCCGGTGGCAACTAACCAGCATGGCCAGCCCCGGCCCTTCGTACGCCGTCCCCATCACAGTGACGCCTCTGTCGTTCAGGGTCGCACGCTCACGACAGTGATTGGCCAGGATCGATTGAATCCCGGAACGGGATTCCGGACCGCCCAATACTAACACCGAACCTTCCTGAGGCAACAGCCCATCCTGAGTCATCGCGGCGATCACCGTTCGCTCGCTGATCGGTTTCTGCTGTTCCTGGGTTTCGATGCGCGTGACCACATCTCGAAACGGCGAGGGATGGCTTGGCTCATCCGTAAACGCCGTCAGCACCGATCGCCGCCGGTCGGTGACGTAGTGGTTGAGCACCGGCGACAACGATTGCCGGGAGATCCGCCGGAAGGTCATGAACTCGGGATCGAGATCGATCGCGATCGGACGGGCAGGCAAGGTCACGGAGACCGTCTCGCGCAGGGAACGCAGCGGCACTGTTAGGATTTGCTCACGGTCACCCTCCATGCGAATCAGTAACTGAAGGGGAAGACGAAAAGACTTCTCCGATTGAGCAATCGTGACCTCAAGCTGAAAGGTCTGCGCTTGCTCCCCCGTCACCGGACGGGCGACGGCCTCCGCCAAGGACAGCACTGGCGCCCCATCCTGTTCCACCCATTGCGCGAAAAACCATCGGAGATCCTGTTGGCTCTCTTCTGCAAAGACTCGCTCAAGATCTCGCCACTCCGCATGTCTGCCACGAAATTGGGCCACCAGGCTTATGAGTGCCGGCCAGAATGTCTCCTCTCCCACCTCCTGACGCAGGAGGTGAAACAGCATGGCGGACTTTTGATAGCCGATGGCATTGTCACGCTCATCCTGTTTCTGCGTGAATTGCGCGACCGGATAGTCCCGCTCCGGGGGCACGTGGAGATTGTAGCCCTGCACCATCAGACGCCGTTGGTCCCGCGCCTGGGCGCGATCTCCCATCAGTTCGTGCCAGTAATAATTGGCCAGGTACGTCGTGAGGCCTTCCACCCAATTGCCGCGTTCACCACGATTGAAGACAGCATTGCCGATCCACGAATGCACGATCTCGTGGCCGAGTGCGTAGGGTTGCACATAATGCCGCTTGATGATGCCGCTACCCAGCAGGGTAAACGAGGGCATGCCGAGTCCGCTCGCAAAGAAATTCTCTACCACGGCGAACTTCTCGAATGGGTAGGGGCCCAGCAGCGGGATATAGGCGTCCAGGTAGCGCGCGGTGGCATCGAGATATTCTTCTGCAAGATGCGCATCGTCAGGAAAGAGATAGGTCGAGAGCCGAATCTTCTGACCAGTCTTGGCCGTCCAGTCACGAAATGTCGAGACAAATGTATTGGCCACGAGCGTGAGCGCCTCGCTCGGCTGGGACACAGTCCATGCCGTCATCACCATGTTCTCGTCTCGGCAGACCCCTGCGGGACACGCACGCGATTCACCAGGCTTCCCTTGGGTCACGACGGTCCATCCTGCCGGCACGGCAACCAGCAACGCATAGGTGCTGAGTGATTCTGGGACATCGGGATACCAGGAGCTCTCGCTGCTCATATAGACGCCCTCCGGCCCGATATGTCCGGCAGTCTCACTGGGAGTCACAAAACGAAGATGGCGCGGATCTCGCGGCGGATCGTTGAGGACGCCATGATAGTGCACATCCAGCGTGACAAGTCCCGTCGCCACGACCTGCGAGGGAATCGTCACGTGTTGCGGAGACTCCGGCGTGGAACCACGCTCGAGCTTGAACGGCACATTGTGAATCAGGGATTCCGTGCCGGACGATTCTTGCACGAGTGCAATGTGATCGATCTGAAGCGTGGGGGCGATGGAGAAACGAATCGGCGGCTTCTGCTGGGGCACCTCAAGAGTCAGCCGATCCTTTGCGATGAGGGCATGTTGATCGGGGATGATCTGTACGAATAAATCGTGATGCCGAATGACGACTGGCGGCAGGCTTGAGTCGGACGCGTGGGCAATACCGAGAGTTCCGTGGCTGAGGAGCGCGACGAGAAAGAGAAAAGAGAGTGTCCTGCTTCCGATTGGCATCGGAAGAGTTTTAGCATTCGCGACAGACGAGCACAAGCTGGATGGATGTCAGCAATTGCTCCAAGTCAACGGGCTTCCCGATCACTTCTTGCGGCCCCACGGCCCAGGCTTCATCGAGACGTTCTTCGTCATGACTCCCGGTGATAATGATCACCCCGCCGGTGTATTCACGTTGACGGAGTTGACGAAGCACCTCGACGCCGTCCATGCCGGGCATGAGCAAATCGAGAAGGATCAGGTCGGGAGGCGCTTGCTCCACCATCGAGAGGGCCTCGAGGCCGTCTTTCACGCCGAGCGCCCGATAGCCTCGGAGGCTGAGAAACTGAACGAGCAAGTCGCGGACCAACAACTCGTCATCAACGACGAGGATGGTTTCCCCCGTATCGGCCGCGGCTGCGCTGCCGCCCACCGGCAGAGCAGGAGCGGATTTAGCCGGAAGCTGTACCACTCGGTTGACACATTCGACCAGCACATCGAGCGACAGACCCTTTCGGATAAAATCAGTGACGCGCAATCCCCGAGCTTGATTTTCCTGTTCCTCGGTCGCTCCGCCGCCCAGGATGATCACGGGCGCATGGGGATTGTACGCACGAATTTCTTTGAGGACGGTCAGCCCATCCATTTCAGGCATGCGAAGATCAAGAATGGTGACGCGCGGGGCCTGCTGGCGGAAGAGGGTCAAGCCTTCGACTCCGCCTGTCGCCGACAGCACCTGATATCCATGTCGGGTAAAGACGGACTGGATCAGCTCGCAGTTCATGCGATCGTCATCGATAACCAGAATCTTGATCATATCTCAGCCTCGTGGACAGGAACGCACAGCGCGCGCTAGGCAGGATGCTGGTTCATTAGAAAACTCAGCCTAACACAGTCGCTGCTGGCGGAGAAGAAAATGACGGGATCTCACCAGGGACTAGGCAGAGGGCAAGGCAGTCGTCCCGAGAAGCGCATCCACGAACGCATCGCTCTGAAAATCCTGCAGATCCTCGGCCGACTCCCCGACTCCGATGAGTCTCACAGGCAACTTGAGTTCCTCGGCAATGGCAACAACAATCCCTCCGCGAGCAGTGCCGTCGAGCTTCGTCAGGACTAAGCCGGTGACACCGACCGCTTGATGAAATTGACGAGCTTGGGACAGTGCGTTCTGCCCGACCGTGGCATCCAGCACGAGGAGCACTTCATGCGGTGCGCCAGGACATTCTTGCGTGATGACTCGGGCGATCTTGCGGAGCTCATCCATGAGATTCGATTTCGTGTGCAGCCGGCCGGCCGTATCGATCAGGACTACATCTGCCTGCCGCGCTTTCGCGGCGGCAATCCCATCGAACGCGACAGCGGCTGGATCGGCCCCATGGCGGTGACGGATCACGTCGACACCGACTCGGTCGGCCCAGACTTGCAGCTGATCGATTGCCGCCGCGCGAAACGTATCGCACGCCACCAACAACGGCACTTTCCCTCCCTGCACGAGCCGTTGCGCGATCTTGGCAATCGTGGTCGTCTTACCCACACCATTCACGCCAACCGCCAGGATGACAAAGGGCTTAGGACCTTTCGCAAGCAGGGACTCCAACGACAGTGCTTGCACGGGCGTCAACACATCGAGCAGGGTATCCCGCAATACTGTATACACCCGGCTAGACTGTGAAGAATCGGTCCCTTGAAGCTGTTTCTTGAGGCGCTCCATCACACGATCCACGACGCGGGCACCGAGATCGGAGGCAATGAGGGCCGCTTCGAATTCCTCCAAGAGGGCAGGGTCCGCCGCACGGCCAAGCAGCCGATCCAGGGACCCGCGAACGGCATCGCGCGTTTTGGTGAGCCCTTCACTCAGTCGCTGCAGCCATCCCATAAATCTACTCGCGATGCGTATTGTGCGATGCGTCCCTTAGCCTGGCTCGGGACGGTGAGCCTGTCGAACCCCGATGCGTTCGATGCGCTCGTTTCGGCGCCTGTGCGATCGACCGCAGGATCATCCGTTCACGACGGTGCATCCGGCGCGCTTCCTTCTCACTGAGCTCATGATCGTAGCCGCAGAGATGCAAAATGCCGTGGACCAGCAAGCAGGCGAGTTCCTCGTCCAAGGACCGTCCGACCTCTCTCGCTTGTCGCCACGCCGTGGGCACTGAGATCACCACATCGCCCAATACATCCGGCGTGAGGGGTACGGGCCTGCCCTGAACCTGTCGAAGGGCGTGCGGCGTGCAGGCTTCCCGCATGGCAAAAGCCAGCACGTCGGTCGTGCGATCCTTGCCCCGATACCGACAATTGAGACCCCGCATTCGCTGATCGCCCACGAACAGGATGCCAAGCTCCGCCGACGTTTCCCCGACATCGGAAAGAATCGCCCGTGCCGATCGTTCCAGGCGCGACTGATCAAACCTGATACGTCGGACCTGACTCCGCATGTGGATCGGCATTAATGCGACTGACCCCAGGGGTCCGTGAACGGTGAGGAAGGGGCGGCAGGCTTCGGCTGCTTATTATGCGCCGCCAGCGACGGTCGACGGCCCGCGCCGGATAAGGTGCCGGAAGATTGAGTGGGGTTCTGATGCTGATCGTAGGCTTTGATAATGTCCTGCACCAACTTGTGGCGGACCACGTCGCGTTCGTCGAAGTAGACGAATTCGATGCCTTCAACGTTGCGCAGAATCTCCCGAACCTCGATCAGGCCGGACACTCGTTCGGGTGGCAGATCTACCTGAGTGATGTCACCGGTGACGACTACCTTGGAGTGGAACCCAAGCCGCGTCAGAAACATTTTCATTTGCTCCGCCGTGGCGTTCTGCGCTTCGTCGAGAATGACGAACGAATCATTCAATGTGCGACCGCGCATAAATCCGAGCGGTGCAATTTCGATGTCGCCACGCTCGATCGCGCGCGAGGCCCGCTCCATATCCATCATGTCGAACAGCGCGTCGTAGAGAGGGCGGAGATAGGGATTCACTTTGGCGTACATATCGCCAGGCAGAAATCCAAGCTTCTCGCCCGCTTCAACAGCCGGCCGAGCGAGAATGATGCGGCTCACTTCCTTCTTCAGCAATGCGCTCACCGCCATGGCCATTGCCAAATAGGTCTTACCCGTTCCGGCTGGACCGATTCCAATGACGATGTCATGCGTCTCGATAGCTTCAATATAGGCTTTCTGCGTCGGCGTCTTCGGCGCGACGAATCGCTTTTTGGTGACAATGGTCGCCGCGTTGGAGAGAAGTTCTTTGATCGGAGTTTCGGGGCTCTGCCGGAGCGCGCACAACGCATGGGTAATATCGTCCGGCTGGAGCACCATCCCGTCGTTGGCGAGGGTCGCAAGTTCCGTGAGGACACGTTCCGCGTAGCGGGTGGCGTCTGGCGTACCGTCGAGGGTGAGTTCTTCTCCGCGGGCCGAGAGGCGCACACCGAGGTCTTCTTCGATCAGCTTGAGGTGCCGGTCGTGGTGACCGAACAGAACGGCAGTATTGGTGCCTTCTCGAAGTTTAAGTTTACGCACAAGCGCTAAGGCGTGCTCCCTCCCTACAGCGATAATGGATCGATTCTAACAAATGAAGGGAAGGCGTGACAAGCAGAAGATCGAACCAGTGTGTGGTCTATCGTCATGGCCCTTCGCGCTTGGCAGTCACAGAATTACCGAACGTCACGTCGAATTCCTGCGAGGTCGATCCTTGATGATCATCCTTGACCAAAACTTTTACCTTATAGACTCCTGCCGAGTCGGCAGGAACGCTCCATTGAATTCGTCCAGATTTTTCATCGATGGTCATGCCGGGCGGAGCCGATTCGAGCGCGAAGGTATAGGGATCCCTTTCCGGATCTACCGCCGATACGACATAGCCGAATTGTCCCTGCGCGAGAACTCCCTGAGCAGATGAGGTGAATCTGGGAGGACTATTTGCCAGAGTCAGCAGCTCCGACGACTGCTCCTTACCATGACTGCCACGGTCATGAGGTATTACCGAAACAGCGATGGTATCGCCCCGTGAGAAACCGGTTGTGTCCAGCGTTCCCTGTTCGCCCTCTGCGACTAATTGATTATTGTGGGACCACCGATACGTATAGCGGACGTCGTCTCCATCTATGTCGCCGCCATCCACTGTCGCAACGAGTCGATCTCCAACCGTGGCGCCACTGGGTTGAATAGTCAGAGCGCGGATGGCCGGCGGCGTATTGCCGACAACGAACGACTTGCTTTGAACAGGCGAGCCCGAGACCTTCCCGTCGTGAGGAATCACTTCGACAGCCACGCGATCCCCGCGATTCAGACTCTCAGGGTGAAACGTAGACGAGACTTCTGCGGGCCTCGGCTCATCGTTGACGAGCCACTTGAACGTGAACGTCAGGGCATCTCTGTCCAAGTCTTCGGCATCGACCGTCGCTGTCACTACCCCTTCCCGAACGAGAGGAATGGGAGCAAGGGTGACCGAGCGGATAACCGGGGGACGGTTGGGCTCTGCGGTGCCAGACCCTGTCGCGTCTGTCTGAGAGGAATCGAGACTACATCCCATCAGTCCCAGAACAGCCAGAGATACGATCCCGATGGAGACCGGTATGGCCTGCGTAAGATTCTTCGACATGAAACCCCACAACCTCTGCGCACGACCGAACGGGCGATACGCAGAGGTCTGTTTCTTCCGAATCAATCCTTCTGATTGATCCACGAGAGATATCGACTCGCGACGGCCGAAGCCGTACCGACCTTCGCACAGTTAATGGCTCCGGTGCTGGACTGAGAACAAGCTGTCTTGTCAAAGCCACTTTGGTTTTGACCTCCCAGGTGAATAGCCACCGTCGTCGCCATCCCTTCGCCAAGGAAGATCTTTTTATTGATGTTCTGCCCTGTCATGCCAATGATCGGTGAACTATAGGCACCGCCTGTGACGTAATATAAGGCGTACAGATTGCTCGACCCTGCGGCCACACAGACGTCACCGCTCGGAGTGAAGGTTGGGAAGAACACAATCCCTCCGAGCAAGACCGGGTTGGCCACGGAGCGCTCGCTTGGGAGGCCTCCGGCCGGAACAGTCAATTTGCTAAACCACCCTTGTTTGCTTTGCACAAGGGCAATGAGCGATCCGTAAGTCCCGCCGGTAGGCATCGCCGGTACACTCGTTACCTGCTCAGTGGTAGTGCCATCACAAGTCCCGGTGCCAAGTTGGCAGATGGTCGCCGTCGACATATCGATCAGCTCGTTGCTGAGTGTGGGGTTCAGACGACAGCCGGTTATCGTGACATCGCCGCCGGCACATCCACCGGAGCCTTGCATGACAGAGTCTTTGATACCCACCAAATACTGGATCGAGGTATCGATCTTGTCCCCTGTTCCGCTGGTTTGGGTATAGTATCGGCCGGTTCCTGCAAAGACCCACGTGTTGCCTGTCGCATCGATGGTCACGCCGACAGCTGTCGGAACCGGTCCCAACGTTCTAGTCACCCCTCCTCCATCCAGGAATTGATACAGGATTTCAGAGGGCGCTTGAACGCCGACCACGCCTGAAGGGACACCCCACAAGCCGGCGTCCGTGTTGCAGACCGGCGAAGAAGTTTTCCAGCACCCGGTCGTGAGCCGGATGAGTTTCCCTTCCCATGGCGATGCGCTGATGACTTTCCCCGCAAACAGGACATCGGCTCGGTAATCGAAGTCTCGGTCAAACGAGCTCATATCGCCGACGAAGGAGTTCGGAGGAGTGGCTCCACCCCCCGAGGCATCGAACGTCGTCACGACACCTGCGGCAATCGAGGTCATGCGGGCCTTCATATTAACGGCAAACATTTTGCCCGTTTGTCCAACCCCTGCATCGTAGCTCGTGGGGCCGGACCCCACGACCATGAACCATTTTTCGTTGGTGTCAAGGAACTTGGTCGGGTCAGTCAACGGACTCACACGGGCAACTGCTGGATAGCTCATGGCAAATCCCAGATTCTGGTCCGAAAAGCTCCAGAGCAATGTCGGCACCTTGTCCGGGTTGGTCACATCCAGTACAAAATAGGCGCTCAAGAATGTTCTCGCCGCATCAACCCCGGCGACGTTATCAAAATTAGCCGCGAAGGTCATCGGTGTGCCTTGCGTAGTACAGTTGCCACAGCTTCCTCCCATGCGGAATCCGCCGATGAGAATCGTCCCCCACCCTCCAGGGTGGTCTGGGTCGGTCGGGTCAAAAATGCGCACATCAGTCACCTTGGGCTTCAAATCAACGTAATACACATGCGTGTAGGCGGGATTGGCCAGCCATCGTAAATGAGGGAGCAATTCCTGCGGAATAAAGCCCCAGAGCTCATCCCCTATGTTTACTCCACGCCCATCGACTGTGGGGACATTGTCGAACCATCCGCGCTCGGTCTTCGCAGGAGTTCCGGTGTCGTCTCCCTGGTGGTAAAAGCCGACGTTGAAGGCGTGCATCATCCCGTCGTTAGCGCCCAGATACGCCACCTGCCGCCTATTCTTGTACTGGCTGAAAAACGCTGTGTATGTGGAATCTCCGTACAGGATGTCATAGCGTTCTCTGGGTGCGCCGACGACGACGGGCGTCGAGTACACCGAATCGCCAAGCTTCCACACAGCAGAAACAGGTGTGCCGGAGCTGTCCTTGACAGTCAACATCCGATCACGGAGCCCGGTCACTTGCGTACCGCGGATGAAACTAATGATGTTCGCAGCCGTATACGCCGCGGGAGCTCCACTCAGATTGAGATAGCCCGCGAGCATACCCGCGTTGGTACTGTCGAATGAGATGTACTCCTCTGTTGAAGCACCAGTCGGCGGGTTGAGGTTACTAACCAGCTTATTGTTGTCGAGATCCACCCACGTGAAGATCTTCCGGTCGACTGGATTCATCAGCGCGAGACTTCGCCCTCCCTCCCAAATCGGATTGATATCGGTCAAGACCTTATCGCACTCATGGGGGGCATCGTTGCAAAAGGCCGTGTCGAGAATCCCGTCAGGGGGAACCGAGGTGTCTCTCGTTGGGTCGGCTAGCCCATCCCCATTGGCATCGACGTATACATCGATGGCGAGCCGGTCGTTCACCGCGTCATATCGTGTGACGACGATGCGATCCTCGTTCAAAACCAGTCGATTGTCCTTGACCGTGTCCTCTCTGAAGTTCCCATACGTATCGATAAAGAGGCTCTGCACGTAACCCGCATACTTGATTTCCCGTTCTGCTTCGAACTGGGTCGGATAGAAATACGATTGGTAGATCGCGCCTTCACCCGAGGTGGACGACGACAACACAGAAGCCGCCGTTCCCGACGAAGTCTGGTTCAAAATCGCCGCGAAGGCAGCCCCGAGTTTCCCTTGCAACTCCAGCGGGTTCTGCGCAAGGAAGTAGGTCTCGGGCACTCCGTCGCCGTTCGCATCCCATTCTGCAATCTTGTCTGGAACGTTATACCCGGCGGTCGCGGGCGCATCGCTATCTTTGAATCCTCCATACTTGCTGGCGTACCAGAGGGGATCCTTCAACAGACCAGCATTGGTCCCGTTCACCGTGAATGTACGTTCCACCCAGATATTTGGATAAGGAGCTGCGCCGTCGTTAGTCCAAAGTCCCGCTGTATTGTAACGCTGGCATGCGGTTCCGCCCGTCGAGCCAGGAATGCCTCCTCCGCACCGAATATCGTAGTACTCGCCAGACCCGGTAAGAATGTCGGAGAGGGTCACCGGACCCGGCGTGGTTGCGCTATGACCTGTTGCGCTTACTCCATTGATATAGAACCCAGCCCAGTTGCCGTTCCCCGCATTGGCGTAGATGGGCTTGGTCTTGACGGTAATGGTAGTTAGGCCTGTCTTCACATAGAGCCTATAGCGGATGTCAAGGTCATAATCCCCGCCGTAGGTCGCGTCGTCCCACATCACTTCATAACAGGAGGTATAGCCATTCCCAACCTCTGTCGTCCAATCCGCGTCATTGGCGCAGACCTCGAAAGCCACCAGCTGTCCTTTATTGCCACCGGTCGGAGCCGAAACCGCCCAAGCACCTTGACCAGCTGTGGCACATCCGTTGTATCGGTTTGGATCGCTGCCAGGCGCACTGCCAGTAGCTGCGGGACAGCCGCTGTGAAAGGCCGAGGAGAGCTGGACTTTATTCCCTCCGACCGTGAATTCCAAGACCGGCACCGGCGCGCTCGCGACTACAGCATAGGTGGTGATGTTCTGCTTGACCGCATTGGCCGTGTCATTTCCCAACGCCCCACGCAGGTCCGTGGTCTTAGCGTAATGGGCCAGCATCGGCAGATAGTAGGATCCGTACTTGTTCGGTTCTTCGGGACAGAGACCTCGAATATTGAGAAAGGTCGTCGTCGCCTTGGCGGAACAGATGCTGTTGGCCGCGCCCCCGTTGACTTCTCCCATGACCACGGAAGTGATCGGATCCAACGTATCCATCTGAGCATTGCTCAAGAGCGTCGCCATGGAGATACCCGTATCGTTCGTCGTAGGGTTGACCTGGCTGGGAGCCGATGACCAAGCCTGGGCTCCCGGTAACTGGTCAGAATCGTGCGAGGGAAAGGCATCTCCGAACATCAAGACGAAGGGCTTGGCACAATACTCACAAATCAGCGGCGCGGTAATATACGGGTCACCGTAGCCGCTATTACTCTCAATCGGAAACGTGTTTGAAGCAAACGTGCCGTTCCCGATGGCATAACTCGTAATGTCATTATCTGGGCCGCTACCGGAGGTTTTGTAGAACTGTGTGGTGGCATTGCCGGTCGCGGCCAACCCTCTGAAATACCGGATCGCTTCATAGAACATCTCAGAGAAGGGTTCGCCCCAACTCTTGCACACGCCCTCGGCCGGAATTCCTCCGTTTACACTACAGGTCCCCTCGTTTCCTCCGGCAGTGTAATTGGATGTCCCAAAGTTGTATCCCACAACCCTAAACATATCGATGGATTTGATGACTTTAGAGGTGGAGGAAATCTGCCCGGTCCGTCGATTGATCTCCTGGCCGTAGAGATCGGTCGGCTTGCTGCGCAGCACACCGCCGCTGAAGTTTCTCTCGTAGCTGCCGGAGATCAAACCGAACCGCATCGTAATCGTGTCGTCGCGTGTGCCGGCGCTCCCGTTCGAATTCACCGCCATGCGCTGGAGCAATCCCTGAGGCTTGTACGTGTAGGTATTCGTGGGTCCCGGCGTATTGTCATCGTGATAGGCATCGCAATTATCTTCCAATCCGACGGTCCAGTCGCAGACTTTGATGGCAACGCGATAGGTCGCCATCACATTGCCAGCGACAAAACTTCCCCCACCCGGATTACACTGCGTCACCTCGGTACTGGCGGCATTCGGAAAGTAGCCGGCCAGTGCCATCATGTAGCCGACGGTTTCCGTGCTGGCACTGTTGGTATTGCAAATCGTGATCGACGGGAGGGTTCTGGGGGCGATGGTGGCCGTCATTCCCACCGGAACGAATGAGGCGACATCAGCCGCCTCATAGACCTTCGCCCAGGAATGGGCGTCGCGTGGCGTGATGGTCCGCCCCAAGACGGTCAGTCCGTTGTTCCCGCTCATCGGCACGGTGGAGCTGCCGGCATTGTCCACAATGCGCTTCCCGCCGTAGAGCACTTTGCGAATGATGTCGATCCGGGCCATCGTGGCCCAGTTCATGAAGTTGCCGCTCCAATTACCCGCACACATATGCCCGTAGGCGCCAGTCCCGGCAGCGGAAGGATTGAACCGTCCCGTGCCGCCAAAACCCGTAGTCCCGTTGCCGAAGTCATAACACTTATTTGAATCGAAATAGCCGACGTAGTCGATGTTATCCTTGTATGTGATATCGACCGCCGCATCGCCCCCAGGCTTTCCGTTATCCAAGTCGACGATGTCGTTATAGCCCTTGAAGAACAGCCGGTGGTCTTTGGTCATCATGAGCATGACGGCGGGAGGGACAGTCTTGTTGATAAACGGAGGATAGGCGGTATAGCTATTCATGGTCTGCGCCATGGCCTGGTGATGGCCCAGGGCCCCGGCAATCGCAACCAGGAGAGCAATGGTAAAGCGCTTCATACTGCTACCCCTCCTTCTCGACCATCGACTTCTGTCGACGTTGTGACAGCACATTGAACATCTTCGTCTGCATCTCAGATTTTCTTCTGACATTGGCCGTTCAAGGTACAGGCATAGATCGCCACTACACGGCTTTCAGATCCGCTGGCCGTCAGTGTCGCCCGGCAATCGATTCGATACACGATATCGGTCCCGCCCCCCGCTGTGCCACTACCGGTCCCTTCGTATCCCGCGGCAAACTGCATTCCAGATCCGGCTTTCCCCATCAGATACAGGCGATCGATATCGCCTAGGACGGTGTACCCATTGATGTCCAGCCTGTAATCAGGCCCTCCGGCGCCCACTCCTGTCACTACATCAAGATTGTTGTCAGCCCCCCCCGAGATTTCCATGGACAGAGTGGGAGTCACCGCCACTTCCGCCGCGTTCAGCACCGGACCGGCCGCCGAAACGAACGCGACCGGTACAGTGAGAGTGTTCGATGCCAATGTCTGCTGAATAATGTTCACCGACGTTCCCACACATGATTCTGCTGCACTCGTCGCGGATTCTCCGGTTCGCTGGAATCCGGCAATCCGATTTTCTAGCGCCGTCACGGCTACGGCCCCCACCCCCAATACGGTCATGATGAGCAGAATCACCAACGTCGTGACGAGCGCAACACCCGCTTCGCCCCGCTGGTGCACAGCGAAATCGTGCCGCATCGTTTGCATACCCGTTCTCATTCGCATCCCCCTGCTCATGTTCACTGCATATTCCTTGTGTCGACGGTTCGCGTCAGGAAACGACGGCGGAATGACTGATAGGTTGCCGCCGCGTATCCTGCGTCGTTCGAGGGCAGATGGTCACTGACCTGAAGCGGCGTGCTCAATGATGCTGCTTGAATCCCCTCCCCCATACCTTGATCAATCGCTGTTTGACGCGCCACAATGTTGATCTGTGCAAGTCGAATCGTCGCCGGATCAAACGTCCCAAATGCCCAGACCCTATTGGTTTGGAAATCGGCAATGTCAAACGTGTTGTTGCCGTTAAAATCATCGATCACGCCGTCGGGAACGCCCGCCTTAATCGTGGTGTTACACCCGTCGCACCCATAGGCAAATTGTAAGTCTTCAACGCCGTCTACGAGTGACGTGGTGATGGTCGGAGCTGTCCCGCTGTCCACTGTTCGTGTCAGGCAGGGACCGGCAGAACCACAATTGGCTGCCCCGGTTGCCACTTGATACGTCACACACTGTAGGAGGTACACCTGGGTTCCGACCGGAAAGTTTATTGGGGCGTACGTTGGAGTTCCGAGTGTAATCGTCGCTCCACTACTTGATGTCACCGGCAGAGTGCGTACTCCTCCCAGCGAAATATACGCACCAGAGCCGTTCAGCATCCCTTCAGCTACCATCTCAGTGACCGCCGTAGCCGCCAGGGTGATCGTGGTAAATGATCCTGCCCCTGCAGATGGAGCGGGATTGGTCAACACCCAGCCAAGGATTGCCCCGTTCGTAGGATTCGTTCGCGGAACGACGAGCGAAATGGTATCAGCGCCCGTATCGTTGACGGCAGTTAGTGGAATGGCTGAATTGTTATCGACTGGCCTGATCGCCGCAGCCGTCGTGCCCGTCGCGCAATTGCCAGCGGTTCCACCCACTGGAAGATCGGGAGCCATCGGCATGCCAAATCCCGCTTGTTTAATATCTCTGGCAATCAACTCCATGGCCACTCGGATATTTTGCTGCGTTCCGACCGCTCGCTCATTCGAAATCGTGGCTCTGTGTGTCGTGGTCAGTATTGTATAACCACCAGCAACAATGACTGACGAAATCACGATTGCGATCAGCAGCTCAATGAGCGAGAATCCTCGTTCACACAGCACCCGCACATCCTTCATATGATCCACCGTGCACCTCTCATAACTATGACTAATCAGGCGCCACCACTGTGTCCAAGCGCACCGTCTTCGAAGCTGCCGTGACCTCTCCGCTCGCCGTCTCGTCCCATGTCACCTGGACTGTCACGGTATTACGGTTCAATCCAAGTGGGTCCAGCGCCGGTGGAGTCGGATTGCTCAGCGTGACGGTCCCTCTGATGTTTTGAAGGTTTGAGCCCAGCAGCAAGGTGCGCCATTGGGTGCAGTCTCCATTCGCCATCACGTCGGCTACGGCGGTCGGACACGTCGTTATGGCCGAGCTCACATTGATGTTGTGATAAAATGCCGCCCTACGACGATTAAATTGAATGCGTTCAAGCATATCCGCCGCCAGATTCGTCACTCGCGTTTGGTTGCTGGCATCCACGTTTTTTCTCAACGAGAACGATTGCATACCCGTCAAGGCCAGGAGACCGATCGTCAGTATGACGGCCGCCACCATACTCTCGATAAGCGTAAACCCTTCGTGCCCACGCCACGAGACACAAGTCGTTATGCGGTGATATCGTGTGTTCATGGACATGTGGACCTTGTGCACCATGTCACCTTCCCCGATGGCATCACAGATACGGAGTAGGCTAAGCCGTTCGTATTCACGATCGGAATGACTTGATTCGCAGCGGCTGTACTCAACCCCATTGACGAGAACACCACGTTCGTCGTGCCACTTGGCAATCCCGTCACACTTGGGTTCAACGTCTGAGTGCCAAATATTGGAGTCCCTCCAGCGATGGCATCGACGCCAATGTGTCCACTGCCCAACACTTGAATTGTGACGGTCACTTGGCGGTTGCGATTCATCGCGACTACTCTGGCAAGGTTTAAGTTACTGGCAAACTCGTTAACAGACTGCCGCAGATCATATCGGGCTTTCCATTCCACATAGTTTGGGATCGCAATCGCCGAAGCAATCCCGATGATCGCGCATACAATCATCACCTCGATCAGTGTGAACCCGGTCTCGCGATGTGTTTTCCCAAACATATCAGCTGCCCTACTTTGTCCTGGTACACCCATAGCGCCAATCAGCTTCACGCAAGGGACATACCGTCACGAAAAATCAAAACCGTGATTCATAAGTCGTTGATATTGAAAGATGATAGAGGGAATACCCCCATAGCCATGAACGCTTTTTGGACTTACAGGAGACAATTTTCGGCGAAGGAGGAGCGTTTCAAAGCCCTTACTTTGATGGAGAAAATCCTGAGTGGGAGAGAGTAGAGAGACCGGTGAATGCAGCCTAACGCGAATGTTATTGATTAACTATTTCATCGCCACAGCTCTGACTTGGCGATAGGTGGTGAGTCCTTGTAGGACCTTTCGAACGCCGTCTTGGGCTAGTGTGACCATCCCATTTTTCATCGCGAGAGTCAGCATCTCGACGGTTCGCGATCGTGACTGGATGAGCTGTTTCATGTCTCCCGATGGGAGCAGCAATTCATGGAGGGGCACTCGCCCCTTGAAGCCGGTCCGATTGCAGGCCTCGCAGCCTCGTCCACGGTACAGACTCCAGTCGGCACGGTACTCGATGCCAAGCGTGAGCCAGTCCTGCGCGCCATACCCCTGCACCAGTTCATCGTACTCCTGCCGACTCGGATGATAGGCCTCCCTGCACTGAATGCAAATCCGTTTGCACAGCCGCTGTGCAAGAACTCCCAACATGGCATCGGAAAAGTTGAACGCGTCGCAGCCGAGATCCAATAAACGGATCACCGTTTCAATCGCACTGTTCGTATGGAGAGTACTGAGCACCAAGTGGCCGGTAAGCGAGGCCTCAATGGCAATGTCGGCCGTTTCTTTGTCCCGCATCTCGCCGATCATGATGATGTCAGGGTCGGCACGCAGAAACGCCCGCATCGCAGTTGCGAAGGTGAGGCCGATCTTCGAATGAACCTGGACTTGGCGCAGACCGTCTTGAGTTATTTCAATGGGGTCTTCGGCCGTCCAAATCTTTCGTTCGTCGGTATTGATGTACTTGAGAATCGCGTGCAAGGTCGTTGTTTTGCCGGACCCAGTCGGTCCGACACACAAGATGATCCCGTGCGGTTTCTCTGCGATGGCTTGAATGGCCTGCAACGTGGCAGGAGCAAATTCCATCACGTCGAGTGGCATCGGCTGTTTGGCTGTCAGGAGACGCAGCACGACGTCTTCGTCCTGTCCTGAGGTGGGCAAGGTTGCAACACGCAATTCGACTTCTCGATCCTTCGCCAGCCGGTATCGGATCTTGCCGTCTTGTGGTTTGCGGCGTTCCGCGATGTCAAGATTGGCCATGACCTTGATGCGGGATACGAACGCGCGCCGATAGGTCGCCGGAATCTTCATGAACGTCGAGCAAATACCGTCGATGCGCAGGCGCACAGTCATGTCTTTACGGTCCGCGTATGGTTCGATGTGAATGTCCGATGCACCGAGGCGGTCGGCTTCGACGATCACTTGATTGGTCAGCCGCACAATCGCTGAGTCGTTCTCGTCGATCCCGCCTGATATGGGGTCGATGACAGACTCAAGATGGATCTCGTTGACCAACTCACCAAGAATGGTGCCGATGGACCCGCTGGTTCCCTGACCTTTGGCCAGATTGAGAAATTGCTCGATGTCCCGACGCAGACCTACGGCGTAGCGAATTGTCATTCCAGGAAATGTGCGCCGCACGTCCCAACCTTTGTCGAGATCGTGCGGATCGCTGGTGAGCACGTCGATCAATGAGCCGCGACGTGTGATCGGCAGCCAAAGGTTCTTCCTGAGATAGTCGAGATTAAGCGTTTTGAGCAGATCGGCATCGATGATTGTTCGTTCGTCATACGGCAGATAGGGACATTGATAAAAGTCGCTCAGCGCGGACCCTAAAGCGTCCTTCGTGACATGATAGCGGTCGAGGAGGACCGTTTCGAGGTCGAAGCTGCCCTCTTTCGAATCGTCGACCGCTGCCAGCACGTCGGAAAGACTGATAATGCCACGATAGACCAAGCTATCAAGGACGTTTTGTTCGATCGCGCAACGGGAGGGTTTCGATATGCGGCTCCCTTTTTTCCCTCCGGTTCCACCAGCCACTACGTCCGTCTCGACTGTCATGCGCAATGCCTTTCGCTCGCACCTTCCCGCAAGTAGTGTGTAAAGCTATTGACCCTGGAAAATATCGGGTCACATCACAGACAGCAGCTTCAGCAATCCCTTAGGCTGTTCAAAGAGGCCAGTCTTCTCCCCTTTCAACCTTGGCGGGTACTTCTCCTCCTGCCCTGAGTCTGCCAAGACGGCCTATTCGCCCCGGCACACGCTTGTCCCAAGCAAGGCCGCGGCTCTGCGGCTGCTTCTCGTCACGTTTCACGGTTTCTGGGAACGAGGCGACTGCCTGTGTCGTGCCCGGCATGGCAAGAAGGGAATGCTGCTGGAGGACGTTTTCAGCAGTCTGCTAGTACTTGACTAACCAGGTTCCCGGCGCTCGATACACAACCGGAACCCCTCGAAACAGTCCTTGTGCCAGATCGGCGTTGTACCAGACCTCAATACCGGTACCGGTCCCAACCGACGTCACGCTTTGTCCTGCCATTATCGCCCCATACAAATGCGCGGATCGTTCAATCCTGATCGCTCCCGCCGCATACAGCAGGCCATTGATGTGGATGCCGGATAATTGCACCGGTACCCTTGCCCCCAGCGACTGTGTCCCTGGAGAAGATGGACTGAGGGCCGGAACAGACTTTCCTGCTGCACGAGGCCTGAGCACGATATGACCTTGTACGACCAGAAGCCCTTCAAAATAGTCCGCATCCAGCGCGAGCGTTCCCATGTTATCGACACGCGGCGCTTGCCCATCGACTGTATCGACGAAAACCAATCCACGATGATCTCCGATGGTGTGAGATTCCAGTACATCTGCAGGCGTGATTCCCTGATCCGCGTCCTGAGCCCCCTGCGGATGAAGCTGCCCTACACGATCGAGTCGATAATAGGTCCCCCAGCGTAGCGCGATCTTCTTGAGCGAGTCATAGTCCCACTGATCAAGCCTCACTCCAGGCGTCGGATATTGGTGCAGATGCACGTTTTCAGGAAATGGAGGGTTTGCCCCTTGGCCTGGTGGAGGAGAGATGACCGAGACAACCCCTCCGATCCAATACTCCGTCCAGCGGTCCTGCGCGGACAACATCTGGTCATACGACTGACCGGTAATTGAGGCCGCAGCACTCTTAAAGACGAGATCTTCGACTCGCTGCACCGTGAGATCGCCCAATACCCGTTGATCTCCCCAATGGACCATGACGGGAGACTCACCGCCTGGCTGCATAGCGCCGAGAGCTTGTCCTACTTGCACCGCCGCACGAACGGCAGGGATCGATACAGCTCCCAATTGGAGCTGAACCGTTCGTGCGATTGGCCGGTGATCGACTGTCGTAGCCGTTACCTCAACTGTGCTCAGCAAGCCTGGCTGCAGAGGGCCATACACTTTCAATTTAAGAATTCGGCCAAGGTCTCCCAAGGTATGAGATACGCCGTTGGGCAAATCGTTGAGCATCTGATTGTCCGCCTGGTTCGCCGCATCGAGGAGGACGTCGGGACGGTCAGCGGTCCCGACAAACTGTGAACGCCCGGCTACGTCGAAGAACGACGGCCCAATCGAGGGATCTCCCTGGCGCTTCACAAGCAATCCAGTAATGGATGCCGGTGAGACATTCGGATCATGAAACCAACTTATTACGACATCCGCCGCACCGTCGGCCAACTGTTGCGCGACGTTGTCCTCTTTCATGGCGCTGACGCCCAATCCATCCTGACCGGCCAGATAGAGAGACGTCATACCGGCGACTCCCAGCAGAAAAATCAGCATGAGTGCAACGAGAAGCACATGACCCCTGTCGCACAGATTCATGGGTTTTGATGCGCGGAGTTCTTTCATCTTCCTGTCCTTACCCATATGTTTCGTAAAGGCGCCACAGTTATGTCCTGAGGCTCATTTCTCGAACCGCGCGAATCCCTCGGTCAGACATTGTGACCTCAACAACGACTAGCCTCACCTGCGCTGGTTCTGTTACAACCTGCCCGTTTTCATCCCAGTAGGAGAACCGCGCCTCCCTGATATCTCCGACCAAGACACTTGCGCCGCCATCGACCTGCCGTAACAGCCTTAGAACACCCTGATTATCACGTCGGCTGTAGTAGCGGACATGATTCAGGAGGGAGAGAGAGGCTCCGGATGGAATTGCCACGGTCAGCGGCTGCGTCACCGTAAGCAGGCGCCGTTGGCCATCACGAGCCAGGGCAAGAGTCTCGCAGCGCTCGGCCCAACAGGCCACAATGGTTTTCTGATTCTCCCATCCCCGCCCATCTTCGACCGATAGAGTCATATGGCCGATCGCCGCCGCTGCCGTGATCGTCGTCGAGAGACCTTGCAGATTTGCCAAAAAGCCCACTGAGTCAGAACCCGTCGTAGTAAGAGAACCGGACCCTGCCAAGCGCAATTCTTGCTCAAGAACTTCTAACCCAAGGCGAAGATCTTGCTGTTGCGCGACCGTGCGTTGTTGCCTCATAAACTGTTGCTGGAAATAGGACAGAGCTTGAAGCGTGGCGCCCAATACGACTAAACCAGCTGCCATGGCAAACATCAGCTCAGTCAAGCTGGTCCCTGTCTCCATCCGTATTCTATGGTAGAAACCTCTTGCATGCTGTCCTGTCAGCATCCTGTCTGCTCCAAATAGCGACATGTTACCGGCTCCCAGCGAACACGGGATTGGCCCGTAGGGTGCCGACTCGTACTTCACGCTCATTCTCACCAGCTTTGTAGACTGCCCGAGCCTCGATCAGAACATGCCCTGAGGCCGACAGCGAACCGGAATGGCTCGGCGTCACCGTCCAGATCAGTTGGACTCCATCCTGGTCCCAACGACCGGAAAACACTCCATCACCGGCCATTGCATCGCCGCCTGCTCCATCATCACGCATGACAAGATCCGGGACGCCGTCATGATTCAGATCATCCAGAAAGAGCCGATCCCATCGGGCGGCTCGTTTCGCTTCAATCCGCGATTCCGCCATCGCCAGGGCCCGCGTCGCCAATGTCCCCGTTCGAAGACTCCGTTCTGCTGCCTGAAACGCCCCTATCGCACTGACCAACCCGGTCAATGTCAGTGCCATAGCCACAAGCACTTCGGCAAAACTGACCCCACGCTCTGCGAGAAATATTCGATCCCGCGTCATGAGACAGACACTCTTCCGGTAATGCTCACAGTGAACATGGTTTCCCGGCCTTGACTGTCTCGCACACGAATAGTTGTCGGGGTTACCGACCGGCCGCTGGGATGAAACAGAAGTTCGGGTCCAGCAGTTGGCTCATCTACAATTACCCCCTTCTCCGCATATTGATAGACATGCAGGGTACCCTCGGCATCCGCACGTCGAAGCGTAATCGTGCGCTCCTCTCGATCGAATATGACTCGCAAGCGCTCTCGTCTGGCCATCGCCAGTTGTCTGGCGAGCCGGAGTTCCGAAGCAATCTCTATGGTGACGCTACGTGCGTGGACCCTTGCAACCAATGTCTGATAACTCGGCCCAGCCAATGCAGCCATGATACCCATGATCGACAGTACGATGAGGAGTTCTATCAGACTCCAGCCTTGTTCCTGGCTCTGTGATTTTCTCGGCATGACCCACTCACGCGAAGGAATTCCCCTACGGAGACGAGCGTGCTCTCCAAGACCCGTGCCCATATTGATTCACACCCAAATGACTGAATGCTTCGTGAGAAACAGGAGCAGAATATTCCGCAAGTTCGCGCAGTTTTGTGTTGTCACGAAGAAGCAGGAGCCAGAGCAGGTCTACGCACTGGCCGAGACAGAGAGAGAAAACAAGAAAAGTATCTCACTATTTAGATACAGGGCTTTGCCAGAAGAGATACAACAAGGGGACTAAAAGGCAGGGTCAAGAAAACCTTGATACCAATCGAGGAGCGGTTGCGCAAAAAACAGAGAAAGGAGGGCACCCAACACAAGGAAGGGGCCAAAGGGAATATAGTCATCACGCTTCGTGATGCGTAGCGCGATCAAGCTGATGCCGATGATAGAACCAGTGAGCGAGCCGATCATGATGGTAAGGAGTGCGGGCTTCCAGCCAAGAAACGCACCGATCATCGCCAGTAACTTGATATCGCCACCTCCCATTCCCTCCTTACCGAAGAGATAGGGGCTCAACCAGGCCAGGAGCCACAGGATGCCGCCTCCTACGGTAAGGCCAACCACAGAATTGATCACACCGACCGGCAACACGGTCACTGCGCCCAGAAGTCCAATCACCATTCCAGGAAAAGTAATGACATTGGGAATCATCTTATGGGTGAGATCTGTTCCCGTCACCACAACCAACGCCGAGAATAACAAGGCATAGAGCGCTGCCGTCCAGGTTGGACCGAAGTACCATAAGATGGTGAGATAGCCGAACGCGTTTGCGGCTTCGACAAGTGGGTAACGTATCGAAATGGGTACGCGGCAAGCCCGGCAACGTCCTCCAAGCCAGAGATAGCTCAGCAGAGGAATATTGTCGTAGAACGCGATTGGATGGGCACACGAGGGGCAATGGGAGCCGGGCCAGGCAATCGATTTGCCGCGGGGCAGTCTGAAAATGCAGACATTGAGAAAGCTGCCGATCAGCGCGCCGAGGATTCCAACAACAAGATAAAGAGTCCACTCATGCATAATCGACTCGAAATCCGACTCCGGTTCGGTACACGCTGGTCGCTTTGTTTGCCAAATGAAATGAATTAGGTAGCTTCACTGGACCGAATTTCCTCTAGTTTACTTATGGCCAGAGAGTTCTTATAATCACAGTCTGCTGGGCGAGGGTTTGTTCTTGGCATTACTCCATCACGGCAAATGATACCGTACTACTTTATTCGTTAAAGGAGAACCAAATAATGGCACGGACTGCAAAGACGAAAACCAGACCTTCCCTGGCCAATCTGACCCCGCCACCTCGCAAGAAGCGACCTGAATCGCTCACCAGTCGAGAGAAAGAAATTCTTGAACTGATTTGGGCCGGGTTCAAAAACAAGGAGATCGGTCAACGACTCAAGATCAGCGTCAAGACCGTCGAGGCGCATCGGGCCAACATGATGAAAAAAATGCGCGTGTCGAACACCGCGCAGCTGCTCAAAACTGCGATCCAAGACGGGACAATCAAGATTCGGTAGGGTTCGCCGCCGGCACGACGCCCTTGCGACGCTGGCGGACTACTTCGAACAGCGTGACAGCTGCTGCAGCAGAAACATTCAGCGACTGTATACGACCCTGCATCGGAATCCTGATACAGTCGTCGCACTCCTTCAACACACCAGGACGAAGGCCTTCTCCTTCCCCACCAAGCACCAGCGCAATCGGCCCGGTCATGTCGATGTCGGTATGGAGCTTCGCCGCCTGTGGGTCCACGCCGTAGATCCACAGGCCGGCCTCTTTGAGATCCTGAATCAGGCGAATCAGATTCCCCACGCGCCCGACGGAGATGTGATCGAGCGCTCCAGCCGATACTTTGGCCACCACCGATGTCAGCCCGACTGCGCGGCGTTCTGGGATAAACACCCCATGAACACCAGCCGCTTCGGCCGTCCGCAAGACCGCACCTAAGTTGTGTGGATCTTCGACCCCATCAAGGAGCACAAGAAAGGGCTTCTCACCTCGCGTCTTCGCCCGCTTGAGAATCTGCTCCGTCGTGTCGTAGGGTTTCGCAGCAATGAGCGCAATCACACCTTGGTGGTTTCCGCCAGGCACCAATCGATCGAAGGCAGGCGGAGGCTCGATGTGAACGGGGACTCGCTGCGCCTTCGCCAGCTGCGCGAGATCGGCAAATTGCCGGTCGGTCCGCTGCAAGAGCAACCGCTGAAGGGGCCGCGAGCCGGCGCGCAGAGCTTCGCGCACGGCATGCAGCCCGTAAATCAGTTCCGGCTGACTATCGCTTCCACCGGCTGGTGCCGTCGGGCTTGTCTTCGATGACAATGCCACGGGCCGCGAGGGACTGACGAATCTCATCGGCCTTCTTGAAGTCTTTTTGTTTTCTGGCTTCATTACGTTCATCTACCATCCGTTGAATTCTTTCCTCCTCATCCTTCAACGGCAACGGTGTTTCATATTTGTGAGTCCCATATGAGGGGTGATCCTTCCTTCCAATCCTCGTCATTTCACTTTCGGTAACACTTATTACATCTGCGACATCAACGTTCAACCTAGCAGGGTTGAACCGCCAATTGTCTAGCTCAAATAAGCCAAGGACCTTGCCAAGTAATCTAAACTGCTCTCTTGCAAGTTTTCTTGACTCAGTAGAGAGACCTTGCTCAAGTGATTTGTTAACTTCGCTCCTCAGTATCTGTAATGCTGCAATTGCCATTGGCGTGTTCACGTCATCGTCCATTGCCTCAACAAATGAAACTCGGCATCGTTCGATCAATCCATTGAGCCCCTTGTCGGCTGCGGTCCTGCTCTCGGCTTCATCTAGTCGTTTGAATAAGTCATAGAATCCATCTAGCGCATACTTTGCTTCTTTCAAGCTTTGATCGGAAAAATCCAGCGGCCCTCTGTAGTGAGTCGAAAGAAGAAAGTATCGAAGTATCTCACCAATTACTTCTTCTTCAGGCCACTGCAACTTCTCTTTTTCAAAGATCTCCCGAATCGTAAAGAAGTTCCCCAACGACTTGGACATCTTTTCCTGATTGATCTGGACGAATCCGTTGTGAATCCAGTAGCGCGCGAATTCTTTTCCCGTCGCCCCACATGACTGCGCGATTTCATTTTCGTGGTGCGGAAAAATCAGGTCCATTCCTCCGCCATGAATGTCGAAGGTTTCACCAAGATGTTTCATGGACATAGCCGAGCATTCGATATGCCAGCCTGGGCGTCCTGGACCCCAGGGACTCTCCCATGACGGCTCACCCGGTTTGCTGCTCTTCCAAAGAGCAAAATCCATCGGGTGACGCTTTCGTTCATCCACGTCCACCCGTGCGCCTGCCTGCATGTCGTCCAATCGCCGCTTTGAGAGACGGCCATATGCAGAATACTTGGCCACTTCAAAATACACGTCTCCATCGATTTGATAGGCCAATCCCTTCTTCACCAAAGTCTCTGTCAAATGGATGATGTCGGTCATGTGTTCTGTGGCCTTGGGCTCGATGGAAGCTTGGCGAATGCCCAGTCTCCCCATATCTTCTGAGTAGGCTTGGATATATTTCGCCGTGATCGTGTCGCAGCTGACGCCCTGTTCGTTCGCCCGCTTGATAATCTTGTCGTCCACGTCTGTGAAATTCTTGGCGAATTCGACTTTATAGTCGCTGAATTCCAAATAACGCCGGATCACATCGAACACGAGCGCACTGCGCGCATGGCCGATATGGCAGTAGTCATAGACCGTCACGCCGCAGACATACATCCGAACGGTCTTCGGCTGGAGCGAGTGGAACGGCTCCTTTTTCCCCGTGAGCGTGTTGTAGATGGAGAGCATGGGCTGGTTATAACTCCGGAGTGATGCGGCGCCTCGGCCAATGGGACCAGAGAAAATACCCCACGGCAAGCGCCAGGCAGACGCCAACCGCGATATCGAACTGATGGAAATAGTCTCTGAGGTGCTCCCACTGCTCTCCCATTTTCACGCCGATGTAGGCCAGAAGATAACACCAGGGCAATGAACCGAGAAATGTGTAGAGCATGAACCGGTAAATATTCACTCTGGCGATGCCGGCGGGCAAGGAGATGAAGGTCCGGACGACCGGAAGCATCCGGCTGAAAAATACCGCGGCATCGCCATATTTCGCGAACCATCGATCCGCCATCTCGATGTCTTTTCTCGACACCAGCACATAGGGTCCATATCGTTCGACGAAAGGCCGGCCTCCCCACACACCGGCGTAGTAGGCCACAACCGACCCAGCAACGTTCCCGAGAGCGCCGGCCAATGTCACACCCAGCATCGTGAACTGTCCCGTCGTCACAAGGTATCCGGAAAAGGGCATGATGATTTCGCTGGGTAATGGGATGCAGGCGCTCTCAATGGCCATGGTGATAAAAATACCGGTGTAGCCGAATGCCGAGATCGTCGATACAACAAATCGGCTAAGCTCTGTAATAATCGCTTCGATCAGATTTCCCACAGCACGCTAACTCCGCTGTTTGCCCTTTGGTTTCGACGACGCAGCTACCCGACGTGCATTGGGTCGACGTACCATTTCCCATTTCCGGAAACGATCTAATGCCCCATGATTCGTCGTATCGAGGTGAATGGGAGTGAGCGAAACCGCCCCTTCCTCAAGCGCTTCATGGTCGGCATCCTTGCTCCGGCTCCACGATATACGGGTCCCGGCAATCCAATAGTAGGTCCGGCCATGCGGATCGACCTTTTCAATGATAGGATTGTCGAAACGCCTGCGGCTGAGACAGGTGACTCGAACTCCGGTGATCGACCCGAACGGCCGATTCGGAATATTCAAATTCACGAGCGTTTCGTCCGGCAAACCTTCTTTCAGAATCAAGCGAGCGATACGAACGGCATACCGAGCCCCGGCGTCAAAATAAAAATGCTTTTGCCCTTCTTGTGACACAGCCATAGAGGGGACACCGAGGATCGTCCCTTCCATCGCTGCCGAGACTGTTCCGGAATACAACACATCGTCGCCGAGATTCACGCCTTTATTGATTCCTGACACGAGGAGATCAGGCGGCGCAGGCAGAAGCTTCAGTACGGCAAGATTTACACAATCGACCGGCGTTCCGTTAACCGCATAGATCTGTGTTCCGACCTGATGCACTCGCAGCGGTTTATGAAGCGTCACGGCATGCGCCACCGCAGTCCGCTCGCGATCCGGCGCGACGACCCATACGTCTCCCACTCGCGACAAGGCCTTGGCGAGCGCCGTCAAACCAGGCGAGTGAATCCCATCGTCGTTGGTGACCAGAATGCGCATAGGTTCGTCTGGAAAA
The DNA here is from genome assembly GCA_041748925.1 of Nitrospiraceae bacterium. GTDB lineage: Bacteria > Nitrospirota > Nitrospiria > Nitrospirales > Nitrospiraceae > Palsa-1315. Next base: position 49,163 of record JBGTCI010000013.1, on the reverse strand, counting down.
AAAAAGCTGCCTGCGGCAGCTCTTGTTTCAGTGCTGAGTGTTGAGAATCGAGTACCCGACTATCCTATTCGTCTCAGTCCTCAGCACTCATCGCTCAGCACGATATATGATATTTTGGTCGGGGCGAGCCGATTTGAACGGCCGACCACTCGCACCCCAAGCGAGTACGCTACCGGGCTGCGCCACGCCCCGACGGGCTCTATTTGCTTCTACCGTCTGCCGCATTGTCCACCGGAGGCTGCTGGAATGCAACCGGCTAGAAAGAGACGAGACGGAGCGTCGTCAGTCGGAATGCGACTCCATAATTTTGAGAATCGCCTGGAGATTCCCTCGTAGTTTCTGCGCAAGTTCTTTGGGGCGCACCCGTTGACTGGCCACCCGACCCCGCCTGGCCCAGTATCGCTTGACGCCCGCGAGCGTATGTCCCTCTTCATAGAGCATCCGCTTGATCTCCAACACCGTTTCGACTTCTTTCTTAACATAGAGCCGCTGGTTCCCACGACTTTTCTTGGGCTTGAGAAATGGAAACTCCGATTCCCAGAATCGCAACACGTAAGCCGGCAGCTTGGCAATTTGGCTGACTTCGCCGATTTTATAAAAAACCTTGCTGCCCAGCCTGGGCTCGTTTCCCATGACCGGTCCTCGTGGTGGGATGAGTTACGGTGATTGATCGAGGCTATGAATTGACGTATCCGTTAAGCTCGGATTTCTCATTCATAACCTCCTGTGATGTTTGAAATGATAATAACAGCGTGAACCGTTGGACGCTCCAATTATTAAAGTGTCCGTTTGCAACGCACCAAGCAGTACCACATTCGTAGTTCGAAATGGAAGGACTCAATCATGCACTATCTCACGAAAAAATCCGTCCTCGTTACCGCCCTCCAGTCCCTCGTTGCCGCCTTCGGGTTGTGGGCCTTACTCGCCTTCAGTGGCACTGCCTACGGCGGCAGCTTCAGCGATCCCTACGCGCCGGGAGGGTCGCAGAACTACTCCGCTCCAGCGCCCTTGAGTGGTTATGGTGAGGACAGGCCGAGCAAGGCCCCTAGCGATCCCTACACCAAGCCCGCCTACCAGAGGAGTCCCTTGGAGCAGCGCCAGCTCGACCAGGACAGGTCTCGATACGGCGAACAGGACTACCGGCGCTCACCCACCGAACAGCGCCAGCACGAGACAGACCGGCAGAGGTATGGCCGGTAAACTCCCGTCCGGTGTCAACTGTCGCTTAAATCCTTCCAAATATTCAAAAATGTGTAATAAAATCGCTCACATATGGTCGCTGATCACCGCCCACCAATGTCCCCGTAGGGTGTCGGCTCGGCCAATAGGTGGGGCTGTGCTCGGAACGATGGCCGGGGCCGGGGAGGTCGGCGCTACAGCTAGGCGGGCGGGGCCGGGCGGAGCTACCACATATGGACATGGGCCGGATTGGGCCGGTCGGTGGTCGCTAACCCCGCATTATTGTTGATGTCCAACGGATAATCAATCCTTTGGACTCGATTGTCAACCTTCAGCCATCGGATTGTTAACCTTTGCCGGTCGGATTCGAAACCACGCACAGCCTACGGGCACCGGGCGAGCTGGCTGCGCCGTGCGTGTTCGCGTGTTCATCATCGAGGGTCTACGTTCCTGTTGTGAGCCAACATATGGAGATAACTACATGAGTAACGCAGCCCCTAGGAGCGCGGGCGGGTATCTAGTTGTTTACGGGAATCGCCAGTATCGCAACTTCAAAGCCGGACAGCGTAAGCCGTGGATCACTACGACACGCCGCTACATCCGCCGCAAGCTCAAGGCAAATGACTGGGCGACAAAGCTGATGATTGCCGAAGCTGAGAGAGATCTAGGCGCGTTGGAAGCCCGTCCAATGACGCCAGGTAAGCACGGCACGCCACTCCAACGGGCGCAGAACATCGTAGCCAACATTATCAAGCAGGGTAAGCAGCCCGTCCTCACGACCGAACACAAGAACCGTAGAAGCCGCTTCACAGCCTTCGACATCCTCATTGTCGCCTAGGCTACCGATGTGATGTATCACCACTGGCACGGCACGCCGCTCCACTCTCCCTACTTCCGAGCGGTACAAGTGGGCAAGGCGATTCACTTCCTACTACGGGCAGACATCAAGGTGTATGAGCAGGATAATGGGCGTGGGCAGATCAGGCACAGTGTGTGGAAGTATAAACAAGGGCTGACTTCGCGTTATTGCTGCCAGCGACTACAACAGCTCACAGAGAGTATCTACCGGGATTTCATGAGGGAGCACGGGCGGGCGATTGCCTCACTCGTACTGACCAAACGGGTTACCAAATCCACGATACTCTAACGTCGGCAGCGGAGCTTTCCCGATAGCTTGCCGAGTGGCATTCAACGCGGCTCGAATGTTCCGCTTCCTGGTTTGCGTTTGTCGGTAGAGCTGGTGTCTCCGTTCTTTCCTCGTTGTCCCGTGCTGGACTTGTCTCCTTACTTTCCGCAGCGTGTCATGCAGAGGCTTGAAGTCAGCCATGGCTTGTGTGACAAGGCCAAGCTGTTCACGACGCCGCACTAAGAGCCTGTGCCGTGATTCATCCCGCTTCGGTTCTCTCATTCGAATGAGCCGAGTAATATCAGCCTGAAGCCAACGCTTCGTGGTGTACAGTTCTTTACGTGTCCACAGATGGAGCCGCAACTTCTCGTGAACGGCTCCAGTCTCGTCACGTTCGATCAGATCGAAACCAATGTTGCGCTTCTGGTGCTGAAGTAGGCCGCGCCTCTCGTAGAAGGTGTCGGCTGCCTTCTGGAAGAACTCCGCTGAGTGGTTTGCCTTGGCTTGGCGATCAGCGAGCACGCGCTGCTTGAGCTGCTTGGTCTCTAGTTGGGCTTGGGCCTGAGTCTCTGCGTCTTCCTGCTTCAGGATTTCCTGAACATACTCCGAACGCTCACCAGTTCGTTCAGCAGCCGCTACCAGTTCAGCATCCTTGCGAGACAGGGAGCGGCTGTCTGAGAACAAGAGTGTCGTGAGCTGATTGAGGAGGGGTTGAGGTTTGTCCGGTCGTTTCCTTGCCATAAAGTTGATTGTACTCGTGTTCAAAGATATTGACAATACGTAGCTTTTCATACTTGCTACAGACAGCACTAGAACCAAAATTCCTTATATATCATATGATTTAATGGCGCTTCCCATATAGGAAGAAGAAACATTTTCCCCGCCCTCTGTCTATCCGCTATCACCCAAAGCAGCGCCGGTAGCATACGCAGTACCCGCCAGTAGCAGTATCACCGTGTCAGATCGGTCATATCCAGGCCTCGCGCCGACGCGCTCACAGCTCTAGGGGATTCCCTCTAGAGCCTTTTAACATCAATGGTATGAACACTATTTGTTCTACCGCTCTTCTAAGGAGTTCGCTCATGTCTACCATGTCCTACCGTCCCCGCGACAAACGTAGGGGGAAGACCGTCAAACAATGCTTCAGTGTCTCGGAAGCCACGATCAAGGGTCTCGATAAGATCCGTGAAGCATTTCACCGCCGATACCCGTTTGGCGAACTATCCAACCTTGTCGGCTGTGCTTGAGCAAGTCATTGCCAAGGATCTTGCGCGACTCGACAGCAAGCCTGAAGCGCTGGCAGCAGAGGTCAACGATTTCGAACGTCGCTATCCGAAGGGCACCAGGCCCAATGATGAAGGACAAACATCATGAACACACTCATCAACACATTCCTCAACGGGCCAACAGACTACCGCGCTCGCTTCATCACGACCTGCGAGCCGGTGACAGTTTCGATGGGAGTGATGGCCGCTGCCGGGGCCGCTGCCTCTATTCAGGGACAGCGACAGGCTCAGAAGATGGCGAAAGGAACAGAAGAGGCTCGACGCCTTGAGCAAGAGAACGTGATTACTGAGAACCGCCGTCGCTCCACGGATGATTACTTGAACCAGACACGGCTCACGATGGAACAACAAGCGCAAGAAGAGGCGAGCGTAGCGGTGAAGTCTGGTGACGTGATGCGTGAGACTCGTCGGTCTGTCGCTACCGGGACTGCGAGTGCTGCGGAGCGTGGTGTTGCCGGAAGGACGATTGAGCAGATCGCCTCGGACTACGATTTCCAGGCTAACGAGGAGACAGGCCGGTTGAAGCAGAATCAAGCCCTAGCGAACCAGCAACATCAGGAGAGTCTTCGTGGTCTGAAGACACAGTTCAACAACCGTATCACTGATGTGAAGCCGTACATCCCGAAGCAGCAGGCACCAGTGGACTACGCCGGTCCTCTCCTTGGCGCGGCAGGCACGATGCTGAACTTCGGTGTGAAGACCGACAGCTTCAAATCCTTGATGGTCAAGACGCCCGCAGCACCGGCACCTAAATACGATGTGGGTGACAGCATGGGCAACATGAAGCAGTTCTCACAATGAGATGCAACACGAGTCGAGAGAACCTTGAAACGTGCTGGCGTCTATCAGCGTGTTGCCTGTGGTTATCCTGTCGAGCCATCGCACGGCTCACCGGAACGTCTGTGATGACGAGCGCGAACCACCGGCACCTTGGTCTGTCTTTGAGGGCCAGGTATCCCCGGCTGCGCCTCTATCGGCTCCCGCTTCAGGAAGCCCGTAGGATCGTCAAATCCCGTCAGGTGTAGGGTTTCCCCAGTTTCCGCCTTTCGCTTCAAATCGACCTATATAATCATTAAGTATTCCGACAACTTGTAGACCACCCTAGCCCAATCAGGAGCCAGTATTGCCATGTCCGTGGATTCAGAAGTTTTGCGCCAACGCCTTGCCCGAAAAGGTACCTGGCGACGACATCAATCGAAGCAAGTTATCAGTAAACCAGCCGGTCGAGTCAGCACCTTCCCTGTGAGGTTTGAAGCCCTCCGAGATCGACTCAAGGCGCAGCATCCAGATCTGTCAGTCGCGTCTATCGAGAACATGATCTACACCATCGTTCACGGATACCCGATCTGGTACGGCATGACGCCAGATGCCGACGCCAAGGCGCATGCCCTCAAGCGTGATCACGATGTCACGCACGGCTTCATCAAGGCCGCGCCTCTCACAGCGAACCAGCAGGCCGCACTTATCCGGCGCAAACAGGAGCGACAGGACCGTGAGCATCGTATCGCAGCGCGAGCAAGTGAAGCGTTGGTTCAAGAAGCATCCTAACTACTACCGAGAGTGGACCGCGAGAAATAAAGCCGCCAAGCGAGCCGACCGCGCAGCCGACGCCGCACGAACGAAAGTGAAGCCGACAGTAGTGAACGGGCGAATCACGTATGCAATCAAAGTCACGAATCCCTTAACCGAGGAGGAAAGAGCACATGCGAGTCAATCCGTTCCTTATCCGACCACTGACATTGCTACAGGCAAAACGCGCAGCAGCCGCGACGAAGATCCCGCGTCCTGAACAGTGGCCCGCGACATTGCGAAAATACTACGTCTACTCCGAAGCCACGGCACAGGTGAGCGCAGCGCTGAATGATCTTGGAGGGCCTAGCTATGTCCTTGCGTAAGCCCCACGGTGAAGCCTGGGAGATACCGGCCAAGCCAGAGAGTCTGATGGCAGACATTAAACGATTCCACCGGCTCAAATCCTATGGCCGTTTATTCGGATGTACGTGCGGGAAGACCTTTGAGACCGCCAAGAGTATCCCAGTCGCCAATATGTATTTGAGCATGCACCAGACCGCAGTGAAGGAAGCAATGGAAGACAGTCGCGCAGGCAGGAGTAATTATGACAGCGAATAATCAACAACGTAGACCACGCCGATCAGCGCCCAAGAAATCCGCAGCGCCCGCGCCCTCAATGGACTTCCCCACACTCGATGCCATCATCCGCATGTCACAGACGCAGGTTGAAGAATCCTTCAAGGCGCTTGGTGTAGAGCCGCGCCCATTTCACTGGAGCGAAGACAACCAACTCAATATCTCCAAGTACGCCGAGATGGGTCACACCGGGCCGGTTGATCTGAAGGCGTTGAAGGCGTCTGCGCTCGCCCATCACCAGGGGTGTCTGCGTACAGAGCTGATGACGGCCTATATCACACATTGGGTATGCAACCTGGAAGACGGCCAGCTCATTGCAGAAGTGGAGCGCCTATCAAACCGGCGCATGGGCGAGAGTGAGAAGCGGTATATGAAGGTAGAAGAGTTGCGTGAGGAAGTTCAGCAACTCCTCTGGCCGACCTTGCTCGCAGCCAGTACGCTCTATGTACCAGTAACAAATCCTCTAGAGGTCAAAGCATGAAAGTCAATCGTCACGGTATCGAAGTCTTAGTTAGCAACGTCACACGCACAGCCGCACTCGCCAACCAGAAACGAAAGGACATGGCGAACGCCACGAATGCAAATAATAGTTATTTCCGAATGACGAAGGGCGCGTACCTCACACAACACAACCAAGGAGAACGTAGCTATGGCAGGTAAAATTTCAGTTGGTCGCAGTTTTGAGAAGCCCACGCCCGCGCCACGGCAACCTTCACTGCCTGATGTGAAGATACTGCCAGGAAATAGAATCCAAGCGAGTCTCGCGGTTCCAGTTCGTAAGTAGAGTCAGCAACGACAGTCAGTTCAACTCAACAACCAAACAGAAAGCAGGTCAATCATGTCATGGTCCGGTAAAATTCAACTCGGTGCGAATGCAGGCGACAGCGACAGAGCACAAGCAGGCAACAGACGATACCCATTCGTCCGGCTCAACGACCTCACAGGACAGAACGAACGAGTCACCAGCTTCGATAACATCGAAGAGTTGGTCGAAGCTCAATCATTGAGAGATGAGAATGGCCGGTGCTTGTACGACACAGATCCGGCCTTCAGAGTGACAGTGGAAGAAATGGTCGCCAACTCTCCGGCACTCTTGGCGGAAGACTCGTTGAGCAGACGCGATGTCATTCCCACGAACGAGGAGATGATGAAAGGCCTCAAGGAAGATGCCTTGCGCCAGCAACGCGACCGTCTGGTAGACGCAGCAGGCGGGGGTGATCTCGTAGCAAAGTACCAACTGGCGCAAGCCTTGATGGACGAGAACAATTACGAGGGGGCTCACGAGATGGGAAGGGCAACAGAGTCCAGCAGGCCGTATGAGGATTATCTCAAACAGCGGGCCGCACAAGGTCTACCACCGGAGCAGTTCAGCATCCCGACAGAGGATTTACCGCAGGAAAAGTCCTTGGAACAACGGGCCAGCGAAATGCACCTGGACAATAGCTTCCAGATCGACCTAGGGGAGGGAAAATAACATGGCCCACGATTGTAGCATTCCATACGGTGGAGGCCCACGCACGATCAACGCGACGGTCAACGCACCATCCATCGTGAAGGGCATGGCTGATCAGAAGGTGCAGGCTGGCAAAGCCATTGCCGAGCACGCGAAGCTCTCCAAGCATAAGAACGGCAAGGGCACGCGGAGCCTGAAGCATACCATCACCGAAGAGATCCACAAGGACGGACTGACCGAGAAGCAAAAGCTAACCGTCTCGACCAAGCGAACCAACCGATAATCACCCACGCCAGCTCACTTCCCTTTTAATCCTCTCAAGCACCTTCAATCGTACCTCGTTGGTTCGATGCCTTCCTCTTGCCGGTTGCGACTGGCAGGAGGAAGACAACATCGAAGTAGGCCGACTAGGGAATGGTCGAAGGCAAAGCGTTGGGGACTTGAAGTGAAGTAGCTGAGCCGTGGACGGAGGAAAGTCCCTGTGTAGATCAACGCTGGTAGACAGCAAGTCTGAGGCTACTGGATGCCGGTAGGTCAATGACCACAGGGACCGACCTTCCCCCACTCTTATTTTCCCCACACAGTTCGAAGAATTGAAGGAGAGAGTATGCCATCACAAGAGTTCGTAAAAGATTTCGAGCAGACTCCACTCAGTCAGGGCGATGAAGTAGTCGCCGTGCTGAATGGCCATCTTATTCGTGGACGAGTTCTTCAGCCACGTATGGACGGCATCTATGGCGCGTGCCTGATCCAATCCCTCATTGATCCACAGAGGACAGCAATCATTGTCCCTTCGTGTTGTGTCGTGATTAAGAAGGCGCAGTCGTGAATGCGAGCGCACAACGGCGCAACGACAGGCTTGCTGGTATCCGCAAAGTCACCAACATGCCCACGCCCGCCCAGTTGAAATACCAAGAGTCACTTACCGCACGAGTTGTGTCACGAGATCGGCAAGCCACGCTCCGTGCGAAGACCATCGCGGCGAAGTTTGCACCACAGAAGGCAGAACAAGTGACGGTGATGTCGCAGAAGGAACGTGAGCGCAGCTACGCCAGACAGGAGCGTGAAGCCAGACGTGAGCACATTGTGGAGGCAACAGCACGAGCCAAGATGCCGACACTAGCAGCCAGGTCTACGAAAGCCGCCAGTGTGGCCCTAGCGCAGAGAAGGGCGCAGCGAGCATGCCTCATGCGAGGTAAGTCATCCACTAGTGCATGACTTCCACTTCGACATAGTAACTAAGGGTTATTTGATTTCCTCTTGTGTGGTGGTACGGTTGCTTCATGCAGTCAACCATCACACAGGGAGGCAATCATGGCACAGGTTCAACAGGCGCTCACCTACGCGCACATGTATTTGCTCGACGCACAGGAAGCCCTAAGCACGCAAGGCAAACTGACAGCGAGCATGTCGGAGCAATTCAAGCAGGCGTGTGAGGCAGTGGACAAGATAGACCAGGAGATACAGTAAGACAAACAAGAAGCCAGATGCTCACTTGCGCGAGCGGTGAGACCGTATCCTCCTACGGCTTTAACATCTGGCTTCACCTTTATAAAGAAGGACCGGAGTAGCATGAACACTCACACATGGGCCAGCGCCGAACACGACACAGACCGCAGACGATTGTATGAACTTTCCGATGCAGGACAGCGGCAACGCTTCATCAAGCACGGTAAGCAGCCCGCACTCAAGCCCGTACAGAGTCCTATATCAATCACCAAGGACACCATCCCGCCTCCAGCCTTCAACTTCTATCTGTACCCCGCCTCGCAGAAGGCAGCGGTGCTGGTGGATCGAGTCGTTGAGCGTTGGCTCAAGTCCGGTCACATCTTCCGCCGACCGATCAAGGCTGAAGTGCTCCAGAGCTACAAAAAGATCGTCGAGACTGTGACGCTCAATGTACTGTGGGCTTTGCTTCGCAACATCGAAGCGGTTCGCATTCGACGTGATGAAGCCCTCTACCGCAAGAGCAGCCGCTACCGCCCTGACATCTTCGACAAGAAAGTCCTCACCGTCCTCGATGATCTTCACGACATGAAAGTGCTTCAGCAAGTGAAGGGCGACCGCTGGAGACATGGAGTTGTCTTCAACGACAACGGGTTCACCGCAGAACTTCAACCAAGCGCCGAGGTCGATCACGAGAGAGATTACAAGCAGACGCGTCTGTTCGTTGGTCAAGTCGTGAGGGAGCTGGTTCAAGTCCTCAACGTGGAGTCCATCTCAGAAATCGGAGAGGCACTTGAACAGCAAGAGATCATCGTTCTGAAGAAGGACGAGACCTCCGCTCTTGCTGAATACGAAGACAGCGCAGACACCGACAAGTTGCGGGAGCAGATGCGCCACGTCAATCTCGCCCTGGCTCAAGCTGGCCCGCTCTTGGCCGCTGAAGTTCCTCCTTCGATCCGCACACAGATGGATGAACGAGACCGGCACTTGGTCCGGCGCTTCACTTATGGCAGCTTCACCAGTGGCGGCAGATTGTGGGGCGGGTTCTGGATGAACATGAAACGAGAGGTACGCCCTCACGTCCTACGCATTCGCGGTGAGAAAACCGTTGAGTGCGATTACTCAGGAATACTGCCACGCCTCGCATACCTCGTGGTGGGTGAAGGTAAGGCCGAAGTTCCAGCGGGAGATGTCTACAGTATTCCCGGTTTGAGTGCTGAGAGTCGAGCCGGTATCAAGATTCTTCTCAACGCCTTGCTGATGGAGACACGTACCAAGCCAAGGGATAGATTTCCTCAAGGTGTCGCGGAGAAGTTTGCACCTGAGGATCGAATCAAGGGATACAAGGAAGTGTTCAAGCTGATCGCCTCACAACATCCGCTCCTTGTGCCCTCTTTCGGCACCGGCCTAGGTCACTATCTTCAATCCTTGGAGAGCATGCTTCTGGTCAACGTACTCCTCGATCTGGGTCAGAAGCACATCATAGCGTTGCCCATCCATGATGGAGTAATCGTACAAGAGTCTAAGGCCGAAGTGGTCTGTTCTGTGATGGAACATCGAGCCATGATGGTCGTAGGTTGGGAGATTCCAGTGCGGGTGAAGGGCCTGGTGGAGGCCAAGGAAGGGCAAGAAACCGTGAGCAGAGCGGTATAGAAATCCCACTCCTCTTATAACCCCCGATGTACCCTTATAGAACAATGACTTCTGTAGGGGTTATAGGACGCACATGACAGGGGTTAGAGTCCGTACATGACGGGGGTTATAGACCGTACATGAGGGGTTGGTGAGGGTGTCTGATGGTGAGAAAAGGGCGGCATAAACGTGCTCAGATAGCCCACAACCAGCCTATAAGCACTCCGGTAACAAAATCCCCTGATGGTGATTGAGGTTAGATCAATCCTTACCGGAGTGACCCTCAGTAGTTGGACATTTCCCCTAGGCACATCTTAATATCGGGGCATCCAATTGTGAGGCTTCAATGAGTGATGAGAAGAACATAACTCTTTTAGGCGACCTATCAGGAGCTGCAAAGGTTTTGGTTGAGAAAGTTTCAGATGCAGTTGGAGGAGTGTTCAAACCGTATCAAATCGTTCGAGTCGCCAAAGCGGAGGCGGAAGCAACTGAGATTCAAGCCAGATCTGAAATAAAGATAACGGATTTACAAAGGCGTGCAATGCGCCGCTTTTTGGAGGAAGAAGCAAAGAGACAAACCAACATTGAGGCGATCACAGAAAAGGCACTGCCACTTCTTGAAGACAAGTCAGTTCCTCAAAACATGTCAGATGACTGGATAACCAACTTTTTTGATAAGTCACGGATAATTTCCGACACAGATATGCAAGTGCTTTGGTCACGAATTCTTGCGGGTGAAGCAAACACAACTGGCACTTTCTCCAAGAAAACCGTGAATCTATTAGCAGACATGGACAAGTCCGATGCAGAACTGTTCACAAACTTTTGCGGATTTTGTTGGGTCTTTAATGATAATGTCCCTCTAATTTTTGACACGCGTGAGAAAATTTACCAGCAGGAGGGAATCACGTTCGATAGCATTATACATCTTGAGAGCCTTGGCATCATCCAAACAATGCCAGATGGTTATGGTCTAACAGACCTCCCAAAACGGAAAGAGGTTGCATACTTTGGAAGACCTGTCTGCCTAACTTTCATGCAAGATAGGGACAATGATCTAGAGTCCGGCACCGCTGTTTTTACTCGTGCCGGTCAGCAATTATCGCGTGTATCGGGATCAAAACCAGTAGCTGGCTTCTTTGAATTTGTTTATGACCGATGGGCCAGTGAATCGTTAGTTCCAATGCGGGACACTGAGTCGATGCCTTCCAAAATGGATAGCTCCGGGTAATTCCAGACACGCAATACAACTGCTCCTCCACTTCAGCCGCGCTCTTATAATCTTTATGTGTCCAGCGATTCTTCCCAAGCAGACCCAATAACCCATGAGAGCGCCGAAAGCTTCCCACTCAACAACCCATACTCAAATGCATCGCATTCAAGCTTTTTCTTCCCGTACTTCCGTTCTATACGTCGTGCCGCTCGCTTGGCCTGTTCCAAAAGAGGGCGCTGGCCTTTGGTCAAAACCTTTTCTCCTGTTTTAAGCTGGTACATCCAATCTTGGTGACGATTCCACCAGACCTTTTCCCAAAACTCGTTGTAAGCAGCTAAGAGCGCTTTGTCATTTCGGCGGAGTATCAGTGGCCATTCTTTATCTGGATGTTCCTCATCTGGAATCCACTCAACCTTGTCACCTTCCTTGGTGTAACCAATCCTGTGGCCGTTTGGTCCCACTTCACCCGGTGGAACTGGGTCTGTGGTTTGTGCTGTTGATCTCGGCTTCCTTCCTAGGACTTGTTCGCGAAATCTTTGATACTCCTCTGAAGTGATGTTCTGTTGCTTGTGGGTCTGGAGTAATTCCGTGATCTTGAAGGCTTGCTCCAACTTACTGCGTGGGCTTCCAGATCTGATGGAGCGCACGTGGCGCAACAAGTCTGACTGAAGCGTCCTCTTTAGGTTGCCGATGCTGTTGAAGCTTCCAATCAAAGCATTTTTATAAGTGGCTTCTTTGAACTTCCTAAGCCTCCTTAACTGCTTCGTATCGATTCGGTTTGGGTTAATCGGGCGAGAAGAGAAATAAAGTAAGGCTGGTTTTCCAGCGGCTACGAACTGATTGATTTCCTCCACAGTCCCTGATTCAGCAACGCCTGTGCTTGTCCCTATCTTTGTCCAGAACATGCCTATAAGCATGTCGCACTGCTGAACCAATTGGTGATTAATTGACTCCTGTGGTCTCAGACCTGATTGGGGTGTGGCGTGTGTCTCCCACATAACGGGTAACAAGACGACGGATTCTGCGGCAACGTGTTCAGAATTCCAGGCGTGGATAGCTTGTGCAGCCGCGTGACGCTCCTCAGTTAGGTCTGAGGGCGAGGCGATGAGTACTCGGTGGGTTTGCGTCTTGATTGGCATGGCCGGAGGTGGCTCAATAACTTTCCAATGAGCCTATTCGACTCGCGTTCTTCGCCTTTGTAACCACATATACGCTCCTATGGCAGGAGACAGCAGAATCAGATTCAAGCCATGAGTCCAGATGTTGAAGGGACTATACCAGTCCTGCACTTCTACAACTGCCGCCCAGAATTCGTTCTTCATAAAGGCGTTGGCAATACCTATCAAATTAAACGCGCAAATAATTATGACCCAAACCCAAATACATCCGCCTAGGATTTTATCCATGAAGTTTTCTCAACTACTCGCCCATGTATCGAAGGACTGGCTTTACAACTTCATGCCGCCACATTTCTCTAGTGCGCTCATAAAACGAGGCGGAAACGCACGCATGTGCAATGCGGATATGTCTGATGTTTTCCCTTCTCTAATTTTCTGCGCTACTTCGCGCTCCCAACCGCCGAGGTTTTGCCACATGCATGCGCAGAGGGCCGTTTCTTGCGCCTTAGTTGGTTGTGAGTTTTCACCGAGCGTGAAAATTGGTAGTGGCTCCTTGCAGTGAGCTTCGTAATGAGGCGCGTCAGCCCATGCCTGTCCCTGACTCCATGCAAAAAAAGTAAGAGAAATGAATAGCATTTTACATATCACTGGATGGATCTCCTTTGACCTTAGCAATAGCTTCGATGAATCACAGGTGGCGAAGTGTGGGACGCATGGGCCTCGCAAGCAGGAGGCGCATTATAGGAGTGATGCGAACGACGGCGCAAGGCTCTTGACGCTCTTGGTAAATGGCCCTAGGATAGCGCCCCATGAAATATTGGCAAGTACTGTCGGTTGGAATTGTATGTTTGATATTGAGTGCGTGCAGCGCAACCAGAACTTCATTGATCGATGTAAAGGCAACCATTGACCCATCGAGCGCCGAAAAAGCCTACAAAGCGATAGTGATGACATTCCTGGACAAAGGTTTTGACCTCAAGATGAATGATAGAGACTTGCGGGTTGCCACGACTGAGTATAAGAAATACACATCCGTAGGCGGATGGCCTCCGTTCGATTTCTATCTCCAACTGAAAGCGGTTGTGCGGGATACACAGGACGGCAAGTATCAGATTGCCCTGACGCCGAAGATCAAGGAACAGAATCGAATCAATGCTTCAGCCTTCACTGAGCACACGTTGATCCTCTATTCCGAAAAAGAACAGAAAGAGGATTATGCAATCCAGAGTGGAGGCGGTAAAGCCATGCTTGATGGACAGCTTCTCTTTCTGAGCATTGTCCAAGCCATTGCTGATGCACTCGGAGTACCTGAGGCTCAGTTCAAACAGAACTTGCAGCAGATTGAAGTAGTTGGAATGTAGCGCCTAGAGGATTGACGTGAAACGAAACTGGGACACTATCCGCGAACTTTTGACGAGAGTTGAGGAGTGTACTGTCCGTCCCGATACGCTTCGGCTGTCACATTTTCCCAGTGAAAAAGAGGCCGAGGTTTCCTATCACATGGCGCTTCTCATTGAAGCCGGTCTTGTGAAGGGGAAGATCAGCGAGTTTTTGAACCAGCCTATCAATGATTTCCACGCGGAGCGCCTGACGTGGGAGGGCCATGAGTTTCTTGATTCAATTCGAAGCGAGACTGTATGGGAAAGAACTAAGAAGGCCTTTCTTGAGAGGGGAGTTGAGATGTCCTTCGACCTGGTGAGGGCATGCGCCAAGGACGTAGCAATTTCGCTCATGAAGGGAGCACTTGGTAGCTAATCTTCAGAGGAGATGTGCGGGGCGTTCCCTACGAGTAGTAGGCACTGACGTTCTGCCGAAACCGTAGCTTGGTATAGCCGTGATTCAAACCCATGTTGATTGAATCAAACGCATTGAAACGTATGGTTCCAGACAGCGGGATTATTGTAGTGTTCTGGGGGAGTGAGTGTGTATCCTCTTCTACCGCTTCCCAGTCAAGAGATCGTAGAAACTCGGTCGCAGAGGCCCACCCATTGCAGAGAGTTTTCCATACCTTGGGAGTGTCGATGACGATGCGGTAGATTCCCACAATGATGACGATGATCTTCTGAATGAAGTCGATGTCTCGTTCCGGTCCCATAATGAAAGCCACTCTATCACAGGAAACCGGACTGCTCAACTGTCAGGGCTATTCGTCAAGGGAACCTCACAGCCTCCACCGCCTCCTCTGACAGCTCTTTCACTGAATACTTCAGACTCCCTAGGTAGACACGATCCTCAACGGCTTTCCCTACGGCATGTCCGAGGAGTCTCCGCATCAACGAGTAGTGGACGCGTGCCCTCTCTAACTTCACCGTCATCGTGTGACGAAAACTGTGAAGGGTGAGGGCCGGTTTCTTGATCTTCAGCTTCCTGAGTAGGCGTGAAAACGTCATCGTGGTCTTCACGCCACCATAGGGAAATAACAACGGGAACAACCTTCCCTCGTGCGGCTTCGTGTTCAAGTAGTCTTCGACAAAGCTCGCCTTCAGTACATTCGAATGGATGGGAACTGCGCGTGTCCCGCCCTTATTCTTCAACATCCTCCCCTGAGCATCGGGCTTCGATCCTGTACTCCCTGAGACCGTGAAGAACCAAATACCATCCTCTTGTTGTACGTCCGACCGCATAAGCTGAAGAACTTCTGTCAAGCGACACCCTGAGTGAGCCAGCAGTAGGATCGCCCAGTACCACTCCCTCATCACCGGCTCACGATGCACACGGTACGCTGCGAGGGCGGAGAAGATCGTAGTCAGCTCTACGTCGGAAAAGCCTTCCTTCTGTACGCGAGCATTCGCCACAGCCTTCGGCGGCAGTGCCAAGCCCGCCATGATGTCATGTTCCATGTGGTCATTATTCACGGCCCACTTGACGAAGTGATGAAGGACACCAAGCTTCCGCGAGATTGTTACCGGCCCAGGCTTGCGGCGTCCTGTAGGAGCCAGGGCACCACTCAGTAGCATCGCCTTGTAGGTCTTGCAGTGACCCTTATCGAGCATGTTCACCGGCCAGTTCTCTTCGATGTCCAGGCACGCGAGGAACTGGTTGAATGTTTCCGTGACGTAGTACGCCGTGGCCTCGCGTCGGTGTGAGTGCTCGGCGTGGTAGGCGTCCAGGCATTCACCAATGGATGGGCCAGCCGCAAAGGGCCAGCGTTGATTGTTGCGCGGTCGAGCGTCCTGTGCGCGTTGGTGAGTCAGCGCGAGCTTCGACACTTCGCTGGTTGCCTTGGAGGAGAACTTCTCCCCTCGTGATGGCTTCGGAGCAGGAGCAGCAGTAGGCATAGTGAATGACTGTAGCAGAGATGCTAACGCTTGCAAGTGTTCTGGCGAAAGCTGGCGAAGTGGCTCTGGAAGCGGGTTCTGGACGAGTCCACTTGGACTCTGAGGGTCTTGACTACGAGTTGACGTATTTCTTAAACACTTGACTGGGACGAAAGGTCACGACACGACGAGGCGTGATTCCTATTTCTTCTCCGGTCCGAGGGTTCCGGCCCTTCCTCGCCCCTTTACTACGCACCACAAAGTTTCCGAATCCGGCAATCTTGACCGACTCTCCCTTATGCAATACATCTTTCAACATGTTCAACACGAGTTCGACGATATCTGCGGCTTCATTTTTCGAAATGCCGACTTGCTTATAGATTTCGTTCGCGATATCTGCCTTTCGCATACTTTCCCCTCCGACACCTGCGCAAACTTCTTGAATGATCGTCTGTGAGCTTACTACGAACGATTAGCAGTTTCGCTATAAGTTACGTGAGGTTATAAGACCTGTCAAGAAGAAAGATGCCGAATCGCATGCCATACTCATTCGTCTTTGGCAAGCAGTTTGTATTCGATGCTGTCCGCCAACGCCTGCCAGCTCGCTTCCATGATGTTTTCAGACACACCGACGGTGCCCCACTTGTCCTTATGATCGCCTGATTCGATCAATACCCGGACCTTGGACTCCGTCCCACGGTTGGCCGACAGCACTCGCACTTTGTAGTCGAGCAGTTTGACTTCTCGTAGCTGGGGATAGAACTTTTCCAAGGCTTTCCGCAACGCATGATCGAGCGCATTGACCGGGCCTGCTCCAACTGCGGTCGCGTGTTCCACCACTTCGCCAACCTTTACCATCACCGTGGCTTCCGACGACGAAGCGCCATGGTCTTGTTTTTTCTCGACGATCACCCGAAATCCCAGGAGTTGGAAGGATGGCCTGTGCGTCCCCATCGCTTTTCTCATGAGCAGCTCGAAGGAACCTTCCGCCGCTTCAAACTGGTAACCCTCACTTTCACGATTCTTCAACACACCCATCAATTCTTGCAACTTGGTATGGCTCTTATCCAATTTGATTCCATACGCCTCGACTTTCTCCAGCAATCCACTCCGACCTGCCGCATCCGACACCAGCACACGCTGGCGGTTGCCGACCAAACCCGGGGTCACATGTTCATAGGTCGCAGCATTCTTGAGCACCGCGTGGATATGGACTCCACCCTTGTGGGCGAACGCTGAATCTCCCACATAGGGCTGGTGTTTATTGGGCATGAGGTTCGCGATCTCGGTCACGAACCCGGAAACCTGTTTAAGATGGTTCAAACGGTCTTTCAACACCGGACGCTTCATCTTCAGTTCAAGATTGGGAATAATTGAACAGAGATTGGCATTGCCGCACCGTTCACCGATCCCATTAATCGTCCCCTGCACTTGCACCACACCGGTTTCGATCGCCACTAATGAATTCGCAACGGCCATTTCACAATCGTTGTGGGCGTGAATTCCCAAGGGCACCGCACACTCCCGCCGAACGACCTGGCAAATCTCTTTGATTTCCCAAGGCATCGACCCGCCGTTGGTGTCGCAGAGAATCACCCTCTCGGCCCCGGACGCAACGGCGTGACGAATGGTTTCCAGCGCGTAGTCAGGATTGGTCTTATATCCGTCAAAAAAATGCTCCGCATCGTAGAACACCCTCCGGCCTTTCGAACGGAGATGGGCCACGGAATCGCTGATGAGCTCGAGATTCTTCACAAGAGAAATGCCAAGCGCATCGGTCACATGCAGTGACCAGGTTTTCCCGAACAGCGTGATGATCGAGGTCTCTGCCTCCAACAACGCCTGGATATTCGGATCCTTCTGCACCGCGTTGCTTGATTTTCGAGTCGACCCGAACGCCACCACCGTCGCCGTCTGCAACGGAATGATCTTGATCAGCTGAAAGAACTCGATGTCTTTTGGATTCGCCCCGGGCCACCCGCCTTCAATGAACTGCACGCCTAGCCCATCCAACTGTTGGGCGACCCGAACCTTGTCTTCCACCGAAAAAGTCACATCCTCAGCCTGGGCTCCGTCCCGTAAGGTCGTATCATAGATTTCCAGTGTGACCGGCCGCACGACAGACGGAGGTTCGCCGGACGACGCAGGGCCGATTGGCTTGCGGTGCGAGGATCGTGGGTGTGAAGATTTTTTAGCCATATGGGAAACGATATCAGGAGCAGGGCGAACCTGTCGAGACTCACCTCGCCAAAACCTTCTACTTCGCGTTTCGGTCTCCTGCCGGCAGCTGATCCAACCCGAACGCAGTATGGAGCGCGCGCATCGCGAGCTCGGCATACTTTTCGTCGATGACACAGGAAATTTTGATCTCCGACGTGCTGATCATAAGGATATTCACGCCGTCCCGCGACAAGACTTCGAACATCTTGGCGGCGACTCCTGAATGGGATCGCATCCCCACGCCGACCAGTGAGACTTTCGCGATCGCCTCGGTCACGGCAACAGATTTGGCGTCGACACCTTTCGCCACATCCTGAATCAGCGGCAGCGCTTTCTTCATGTCTGCCCGCGGAATCGTGAAGGAAATATCAGTCAAGCCCGACTGACTGATATTTTGAATGATCATATCGACATTGATGTTGGCCTGGGCCACCGGCCCAAAGAGTTTCGATGCAATACCTGGTTTGTCCGGTACGCCCACGATGGTGATCTTGGCCTGATTCCGATCGCCGGTGACTCCCGACACCGCAACCGCTTCCATATCCTCATCTTCACGCGTCACGAGCGTCCCCTTTCCTTCTTTGAAGCTGGAGTTCACCTCCACCGGCACATTGAACTTCGCAGCAAATTCGACGGAGCGGCTCTGCAATACTTTGGCGCCCAGACTGGCCATTTCCAACATTTCCTCATAGGCGATTTTATCGATTCGCCGAGCCGCCGGCACAATGTTGGGGTCCGACGTATACACGCCGTCGACGTCGGTAAAAATGATGCACCGACCGGCCTTCAACGCAGCCGCCAGCGCCACGGCTGTAAGATCGGAGCCTCCGCGCCCCAATGTCGTGACATCCGACTGCTCGTTGATCCCTTGAAAACCGGCGACCACTGGAATGATTCCCTTGAGCAGGGCATCGCGGATTCGCTCGGCGCTGACTCGGGTAATACGCGCTTTCGTATGGGCACTGTCGGTCATGATCCCGACCTGGCGCCCCGTAAAGGATTGGGCATCGAGTCCCCGAGCCCGCAAGGCCATCGCCAACAAGGCGATGGTCACGCGCTCTCCGGTCGACAGCAGCATATCGAGTTCGCGATCGTCCGGCAGCGGCGTCACGGCATGCGCCAACCGAAGCAACCGATCTGTTTCTCCGCTCATCGCGGACAGGACAACGACGACGCGATGGCCATCCTTGTGAGCCTTCTCGACACGGTCGGCCACGCAGTGGATCCGCTCGATCGTCCCTACGGACGTGCCCCCATATTTCTGGACAATCAGCGCCACGACCCTCAAAATCCTTTTGCGAACAACCGCACGACGAACTTCGTCGCATCACGAGGAGGCACGGTCGAGGCCCGAGCGTCATCCTCAGTAAATCTCCGTCCGGTCCCGGAAGAGATCACTGCCGCACTATCGCGATAGGCAAAGAACCCCTGACCTTCCATCGCGTGGTCATGATGCACGTTGCCAGAATCACAGACGGCCGCAATGCGGTGGGAGCCCAATTTGGCCAGCCCTTCGAGCAGCGGCCCGACCAGTTCGCGATCGACCGCTTCGATACCCTTCACCTTGGCCGCAACATCCGATCCGTAGACGACCTCATCCGGCAACTCCACATGCAGGTAAGCAAAGTCATGTTTCTTCAGTTCCTCTAGGGTAACCGCCGCTTGAGTACGAAGATCCGCACCGGCCAACCTCGCGCCGTCCACGGCCTCGAGCCCGGCCATGATACCGAGTCCGCGATGGACATCGCCCTGTGAAACTACCACACCGGACATCTTTAATCGTTCAGAGAGGCTTGGCCAGAGAATGGCCCGGCCTTGACCCCAGAGCCAGAGACAACTGGCCGGCTTCTGCCCAGCCTCCTGACGTTCATCGTTGAGGGGATGATCGCGCAAGATCTGAAACGAGGCGTCCATGAGTTTCCAAAGAATGTCGGATCCGTCTCCCGTCGGCAACACATCGGCGATCGGTCGACCTACCAATAATTGTGGATCTGCACAGACCGCTCGCGACTTCCCGTTGACCCACACCATGAGATGACGGTGGCCTAACCCGGGGTAGAACTGAATCATCTCCGACCCGAGCTGCTCATTGATCGCCTCGATCAATTCGCGGGCTTCTTCCGTCGAAATCAGGCCGGCGGTCGCATCATCCATTACCACGTGCGGTCCGAGCTTCTTGATCTCGTTCAATCCCCCTTTACTCCCGGATTGGGCGTCCGCCCGCAACGTGACCATCGTACAACGATAGACCACATCGTGTTCACCAACGGCGACCCCCAGACTGGCCGCTTCGAGCGGACCGGGACCCTGGTAGTATTTTTTGGGGTCGTATCCTAGGATGGCGGTTCCCATCAGACCGCTCCCCTGTCGCACACCCTCAAGCGCCGCAGCCAGGAGCCCAAGCTCCCCGCTTTGCGCGAGGCGATCCAGGTGAGGGGTTGAAGCCGCTTGAAGCGGTGTCCGTCCATCCAATTCCTTCTGAGGATGGTCGGCCATCCCATCGGCATGGAGAATCACATGTTTCATCGAAGCCCTACTCGCATGGTGTCTAGACCCTTAATAGACGAGCGACATCCTCCCGCGTCGCTCTAACGGTTTTCGGTTGGACCGATATGCTGATGGCCAGGTCGGCGTCTTTCAGCCCATGGCCGGTCAAGGTGCAGACCACGGTCTCGCCTTCACGCAATCCGCCTTGCCTGCGCAACTTCATCACACCGGCAACCGATGCGGCGGACGCCGGTTCGCAGAAGACCCCTTCCGTTGCCGCTACCGCCGTATATGCTTGCAGAATCTCTTCATCCGTCACCGAATCGATCGCTCCCGCGGATTCATTCACAGCAATCAAGGCCGCTTCCCAGCTGGCCGGATTGCCGATCCGAATCGCCGTGGCCACCGTCTGCGGATTCTCCACGATGCGACCGAGCACGATGGGCGCAGCACCAGCCGCCTGAAATCCGACCATGCGAGGCAGCCTCGTGGATTGATTGGCTGCACGGTATTCCTGGTACCCCTTCCAATACGCGGTAATGTTACCGGCATTCCCAACCGGCAGCGCATGAACAGTCGGGGCATCGCCGAGCTCATCGCACACCTCCATCGCGGCGGTTTTCTGCCCCTCGATCCGATAAGGATTGATCGAGTTGACCAACTCGATGCGATGGATCATCGACAAGTCCTTCACAATGGTCAACGCCTGGTCGAAGTTTCCTTCGATCTGGATGACTGTGGCTTGATGCATCATGGCCTGTGACAGCTTGCCCATCGCAATCTTCCCGGCGGGAATCAATACATAGACCGCCAGTCCTGCCCGCGCACCATAGGCCGCAGCAGAGGCAGAGGTATTCCCGGTGGAGGCGCAGATCACCGCCTTGGCGCCGGACTCAACGGCCTTTGAGATGGCCAGCGTCAGGCCGCGATCCTTGAACGATCCCGTCGGATTCATGCCTTCGAATTTGAGATAGAGATCGATGCCGGGAGCGATCTGCTTGGCTAGCCGCGTCGCCCTGATGAGCGGAGTGTTGCCTTCACCGAGCGTCACCACAGGGGTACGTTCAGTCACCGGCAGAAACTTTCGATATTCTTCAATCACACCACGCCAGCGATTCATCGCATTACTCGTCCTTGCCCTCGACACGGATCAACGTGGTGGGCTCAGAGATGAAGGCCATGCGATTGATCGTTCGCAATGCCGTTTGGACATCGCGCTCCGTGGCGGTATGGGTCTTGATTACGACCGGAACCGTTTGCCCTTCGCGCCGTCCTTGTTGAAGGACGGACGAGATACTGATCCCGCACCGGCCCAGTTCCCCAGCAATGTGTGACAACACACCGGGGCGGTCCAACACCATAAAGCGGAGGTAATAGAGCGAGCTGATTTCATCCATCGTCCGCATCCGAAGCGGACGACGCTGCTCCTGCTGGAACGAGACGGGCGGCACTCGTCCAACCGCTCCTTTCAACAGATTGCGCGCGATGGCGATGAGATCGCCGACCACCGCACTGCCGGTCGGCATGGACCCCGCGCCCCGGCCATAGAGCACCACGTCGCCTACGGCATCGCCGACAAGTTGAATCGCATTGTAGACGCCTTCGACCTGGGCGATCGGCGATGAGGACGGCAGCATCGTGGGATGCACTCGTGCTTCGACTTCATTGCCGACCAGCTTGGCAATGCCCAGCAGCTTGATCGTACAACCGAACTCTTTGGCGTACGCGATATCGAGCGGCGTAATGTGGGTGATCCCCTCGGTATAGACATCTTTGACATTGACCGGCGTTCCATAGGCCAGTGCAACCAGGATTGCCAGCTTGTGCGCCGAATCAATACCGGCCACATCGAATGTCGGATCCGCTTCGGCATAACCGGCCTGCTTCGCTTCGTCGAGTACCTGCTCAAAATTCCGGCCTTCATGGGTCATGCGCGAGAGAATGTAATTGGCCGTCCCGTTGATGATCCCATAAATGGATTGGATGGTGTTGGCCGCCAGCCCTTCCCTCAACGCCTGGATGACGGGAATCCCTCCGCCCACGCTCGCTTCGAACCCTAGATCGACGCCTGCGCGGGAAGCCGCGGCGAATATTTCTTCTCCGTGTAACGCGAGCAAGGCCTTATTGGCAGTGACGACATGTTTGCCTGCCGCAATGGATTCCAGAATGATGCGTTTAGCAACATCGCAGCCTCCGATCAACTCCACGACGATGTCGATCGACGGATCGGCGAGAATCTGATTTGCATCGGTCGTGAGGAGGCCGGGCGGCAAGGTAAGACCTCGGTCGCGGGCCACATCGAGATCCGCAATTCGAACGATTTCGATCGGCACACCGACCCGGCGGCTGATCAAGGCGGCATTCTCAAAGAGAACCTTTGCGACACCTGTCCCGACCGTTCCGAACCCAATGATACCGACGCCCACGCGCGAAATCATACGTCCGTCCCCTCAAGCTTCAAGGCCTTGCGGATACCTCGCACCGCCTGCCTTGTGCGATGCTCGTTTTCGACAAGGCCGAACCGCACATATTCGTCCCCGCCTTCACCGAACCCGATCCCAGGAGACACGGCCACTTTCGCCTCGCGGAGCAGAAGCTTTGAAAACTCCAACGACCCCATAGCCCGATAGGGCAGCGGAATCCTGGCCCAGACAAACATGGTGGCCATGGGTTTGCCCACATGCCATCCGATGCGATTCAGTCCACTCACTAATACATCACGACGCTTCTGGTAGCGCAACACTGTCTCCTTGACACAATCTTGCGGTCCATTGAGGGCAATGACGCTGGCAATCTGCAGGGGTTGGAAAATTCCGTAATCGAGGTAACTCTTGATCTTGGCCAACGCTCCAACGATCTCACGATTACCGCAACAAAAGCCCACGCGCCAACCAGGCATGTTGTACGCCTTCGAGAGGGTGTAGAACTCGACACCGACATCTTTGGCTCCGGGAACCTGCAGAAAGCTCGGCGCCTTATATCCATCGAATACCAAGTCGGCGTAGGCCAGGTCGTGAATGACAATCACGTTATGTTCTTTGGCAAAGGCGACGATTTTCTTAAAAAACCCGAGATCCGCTACTACGGTGGTGGGATTATGCGGAAAATTGATAACCAAGATCTTGGGTCTCGGAAAGGTCTGGCGATAGACCCGTTGCAAGTCGTCGAAGAAATCACTGTCTGGACGCAATTCGATCCCGCGAACCTCTCCTCCCGCAATAATGAAACTATACATGTGAATGGGATAGGTCGGCGTCGGCGTCAGCACGACGTCACCGGGTCCGATCAAGGCCAGCGCCAGATGTGCCAACCCTTCTTTGGAGCCGATCGTAACGATGGTCTCGGTCTCAGGATCCAGCTCGACAGCATAATTCCGCTTGTACCAACCCGCGATCGCATGCCGCAGTTTCGTAATCCCGCGCGAGGCTGAGTAACGATGATTTTTCCCCTTCCGTGCCGCCTCGATCATCTTCTCAACGATGTGGCTCGGCGTCGGTTGATCAGGATTTCCCATTCCGAAATCGATAATATCTTCGCCCTTCTGACGAGCCTCAAGTTTGAGGCTCTGCACCTGAGCAAACACATACGGCGGTAGTCGTTTGATGCGATAGAATCCGTCGCCTAATCCCATGAGTTTCCCTGTCTGTAACCCTCGCACGCACAGAAGCGTCGAGTGATCGTGCTCCGCCGCATTGGGGGCCTATTCTAATGGCGCGGAGCGCATCGAGTCAAATTATGTCGTGATTCTGTGGGGTTCGGTATGTCGGCACTTCGGCACAACTAAAGTAATATGCCACCAACTCCCCCCTCCCAGTCCTTGCCCCTCCCGGTCAATTTCTGTTACAACTGCAACGCCGTTCGCACTCATCACGCAACTCAGTTTCTCCTTGCTCCACATAGCCAGAACGGAGGGTTCGTGCCACGACTTGGGGTGAACATCGACCATGTGGCCACCTTGCGCCAGGCCCGTGGTGGAACCGACCCAGACCCTCTTGCCGCCGCCGTATTGGTAGAATTGGCCGGGGCCGATGGGATTGTCGTCCACCTCAGGGAGGATCGGCGGCATATTCAAGACCGCGATCTTCAGCTCTTGCGGGAACTCATCCGCACCAAACTCGATCTGGAAATGGCCGCCGATGAAACGATGGCCAAAATTGCCCTCACCATAAAGCCGGATATGGTGACGCTCGTCCCGGAAAAGCGTCAGGAGCTCACAACGGAAGGTGGGCTGGACGTGGCCGGCCACAGAGATCGTATCCAGCAGATCGTAGCCCTGCTCCAGGATGGCGGCATTCCCGTCAGCCTCTTCATCGAACCGGATTTGGCGCAGGTCAAAGCCTCGCACAGAGTCTCAGCCGATTTTGTCGAGCTCCATACCGGTCGGTATGCGAATGCCCGGCGCTCGAAAGAAGCCGACGCGGAAGTCGAGGCCATTACACAGGCCGCAAAGCTGTCTTACAAACTCGGAATGGGCGTCAACGCCGGGCACGGATTGGACTATCGCAACGTGATGCGGTTGACGCACATTCCCGAAATCGTCGAATACAATATCGGCCACAGCATCATTGCCCGAGCAGTCCTGGTGGGTCTCGACCAGGCCGTGAGGGAAATGAAAGCGTTGCTGAGTTGAACCATCACGCCGATGCGGCACCCTGCGTACCTCCATGGACACCGTGATTCGCCCTTGTCATGACATTGCGCTGTAGGCAACTGATCTCTTTCCTCCCCCCG
This sequence comes from Nitrospiraceae bacterium, assembly GCA_041748925.1. Classification (GTDB taxonomy): domain Bacteria; phylum Nitrospirota; class Nitrospiria; order Nitrospirales; family Nitrospiraceae; genus Palsa-1315. Next base: position 23,867 of record JBGTCI010000013.1, on the reverse strand, counting down.
CTCACCCGATTCCTCATGCGGTATCGATCCCGCACGCAAGGCCACCGATGAAGATCGTGACCGGAACCGAAATGCAGACGCTCGATCGCCGCACAATCACCGAAGCGCATATCCCCAGTACCGTCTTGATGGAGCGGGCTGGCGAGGGAATTGTCAGGTATCTGGAAGAGCACTATGGACCGGCACGAAGCAGGACCATTACCATCGTCTGCGGAAAAGGGAATAACGGGGGAGACGGATTGGTTGTGGCCCGACTACTGCATCGCCGACGTGCGCGGATTCATGTGGTGCTCCTTACACCGATCACGGACCTGAGTCGCGATACCGCAGCCATGTATCGCAAGCTCGTCCGGGTTGCCGGACGGGCAGCGATCGTTCGATTCCGATCTGCCGACCAGGCGCGGTCGCTCCTTGCCTCCAGCGACATCCTCGTCGATGCTCTCCTTGGTACTGGATTGTCCTCCGTAGTGACCGGAACCTATCGTGAGGCCATCGAGCTGATCAACAGTGCCGGGAAACCAGTCGTCGCAATCGATATCCCATCCGGTCTCCATGCCGATACCGGCGCCATCCTAGGACGAGCGATCCGCGCCACATTGACCATCACATGCGGCCTCCCGAAACTCGGCCTCTATGTCGATGCAGGAATTGACCAGGCCGGCGCAATCCGCGTCGTCGATATCGGCATTCCCCCCGCCTATGTGGATGCCATCGAGAGTCGAACCATGCTCCTGACAAGCGAGAGTGCTTTTCGGTCTCTACCGGAACGCGCATCCGCCTCGCATAAGGGAACATTTGGTCATGCGGGGATTATCGCAGGCTCAGTGGGGAAAACCGGCGCGGCGGTGTTGGCGGCCCGGGCGGCCCTGCGCGTTGGAGCCGGTCTGGTGACCGTGGCCACCCCCAGTAGTGTCAACGATGTACTGGAGGCCAAATTACTGGAAGCGATGACGATGCCGCTCCCGGAAACGAAGGCGCGTACACTGGCCCGCTCAGGACTCGATCGCGTCTTAGCCTTTATGCAGGCACGCACGGCGATCGCCATCGGTCCAGGGCTCTCGACACATCACGAAACCGTCGAACTCGTACAGTCGCTCATGAAGTATCTGGATCGGCCCTCCGTCCTCGATGCCGATGCACTCAATGCCTTGGCAGGCCGGGCTTCGTTGCTGACCGAATGTAAAACTCCACCCATTCTCACGCCTCACCCCGGTGAGATGGCCCGGCTCGAAGTCGATGCCACCACGCAGACGGTCAACTCAGACCGAATCGGCACGGCCAGACGGTTTGCCCGAGAACGCGGCGTATTCGTCGTTTTAAAAGGTGCACGAACCGTCATCGCTCGTCCCGATGGGCTTGTCGCCATTTGCCCAACCGGCAATCCCGGTATGGCCACGGCAGGAACCGGCGACGTATTAACCGGCATGATCGTCGGCCTACTGGCGCAAAGGGTCCCCGCATGGGAGGCCGCCTGTGCCGCAACCTATTTTCATGGAGCGGCCGGCGATATGGCCTCCCAACACCTCGGGCAACCCGGGATGCTTGCCAGTGACCTCATCGCTCAGATTCCTTATGCGCTCCAGCGGACAAAAACGACCTAACGCTACGCGGCCAGCCAAGGCAAAGAAGCCTGCCGCTGGCCGGCGCGCCACATTGAGCCTGCCGTGGAAACTGGTGTCCACTTCGCGCCAGCACACTGATCGACTAGGTCAAGCCATCGGTCGCGTGCTTCGCGGGGGAGAAACGATCGCGCTCTACGGACCCCTCGGAGCGGGTAAGACTGCGCTCGTTCGCGGAATCGCGCAGGGTCTGGGCGCATCACCGATGGCCGTGACCAGCCCGACATTCGTCGTGATTCACGAATATGACCAAGGACGTCTGCCGCTGGCTCACGTGGATCTGTATCGTATTTGTACACCTCGCGAGCTTGAATCGACAGGACTGATCGAGTATTTCTCCGGTCAGACTGTAACGGCAATAGAATGGGCCGACAAGGGTCTTGTCGCGCTGCCGCAGGACCGGATTGACATTACGCTAAACCATCGTGCCGCACGGAGCCGAACGATTCAGGTGCGTGCGACGGGGCCGAAGTCTGACGAGGTCCTCGCCCGCTTGCGTACGCAGTGCAGCAAGACCGGCAGGATTCATCGAGTGTCACCACGCCGAGCCTTGAACAGGGAGGCAACGACGAGGTTATGATCAGGCTGACTCTGGTCGGAGTGCTCCTGCTCCTCTCTCTGGCTTTTTTCCTACAGAACCAGGAGCAGGAAGTCACGCTCCGGTACTTCTTTGGACTCTTAGAAGCCTCCATGCCGATCTATAAACCCATCCTGGCGGGGTTCGCGGTAGGACTGCTGGTCTCTGGTATTCTTCTCTTCCCTCCATGGGTGCGAAGCCGTATCGAGCTCCGCCGAAAAACCAAAGCGCTGCAAGAAGCTGAAGTGGACTTAGAACGGCTACGCCTCTCACTCGATACAGCCACCGGACGTGTATCCCCCTCTCCCACCGGCGAAGCCAATCGAGGCCGACGCGATGAGTGATGCAGACGCTTCACCGCTGATGCGGCAATACCGCGAGATCAAGCGCGGCTATCCCGACGCCATTCTATTGTTCCGCGTCGGTGACTTCTACGAAATGTTTTACGCGGACGCGCAGATCGCCTCTACGCTGCTTTCCATTGCTCTCACTTCTCGCGACAAATCCAGCGCCAACCCAGTTCCGCTCTGTGGAGTGCCCTACCATGCGGCGCAAGGCTATATCGCAAAGCTTCTCAAGGCTGGACGGACCGTCGCGCTCTGCGAACAGGTGGAGGACCCGAAACTCGCAAAGGGTCTCGTGCGCCGCGAGGTCGTTCGGTTGTATACACCCGGCACCCTGATCGATACTGAATTCCTTTCACCGGGAGAGTCGTATTTCCTGGCGGCTGTCGCCTTCTCCGACGCCACGGTCCCATCGGCAAAGGCGCAATCCATTATTGGGCTGGCCTGCCTGGACGTTTCCACCGGAGAGTTTTGGATGACAGAGTTCCAAGGGGCACAGGCAGAGGTCCAGCTCATGGATGAATTGGCTCGGCTGGAACCACGAGAAGTCCTCCATCCCGAAGCTCATACGAATGCCAAATCATGCCTGACTCGCCTGCATGGGCCACGCCTCTGCGCACAACCCGCAGCCGCCTTCAATCCCAAAGACGCCGCACAAATACTCCAAGCGCAGTTTGCCGTGCACTCGCTCGACGGATTCGGCTGTCACGGCTTGACCGCCGGGATCGGAGCCGCCGGAGCGGTCCTGAAATATTTTCGTGAGACCCAGCCAACCGCCTCCCTTGCACACCTTCGCCGCATACACACACGCTGGAGCGGCGATGCCATGCATCTGGATAGCGCCACGATTCGCAATCTTGAACTCGTTCGGCCATTGGGAGCCGGCGAGCCACGATCGGGGCATGATCAGTCCACAGTCCTGTCGGTGCTAGACCGCACCGCGACGGCCATGGGCAGTCGCTTGTTACGCGATTGGCTCGTCAGACCGCTCCTCGATCGTGGCGCCATTCAGGCTCGTCTCGAAGCGGTCGGCGAGTTGAAAGATCTGGTTCAACAACGCGTATCGCTCCGGACCACACTCCGTGATGTGCAAGATATCGCCCGTTTGGGCAGCCGGGTGACGCTCGGTGTCGCAGGGCCTCGTGAACTACTCGCCTTGAAACAATCGGTGAGCGCCCTGCCGGAGTTACGATCCCACCTCCAGCCATTCCACGCCTTGCTTCTGATAGACGTCCGCAAGTCGTGGGACGACTGCCTCGACGTGCATAACGCAATTGATCAGGCCGTCAAGCCCGATGCCCCGATGTCGCTTCGTGACGGGGGCATGATTCGGGAAGGGTACCATGCCGGGGTCGATGAACTGCGGAAGGCGCGCACGGAAGGTAAGGGCTGGATCGCCTCGTTGGAAGCCAAAGAACGTGAAAGAACTGGAATCGACTCTTTGAAGGTTCGCTACAACCAGGTGTTCGGCTACTACATCGAGATCACCAAAACACACCTGTCCCGCATCCCTCCCGATTACATTCGCAAGCAGACGCTGGTCAATGCCGAACGATTTATGACACCGGAGCTGAAAGAGCTGGAAGAACGAGTCACAGGCGCTGAAATAAAACTGCTGGCGCTCGAGCAGGAGCTGTTTGCACAATTGCGCGTGCGCCTGGCAAACGAGGTGCCTCGTCTTCATGCAATGGCCAAGGCTGTCGCGCTGCTCGACGTCCTCGCCAGTCTGGCCGAGACCGCCGCATTACATCGTTACGTCAAACCTCTAGTCGATGAAAGCAGCACGATATTCATTCGGGAAGGCCGACACCCTGTCATAGAACAACTCAGCAGCGATTTGACCTTCGTACCTAATGACACCTCACTCGACTGTGAGGGCAACCGGCTTGTGATCCTGACCGGACCCAACATGGCGGGGAAAAGCACCTACCTCCGCCAAGTCGCATTGATCGTCCTCTTGGCGCAAATCGGAAGTTTCGTCCCGGCGACCGAAGCCCGCATTGGAATGGTCGATCGGATTTTTACGCGCGTGGGGGCTTCAGACAATTTGGCCGCTGGACAGAGTACCTTCATGGTGGAGATGGTTGAATCGGCTCACATCTTGAACAGCGCGACCTCCCGCAGCTTGATTCTCTTGGATGAGATCGGCCGAGGAACCAGCACCTATGATGGACTGAGTATCGCCTGGGCTATTGCGGAGCATATCCAAGACCGCCGGCATCTGGGAGCCAGGACGCTGTTCGCCACGCACTATCACGAGATGACGCAACTGGAAGGGTTACGCGAGGGTATCAGAAACTATTGCGTGGCGGTCCAGGAACGGGATGGAGACGTGGTCTTTTTGCGAAAAATTGTGCCGGGCGGCGCAGATCGCAGTTACGGTATTCATGTCGCAAAACTCGCAGGACTTCCTCCAACGGTGATCTCCCGAGCACAACAAGTTCTGGCACAGCTGGAACAACCGGATACCACCATCGACGACATTTCAATATCTTCAGAGAAAGAACCATCGCGGGCCTCGCTCCCCCAACCACATCCGATCATCGAAGAAATGAAACAGATCGACCTCTTCTCCATGACTCCGCTCGATGCGCTCAACCGCCTCGCTGACTTACAGCGCCGGATCGGTCCAACCGGCCCATACGATCGCGAAACATAAAAATGGCGGCATCCCCTTTCGGAAATGCCGCCATTACAAACAGGGACAGATTCAGTTCAGTGCGCAGCGCTCTTAGCGCCCGTGTTGTACGGCGCGGTCCAGGGGATTAGCCCTGCAACGGGCTTACCACCTGGGAGCAACACATCATACTGCATAGGTAAAGCGGCACCGTCAGGAGACTTCGGTGAGGTATTAAGGCCTTGCTTCGCTGCTGCGCAGCCGGCCTCGATTTCGCTTTTCCCCGCGCACTCCTTCAGACGTAAACCGGAGATGCTCAGCGGCTTCCCCATAGATCCGGCCACTTCAGGAAGCTTCTTGACCGAGGAAATGACACGATGGTTCTGCTCCGGTTCTGTCGCGGTAAATTCGATCAAGTCGGTCGTGCTGGAAGGCGGTACTTCCTTCGCGGCAGCCGGTCCCGCATGAGGACGCGCCATCTTCTTCAGCTCTTCCCATGCTCCCTTGTCAGCATAAAATTTTAGGGTCTTACCCGGGTGAATCTTCTGCCACCATAGACCGCTCTCGGCATTCCCGCCGAACACTGCCAAGTTAATCCAGACCGCCTCATCGTAGGGATCGAGCACGATCACGCGACCCTGCAATGTCGTCGGTTTGCTCATATCGCCCCACTCAAAGCGTTCCTGGAATGATTCGATCGCCAATGCGGTGGAGGCGGCAGACAGCACCAGCGCCACAGCGGCCGTAACGGCCCAGCCTTTCGTATGAAACTTCATGTTCGCGTCCTCCTTAACAGGACATGAAAGAGTGAAAACCAGTTAGGATCTATTCCTTAATAACCTTAAAACCGGTGATCGTCCGACCATCCAAACTCACTTCCATCGCGATGAGTTCCTGAGAGGCCTTGATGATCTGGTCCATAAGGGCCTTATCCTTCACCGCCAACCGGACGGTCGTGGCAGCATGGTACCACCCCGAATAGGGGCTGTTCTTGTCCGTTCCACCTACAAAGCCCCAGCCGCAGCAGCTGAACAATGGATCCGGGGGTTTCACGTCCAGATCGGAAGACGAACGGCCATTCGGAGTCCCTGAGCCCGGCTCACCGGCATTCCAATATTGAATTCCGAAGAGCAACTCTCCGTCTGGATTGTCGGCCCACTGTGACCATACCCGACCCTTGAGTGTCTTGGTAATTTCACCCTTCATGGGCTTTCCACCGGCAATGTTGTCAGTTGGTCCGGTCGGTCCAGTTGCAGGAGCAGCAGTTTCGGCAACGGCGAACTCAGCCGTCAGGAAGCCGAGCATAGTAAACACGGCCACGGCGGCGATAAGTATGACCTTTGGCATACCTAGTCCCTCCTTCATAAAAATAACAACAATACCCGATGAATACTTACTTCTAAGGACGACAAACGCTGGAAAACAATCTCACGGATCGTGCAGCCACGAGTGCTGATGCTTCGCTATCTCTTTGTTTTTCTTCGTGGTTCGTATCTTCGATCAAAAATCATTGTCGAAATTTTGCTCATGGTACTGAAACCACGAAACTGTGTCAAGAATTTGTTTGCCCCGTGGATAGCTTCGAATAGGGCGAAATATATCTAATAATCAATATATTGCGGAGAATTTTGTCAAATAGTTTTATTCACTTTGGAGCACTTGATGAGCTTCCATTAGTGAACTCTCACCTATAGGTAGGCCTGCACCGTGCGCGGAGCGAGAGGCCCGAGTCCGGTGATCGCAAGGGAGTCCAGCAAAAAAAATTGGCGGCCCACGTTGGAAACCTGTTCCACATTCACGTGATCGATATGAGCCAGCATGTCATCCAGCGACGCATGTCTTCCGTATGTGAGCTCGTCTTTTGCCAATTTGCTCATGCGGCTGTGCGAACTCTCCAGGCTGAGCATCAAGCCGCCCTTCATCTGGGTCTTCGCCCGCTCAAGCTCTTTTCGTTCGACACCTTTGCTGCCGATCTGTCGAATCTCTCGGCAGACAAGATCCACGACACGATCGACCTCTTTCGGCCTCGTCGCCGCATATATCGTGATCATGCCGCTATCCGAATAACCGGACAAGAAGGAGTAGATCGAATAGACGAGACCCCGCTTCTCTCGAACTTCCTGGAATAATCGTGAACTCACACTTCCGCCCAACACGCTGTTGAGCGCATATAACGCATACCGATCCTGATGTCCTGCGGCAACGCCTTTGAGCCCGAGACAGAGATGCACCTGCTCCAACCGTTTCTTCTTCAACACGACGCCGCCATGCATGGCAGGAGGACGCCGCCCGTTGATATCGGCCGCCCTTGCAGTACGCCCCTTGCTGAAATACCGCGCGACCAGTCGATCAAGCTGGGCCTGCTCGAAATTCCCGGCAATCGAAATCACAGTCTGCTCGGGATCGTAGTAGGTCTCGATGTAGTTCAGCAGGTCCTGGCGTCGCAGCCCTCTGATCGTCTTTTCTCCGCCTAAAATGGAGCGTCCGAGCGGATGACGTTTCAACACTTGGCCCATATGGAGTTCTTGCACAAGATCTTCCGGATCGTCCTGGACCATGCGGATTTCTTCCAGGACTACCTGTTTTTCTTTTTCGATTTCTTTGGGTGAGAAAGAGGAATGGTGGAACAAGTCCGAGAGGAGTTCGAGCGCTCGCTCCAGTTGCTGATCCAACACCTTCACGTAGTAGGTCGTAGTCTCACGTGAGGTGAATGCATTCATCTCTCCGCCAAGCGCATCGATTTCACGCGAAATTTCGGCGGAGGAGCGCTTGCGCGTTCCCTTAAAGAGCATGTGTTCGATGAAGTGGGAATAGCCTGCCTGGGAAGACTGCTCGTCCCGGGACCCGATGTTGACCCACACGCCGACAGTGACCGACTTCAGTGTCGGCATCCGTTCGGTGACCACCCGCACCCCGTTGTCCAGGACAAGCTTGCGATACAAGACAGCTACCTGGCGGACGGATCCGGAGAACCGGCCCCGGTCGGAGCCGGCATGGCTTCCTTACGGCTGAGGCGAATTTTTCCTTGCCGATCCACCTCTAAGACTTTCACCAGGATTTGATCCCCTTCCTTCACCTCGTCGGATACCGCTTGGACTCGGTGGTGCGCCAATTGCGAGATATGCACCAATCCATCAGTTCCCGGCAGAACCTCGACAAACGCCCCGAAGTCCATGATCTTCCGGACCGTGCCCATATAGATCTTCCCGATCTCGACTTCTTCGGTAATCCGACTGATCATTTCTTTTGCCTTCTCTGCCGAGGCTCCATCGACCGACGCGATCGTCACGGTTCCGCTGTCGTCGACATTGATCTTGACCCCGCAATCCGCAATGATGCCGCGGATCGTTTTGCCGCCCGGACCGATGATCTCGCGGATCTTGTCCTGCTTCACCTTCATCGTGAAAATTCGTGGCGCGTAGGCCGACAGAGTGGTTCTTGGCGCTGGCAGCGCCTTCTCCATGCAACTCAAAATGTGCAAACGGCCGGCTTTGGCCTGCTCCAAGGCCTTCTGCATCAAGGCCGACGTAATGCCGCCGATCTTGATATCCATCTGCAATGCCGTCACGCCCTGCTTGGTGCCGCAGACCTTAAAGTCCATGTCGCCCAAGTGATCTTCCAGCCCGAGGATATCGGAGAGGATCATGACCCGATCGCCTTCCTTGATCAATCCCATCGCGATCCCGGCCACGGCTTCTCTGATCGGCACACCGGCGTCCATCATAGCAAGGCTCCCGCCACAGACGGTCGCCATTGAAGAGGACCCGTTGGATTCGAGGATGTCGGACACGATGCGGAGCGTGTAGGGAAAGGCCTCCTTGCTTGGAACCACCGGGGCCAACGCCCGTTCCGCCAATGCGCCATGGCCGACTTCCCGGCGGCCCGGTGAGCGCAGCGGCCTCGCCTCGCCGACACTGAACGGAGGAAAGTTGTAATGGAGCATGAATGTTCTCATGTACTCCCCTTCCAACGCATCGATCCGCTGTTCGTCGTCCGTGGTCCCCAACGTGACCACGGCCAAACTTTGAGTCTCGCCCCTGGTGAAGATCGCGGAGCCGTGTGTCCGTGGCAACGCGCTGACTTCACACGTGATCGGGCGAATATCAGCCGGACCACGTCCATCCGCCCGCGACCCTTTCTCGAGAATCATGTTTCGAACTTCCGTGTACTCCAACTCATGAAACACCAACTTGACATGCCGCTCTCGATTCGGATCATCCGCGCTCTTGAGTTTCTGGACAGCGCCGTCCTTGACTTCATCCAACCGCTCCTGCCTGGCCGCTTTGTTCGGAATCATGATGGCCTCGCGAATCCCTTGCGCCACCAAGGTCTTCACTTGAGCGGCCAGGGCGGAGTCGATCTGCTCCTTCGCCACCTTCCGCTTGGGCTTGCCGGCAACGGCTTGCAGATCACGAATCTTGGCCACAATCTTCTTGATCTCGGCATGCGCAAGTTCGATCGCCTCGAGCATGACCGCTTCGGACAGTTCGCTCGCACCTGCTTCGACCATCATGACCGCATCAGCCGTTCCCGCCACAACAAGTTGCAGCTCGCTCTTTGCCACCGTCTCAAGGTCCGGGTTGACGACGAGCTTGCCATCCAGCCGACCGATTCGCACGCCTGCGATGGGATTGTCGAACGGAATGTTCGAGATGGTCAAGGCAGCAGAGGAGGCGATAATGGCGAGGATGTCGGACGAACCGGTCTGATCGGCCGAGAGGACTGAGGCAATGACCTGCGTCTCGAAATAATAGCCTTCTGGAAAGAGCGGACGGAGCCCCCGATCGATCTGCCGGCTGGTCAGCACAGCCTTTTCCGATGGACGCGCTTCCCGCTTAAAATACCCACCGGGGATCTTCCCGGCTGCGAAGGATTTTTCCTGATAATCAACCGTGAGGGGAAGAAAGTCGATACCTGGCTTGGCAACCTGTGACGCGACGGCCGTCGCCAACACGACGGTGTCGCCATACGAAGCCCAAATCGAGCCGTCTGCTTGTCGTGCCACACGACCGGTCTCGAGTCGCAGGGTGCGCCCGGCAACCTCTATTTCAACTGTGTGTACCATCTGGGTCTCCTCTGGTTAGGCCCCACAGATGCCCACAGAGAGAGACTCGAGCGATATGGGACACTCCAGCCTCTGTCAGTGTTCACCTGTGCGACTGACTACTGCCCGTAGTTGCGCTACCTGCGCAACCACGAGACGGGTGCTACTTTCTAATACCCAATCGCTCGATCACCGCACGATAGCGTGCGTCACTCACACCACGAAGATAATCAAGTAACCGGCGACGACGTCCGACCAAAAGAAGCAGGCCGCGCCGCGAATGATGATCTTTCTTGTGGAGCTTGAAATGTTCCGTCAAATACGTAATCCGGTTGGTCAACACTGCAATCTGGACTTCCGGCGAGCCGGAATCCGTTTCATGCTGCCGGTACTGCTTGATTAACTCGGTCTTTGCTTCTCTGAGTAATGCCATGGGCTCTTTCCTTCCTGTTCCTTGCCTTCATCCCCAACGAGGTATCATACATCCTGATCGATCAGCACCTTCTCAACTTTGAGTACATCTTCCGAATTGTCCGGACACTTTCCGATCGCCAGCAGACATCCCTCGGCATCGTGGATACGAACGGGCCTGCGTGACCCACGCTCGGCATCGGCTGCTCCCTCCCAACGAAGGATCTTGGGCATAGGCACCGGAGCCCCGTGTCGCACGCGGTCAGCGGTCTGTTCATTCACCACCGCAATCCTCAGATGGGTCAACGCGCGATCCAGCGACAACAGATCGTCTCCCAATCGACCGAGGGCATGACGGGTGACCACCTCATCGACCGTCAGTGCCTGATCGATCGTCAAGGGACCCACCCGCCTTCGCTCCAGCGCCAACATATGACCGCCGACACCCAACGCTTCTCCGATGTCGGCACAGAGCGTCCGCACATAGGTCCCCTTCGAACACACGATGCACAACGTGACATCCCGACCCTGAATCGCCTCTACCTCAAGGGTATGGATGACGATCGTTCGCGCACCTCGCACAATTGTTTTGCCCGCCCGAGCGGACTTATACAGAGGAACACCCCCAATCTTCACCGCCGAATACATCGGAGGAACTTGCTGAATCGGCCCGTGAAATCGGCCGACCATCTCATGAATCGCCTCCGACGTCACAGTGTCCGTCGAATGACGTGCCAAGACTGTTCCCGTCGCATCCTGTGTATCGGTACTTTCACCGAGGCGAAGTACGGCACGATATTCTTTGTCCCATTCAACAAGATATTCAGCAATGCGGGTTCCCCGACCGACCAACACAGGCAAGAGTCCCGTTGCAGCAGGATCGAGGGTCCCTGCATGACCGACCTTGGGTCCGCCAAGAAGATGCCGCACCTTCGCCACGACGTCGTGGGAGGTCCAGCCTGCTTCCTTCTTGATGATCAGCACACCATCGACGACGGCACAGTTCTGTATGAGACCCATCATCACATCCCCGAAAACTACGAACTCATCTTCTCTTCGGACAGGCCACCCTCGGGCTCCGTCTTCGCATGGAGTTCGTCCAGCAACTTCAAAACCCGATCACCTCTCGGCCCGCTGACATCCTTGGCAAAGACAATCTCCGGCAGATACCGAAGCGAGAGCCGACGGCCCAGTTCACCGCGCACGAACCCGCTGGCCTGCTCTAGCCCGGCGAAGACAGTCCGCTCTTCTTCCTCCGTGCCCATAGTTGTCACGAACACACGCGCAATCCGCAGATCGGCGGTCAATTTCACGTCGGTCACGGTCACGGACTGCACGCGAGGGTCCTTGATCTTCCGCATGAGGATATCCGCCACTTCCATGCGGATTTGATCGGCTACTCGATCGGCCCGATGATATCCGGTCTTGGCCACCGCACACTCCACCTAGGTATCCGCCCGTCACAACAATTCCACTCGAGACTGGACAATTTCCACCGTGGAAACGCTCCGAATCAGATTCAGCGCCTGGTCACACACTTGGTTGACATATCGTCCTTCGTTGGCTACGCAGGCAAGCCCCAGGACGGCCTTCTGCCACAGATCCTGTCCACCAACCTCGGCTACGGAGAGATTGAACCTCTCACGTAATCGATCTTTGAGACTCAACAGCACTTGTCGCTTATCCTTCAACGACTGACTATCAGGGATGAATAGTTCGACCGTACAGAGTCCAACGATGATGCCCACAGAGCAGACTCACGCCTCAGAGTTTTGCGGCAATCTTGTCGACCGCATAGGCTTCGATGATGTCCCCGGCCTTGATATCGTTGAAATTCTCGACGCTGATTCCGCATTCATAGCCCTGCTGCACTTCACGGACATCGTCCTTGAAGCGACGCAACGACCCAAGCTTCCCTTCATAGGCCACCACATTGTCACGAATCACTCGTATTCCAACCGCCGCACGGGTGATCGTGCCGTCCACCACATACGATCCTGCAATGACACCGGCCTTGGACACCGTAAAGACCTGTCGCACCTCGGCACGTCCTAGCGTCCGCTCCTTGAGTGTCGGTTCGAGCAACCCTTCCATCGCAGCCTTAATTTCGGCCATCGCATCGTAAATAATGGTGTACAGACGGATGTCGACGCCTTGCTGTTCAGCCAGGGAGGCAGCCTTCGGCTCCGGCCTGACATTGAACCCGACAACAATGGCGCTCGACGCAGCGGCCAGCAACACGTCGGACTCCGTGATCCCGCCGACGCCACTGTGAATGACACGCAGCTTGACCGCGGCGGTCGCAAGCTTTTCGACGCCTGCCGTCAGCGCTTCAGCCGACCCCTGAACGTCAGATTTGATGACCAGAGCCAGTTCTTTGACCGACCCCTCCTTAATCTTGGCAAACAAATCGTCGAGTGTAACCTTTGCGGATCCGGACAAATCAGCCGTTCGCTGCTTGCGGGCTCGATCTTCCGCAATCTCACGCGCGATCCGCTCGTCTTTGACGACCTGAAAGATATCACCGGCAGACGGCACACCCGGGAGTCCGGCCACTTCTACCGGAATAGAAGGACCGGCCTCTTGCACCTTTGCTCCCGTATGCGTAATCAGCGCGCGAACTTTCCCGCTGACAGTCCCGACGACAAACACATCGCCGACACGCAGCGTCCCGCTCTGAACCAGCACCGTTGCCACCGGGCCACGCCCCCGCTCCAGCTTGGCTTCCACCACAACGCCCTTCGCTAACCGATGCGGATCGGCCTTGAGTTCCAGCACTTCGGATTGCAGGAGAATCATTTCCAACAAGGTGTCCAGGCCGATCTTCTCTTTGGCCGAGACCTCCACCATGATCGTATCACCACCCCAGGACTCGGAAATGAGTCCGTGTTCAGACAACGCGTTCTTTACACGATCGGAGTTGGCGCCGGGCTTGTCGATCTTATTGATGGCCACAATAATCTGAACGGACGCGGCTTTGGCGTGATTAATTGCTTCGATCGTTTGCGGCATCACTCCATCGTCTGCTGCAACGACCAGGATGACGATATCGGTAATCTTGGCGCCACGGCCTCGCATCGCGGTGAAGGCTTCGTGGCCCGGGGTGTCCAGAAACGTCACCTGTTTCCCGCGTACCGCAACCGTGTAGGCGCCGATATGCTGCGTAATCCCACCAGCCTCCCCTTCCGCCACCTTCGTTTGCCTGATTGCATCGAGCAGCGAGGTTTTGCCGTGATCGACATGGCCCATGATCGTGACGACCGCCGGCCGCGGCTCAAGCTGGAGCGCCTCATCCGTCTGCACAACCGAATCCAGCAACTCTTCCCCGGCCTTCTCCATCGACACGTCAATCTTGATCCCGTTCTCCTCCGCAATGATCACAGCGGCATCAAGATTCATCGTCTGATTGAATGTGAGCATCTGGCCCATATCCATCAGCTTGCGCATGATGTCGGCCGGACGCTGCCCAATCAGTTCGGCAAACTCCTTCACCGTCATGCCGGGCGTCAGCTTGAAGCTCTTCCTCCGCGGCTTGGTCACTTCCCCCGGCGTGCTGTGATGCACGTGCTTACTGCGGTCGTCTCGGCGCTGCTGCACCGGAATAGCACGAAGATCCTGCCAGCGAGCCGCATCTTCACGAAGCCGAAGTTCTTCTTCTTCCCGCGTCCGACCGGGCTTACGAGTCTTCTTCGCCTTCTCTTTCAGACCCTCGGCCTGCATCTCCTCCAGAGAGAGGGCTTTCTTTTTTCCTACAATCACATCGATGCTTGGCTCGACTGCAGGCTTGACGGAAGCCGTGGGAGCCGGAGCAGTCATAGCTCCTAAAGCATGTGGCTGGTTGGGCGCTGCCGGCTGGTCAACATGCGCAACGGCCGGGGCCTCAGCGTGCGGGTGTACCGTCGTCGGATGGCTCAGCGCGAGAGTATCGAGGAGCACTCCGCTGGTGCCTGCCGATTCAACTGTGGGCAGGGACACGGCCTCTTCCGCTGGAACACCATCGGCTCTCTTGCGCTTGATCAGGATGCGTCGTTTGTCGGATTTAGAAGCCTCTTCCGCCGGAGCCGTCTGGGCCGATCCGGCCTTGGCTCCCGCTACGTGATCGGACGCCATACCGACCTTACTCCGCTCACCCCGACCGACCTCGGCCTCTGTCGTCCTGCCCTGCGCTTTGAGTTTTGGGCCGAGCTTCTCCAAGACCTTCTGCACCACGTCGTCATCCAGCACGCTGCTGTGCGACGCGACAGTGAGCCCCATCCGTTTCAATTCCGGGATGAGATCACGGTTTTCCATCCCGAGTTGCTTAGCCAATGCATACACACGCATGAGAAATTGACACCTATTCCTCTGTGTCCGGTTTATCCGGCATCGGACTCTGATTCTGCCCGGGCTTTTAACTCTTGCTCTCGGGCTTCTTCTTGCTGATGCAGCGCTTCGGCTTCCTCCGCCAACGCCGCTTTGATTTCCTTATCCCGTTCGGCCTTTTCTTTTTCGTATTCCGTCGCACTGATGATATCGATCTTCCAGCCGGTCAGACGAGCCGCCAACCGCACGTTCTGGCCATTTTTTCCGATCGCTAACGAGAGCTGGGAGTCTGCCACGACGACCAAGGCCGACTTCTTTTCCTCATCGACGCCGACCTTCTCAATGCTTGCGGGGTTCAACGCCTCGGCAATGAAGACGCGGGGGTCGGAGGTCCAAGTAATGATGTCGATTTTCTCTCCGCGCAGTTCGCGGACCACCGCTTGAACCCGCGATCCCTTGATTCCCACACAGGCCCCGACCGGATCGACTGCCTTCTCGCGAGATGTTACGGCAATCTTGGTCCGGTCACCGGGTTCCCGCACGATAGACTTGATCTCCACGATTTTTTCGAGCACCTCCGGCACTTCCAACTCGAACAGCTTCGATACAAACTGCGGGTGGCTACGCGTCAAGATGACCTGGACATCTTTCGGGGTCCGGCGTACTTCCAAGAGCATGGCCTTCACCCGATCGCCGGTGCGATAGGCTTCTCGTGGGATCTGCTCCTGAATCGGCAGTACCGCCTCCGTCTTGCCCAGATCCACCAGGTAGTTCCGGCGCTCCACTCCGAGAATGATCCCGTTGACCAGATCTCCCTGCCGTGTGGAGTATTCTTTTTGGACCGCTTCCCATTCGGCTTCCCGGACCTTCTGGAAGATGACTTGTTTGGCGGTTTGCGCAGCGATCCGACCCAAATCGCTCATTTCGATAACCGACCCGATTTCGTCGCCGACCTCTGCCTCGCTGTCGAACTGACGAGCCTCCTGAAGCGAGACCTCGGTTTTTGGATTGGCGACCGCATCGACAATGGTCTTCTTCGACACGACGGAAATCTCACCGGTCTTGGAGTCGATCTCGACTTGAATATTTTCAGCTTGCCCGAAACGTTTCTTGGCAGCCATTTGAAGAGCCGCTTCGATGGCCCCAATCACCCGGCTCTTGTCGATGCCTTTTTGCCGACCAAGTTCATCGATGACTGAAATCAATTCTCGATTCATAGCTCACTCTCCATCGACTACCTCTGCAGCCACACTCCAATGCGGCGGTCTGCGCTTACACACGGTGATCGACTCCGATACGGCCTAAAACGTGACGACGCGCCGCGCTTCAGCGATTGAGTCAAACCCGAGGATGAGCGTCCGCTCAGAACGCGGATCCTTCACCACGACCGTGACTCCCTGTTCATTCACTTCCGTCAGCACTCCGGCCACACGCCACTGCCCGTCGATCGGCTGCCTGAGCTTTACGCTCACTTGCTTCCCCAATGCCCGGTGATAATCCTGAATCCGTTTGAAGGCCCGATCCAGACCCGGCGAGGAGACTTCCAGAGTATAGGGATGGGGGAACGGATCAGCCACATCCAGGGCTGGACCGATTGCGAGATGTGCACGCCCGCAATCATCTACCGTGACACCGTCCGCCTTATCGATATACACGCGAACGATTGACCGCGCACCTTGCCCCACACACACGACGTCGACCAATTCTAAACCCAATGCCCAGAGGATGGGCGATACTACCTCGCTGATGCGATCAACGACCGGTCGGGACTCCTTCACCGACGCCCCTCGCCCCGTATCTTTGGATGGCCCATTCAAGAGATCAAACAAAAAAGTGGGCCTGAGCCCACTTCCAGCCGGGGACCATAGCACGCCACCTATGCCAAAGCAAGAGGGCTAGCCGACTCGGCTCGCGAAGCTTGCGGCGAGTCGTTGAGTGATCGGGCCAGGCCGTCCATCTCCGATAACTTTCCCGTCTACACGAATGACAGCCAAGACCTCAACCGTGGTCCCCGTGAGAAAAACTTCGTCAGCCGCATAGAGGTCAGACTGAGAGACAAAGCGTTCCTGAGTCGGCACGCTCTCACTCAGAGCCAGATCTAACACAATGGCCCTCGTGACTCCGGACAGAATGCGCGGCCCTTCGGGAGCCGTCACCACCGTTCCCCCCTGAACCACCATCACGTTGCTGACTGCCCCTTCGGTAACCAATCCCGAGTTGACGAGAATGGCTTCGAAGACTCGGGCTTGCTTGACTTGCTGGCGTGCAAGCACGTTGGCCAAAAGATTCACGCTCTTGATGTCACAGCGCCCCCATCGAATATCCTCGGTCGTCATCGCTTCCACACCGGTCGCGTGCACCGACCTGTCGAGCGGGTGGAACTCACGAACTGTCATGACGACCGTAGGAGTCGCTTCATCTGAGTAGGCGTGATCGCGAGGAGCGACACCCCTGGTGATCTGAAGATAGATTTTTGCTTCAGGATAGGCTGCCCGCTTAACCCCTTCCAGGACATGGCCCGTCCACTCGGCGCGGGAATAGGGCTGCGTCAGGTCAAGCGCCGCGGCGCTACGATCCAGTCGAGCCAGATGAGCCTCGATCGAGAACGGACGCCCCTTATAAGTGCGGATCACTTCATAGACGCCATCGCCAAACTGAAAGCCTCGATCTTCAATCGAGACGTTCGCCTCGGCCAGCGGCATGAACGCTCCATTGATGAAGGCCACATTCGGCACGATTACCCACTCCTTCGAGACGAAGGATCAGAGGCCGTCACATCAAAGACGCGCCGATCCTCGGCAGTGAACTTCCACCCCATGCGTTTCTCAAATAGCACCCTGTGAGTTCCTGGCTTGATCGCTTTAAACTCAAAAGTCCGCTGCCCATTGTCGACCGCGTTATTCCCGGCGATACGAAGATAGTCGTCAGCCAGCAATTCGAGCCCCGCAGGATCAAAGGTCGGAACCCAGAGCTCTCCTCGTGTCCTATCTTCCCAGAGATGAATCTGGATGGGATGCTCAAGCGTCGTCTCAATGATCTTGGCTCCATCCGAGTGTCTGGCGCCATCGTAGTTATGGCTAGCTGTCGTACTCATCGTCAATGCCGTAACAACCCCCTCCTTATTATGTGCCTGATCATGCTATGGCTTTCGCCGAGGCCCGACACAAATTTCCGCTCCTTCCACCTGCACATCATAACTCCCCACACAATATCCACCGCCGTCCGTCCCTCGCCCGTTTCTAACGTCAAATGCCAGATCGTGCCACGGACAGGACACGACAAAGCCCTTCACGCGTCCTTCACACAAAGGACCACCTTCATGGGGACAAATGTTATGGATGGCAAAATATGTCCCATCAATGTTGAAGAGCGCAATCTCCCGATTGTTCACCGTGACGACTTTTGATTGCCCGGGCGGCAGGTCCTCGACTAGGGCGACGGATTGAAACCCCTCTAGCATGCTGTACCGACTCCTCTTTTCATGCGTTTCACCAAGTCTCCCGCGCGCGTTACATTCGAAGCGTATATTTCAACTCCAGCCCAATGGTGACCCCTTCCTGCTTGATGAAACCCGCTCCTGTTTGAATCGCGTAGCGGACCGCTTCGGGAGAAGAACTATACTTAGGGCAGTCATCTTCCCGACAGGGAGCGATATTTTCCTTGAGCGCCACAATATGATGGCTTTCATCAATCCACATTAGGTCCACCGGAAACCGATACTCCTTCGTCCAGATGTGGTTCTGGCCGGTCGATTCGAAGATATAAAGCAATCCACTATTCGCTGGCAACGTCTCTCGAAAGGCAAGGCCAACGAGCAGTCTCTCCGGTGTATCCGCCACTTCCGTCTCGAGTTCACGGCCATTTGGGAAGGAGACGATAATCATGGTCTCCTCTTTTCGATCGATGAGAAAAAACGAAGCGCTCATCAAGAAAATTGCCATGAGGACGAGCGTGATAATGCGCTTCTTCTTCTGCCCTCGATCGCTGACCGGCAAGGTGGCCATAGACATTCCCTGTCACGGCTCGTTACGATTCCCTGGGCCCAAAGGCCCATTAATGCAGGGAGTCTAGGCCTTCTGAGCAAGTGCCGTTCTGTTGACTTGGAAAAGAGCGGCAGACTAGAATGGCGTTCGCATCGCGGCACGCATCATGGTCGTGACGGGGTGAGCTTGTCAACCGTGTGTGTCTCTATCGTAGCAAGAAGGAGGCGAGGGTCATGGCGCTGCTGATTACCGATGAATGTATCTCCTGTGGAGCCTGCCTGCCTGAATGTCCGAACGAGGCGATTTTTGAAACTCGCAGCGACGCGGAAACGAAGGGCAATCATGTGGGCGATGGCCAGGGAGTCGGCGATAGTATTTATGTGATTACGCACGCCCGCTGCACCGAGTGCGTCGGACACTTCGACGAACCGCAGTGCGCCGCCGTCTGCCCGGTTGATAATTGCTGCATTTCTGACCCGGCGTATCCGGAAACGACGGAAGTCCTGCTCGATAGGGCGAAAACGCTCAATCCGGATAAGGCGATCGATCCGGCGAAAGTGTGGAGCGGCGTGCGCAATTAATCATCGTTCATTGTTCAACAATGAAGGCCCTGTTTCTCTCGTGAGAAGCAGGGCCTTCCTGTCTCTAACGTCACTTTCACAACGGCCCCTTCGTAAATTTCTCCCTCTGTCAGGAATTTAGTTATTTGTGGCGTATCGTCCATTGCCTAAAAAATCATCTGCCAAGAACAATTACTTGAGCATAAGAATCTTGCCACCGACATGCCCCGGATGCAGGTGACAGCGATAGATCAGCGTATTCCCTTGTGTGGCATAGAACATGTCACTGGTCGGAATACCGATATACTTGGTTTCGCCCGGCTTCAACACCACTTCGGCTTTCATCACAAACGGTGAACCGGCGTTCGGGGCATCGGTCATCTGAAATCCATGCTCAGCAGTGGCATTGTTCGTTACCTTGAGCAGGACAGGACGACCAGGCCGAACTTTGAAATCGATGATCGTGATGGGTGGATACCAGGTCTTTAAGGTGCCAATCTCGATCGCGAACAGCTGGGCATCGACGTCCAGCTCCTTGAACGCCTGACCCACAACGGAGCCAGTCTCCAAATCCCCGACTTCGACTCCGCCTGCCTGGAGCGCAAACGCTGCAGATGCCCCAGCCACGACCATCATGAGGCCGAAGAAGACCCCCATCATCGTCTTGCCCATGACCTACCTCCTTAAAGAAAGAAGAAGAGATCTGATTAGATCGGTGAATGCTCTCCCAGAGTAACCTTATAGATAGCACCACGACGAAAACGGAAGCAAGAACGTTATTATAACTTAGTGCGCAGTCTCCGTCTCCGGCTGCACCTCTTGAACCGTGGACCCGATCAAAAGATCATACGGCGCATAGTTGTCCGTTAACACGACCCCTGCCTCCCAGGGTTGCGTGCGATGGGCACCCAGCAAGGCAATGGCCTCGAATGGAAGGCGCTGTTGCTCGACCAATTTGTTCACATTAGCCACAATGGTCGGGAGTGTGTGCCGTTCGAGCGGCGCGCCGGCAAAAAAAATCAGATTCTCTGCTCGCGTCTGAGGCGAACTCCAGGGCCCCTTGACCGCAAAGGACTCGACGTTGGGAAAGGACTGTCTCATCGTCTGTACCACCGCATTGGCCCGCAACAGATCTCCACCCTCGCCTGACGAGGCCAAATTCACTGCCAGGATACCGGTCGGCGCAAGATGGGCGCGCAACTCTGCGAAGAACTCCACCGTGGTCAGGTGGAACGGAATCATGTGTCGGGCAAACGCATCGACCCAAATGAGGTCGTACGTCCGCTCCGTGGAATTCAGATATACCCGGGCATCCCGAACGTGCACATGATGCTGGGGAGGCGGTTGATAGGAGAAATATTCTTCGGCCATGCGGACAACCACGGGATCGAGCTCAACCACGTCCAGCTCGAGTTCAGGCCATCGATGGGCGAGCCACTTCGCCAGCGATCCGCCTCCGTGGCCTAGGATCAGACCTCGTTTCGGTTCCGGCACCAAAGCCAGCGACGCGATTATCAGTTGACTATAGGGAAGAAACAGGGTGACAGGGTCCGCCTTCCACATGACCGCGTGGAAGGTCCGGTCCAAGACAAGGTAGCGAAAAAGATCGTCATCGCGAATTCGTACTTGCTGGTACGGGCTGTCTTCCTGATAGACCGGCGCCTTCAACATCTGGATCGGAAACCAGGCGCCGGCCCCCAACCCTCCAACGCAGAGGAAGAGCAGTCCGATCATCAGCGGCCGTGCGGTCGTCCCCCTGATCAACCACCAGAGACCAAGCCCCGCTTGAATGACACCGAGCCACGCGACAAGCGCCTGGCTGCCGATCCAGGACAGAAAGAAAAACGCCGTTCCCCAGGTTCCCGCCAAGCTCCCCACGGTCGAGAGCGCGATCATCCGACCGGTATGCCGGCCAAAATACTCAAGGTCGGATACGGCCAATCGCAACATGGCCGGCAGCACGCCGCTCAGACCAAAGGCCGGCGGGCCCAAGAGCAAGGCCGCGGCAGCACAGGGCCCCCACCGAGGGTCCTCAATCGCCGCCGCCACCTTGAAGAGCACCGGCTGGCCGAGCCACGCGGTAAGAAACGTCCAAGCTCCGGAGAACAACAGCAGACCAGCCAGCACCTGCGCGCCGGGGTATCGGTCGGAGACCCAGCCGCCAAAGGCATACCCGCTGCTCATGGCGGCAAGAATCACTCCGATCAATGCGCCCCAGACAAACAAGGAGTTTCCGAAGACGGGAGCCAAGAGCCGGCTCCCCAAAATTTCGAGCGCCATGACCACCGCCCCGGTCGCCAGCGCCGTGATCAGAAGAAACCATCGAGGGGTATGAGTCGGCTGGTTCACAACACTCGTGCAGATACAAGGCACAAGGGAGGGAGACGATCCGGTGCTGCCCCGCGAGCCCGGGCGATCACAGACCGCCCCAGTTTTTGAAATAACGTAAGAGATCGCGGACGGAGATGATCCCGACAATCTGTCCCTCCTCGGAGATCGCGAGATGCCGAATCCCATGTTCCGCCATCTTCTCACTCGCCTCGTGGGCCGAGCTCGTAATCTCAATCGACAGCAGTGGGCTGCTCATGACGGCACGGACCGACGTCTCTTGTGCCGGGCATGATTCGGCCATTCCCTTGCGAACCAAGTCCGATTCGCTGACTATACCGGTGTAGCGACCGGCCTCGTGGACCAGCACTGCGCCAACCCTCGCGTCGCGCATCAGTTTGGCTGCCTCTAACAGCGTTGTGTCTGGGCTGATCGTGCGCAAGGTCCGGCGCATCATCACGGCGAGAGGTCGCTGGAGCGGTCCGCTCTGAATCGCCATACGACAGGTTCCGTCCGATGGAGGGAGCAAATAGTACTCAGCCCTCATGCACCTGTCAACGAGCGGTTCCTCCCGGTGAAAATGACTTTCTATAACTTTGTTGCCGGCCTCCGGTACCGTTGATATACTCGGCCAGTTCGTTCTTGGTTATAGGAGGGACAGCAACCCATGCATATCAGTGTGATTGGAACCGGCTATGTCGGGTTGGTAACAGGAGCCTGTTTTTCGGAGTTCGGCGTCAACGTGACCTGCATGGATACCGACACCAAACGGATCGCCAGGCTTGAGAAGGGCGATGTGCCCTTCTATGAGCCGGGAATCACGGAGCTCGTAGCCAAAGGACTTCGAGAGAACCGGATCAGCTTTACCACCGACGTCGCCAAAGCCGTCGACAAGGCCCTCGTCATCTTCATTGCGGTTGGAACCCCACCGCGACCGGACGGCTCAGCCGATCTCTCGTACGTAGAAGAAGTCGGCCGCGGCATCGCCAGAGCCATGACCGGGTACAAGGTCATCGTCACCAAGTCGACCGTCCCGGTGGGAACCGGGGAAAAGCTGCGTGAAGTGATCAACGCCAATCAATCAGGCAAGTTTCGGTTCGACATTGTCTCCAACCCGGAGTTTCTCCGTGAAGGGTCCGCCATCGAAGACTTCATGCGACCGAACCGAGTCGTCATCGGCGCAGACAGCGAGCAGGCGATTGCGATCATGAAAGATCTCTATCGTCCGCTGTACCTCATCGAAACTCCGTTCGTCGTGACTGACCTCCCGACTGCCGAGATGATCAAATACGCCTCCAACGCCTTCCTCGCCACCAAAATTTCGTTCATCAACGAGATCGCAACAGTCTGCGAGAGGGTGGGTGCCGACGTGCAGATGGTGGCGAAAGGGATGGGGCTCGACAACCGAATTGGGTCGAAATTTCTCCACGCTGGACCGGGGTTCGGTGGATCATGCTTCCCGAAAGATCTGGCCGCTCTCGTACAGACGGGGGAACGAGTCGGCTATCCCATGCAGATCGCAAGCACCGCCGCCCTCGTCAACGAACAGCAACGGGGCCGGATGGTTGAAAAGATCACGAGTGCGGTTGGGGGACTCAAAGGAAAGACATTCGCAATGTTGGGGTTATCCTTCAAGCCCAATACAAACGACCTACGGGATGCGCCAGCCCTGGCCATCGCGCAGGAACTCGTGAAACAGGGTGCCACGGTTCGCGCTTACGATCCCGCCGCGCTTGAGGAAGCCTGTCAGATAGTTTCGGACCTCGTCCCCTGCAAAGACGCCTATGAGGCGGCACAGGGAGCAGACGCGTTGATCCTCATGACCGAATGGAACCAGTTTCGAACCCTCGATTTCGACAGACTGAAAACCGCGTTACGCCAGCCCATCTTCCTCGACTTGCGCAATGTCTATGAGCCCGACCGGGTCGCGGACTTTGGCTTCCGTCACATTTCGGTCGGGAGGCCGAGTAAGGCTCCCTCCCAGGCCAAATAACAGCGGCATTACGTGAGTCGCGGCGCTTCGGCCTTTGTCTCATCTTTGACTTTCGGCTTGTAGCCCATCCGGTCCAACACCTTCATCAC
>JBGTCI010000012.1:0-14795 GCA_041748925.1 Nitrospiraceae bacterium | reverse complement strand
CAAATCAATCCCCAATGTCGTGATGTGCATAACAGCCCCTCCTTCTTCCTACCGATGAGTGTGGGTTGCGCTCAACACCACCCATCTTGCCTCGTGTGAGACTCGTGTGGGAAGAAGGCTGGGTCCATTTCATTAGCACAGCGCTGCGGGGTGAACCCCCTCACCGTAGCCCGAGTTTATTTGCGTAGAGAGCGAAGCCGATGATTAGGCTGCATCATTGTCTTGCTCTAACTCCTCTAAGTCAGTCCTGAAGTCAAAAACGATCTGAATTGGTTCTCCCGGACTCCTACTCCGGTTGTAATAATCACAGTCCGCCTTTAGCTGTCTGCAATCACCCACTATTTGCTGACGTCGCTGCTGGAAAGCGATTTGCATATGCTCGCAGGAAGCTGATCGAATATCCGCCCAAAGCGCAATCTGCTCACCGCTTCGTTCGATCCTAGCAACGTGCTTAGCACGAATGACGCGCCCGTTATCATCTGTAATATGCTCTTCTCGCATTGCACGTGCGAGTTGATCAGCGCATTGGTTTATCAAGGCAAATGGTTGCGGTTGCCACCTGCCTCGGCGGATAGCCCAGGCAGCTATCTGACGAGTCGTCGCAGGCCAAGGCTGGCTATCATCTAGGTACGCCTTAACAATTCGCTGTAATTGTTGTGTATACGTCGCCATCTCGAAACCTCCTAGAGATTTCCTGGTGGAGTATGTCCCCAACCATCCGTCAATGCCGACTGGGTAATCACGTTCCGCACCTTCTCAAGCAATCTCCGGTGTTGAGCATACGTCAGTTCTTCCCTGTACTGCAGCTGCCCTATGATGATGCCAGGGTGGACCTTGATTCTTTTGGCGAAACGCACCAACTTTGATCGTGAATACAGCGGGGCTGTTCGAGCAATAAAATCATCAAGCTCGGACTTTGGAACCAAAAAGTCAGCCGAAAATGCGTTCGCTCTGTGCTCGCTTGGTTGTCCTTGATGTGAACCGGGTGCACCATCACTAACGAGATCGATATCGAGAAATTCTTTCCCTGCGCCATCACCAAACTTTACATGACCTAATTCGTGGAGCAGAGTGAACCAGAATGCATCCACTCTGTCATACCTCAGCGAAAGGGCAACAACAGGCGAAGATTTGTCTAGCCAGAAGCATGCTCCATCAATGCGAGTTTGAGGTAGCGCCTCAAGAATGATCAACCGAACTCCCATATCGGCCAGTATGCGTGGTACGTGCCTGAGTTCCGCAATTGAGTGGAGCATTTTTCGCAATTGACCAAAGCCCTCATCTAGGGATCGCTTTGAAAGTGGCGTGACTGAAACCGCTCTGGCGAGACTTCGAGCTCTGCATAGCCAAGCCCGTTGCGATGGTGTCACTTCGTTGTATGAGGAGGATTTGCGTGCTGCATGAGGAAGGTCCATCCCAGCTTCTTCTAAGGATTGAATACTGAGAAACCTCATCACTCGACCTTCAAGAACCTCTACATTCTCAGACGATTCGATCCAGTTTCTCTTGACCATTTCTTTGATGGGAGCAACTTGATACAGCCTTGCTCGACGAGAGATAGATTCATCAGCCTCCTTTGTCCTCCAAAGCTGATATGCACTTTCTAAGTTCAACCAGTACTGCGGGCTTGTACCGAACGCATGGGCTAGCGCTTTAGCCGTTTCAGGGGTCACAGCGCGTCTTGCCATAACAAGTTCGTTCACTAACGCAGGGGTCTTGCCTAGAATCTCGGCAAGTTCGATCTGCGACCAACCTCGTGCCTCCAGTTCTTCTTTGAGAAACACTCCTGGAGGAAAGATCTCTGCGAATGTTCTCTCGCCCATGGCGTTAGCCCTCACCATTTAGTGATAATCCTCAACGGAAACAATTGCGATGACCTTCGTAGCCCCTTTGCCTTCAAGCTCAAAAATAAGTCTCCATTGGTCATTCAGCCGCATGGAATGTTGATGTGAACGATTGCCCTTTAACTTCTCGCATCGCAACGAAGTTAGCTGGTACAGATCGCGCTCGTCTGGAGCTGCACGGATTTGCTGCATTCGCTGTCTGAATTTCTTAACCACGGAAGGAGAGTATCCTCCGTCGAATTGTGCATCCGATTCGAGACGATCAAGCTGCTGGTCCTTGAATCGCACTTCCATACACGTGTGAACTATACGTCAGTAATGGTGTACTGTCAATATCGCATTATCGTAATACGATAATTATATATAACCAGTACATAACATGTTGAATTGTAATGTTTATATATTATTGCCGCCGCTCTCGGTGTAGGGGATGAGCGCATTCTTGAGCTGATCGGCGAGGCGGAGGTAATCCACCACCAAGACGCCGGGCTTGTCGCGGAAGACGCGGTTAAGCAGCGTTTCGAATCTTGGCTCAGACAATGACTTGGGCGCGCCCATTGGAAGAGGTAGAGGGTGAATCAACTGACGGTGACCTGGCCGTTCATCAGCATTGGAAGGAGCCAGTCTCGGAGTTCTGTGAGTTGTTGGATTTGCTCCTGATGCATTAGGATTGAGTTGAACATGGGCTCTGCGACTTCACTAAATGTCGCGAGCTGCGGGGATTCGGGGACAATAGCTGGCGTGAAATTGATGTCGTTCGTAACGATCGATTTGAAAATCGAACCACTCGATTTGGCATGCAAATAGTCCATTAGACTCAGTGTGTGAAAGTAGAGGAAGGCCGATCCTACTCCTTCATGGGGGCACAAAGCGTAGCAGGACTGATTCATCGCCATCGCAGTGGAAATAATCATGGCTTTCCCCACTGAGCCACGAGCTGTGATAAAGAGCGTTCCTTTGGGGTAAAGGCGAGTGGCGCTATTTCGCAGACCAAGCTGCGTAATATGATCTTCCGTATCGAGACAGAATGGTTCACTTTCAGCATCCGTTGGTGTGAAGAATGGGATGTCTCCTCCCCAGAATTCAGGCACTTTTTTGCTGGGGGTGGCTCCTCCTCCGAGCTCCGCAATCGCCAATATATTTCCGCCTTCCCACCCTTCTGGAATTTCGCGTTTGAGGGCTTTGTTGTAGATCATTTTGCCGCCGGAGGCGCGGTAGGGTTTGCCTTCTAATTTTGATTTTCCCATCGCGGCGGCTTGGGCGGCGGTGATGGGGCACTCAAACTGCACGAACCAGTAGTCATACAACAACTTCGCGAGCCCCTCCAATTCTTCGTTGATGCGACGGTTCAGTTCGATCTTGGCGTCGAGGGTTGAAAGAAGTTTGGCAATCGCTGTTTGTTCGTGTGGCGGTGGCAGCTGAACCTGCACATCATAGATTCTTTCCGGCGAGGTATGCTTTACCTTACTGCCGGAAGCGCTGCGCCTGATTTGCTCCCGAACCGATTTCGTCTTAAACAGGTGATAGAGAAACCCGACATCCACATCGCTGGTCAGAGCAGTGACAAGGCCGAGCCGTTGATTGTGAAGGAACCGGTCACTTTCGGGAATCTTGGCCATACTGCCAAGCAGACCATCGGTTTGCTCGGTCATGGCCACGAGAATGTCCCCCTTCTTCAGGAGGTATTCTTCAGGGAATAATTCGGAATAGCACTTGTCCTTCGCCGCATTGCGCTTAAAACCGCCTTCCTCATGAAAATTGCCTGGAGTTAGAACGACATATTGACCCGAGCTTTCGAAATGCTCGCCCTTGAACGGGAATCCATGCTTCACATGAATTTTTCGAAGCAGGTTCGTAAACTGCCGTTTATTCATGCTTTAGCCGGGAAAGTTGTTTTGCGACCTGCTTTTCAAGATCGCGTGAGTCGCCAAAGAACACATTTAACTTCTGAGTCCGTGTCGCGAGTTCCTTTGCGAACTGCTTCGGCGTAATTGCGATGTGCTCAACCTTCACGTCAAAATACTGGCCTGCGCTGAGTGAGAAGCCCTTCGCGGTAATGTCCTCGTATGACACGACGACTGAGAAGTCCTCAACGGCCTCCTTGTCATTGAATGCTTGGATAATGCGACTCTCTTCTTCTGGTCTGAGAAGTGTTTTCTGATTCTTCCCTTCCTTGATCTTTTCGCCGAGACTTGAAGCATCAATCAGGATCACGTCGGCTTTGTTCGCCGAATCAATGAAGAGAATGGAAACATTCGTTCCGGTCGTCGCAAAGATGTTGCTCGGCATGGAGACGACGCCACCGAGCATTTTGTTCTCTACCAAGTGCTGTCGGATGCCCTTCTGAATGCCTGACTGGGCGGTGATGAATCCCGTGGGAACAACGATGGCGGCGCGGCCATTCGGCGCGAGGGAGCGAATGACGTGCTGGATAAAGAGCAGGTAGATCGCCATCTTGTTTTTGACCTTGTTCGGCACCTTGGGAATACCGGCGAAGAAGCGCGTTTGGTTCGCCTTGGTGTCGAGCTGGTCACGGAAGTCGGAGAAGTCGAGTTTGAAGGGCGGGTTCGAGACGATGTAATCGAACTTCCGCAGGCCGGTCCCGCTATCCGCCTTGTGGTAGGGTTCGAGGATCGTGTTCCCTTGGATGACGTTAGGGATGGAGTGGACGAGGTTGTTTAGGATGAGGTTGAGCCGGAGCAGGCTCGATGACTTCTGGGAAACGTCCTGAGTGTAGATGGTGCAGCGATCCTCGCCGATGGCGTGGGCGAGACTCATCAAGAGCGTTCCGGAACCAGCGGCAGGATCGTAGCAAGTGACATTCTTGACCTCCTTCGGCACGAGGCAGGCGGCCATGATCTTCGCGACGGCGTGGGGCGTGTAATACTCGGCATACTTGCCGCCGCCGTCCTTGTTGTAGTCCTTGATGAGGTATTCGAAGAGCGTGGCGTAGAAGTCGAATTTCTCGACAAAGATCTGCTCGAAGCTGAAGGGAATCAGCTTGTTGATGATGGCCTTGGCGAAGGCGTTGCGTTGGGAGGTAACATACTGGGTTACGGCATCGAAGAGGACGATCTTTTGACCGTCGTTAGTCTTAACTGAAAAGATGTCGACATTCAGCTTGGCGATGTCGAGCAGCGTGGCATCCAGGGTCGCGGCGAAGTTGTCGTCGTTCTGTTTGCCATACAGTGTAGAGAGAAAGTGATCGGGCTTGAGGCGGGCGGTATCCCCACCGAGCTGCATGAGGAGATGTTCGTATTCACCCTTTGGCTTCTTGCGCAGGGTGTCTTCCCATGATTTCGTCTTGGCAAGGGCGGGCTCGATGCGTTTTACCTCGTGGGCGAACTTGTCGTTGAGGAACTTGTAGAGGAAGACCTGGGTAATGATCTTGAACTCGTTTCCGTCGTTCCCCAGGCCGTAGCTGGCACAGACGCCCTTGAGGTCGTCGATGAGGGCGGTAGCTTTTGCTTTGAATTCTTGAGATTTCATGCTGCTTGGTGTCCATGGAACTCAGCAAGATACTCTTTCATCACAAGGTTATTGATGAACTGAGTGTTCTCTGCGGTGAGAGGAAGGTGGTGTTTATTTTTGAATTGCTCGATGATGAGGCGGGTCATTTCCGTCTTGGCGAAGGCCTCATTGGTGAGGATACGAGCGTTCTGAGAAATACGGGCGTCAGCCTCGGCCTTGAAGGCACTGAGAGCTTCGAAAAGTTTCCGCTCGTTGGCGGTAGGCTCGCCTTTTTCGAGGAGCCTCTTATGCAGGCGGGCGTATTTCTCGTCATTGGCATACTTGGCGCGGAGGAGCTGATTCTTCCGCTCCAGTTCGCGAGCGCGGCTGTGGATGCCTTTGAGGGTCGCGATGTTTTCGATCATTTCAGCCTGGGTGATCTCGGAGAGGTTCTTCTTCTTGAAGAGTCGTTCGAGTTCCTCCTTCAAGGTGACGAAGGCAGGGTCACTGGGATCGAAGTTGCCACCGAGGCCTTCCCGAGTGCGGCGTAAGTTCTCGCGCAGCTCGTCGGCGATGATCATCTCGGCCTCAGACACTTTTCGGAAGGTGAAGAGCACGTCCTCAAGCGCGATGTTGAGGACATTGATGCTGTCATCTGCGTTCTCTAGTGCCTCGCGCTGGTTGAGCAGATTGAGATGGTTGGATGCCTCGGTGGAGAGCTGGTTGAGCTTTCGGAAATCGAGCTTCGCGAGGAGTTCGTATTGGCCGGAGAGGCGGATGAGGTTGTAGAGACTCTTGGCGTCATTGAGCGCTTTGACGATCGTGCGCATTTCAGCGCGATCTACGATCTGTGAGATCTGCAGGGAGAAGACCTCGGCGTTGGAGGTGTCGAAATGGAAAAGGGCGTCCTTGATCGCCTCAATGTCGGCAGTGATCTCGGTCTCGGTTTTGAAGAGGTCGGAATATTTGTCCAGTTCGTCGCCAAGTTCGCTCTGGAGTTCGTCGAAGTAGTCCTTGTTGGTCTTTTCAAACTCGGACTCGATATTGACGAAATCAACGACATAGCCGTAACGATATCCTTTGTAGGGGCGGTTCACTCGGGTGAGCGCCTGAAGGAGGTTGTGAGCCTTGATGATGCGGCCGAGGTAGAGCTTCTTCAGCCGAGCCGCATCGAAGCCCGTGAGGAGCATGTTGAAGACAAAGAGAATATCGATTTTGCCTCCCTTGAAGGCGTCCACCTGATCCTTGCGCTCGGTCTTGGTGCCTACGTCGTGGAGAATGAGGGCGCAGGTCGTGACCGTGCGGCTGGGAACAGTATATAGCGAGGGCCTCTCTGCCACTCGCGCAGTGGAGTCGGGGAGCGCTGCGGGGAGAGCCGGAAGCGTATCGGCGTATTTCTGCTCGAAAATCCGCGCCATTTCTTTCGCCTGTTCGGAGGAGTCGCAAATGACCATGGCTCCGGCAGTGCGGTCATTCTTCATCACGCGTGATTTCTCAAAGTCATCAATGATGTAGTCGAGCATGGGCTCGACGAACTTCTGGTGAGAATAGACCATCGTCCGGTTCTTCATGTCCTTGAGTACCTTGATCTGGGCAAGGGTCTCCTGGAGTTGAAGTTTGTACTTGGTCTCGATCGCTTCGCGGATCAGGCGCAGGGTGTAACCGTCGGCGATGGAGCGGTTGTAATAGTATTTGTGGATGTAGTCACCGAAGAGGATCTTGGAGTTGTAGGTTTGCCGTACCGTGGCTTTTCCGTCTTCATCTTTCGTGCCCGCGAGTGATGCATTTAGCAACGGAGTCCCGGTCAGGCCGATCTTGATCGCATCACGGTCCGACTGGGTGAGATTGGCAAGGAAGCTGCCCTGGGGGTTGTAGCTCCGGTGGACTTCGTCGAGGAAGTAAACACGCTGAAGGCCGAGGGCGTAGTCAGTGCTGCGAACAACATCGGGATCGTCCTTGAAGCGCTGAATATTGACTACGGTGATCTCGGGCTTACCAGAGTCATTGTGGACGGCGAGGTTGGATTTGATGTCTTCAGCGAATTCTTCGCGGGAACTGATGTGATGGACATGCAGCCCACGGCTGCGGAATTCACGGCTGGCTTGATCCAGGAGGTCGATGCGATCAACGATGAAGTAGAATTTAGGAATGACGCCTTCCTCCTGAAAGTAGTCGGTGAGGAAGTGGACGCAGTAGAACGCGAGCGCGGTCTTTCCGCTGCCCTGGGTGTGCCAGATAATGCCCTTACGGATCCCAGATTTGAGTTTGCTCTCGATTGCCTTCGCCGCGAATATCTGGGGATAGCGCATGATGTGCTTTTCAAATCCGTTTTCGGTTCGGACGTAGGCGAGTCCAAATCGAAGCAGGAAGGCGAGCCGGTCACGCGAGAGGAGTGAGGTGCTGAGCCGGTTGGTCGGGGTGTCGGGGTTCTTGTTGGTCGCGAACTCGGGCGAATGCTTGATGCTGGCCAGGTTATTGTCAGCAAGGACGAAGTCTTCCGTTTGCTTGTCTTCAGGCTGAAGCTCGGCGAGGTTCCGCACCTCTTCCTCGCGGAAGTAGTTGAAGATGGGCTGGTAATAGGAAGGGGAGGCGTAGAACGCCCCTTCAAGCGGCTCGGGGGAACCATCGTCGTATTCCATGTTGTTCGAAAACACCATGAGCTGCGTGATGTTGATAAACCGTTTGAATTTTAGATTCCGAAATCTAGTGATGATACGATTGCGCTCCGCGATGATGCCGTCGCGGTTGTTCGGCTTTTTCACCTCAATGAAGACGAGAGGAAGGCCGTTGATGAGGAGGGTGATGTCTGGGCGAAACTCTTCGTCGTCCTTCTTGCAGGTGAACTCGGTAACAACGTGGAACGAGTTCCGATTGAAATCCTCAAAGTCGATGATTTTCAGTCCCGAGGGCTCGGTGATCTTCTCGTAGAACTGTTTTCCGAGGTCTTCGTTGTCGAGGAGCAGGTTTAGCTGACCCAAGGCGTTTTCGATCTCGACTGACGTGGCGGAAGGATTGAGCACGGAAACGCTCTTGCGGAAAATCGAAGGGACAATGTTGCTCGATTCATCCCAATTGAGCCCCTTCAAAGACAGGTAGGTGTATCCCAGCCGGATGAGGTGGAGAATGGTGGGGATTTTCACCCTTGAGTCTTCGTTAAACTTCATAAGCCGGAGATCCAAAGCTGTGGTTTAGGGAAGCAGTGAAGCTTAAATCCCTTCCCCACGATCGCGCCGCAGGATATCCCTTTTCCAACAGGAAAGCACGAGAACTTGGGAGGGAACTGCCCTGGAAATTGAATCGCCCATCCCGATCTTGCGTACAAACCTGCTGGGACTGGCACGTAGCGCACGCTGTGCGCCAGCCGCCGACCCACTCAGCAGAAACGCCCCCGTTCGGTAAGACGGGGGCGTATATTCCCCTCTACCCCGAGTAAGCTAGTGACCTCAAACTCAGCGAGTAAGGCCGTGTAAGGCGCGTAAGCTAGCTCTACGTGCGTGTATTCCTTCCTTGTACGAGTCGACCTCATGTGTGAAAGAACCATACCGTTGATGAGCAGGGAGTGGGGCGGAAACAGACGTGGAGTAATGCGCAAACGAGCGCGAACGAGGAGGGGGCGACTTAGGAATTGAAGGAGGGTTTAGTGGATCGACTGATCGTCTTGGGGAGGATGAGTCAGCTTAGTGACGGTATAGTAGAGCACTATGCCGACGAGGAGAGTCAGGAGTAACCAGCCCAGTGGACGGACCTTCCCATCCAGTGGCTCATGCAGCCCAACCGGGAATGCCCATCAGGTGGGCTTGCGTTTCGCTGAGAAGGGACTTCCAACACCGAGTGCAGTAGACCCCCGCATGTCGGACCACCAGCAGAAAATCCTGTTTCGGAGGGTTCGCGAGTGTGTGTTGGGGCATCTTAGGCGCATCGGGGGCAGGTGAGAGCCAGTCTTGCGTTGACAGAGGGCACAGGCCACATCTGCGCATCTACTCAGGTCAAGCTGGAGTCGGGTCCGTCCCTTTTTGGTCAATGTATGCCCTGCGCTGATTCGTTCCAGGTTTTCCCTCAATACCACGGCAGAGAAAATAATTTGTGTACGAAAACTAGTATGTCGTAATATGAGCATCTACAAAGCGAAGTAACCGAAAGATCCTCACATGCCTAGAAAGAACCAGACGCCACGGACCGTTCAAAAATCTCCACCCCCATATTCAAATGACCCCCATGGCACAGTTAGGGAGTGGCTGCGTAGGAACGCCCTTCAAGGCACATGGGCTGATGTCTGTGCACTCATTTTTCTGGAATGGTACCCCATCTGGAAACAACGTCCTCATGCACAGGATCTAAACTGGACTCAATTTCGCCGTCAGGTCCAGGAAGGCGCACGCCAGTTTTGGTTTTCTGATCCTACGCGGGTTGGCCGAAAGGGACGCCGAAGCGTAGGCGAGCAATGCTTTCAAGCGATTGAAGCATATATGTCTCGTCAGCGGGTGCGTCTGCCTAATGATTATCCTGACCCGACTCAAGGGGCCCTCATCCGAGCCATTAAACATTGCTTCCCGAAACTCGAGGAACCCACCTGTCGCAAGTACGCTCGTCTCTGGCAACTTCTTTATCGAAAGAGTCCACGAGAATATACGGGAAGCGATTGGAAATTCCTTCAGCAACATTTGCCTGAGGACGCCGCCGGAAGAAGGTTCGCTCTCCTGAGCCGCAAAGACCGCTCTAAGGCTATCAAGGAAATGGCTCAAGATCTGGCAAAGAACAACCTGCTGTTCTGAGCACCTCAGTCACGGCATCTTCTCCCTTTACCTTCAGCTCCCAACCCACGTGTTTTATCTTCTCAAAAGATACGGCTTTGACTGCTCTGTACATAGTGCTTAGTTATAGCGTCACACTGAATCGGTCTTCAGGCTGAAGAGTAACTCATGAACCCAATCATTGATCTGCCGAAGCTGCCGCCACATTCGATAGAGACCGAACAATCCCTCCTCGGAGCAACTTTCCTGAATGCTGTCGCACTGGAGACGGCAGGGGAGTTGGTCGATGAAGAAGATTTCTATAGTGGACGAAGTTTTGCAAATGGACATCATGAAGGAGTTGCAAGATGAGAGCCGCGGACCTCGCTGCACGAGTAACGGGAGCCAGACTGCGAGGTGATGAATGGCTCGCGATCTGTCCGGCGCATGATGACGAAAAGCCCAGTTTGTCATTTCGGGATGGCGAGAAAGGACTTTTGCTCAAATGCTTCGCCGGTTGCACAACAAAGTCAATCTGTCAGGCCCTTGGCCTACGCATGCATGATCTGTTTTTCCACACGTCTTCAGCCACCAATGATCAGAAGATTCGGCGAATCGTGGCAACTTACAGTTACACCGATGAAAAGAACGCGTTGCTCTTCGAAGTGGTTCGCTATGAGCCAAAGGGTTTTGGCCAACGTCGGCCCGACGGCTGCGGCGGTTGGACATGGAATCTCAAGGGCACGCGGGTTGTATTGTATCGGTTGTCCGAGATCGTGAAGGCGGAGATCGTCTTAATTGTCGAAGGGGAAAAGGACGTGGACACTGCCTATCAGCTGGGCCTCCCATCTGGCTGGGCAGTAACGACTGCACCGATGGGGGCTGGAAAATGGCGGCCTCAGTATTCGGACATGCTCACAGGAAAGCATGTGGTGATACTCCCGGATGCCGATGAGCCTGGCCGCAAGCATGGAGAGCAGGTGGCTCAGTCGCTTAGGGGCAAGGCTAAGCGGATTGACACCATCACCTTACCAGAGGGGCATAAAGATCTGAGTGAATGGGCACCGAGCAAAACAGCGACAGATTTTTCGGCGCTCCTTAGCCAAGCATTGCCGAACGACGGGGAGAGTCAGATGGAATCACCAACTGACACCCTGTCGGATGACCTTGAAGTGGCACGGCTCGCTAGCCTTCCGAAACTCAAATATGGGCAAGCTCGGAAAAGGGCGGCGCAGCGTTGGGGGGTGCCCGTTACGTATGTGGATCAAGAAGTCAGAGCCAAACAAAAACAAAAAGAACAGGAAACGACTGAAGTCGGTCCCGTACTCGACACGATAGTGGCATCAAAGTCTCCCGTTGATGGTGGCGTCCTCGCCAACAAATTGGCGGCAATCATCCGCCGGTTTGTGGTGCTCAATGACCACGCTGTTCATGCCATCGTCCTGTGGGTCCTCTGGTCGTATGCGTTCAACCTCTGGCACATCTGCCCCTATTTGGCGGTCCTCTCACCGGAGAAACAATGCGGGAAAACGTCTCTGTTGGTCCTGCTTTCAAAACTTCTAGACCGAGTGCTTCTCAGTTCTAATATCTCAGCGGCGGCCATCTTCCGAGTCATTGAAGCGGTCCAGCCAACCCTTCTCATCGACGAGTTGGATACATTCAACGAGGGTGACGAGGCACTGCGCGGAATTCTGAACAGTGGTCACACGAAGGACGGGGCGAAGGTGATCCGCGTGCACGGCGAACGCCTGGAAGTCCGGGTATTTTCTACCTGGGGTCCGAAAGCCTTTGCGGCGATCGGCAGCCTACCCGACACGGTTACAGACCGCAGCATCGTCATTCCAATGAAACGGAGAGCGCAGGGGGAACTCATTGATCGGCTCCGATGGTCCGGCGCAAAGGGGACGGTTCTTGCGGAAGAATTGCGCACGCTCGCCGGTGAGTGTAAACGATGGGTCGAGGACCACACCGACGATTTAGTGAAGGCCGACCCGACGGTACCGGATGCGATGCCCGACCGTGCGAGCGATAACTGGTTTGTGCTCCTCTGCGTGGCGAACGTACTGGGCCCAGAGTGGCTTGCCAAGGGGGACGGAGCGGCCTTGGCATTGACCGGGTCGGACATCGCCAAATCAGACTCCATCCGAATTCAGCTGCTGCGAGACATCCAACGGATCATCTATGGGCTCACAAATGATACCGCGATCTGGTCCCAAGACCTGTGTGAGCGGCTGGCCGTGATGGAGGAACGGCCATGGTCAGAGTGGCGGCACGGGAAGGCTCTGAGCCAGGCACAACTGGCTCGCCAGCTTAAACCCTTTGGAGTCTTTTCCCGAGATCTGAAACGGGACGGCGCGGTCAAAAAGGGGTATGAGTTTGCCGCTCTGGCTGATGCCTTTCAACGTTACATTGGGTCTTCTATCCCTGAAAGCCCTGTTTCAACGCGCGACCACGCTACCTCCCAGTCAGGGAGCGGAGATGCATCATTTGTTCAAAGTGCGACCTCTATCGAAGGTAGCGGGGAGAACAACGCCCCAATCCCTGCGCTGGAAGCGGAAAGTAGCGCGGTAGCGGCTCAGCATAGGGAAATAACGTCTGTGGAGGTGGAAATATGAACTTTGACCTCCTTATCGAGCGAATCAGGGCAGACGGAATACGGTTGGCCTTGTCACAGAATGGGACGATCAAGGCAACGGGAGAACAGGGGGCCATCAATCGCTGGCTCCCGATCATCCAAAAGCAGAAGCCTGGCATCATTGCCGCGCTGCAAGAGGGCGTAAATGCCATCATCATGGAACCGGCTGCTGCGAATGCCAGGCCGATCTATTGGGAACGGGCCTGCGGGTACATTGTGGGACCGGCTACACCCGAGTGGCTGGCAAAAGTAGGCAACGGGGTGACGGCATCGTTTTGGGTCGTCTGTCAGTTTCAGGGGATGCCTATCTGGGTGAACTCGACGAGGCTACGAAACAAGAGGCAGTTCGAACTGCAGATCAAGCCGATGGTGGTGGAGCTGATTAAGGAACTGCGATGAGCCTGACCCTGCAAGGCCAGGAGTGGTACTTTTCGCTCTGACGTATGAAGATTTGATGAGCACGCGCATACGCTCAATCACAACTGAAGATGACCAGCTACCGGTGGAGCTGGTCGAGGCGCTGTCGGATTTGTTGGCATCCATGCTTGTTGATGAATGGAAAGCCCAACGTTCTCAGAGTGTTACAGAGTTTACGGTTAGTTCCCCTCCCCAAACAAACCGTAGATTTTTACAACATACTTCATCGATGTTGGTAGACTCCGCACGGAAAGCCGATCGTTCAGATACAGCCGAGAAGGCATCACCGATTTCTGTCAGGAAGGCGCAATGATAGCCGCCATCTACGCACGAAAATCTACAGAGCAAAGCGGCGTCAACGACGAAGAGCGATCTGTCACGCGCCAGATTGACCATGCGAAGGCCTACGCAGTTCGAAAAGGTTGGTTCGTTGCGCCGGAGCACATCTACAGTGATGATGGTGTATCCGGTGCAGAATTCGTCAAGCGACCGGGTTTCCTCAGACTTATGAATGCGCTCAAACCTAGTCCGTCGTTTCAGATCCTCATTATGTCCGAGGAATCTCGCCTCGGTCGTGAACAGATCCAGACCGCATATGCTCTCAAGCAAATCCTCGATGCCGAGGTGCGGGTATTCTTCTACCTCGAGGAACGGGAGCGTACTCTCGACAACGCAACGGACAAGGTGATGCTCAGTCTTACCAACTTTGCGGCAGAGTTTGAGCGGGAAAAAGCCAGTCAGCGCACCCATGACGCCATGCTTCGTAAAGCCAAGGCGTTGCATGTCACGGGCAATAAGGTTTTCGGGTACGACAATGTCCCCATATATAATGGTGAAGCCAACGCGGACGGCTCACAATGTCGTCAGCATGTGATCAGGAAAATCAACCCTGAACAGGCAAAGGTAGTAGTGAAAATATATGAGCTGTTTGCCTCAGGGTTCGGCTTGACGCGCATAGCCAAGGCTTTGAACGAGGATCGGATACCGCCTCCACATGGAGGCAAGGCCGGGTGGTGTCCAACGGCCTTACGAGACATCCTACAGCGTGATCTATACCGAGGCATTGTTCTGTGGAACAGGACGCAAGTGATTCATCGGGGTGGAACCAGAAGACAGCGGAAACGCCCAGAGTCCGAGTGGCTCCGTCTCGACGCACCTGAGCTGCGGATCATCTCCCCGTTGCTTTGGGAACATGTCGAGAACCGCAGGGGGCGAAACCATCAAACGTATCTGCGAAGCGAGAATGGGCGATTGGTTTCTCGTCCATCGGGTGAAGATCAACGATCAGCGAATCTCCTCAGCAGCCTTGCCAAATGCGTGACGTGTGGTGGGTCAATCGTGGCGATCAAACGTACCGCCAAACGCCGATATACACGCACCGTGTACCGATGCGCTTACAACTACAAGCGAGGCGGCACGGTATGCTCAAACAATATTGAGGTACGTCAAGATATTCTCGACTCCGCCATCCTTCATGCCATGAGTGAAGCCATTGACGAACGAGTCCTCGAACGCTCAGTCGAAGCCGCGATAGAACGAATCAGGAGTGAGCAGGAGAAGTTTCCTGACCGGCGTGTGGCCCTCGAACGAGAACTATCCTTGATTCAGACCCGCTTACATCATCTCGTGGAAATTATCGCCAATGGTAAATCGACGGATTCCGTGATCGAATCGCTTCACAAAGAGGAAGCACGGAAGAAAGTGGTCGTTCAGGAACTG
>JBGTCI010000011.1:0-25277 GCA_041748925.1 Nitrospiraceae bacterium | reverse complement strand
GAAGAACACCATCAACACCATGGTCGTTCAGCTCAACGGCTTCGCCTCGGAGGTCAGCCGCGTCGCCCGCGAAGTGGGCACGGATGGCAAACTCGGAGGCCAGGCGCAGGTTTCAGGCGTCGCCGGCACGTGGAAGGATTTGACCGACAACGTCAATTCGATGGCCTCCAACCTCACCTCGCAGGTGCGCAACATCGCCGAGGTGACCACGGCAGTCGCCACCGGCAACCTTTCCAAGAAGATCACGGTGGATGTGAAGGGCGAGATTCTCGAGCTGAAGAACACCGTGAATACGATGGTCGATCAGCTCAACGGCTTCGCCTCGGAGGTCAGCCGCGTGGCGCGCGAGGTCGGCACCGAGGGAAAGCTCGGCGGCCAGGCGGAAGTGCAGGGCGTCGCCGGCACCTGGAAGGATCTCACCGACAACGTGAACTCGATGGCGTCCAACCTCACCGGCCAGGTCCGCAACATCGCCGAGGTAACGATTGCCGTGGCCAACGGCGATCTGTCCCGCAAGATCACCGTCGATGTGCGCGGCGAGATTTTACAACTCAAGGAAACCATCAACACGATGGTCGAGCAACTCCGCTCCTTTGCTTCGGAGGTCACCCGCGTGGCGCGCGAGGTCGGGACCGAGGGCCGGCTCGGCGTGCAGGCAGTGGTGCCCGGTGTCGCGGGGACCTGGAAGGATCTCACCGACTCGGTCAACACCATGGGCGCCAATCTCACCGCGCAGGTCCGCAACATCGCGGAAGTCACCACGGCCGTCGCGCGCGGCGATCTCAACCGCAAGATCACCGTCGAGGTAAAAGGCGAAATCCTTGAGCTGAAGAACACGATCAACACGATGGTCGATCAACTCAACTCCTTCGCCGGCGAGGTCACCCGCGTGGCCCGCGAAGTCGGCACGGAGGGAAAACTCGGCGGCCAAGCGCAGGTGAGCGGCGTGGGCGGCACCTGGAAGGATCTCACCGACAACGTCAACTTCATGGCCTCCAACCTCACCGAACAGGTCCGCGGCATCGTGAAAGTGGTGACCGCCGTGGCCAACGGCAACCTGTCCCAGCGTCTCACCGTGCAGGCCAAAGGTGAGGTCGCCGCGCTCGCCGATACGATCAACAACATGACCGATACGCTTGCGACCTTCGCCGACCAGGTGACGAATGTGGCCCGCGAGGTCGGCGTCGAAGGGCGGCTCGGCGGCCAGGCCAACGTCCCAGGCGCGGCAGGCACGTGGAAAGACCTCACCGGCAACGTCAACCTGCTCGCCGCCAACCTCACCACCCAGGTCCGCGCCATCGCCGAGGTCGCCACGGCCGTCACCAAAGGCGACCTCACACGCTCCATCCAGGTAGAGACCCGCGGCGAGGTGGCCGAACTGAAGGACAACATCAACACGATGATTTCCAACCTGCGCGAAACCACAGAAAGCAACCGCGAGCAGGACTGGCTCAAGACCAACCTCGCCAAATTCACCGGCATGCTCCAGGGCCAGCGCGAACTGAGCACAGTGGGTCGGATGCTTCTCACCGAGCTGGCGCCGCTTGTCAATGCCCACCAGGGCACCATCTACCACCTCACCGGCGCCGGCGGTCATTTCATACTGAACTTGCTCTCGAGCTACGCGCACGGCGGGGAGGAAACACTCTTGGACCAGATCTCCCTCGGCCAAGGCCTCGTCGGCCAGTGCGCGGTGGAAAAAAAGCGCATCCTGCTCGACAACGTACCGCCTGATTTCATTTCGATCTCGTCCAGTCTTGGTACGGCACAGCAGGTGAGCATCCTCGTGTTGCCCGTACTCTTCGAGGGGCAAACCAAGGCGGTCATCGAGCTGGCCACGCTTCAGAGCTTTACTCCCGGGTCTCTCGCGTTCCTCGAACTGCTCACCCAGAGCATCGGCGCGGTCTTCAATACGATCGAGGCGACGATGCGCACCGAGGGCTTGCTCACACAATCGCAGCAGCTCACCGTCGAGCTTCAGTCCCGCCAGTCTGAACTCCAGCAGACCAATGAGGAGTTGGGCACGAAGGCCAAACTCCTCGCCGAACAGAACGCCGAGGTCGAGCGCAAGAACGGCGAAGTCGAGCAGGCCCGCCGCGCGCTCGAGGAAAAAGCCGCCGAGTTGGCGCTGACGTCGAAATACAAGTCCGAGTTCCTCGCAAACATGTCCCACGAGCTGCGCACGCCGCTCAATTCCATCCTCATTCTCAGCCAGCAACTCGCCGGAAACACCGGGGGCAACCTCTCGGACAAGCAGGTCGAGTTCTCCCGCAACATCAACTCCTCAGGTTCCGACCTCCTCCACCTCATCAATGACATCCTGGATCTCTCAAAAATCGAGTCCGGGACCGTCACCGTCGAGGTCGAGGAAATCTCCTTCGCCGGCCTGCGCGACACCATCGACCGAAACTTCCGGCACGTGGCCGAGGCCAAGAACCTGCCGTTGGATATCAAGTTTGCCGAAGACCTGCCTCGATTCATGTACACCGACCCGAAGCGTCTACAGCAAATCCTCAAGAATCTGTTGTCCAACGCCGTCAAATTCACCGCTCACGGCCAAGTCGATGTGCAGGTCCGTTTTGCCACGCAGGGCTGGAGCGCCGAGCACCCGGTGCTCAGCGCAGCCCCGTTTGTCGTGGCCTTCTCCGTCAAGGACACCGGTATCGGCGTCGCGCCGGAGAAGCAGCGACTCATCTTCGAGGCCTTTCAACAGGCCGACGCCGGCACATCCCGCAAGTACGGCGGCACCGGCCTCGGCCTCGCCATCAGCCGTGAGTTGGCCGTGCTGCTCGGCGGCGAAATCAAGCTCACGAGTGTGTTCGGAGAGGGCAGCACGTTCACTCTCTACCTGCCCCTACACTACTCCGGGCCCGACAGAGAGCGGGCCTCATCGACCGGCAACACTGCAGTCGGGGCGGCAAAGTTGCTCACGGTCCACCTGCCGATCGCACGCGAAGAGCACATCGACGACGATCGCAACGCGATCGAGGAGGGCGACCCTGTCCTGCTCATCGTCGAGGACGACCCGCATTATGCGCGCATTCTCCTGGGCTTAGCCCGCGACAAAGGCTTCAGAGGCATCGTCGCCGCCAAAGGCAGCATGGGTCTCTCCCTTGCCAGGCAGTTCCACCCTGTGGCCATCTCGCTCGATATTTCCCTCCCGGACATGCTCGGCTGGACGGTCCTCAATCAGCTCAAGCTCGACCCGACCACACGCCACATCCCGGTACAAATCATCACCGTGGAGGAGGAACGCCACCACGGCCTCGCACACGGAGCTTTCTCCTACCTCGTCAAGGCGCCCACCACCGAAGGCCTCAAAATGGCGTTCGACCGGATCAAAAACCTCACCGCTCCGCGCACGAAGCGGCTTCTGATCGTCGAAGACAATGACATTGAGCGCCAGTCCATTGCAGAGCTGCTCGGCTATACAGACATTGAGATGGTGGACGTCGCTACCGGCGGCGAGGCGCTGGAGGCCATGCTGGGGCAGGCATTTGACTGCGTCGTGCTCGACCTGCGCCTGCCCGATATGACCGGATTCGAACTGCTGGAAAAAATACACGCTGAACCGGCCTTGACGGGGGTGCCTGTGGTCGTTTACACCGGTAAGGAGTTGACCGCCGAGGAGCAGATGCAGCTCAAAGCGATGGCCAAGAGCATTGTCCTCAAAGACGTCCAATCACCCGAGCGGCTGCTGGACGAGACCGCCCTCTTCCTTCACCGAGTCATCACCGACTTGCCGGAGGACAAGCAGAAGATGCTCGACCGGCTCCACGGCTCCAACGAAATCCTGCGCGGGCACAAGGTCCTCGTGGTCGATGACGACGCGCGCA
The DNA here is from genome assembly GCA_041748925.1 of Nitrospiraceae bacterium. Lineage (GTDB taxonomy): Bacteria > Nitrospirota > Nitrospiria > Nitrospirales > Nitrospiraceae > Palsa-1315. The sequence continues at coordinate 21,441 of JBGTCI010000011.1, read as the reverse complement.
ACATCTTCGCCCTGACTTCCCTGCTCGAGAACCAGGAGATGGACGTTGTCAGCGCAACCAATGGACGCAACGCCATCGAAATCATCCAGAACACGCCCGACCTGAGCATTGTGCTCATGGATATCATGATGCCGGAAATGGACGGCTATGAGACGATGCGCGAGATCCGCAACGTCCCGGAGTTACGCACCATGCCGATCCTTGCGCTCACGGCAAAAGCGATGAAAGGCGACCGCGAGAAGTGCCTCAACGCCGGCGCAAGCGATTACATCGCCAAGCCTGTCAATACGGACCAACTCTTGTCGCTGATGCGCGTATGGCTGTTCCGATGAACAGGATCGAGAAATAACGAGGTCACCCCATGAGCATTGACACAGTCCCAGTATCGGCCGACGCCAAGGTGCAAGACCTGCAACCGCGGCGTCGGAGCGGCCCCATCAATATCCTGATCGTGGACGATGAACCGAAAAATCTCACCGTGCTCGAAACCATCCTCGACAACCCCAGCTACCGCCTGGTCCGGGCCGAGTCCGCCGACCAAGCATTACTCGCGCTCGCCGATGACGAATTTGCCCTGCTCATCCTGGACATCCAGATGCCCGGCATGAGCGGCTTCGAACTGGCCCAGATGATCAAGCAGCGGAAGAAAACCGCACATGTGCCGATTATCTTCCTCACCGCCTACTACAACGAAGGCGAGCATGTGCTCGAAGGCTACAGCACCGGCGCGGTGGACTATCTCCACAAGCCGATCAATCCTGCAATCCTCCGCTCGAAGGTCGCGGTGTTCGCCGACATCCACAACAAAAACCGCATTTTGCTTGCCGAAGTGATCGAGCGCCGCCGGGCCGAGGAGCAACTGCGCGAGCTGAACGACACACTCGAACAGCGAGTGACCGAGCGCACGGACGCGCTGGTGAAAGCCCGTATCGACTTGAACGAAACCGGCGAGCAATACCGTTCCCTCTTCGAGGGAAGCCTCGACGCGATCTTTTCCCTTGACGTCGACGAGTGCGTCAAGTCAGCCAATCCCGCCGCGCTCCGGCTCATCGCTCGGACGATCGAAGAGCTGGAGACCATCCGTTTCTCGGACCTCTGCACACCCGATCAGCGAGAAGCCGTGGGAAATACCCTCCGCACCGCTGTTCACGGCCAGGGTTTCACGATTGAAACGACCGTCGTCACCGCCACCGGCGAGCGCCGCAATCTGTTCATCAGCGGCGGGCCGACGATCCATGACGGGCACGTCGTCGGCATTGCATGCATCGGACGCGACATCACCGAGCGCATCAAAAACGAAGAAGTGGTGCGCGCGAGCGAAGCCCGTTACCGGGAGCTCATTCATGCTCTTCCCGCTGCCGTGTACACCACCGACGAGCGGGGGAGCATCACGCTTTACAACCAAGCCGCAGTCGCGTTATGGGGGCGCGATCCGAAGATCGGCAAGGATTTGTGGTGCGGATCGTGGAAGATCTACCGGCCGGACGGTTCCCCACTTCCATTGGATGAATGTCCCATGGCCGTCACATTACGTGAAGGCCGGGCGGTTCGCGGCGAAGAAATCGTCATCGAACGGCCCGACGGCACGAAGCGCCATGTGCTGCCGCATCCGGAACCGATGCGGAACGCTGATGGAGTGGTCATCGGCGCCATCAACATGCTCATAGACATTACCGACCGCAAGGAGGCCGAGAAGGCGGTCGCCCGTTTGGCGGCTATCGTAACATCGTCGGACGACGCGATTATAGGAAAGGATCTGCACGGGATTGTGACGAGTTGGAATCAGGGAGCGGAACGCTTGTTCGGGTATGCCGCAGAGGAGATGATCGGGCAACCTGTGCTCCGGCTCATTCCACCGGAGCGACATAACGAAGAAGTCCACATTCTCGGACAGATTATGCAGGGCAAGCCGATCAATCATTATGAAACGATCCGGCGCCGCAAAGATGGGACCGAACTCACCGTTTCCCTGACAGTGTCTCCCCTACTCTCTAACGGGAAAATCATCGGAGCGTCAAAAATTATACGCGATATCTCAGAGGAGAAACGTGTTCAGAGCGCGCTACGCCGCAGCGAACGGAATCTGTCGGACTTTTTCGACAATGCCAGCGTTGGCCTGCACTGGGTTGGACCTGACGGCCTTATTATGAAAGTCAACCAGACGGAGCTTGACCTACTCGGTTATAGCCGCGAGGAGTATCTGGGCCATCACATCACCGAGTTTCATGCCGATCAGACTGCCATTCAACATATCCTTCGGTGTCTGACCAGTGGAGATACACTGCGCGAGTATCCGGCGAGAATCCGGCGCAAAGACGGTTCGGTCCTCGATGTGCTCATCAATTCAAACGCCTTGTTCGAAGACGGCAAGTTTATCCACTCCCGCTGTTTTACCCGCGACATCACCGACCGCAAACGTGCGGAGGAGGCGCTGCACGAAAGTGAGGAGCGGTTCCGCACAATGGCCGAAAATATAGCGCAGTTCGCTTGGGTGGCGGACCCCACTGGCTGGATCTCATGGTACAACCAGCGTTGGTACGAGTACACCGGTACGACGTTCGAAGAGATGCAGGGCTGGGGATGGGAGAAGGTTCATCATCCCGACCATCTCGATCGAGTCGTCAAAAAATGGCGGCAAGCGCATGCCACCGGCGAGCCGTGGGAAGACACATTTCCGTTGCGCGGCCATGACGGAGCTTACCGCTGGTTTCTCTCGCGAGCGCTGCCCATTCGGGATGCAGGGGGTCGAATCCTTCGGTGGTTCGGCACCAACACGGACATCACTGAGCTGCGCGAGACGCAAGCTTCTCTGCGCGAAAGTGAGGAGCGGCTGCGCTTGGCTCAGCAGGCGGGGAAGATTGGAGCCTTCGAGTGGAACATGAAAACCGGTGTGAACACCTGGACCGAAGAATTGGAAACCATGTATGGATTGCCGCCCGGAGGATTTCCGGGCACCCAGGGAGCGTGGGAAAGCTTCGTCCATTCCGAGGATCGGCCTCATGCCCTGGAGCGTGTGAAACATTCTATCGACACCAACGAACCGGGTGAAGCAGAGTTTCGCGTCGTGTGGCCGGACGGTAGCACACATTGGGTGGCCGGACGATGGCAGATCTTCAATGATGAAACGGGCTCCCCGCGTTGCCTCACAGGGGTAAACATCGACATCACGGCGCGCAAACAAGCTGAAGACGCGCTGCGGGAGCGCGATCGAGCCTTGACGTCGGTGAATAACGCTTTGAAGAATCAGGCGATAGCGCTGGCCGATGCCAACCATGAGCTGGAAAAATTTTCCTATTCGGTCTCGCACGACTTGCGGGCGCCGTTGCGGACCATCGATGCCTTCAGCCGCATCCTGGAAGAAGATCATGGTCCGCACATGGACGAAAACGCGCGGCGTAGTTTATCCATTGTCAGGAAAGCGGTCGGTCAGGCAGGCGAACTGATCGATGATTTGCTGGAGCTTTCCAAACTGAACCGGCAGGGCATGACAGTCCGTGTGGTCAATATGGCGGATTTGGCGCGGGAGGCGGCGGATGATTTGAGGATCATGCAGGAGGGCAGGCAGATCAATCTCACTATCGGGGACTTGCCCCCTTGCCAGGGAGACTCTCGGTTCCTGAAAATCGTCTGGGTTAATTTGCTCACAAACGCCTTCAAGTACACCAAAAATCAGAGTGAGAGCAGGATCGAAGTCGGATGGATGCCGGATGACTCGAGCACAGAGATGGTGATCTACTACGTCAAAGACAACGGCATCGGGTTCAACATGAAATATGCGCACAAGTTGTTCGGGGTGTTTCAACGGTTGCATAGGCAAGAGGATTTCGAAGGCACCGGCGTAGGATTGGCGGTGGTCCAGCGCATTGTCCATCGCCATGATGGGCGAGTATGGGCTGAAGCCAAAGTGGACGGCGGCGCCACATTTTTTGTTTCCCTACGAAAGGCAACCTTGGCATGAATAACGAGCTGGATATTTTGTTAATCGAAGATAATCCCAACGATGTGGAAATCACGTTACGGGCGTTTCAGAAACATAACTTCGTGGACAAAGTTCATGTCGTGCGGGACGGTGAGGAGGCATTAGAATACCTCTTCGGCACAGAGGGCGTCTGTTCGAATACCCGGTTGATTCTCCTCGACCTGAAACTCCCAAAGATCGACGGCATGGAGGTTTTGCAACGGTGTAAATCGGACCCGCGCACCAAACATATTCCTATCGTGGTTCTCACAGCTTCCAGAGAGGAACGCGACCTGACCGATACGTACAATCTTGGTGTGAACAGCTATATTGTCAAGCCGGTCGATTTTTCACAATTCACCGAAACGGTTCGGCAACTTGGTCTGTATTGGATCGGGCTCAATCGGGTTCCGTCGGAGATTTTCTCTGCATAGGAAACGCAGGAAGTCCGCAATGAGTACGTTGAAAGACGGGGGACCACGCGCATGGCCAACATACGCATCTTGATCGTTGAAGACGATCCATTGGACGCCGAATTGGTCGTCCGGGAACTGCAGAAGAACGGTTACGATCCTGAGTGGCAGCGGGTGGATACCCAGGCTGAATTCATGGAGCGCCTGGCCCAACATCCTCCGGACGTCATTATTTCAGACCATGTGATGCCGCAGTTCAGCTCGGCGGAAGCGTTGCAGTGTCTCCACCAAAGCCGGCTGACGATTCCATTCATCGTCGTATCGCACGCCATAGGGGACGAAGAGGCTGTGGGGCTGATGCGCAACGGCGCGGACGACTACATCCTCAAGAACCGGATGGCCCGTTTGGGCGAGGCGGTGCGCCACGTGCTGGAAAAACGGCAGTTACGCTCGCAATATGCCGAAGCGCAGCAAGACCTTCGGCTTCTCAACCAGGACCTGGAGCGGCGGATCGCTGAGAGAACAGCCGAACTCGAGGTTGCGAATAGCATGCTGGCTCGGGAACTTTCGGAACGTAAGCAAATCGAAGACCGGCTTCGCCTATTGACCGGCACGCTCGAAGAACGGGTCAAAGAACGTACACAGGAGCTGGCGACGTCTTACACCCGGCTCCGTGCGCTGGCGACAGACTTGACGATTGCTGAGCAGACTGAGCGGCGGCGGCTTGCCGCAGAGCTGCACGACTATTTGGCCCAGCTGCTTGTCGTGACTCGCATGAAGATCGGCCAACTGCTAAAACAGGATCACGATCAGGACGTACGGAAGACGTTGCAGGATGCCGATCAGTTGCTCCTCCAATCGCTCGACTACACCCGGTCGCTGGTATCGGAGCTGACACCGCAAGCTCTGTACGAGAGCGGATTGTGCACCGCCCTTCGATGGCTGGCGGATCAGATGCGCAGTCAGCAGATACTGACCGTCGAAGTTTCTCTCGACACACCAGAGCTGCCCCTTCCCGAGGCGGATGCGGTGCTGCTGTTCCACTCGATACGGGAATTATTATTCAACGTGCTCAAGCACGGAAAAACAGACCGAGCGTCTGTATCGGTGCGCTATGCCCAGAACGTGTTATCCATCACCGTGTCAGATCATGGATGCGGCTTCGATGCCTCAAGAATGAGCGATGATCGGTTCGGTCTGCTGAGCATTCGGGAACGCATGGCGGCACTGGGTGGCAGCTTCGACCTGCAATCGGAACCGGGCAAGGGAACGGTTGCGTCACTTCACCTGCCATTTACAACGACCGGCGAAAAAGTCGAAACCCAAGTGACCCGAGAGGAGGCTCCAAAAACGGAGTTCTCCCCTGCGCTTCGGCGCTCCCCCGAACCAGGCGCGGCGACCTCCGCTCTCGGCGAGACGGATATCGTGACACCGCTACGGGTGATGATCATCGATGATTTCGACCTGATCTCTAAAAGTCTGCGCAGCTACTTGGAACAATACGATGACGTCACGGTGATCGGAGAGGCTTCCACCGAAGCCCAAGGGATTCAATTGGCGTGCGCGCTAAATCCCGACGTCGTCATCATGGATATGCATATGCCGGGGTTGGATGGGGCGCAATCCACCAGGCTGCTGTTGAAAGAACGCCCTGATATCGTCGTGATCGGACTCTCCCTTCAAACCGATTCTGATATGGCAAAATGCATGCTGGACGCCGGGGCTGCGGCGTTCGTGGCCAAGGATACCGCTGCGGAGGAATTATACGCCACGCTTCGTGCGGCTACTCGTCGTAAGCCATCTCCCACGCGTGCGGCGTGAGCAGATTGCACCACCAAATTCAGGGCGTCATGAAAAGGAGCCGACCGACATGAAACCGCAAGTCATCGTGGCCGACGACCATCGTCTTGTTGCTGAAGGCGTCGTCAAGATCTTGGAGAAGGAATACAGCGTGGTCGCTACCCCAACAGACGGCCGCAGCTTCATTGAGGCAGTGGAAAAATTTCGCCCAGACCTTGCACTGGTTGATATTTCTTTGCCTCAATTAAATGGACTGGATGCCTGCCGTCATCTGAAGAAATCCTGCCCAGAGGTCAAGATCATCATCCTGACGATGCATTCAGAGCCGCACTTTGTGAATGAAGCATTTCGCATAGGGATCGGGGGATACGTGTTAAAAACCTCGGTTGCGGACGAGTTGCTGTTTGCTGTGAAGGAAGTATTGAAGGGTTGCACCTACATTTCGCCGGTCGTCGCGCAAGGTCTGGTCAATCAAGCATTCGAGTCGCCGACAGAGTCTTCGGGGCAACCCAAAAGTACTCCGACAGTGATGCTGAGTCTACGACAGAGGGAAGTCTTGCAACTGGTTGCGGAGGGCAAATCGAATAAGGAAATCGCCTCCGCAATAAAGGTGACGGTGAAAACCATCGAGTTTCACAAGGCGAGAATCTCGAAAAATCTCGGTGTTCGCACCACGGCCGAACTCACCAAACACGCTATCACCCTGGGGCTCATTGCTCCACCAGATACGTCCCCAACCCATACCTCCAACCCGACTCACTGAGGGATATGATCCGAGACTCATGCCGCGTGGTCCGGTAGCGGGGCCTCAGAACTCGGTCAGTCCCTGCGCCAATGCAAACCTGGTCAGCTCGGCTGTGGTCTTGATGCCGAGCTTTTTCATACACTCTCCCTTATGATACTCGACTGTTTTTACGGAGATGCCCATCCGATTGGCGATCACCTTGACTGGAAGACCAGTGGCAAACATGACCAAGAACTCACGTTGTCGCGGCGTCAATTGAATGTTGTATCCTTCGGGACGAATCCATGGATGCTCGACCAATTCGCGGACATCCGCCGGAAGATCCAGAGAGACATACCGGCGGTTACTCATCACCGAGCGGATCGCAGCCATGAGCTCGGTTGATGCGGATTGTTTGAGTACGTATCCGTCGGCCCCCTTTCGAAAACCTTCGCTCACATGGAAAGGCTCACTCAACATCGTCACGAGAATGATTTTCAGTCGTGGGAGTTTCTGTTTTAGCGATTGGGCGAGGTCAAACCCGCTCGCGTCCGTCATTGAAACGTCCAGCAGCACAATGTCCGGACCCGAACGTGGGGCCTTCTCCATAAGTTCGGTCCCGCTATGAGCCGTGCCGACAATCACGGCGTCATCGGCGATTAACTGGCGAAGCCCTTCCACCACCAATGGATGATCGTCAGCAATGAAAACTCGAGGTTGATGCATCTCCACCTCTGAATCCCAGCGGCACATACGATTTCGCGGCGTCGTTCGCTGCGGAGAGATCGAGGATGCCCCCTCTACTTCCCGAGCCGGCTCTCACATCCGACTGCCCGCGTCGGCGTATCCAAGTTTTTTCTCGCACAATGTATCCAACCGCTTGACGGAAAGCCAGGCTCCATTCACGCTGGTCGGGCAAAACGGGTATCCCATGTCATATGACGCCACGCCGCCAGAACCGCTGACGGATGCAGCACGGCACAATATGGCAATATGTTCACAACTCTGCAACCAGGAGTCGAGCACGGAGCCGGCTTCATGAGCGCCTGCTTGCCATCGCCCGCACAACGCTACGCAGCTAGAACGACAGTGAGGAGGGATGTGTGCACATGTAAACCATCGGTGTACTCAATGAATCCGAGCTTTTTGAACCTGTTCATAAAGAAACTCACTCGTGACCGAGTGGTGCCGATCATTTCGGCCAGTGTTTCCTGACTGATCTTGGGAATGGCCAGATCTGGTGTATTCTCTTTCGCAGAGCGGGCCAGCAACAGCAACGTCCGCGCCAGCCGCCTCTCGGCAGAATTTAAGAGCTGATCGGCAACGTCCTCTTGGATGCGGATGTTGCGAGACAAGAGATAGGTCAGGAATAGCTGGGAGAAAGCCGGCTCGTTGTATAGCACACGGTTCATGGCGGCCCTGTCGATGCGCACGATCGTGGATGCGTCCAGGGAAGTGGCGGTCGCCAAGCATACCAGCTCCCCGGCAAGGCAGGTTTCACCGAAAAAATCTCCGGTCCCTAAAATCGCGATGACGGCTTCTTTGCCTTGGGGGGAGATGACCGTGAGTTTGACCCAGCCCTCCTGGATATAGAATACGCCGTTGGCGACATCCCCTTGCGTAAACAGAATCTGGTGTTTCGGACAGTGCAGAATCGACCAGCCGTCACCGGCGCGTGCGAAAAAGGTCTTGGGGTCGAATGGCGCGGTTTGCTTGCCTGCCGTTGACATCCTTCCCGGTGATCTGATTGTCACGGTTCGAGGTCCTGCTGATCGCGAACAAGCTGTAGCCATGACGGATACTCCTTCCGATAGAGGAACGAACACGTCTAGATACTAATCTACCATCCCTCGTTTTTCTGCCACTCTGGGAATTTCCCTTGCTTATTCGGCCGAGTGCCCGAGCCCACCTCGATCCCAAGAGAAGAGAAAGCACAACAAACTCCACCGATTCTGAATACGTTGAGAACGCTGGGCTCATTCCCTACAGAATGGAAGCGCATCGTTCCTTCTCAATTATCGTCTCCATGACTATCGTGCCCTCAATGGGCCATTGGTGATCTCGTGCCAGGCAAGTGCTGTGGTCCTGTTTCCTATTTTTCTTAAGACTGAGCAATTCTGACCAGGACGCGTGGGGTCTTTTTGTCATAATTGCAAGACGTGCTCAGTCGTCCCTCGTTTCAGTACTCTCACACATCTAACAACGGAGGAACTCCATGAAGAAGGAAATCATCACGGTTGGATTGGCAATCATGCTCGGTGCGACCGTTGCTCCAGCGTGGGCGATGTTCGATTCCGATAGGACGCTCAGTGAAAAAGCAACCGTCAGCATGATCGATGCGATCAAAACCGCAGAGCAGGCCAAGCCCGGCAAGACGGTTGAAGTGAATATGGGGAAAGATGACGGCCGGGTCGTCTACAAGGTTGAGATTGTGGATGGAAAGAACACCCATAAAGTCTACGTGGATGCGATGACCGGCAAGGTACACGAAATTAAATAACCTCCATTATCACGTTTCTGCAAGCACGAGTGGCCACCCATGCGGATTTAGTACATGGGTGGCCTTGGTCTCGGTAGGTCGACAACGGCCAGTGTGCTCCCCCCGTCGAGTTCTATGTCACCTGTGCCTCCCGCGATTGTCCACGATGATCGATAGAAACACGTCTCATATGCATAAGCGGAATCTGGCCGCACACATACTTGCGCTGCTACTGTTCATGCTGCTCATCGTACCGCTGAACGGCTGTAGTCGTCTTACCGTTCGTCAAGAGTCTAATGGCAATGTGCTCCATGGCTCTCTCAGTGGTCACCCGGTTGAACATGTGGTGATCCTGGCCATTGATGGTCTCGAACACGACACCCTGGTCAAATATCTCCTGCAGAATCCTCCACGGAAGCCAGGAGGCTTACACGATTTACTCGGTGCGCGCGTGGATGCAAGCGGTCTTGTATTGACCAAGGGCATTGCCGTCCAAGAACCGACGACGGTATTCCCTTCCTATACCTATGCTGCTTGGACATCGATGTTCACCGGCGTGTTCCCCGGCGCTCACGGGATTACAGGAAATAGCTTGTTTTTTAGGGACCGTGAAATCGCCAGATATTACACGGAGTATCATATCGACGCGGTGAAGGCGCAGCTGGGGGACGACTTCCTTTCCGACGATATGAACGCTCAAGTAAAAACGATCTACGAGTACATCGGACAGAGTGGCGGGCAGAGCAGCGTCGTGCACCATATGCTCACGCGCGGGAGTGGACAGGGAGCGATGAGACCTGACTTCGACACCCTGTTGAGCTATCAGCAAAATCGAAGTAAAGCCGTGGACGAAAACGCGCTGTGGGAAGCGGTGAAATCACTCCAAGATTTTAATGGCGCCGCCAAGGAGGGATCGGAGCTGCAGCTCCCGAGCCTGATGACGATCTATTTTGCCGGACTTGATCACGCCGAGCATCTCTCTCCCGAGAATCCGGAGCAGGCACGTCTAGAATATCTCAAGCATCTCGATGATCTCATCGCGAAATTCATCGCGGGCGATCGCGCCATCGTGAGAAATCATCACGCCACATCGATATCCGATGTGACGTCCGTCGACCCGATTCAGTGGGGGGGATTACGGAATGAACCAGTCATGCAACGGACACTCTTCGTGTTGGTATCGGACCATGGCCACACTCCAATTGACTGGGACAAAGTCCTGGGCATTGAAGATCTCAAGGTTGCGTTCACCGAACTGAGCGACACAAGCGGGAAGGCCTATCATCTCGAAATTCCGGCGTTAGTCAACGAAAGCGTTCTGTCCAGGATCCGCGCGTCGTTTGGATTTTTATCCAATGGGACTGTTTCCGGAGATGCGACTGTCGTCGCAACGTTGAATGGTGGCGCGCTTGGATTCCATGTAAAGCCTGCACAGGGGCATTGGAAAGATGATCCCGACTATCAAGGCGACATCGTCCCCATATTGGAACACTTGCTGCTGACGCTCCACAAGAATGAGCAAGCGCCGGAAGCCGTGCTGTATAAACGCGACAGCCGCTACGTCTATATTCCGTATCGTTATGATGGGGCCACCATTCAGTTGCTGCCGGCGGTTCATCTCGATCGGAGCCCGCTGAACAGTACCGCATATCCCATGGCTGCACGAAGGCTCATCGGGCTCGCGGCACGATTGCCTACCGATCCTCTGAGCGCCCCGGACATCATTCTGCTGGCCGACAGGGCAAAAAAATTAACGTATCTCAATAAGCAGGACTGGCGAGTGCTTGAGGGACTCGACGTGGCCAAGCATCGACACTTTCACTCTGATCATGGGCATCTCAATGCCTCAGACTCCCTTGTGCCGATCATTTTTGTGAGAGGGGGACAGGAAGGACATGACGCGCTGGGTACGATTTGCGAGGCGTCCCTGGTCGACGTCACCCCCACCATACTTGACGTTCTCGGCCTGCTTCCGTTGTTCCATGCAGCTTTGCAGAATCGTCCTGATGAGATGAAGGGGCATTCGCTCACACCTGCTATTGATCGCATATTGACCAAGACTGACCCGATAGATAGTGAGAACGTCTGTGGTTCACACATCACCACTCCCCTCCCCAGAAAACCAAACTAGCAGGTGTTGCAAAAGTCCGCGTGATCAGAAGTACGGCATCATTGTTTTGTCCCTTGAGCAATTTTGACCAGACCGTCGCTGGTCTTCTGGTCATAATTGCCAATATAAGGGAGGTTTGGAGATGACAGAGAAAGATCGACACGAACACAAAGGCAACGCAATCTCACATAGAGAGGAGACATCATGAACGCAGATCAACTCAAGGGGAAATGGATGCAATTCAAAGGTGAACTGAAAGAGAAGTATGGCAAGTTTACCGATGACGACTTGCAGCAGATCGAAGGCAATTACGACAAGTTCGTCGGCAAAGCTCAGGAGCGGTACGGCGATAAAAAGGATGACCTTATGAATTGGGCGGACCAGTGGCATCAGCGGTCTGCGCCGGAATCCGCGGAGAAAAAGTCTCGCTGAACGACTCAGTCTGGCCGATAGGCCAATAGCAGGCCACACATTCATTAATGAAAGAGGTTCCGTCATGAAGAAGCTCATCGTGCCGTTCCTGTTCGCGATGGTCATCGGTGTCGGACTGGCATCCTTCTCATTTGCGGCGGGTGATATGGCCGAGCCAAATACTCAGATGATCAAAGGGGACCTGCTGAAGATCGACGGAGAGTTTTACGTGGTGAAGGATATGACCGGCAAGGAAATCCGCCTGCATGTGGACAAGACCTCTCAGCTGGACGGCACCTTCAAAGCGGGTGACAAGATCGAGGCCCAGGCTACAGATAAAGGCCATGCATCGTCCATTAAGCAAGCCAAGCCGAAGATGTAGGTTCGGAAATACGAACGGAGAGGTTCAGGCACAGAGATTGGGCCAGTACTCAGGCTGGCCCAATCCGGACATAAAAAAGTGCCTTTAACCCTGAGGGATTCACACTAGGAGGTTGTCTCATGCGCATGAACACATTGAAGAACCTTGTGAGCGTATTGGTTCTCGCAAGCACAGCGCTCGTTGTTTCTGCCTGTAACACGACCAAGGAGACTGTCGACACATTCGCCAAGTTCACATCGAGCACGAGCCCGTCGGACTGGCTCTCCGACGGCCTCATAAAGGAACACCAAAAGGCCCGTCTGTTTACCGCAATCACGTTTGAGAATCTTGAACAGGACATCGCACGTGGGAATGGAGAGTACGTCACGTCTCTGGCCATGTTGTTGAAAATTCCAGCCGGACTTCAGGACGAGTTTAAGGCGCGCACGCAAGGCAATTATTCTCCCCTGTTTGCGCCTGACCTGCGGACGGCAGAAAATCTGTTGGCGGCGCTGACCAGCAAGAGAGAAGACATCCGAGTTGAGAGCCGACAATTGGAGTGAGCTAAGGGAGTCGCGGGAGAGGTTTCGGGTCGCCGGCACTCTCGCATACAGAGCCTTGCCGAGATGGAGTGTCTGTTCCTAGATAGATGCCATTTCTATTTCACAGGAGGTCGCCATGTTGTTGCTTAAACTGTTCATCGTGTCTGGATTGATCGCCATCGGAGCGCTGTCTGTCGAGGCCGCGGACATGGAGATGAAGATGGTCGATAAGAATTGTTGGATCGAAATTTTTGAAGACGATAACTATGATGCGGATGATCCTCATGTCAAACTCCAAGGCCCGAAAGAGTATGCAACCATGAAGAATCTTGAGGGCAAGGATTGGGCCAATGATATCGAAAGCGTCATCGTCGGTTCCAACGCCATAGTCCATGCCTATGAAGACAAGGATTTCAAAGGCACAGAGATCACGTTCGCGTCAGGCCAGCGTGTACCGAATCTGGGCAAGCTCGACATGGCGAACGACATCGAATCCATGAAAATCAGTTGCGCGAAGTAACCATTTGTCGGAGAATCCTCGGGATGAGCACTATGTATGCTCATCCCGCTAATCTGGGCAGCACCATCTTCATTGCGGCTTCCCTAAGCCGCGCCGTGAAACGTGAAAGGATTTCTCGTCTTCAAGCTCTATGCCACGCAGGGGACCCACCCGGATCCAGCGGTGATCCGCTTACCTCACAGTGAACTGCGCGTTTATCGTTTTCATGTTGGGAGGCCGAATCCGGACGCCGATATTTTTCGGTTCGATCGATGAATGATGCGGGCACGGTCGGGTTGGTAGCTGCCTTTCGTCGGAGGGATTACGGCATTGCTTGAAGAGTCGGCAGGCCGCAATGTGATGTAGCGACCTGCCCCTGTTCACGTGAGACAATGACTCCTGCATCATCCGAACCGTGGTTGCTTAATTCGAGAGTAGAGTCATTCATGCATACGGCCGGCGTCATTCCCCGTGATCGGCCTCAGTTTCGTGGAGCGAATCGCGGCCGGTTTCTTCTCCGTTACCGGCATCAGTTTCCACGGGCCGACCGAATCGACAGCACGTGATTCTGCTCGTTCACCTTTGCCTCAATCCGATCACCCTGCTGGATGTTTCCCATCTTCTCGGTGGTTTGATCAGTATGCAATCGCACTTCCTTACCGTCTTGTCCCTTGACGAAATAGTTCTCGCCTTCGACGCGCAATACTTCGCCCTTGACCATCTTGCCGTCGTGAGAGGGATCGCCCTTCATCCCGTCGCTCATGTGTTTTTCGCCGGCTCCCTGACCACCTTGCCTTCGATCAGATTGGTCAAATTTCATTTCGTCCTCAGACGATAACGCCCCATTATTTGCCTGCGCACTGTTGGACAGCCCGAGGCATAGCACGACGCCACAGGAGAGAACACCGACGACTTTGGGAATCGATACCATGGGAGCCTCCTCGGTTAGATGGACCACACGCATCCACCTCAGCGTACGCACGTCGGATCTGGCGCCCTGAGCAATTTTGACCAGATCGCGGAATATTTCTTGGCGTGGCAGAACGTCCCGCGAGCCGGTGCGGAAGAGTTTAGTCGGCCACGTGGATGAGGCCGCGCCAGTTTGCTACGGGGTTAATCCGGCCATCTGAGCAATAGTGACCAGACCGCAACCTGCCCCATGGCTTAGCTTAGATTGATCGTGCCCCTCAATCTGCGTACATCACATCCAATAAGGAGACCACATCATGAAGAAGCTAGTTATGGTGATCAGCGGTATAGGATTGGTGAGCCTCTCATTCGCCATGTATTCCCATGCCGACATGAAGTCGGACACCCCCCCAGCCACGAGCGAGATGACATCGCAGCAACCTCGCGGAGCGACCGAGGCGGGCGAGACGGATATGACCGACACCAAAGGCGAAGGTGGCATCCCAAGCAAATACACAATCATGCCCGTTGCCAGAGGGAAGAAGGTGGAAGTCGACAGTGAAATGATCGGTGACACGGTGAAGAATCCAAAAGGTGAGGAACTTGGCAAGTTGGAACAACTCATCATGGACTCAGAGACCAAGAAGATTGAGTATGCCATGATCTCAATAGGCGATACCGGCCAACTGAAAGCCTATCCCTGGAGTTCATTTAAGGTGAACAAGGAACAAGGAAACGTTGTACTCAATGTGACCAAGGAAGAACTCGGGACAAAGGCAACCGATCTCTCTCCGGACATTCAGTCGCTCGAAGGACAATTACAGACCTTGCGAAAAAATGAGTCCCGCGCAGGTGCACGCGTGGAGCAAAATATGGGGAACGACGGCGCCGCTGGCCCAATGGGTGAGACATCAGTGGGCGGAGGGGGTGCGGAACGACCGCCGGTCAGCGGCAAGTAAATTCAGCGTGAAACAGCCGGCGGCTCCATCTCTTGATTGACCGAGGGAGGAGCGTCCTGGATGGCAGCGCACGATGATGACGTGCAGCGGCAAGGTCTGTTTGGACGGAGCCATGCAGTCCGTTGGGAGTATGTGTCTGGGTCACATTAATATCCTCGCGAATTGCGGTGTTTTCTCTGCACTAGGGAACAACCCAGCAGTATACCTTCCACGGTCAACTGAGGCTCATCCCCTACTCTAGATCAGGTCACCACACAGAGTCGGACGTTTCAGGTCCTAATCAAGAATCTCTTGGGGAGTTCGCCTTTGGTCCTTTACTAGAAAGAGAGACCCGCCATGCGACGAAGCAGATGGTGTCTGGCATTGCTCTCGTCCCTGCTCTTCACCGGCGGTTGTGCTTCTACCTTACCGCCTCCTGCGACCACGTACTCATTCGATCGCCGGTGCCAATCCGGTTCTTCCGAGTTGCGCAGCCTGCCCGTAAGCCACAGCGAGAAGCAGCAAGCGCAGAACACACTCGCTGAGAAGGAAGCGGCGGTCAAGCTCTATTCACCCACCGCGATCCATATCGCCGATGTCATGGAGCTTCTGCCGACACTGAACCGGATGGCGCGCCTGGAGGTTGAGCGTGCGGCACTCGTAGACATCGAGCGTGTCCGACGGAAGATGGTGACACGATTGCAGCTGGCCACGCTGGAAGTGTCAGGCCTCGTCGCTGAAATTGAATGTGAGGTGCAGCGAGCCGATCAGGTTCAGGATCGCCTCAAGGACATTCAGACCACCCGCATAACCTCGCAAACCATTTTGGGAGTCGTCTTCGGGGGGTTAGCCAATATATTATCCGGCGGCATCGGCATGGCGACGGGAGCGGGAGACGCAGGCAATATCGTATCGGTGGCCGGCGGCGCACTGGAAGTCCTGTTCGGCACGTCTGCCAACTTCACCAAGGTACGCCAGGAATTCAGCCATCCTCACAATCATTTGGCAGCCGTTTGGTACGGCTCGCAGCAATCGGAGTTCTTTTCCGACCGAGCCTGGCGATTTCTCACGGACCCAGGAATCAGGGACCTCAAAGGCCAGAGTTTGAGGGACGTCATGCTGCAGACCTGGCAGGAAGAAGGGAGGTTGGGAGAGCCGGGATCGCGCCGCGAGAAAGAGCAGAAGAATTGCTATTCGGATCCGGAGGCGTCTACGACAGTCAACAGTTATACGTCCGCGAGGCGATGCTGCAACAGCTCGAATCCAGCATTCAGTTGATGCACCAGGAATTGGCAACGCTGCTCCGTGAGATCCTGATACGGCAGGCCGTGGAGGAGGACAGTTAGCTGATCGCCCTCGTCGATCTCAATTCCCACTCACCTGCTCGTCTCGTTCCCGGCCTGGGGACTTGTCGACGATATATCCAGGGAGTTTCCGTGGCACGGTCAAAATTGCTCAGCGAGCAAGACTTGATGCGCGTACAGTTCGCGCTATGAGTTTTCAAAACCTAACAAAGGAGGTTTTCCCCCGGTCTCTATTACAAAAATTGGAGCACCCATGACGTGAACGAATAGACGATAGTGATGGGTCTCTCCACACCGACTCACTTCAATACCGTAACGGAGGAACACATGCCGATCATTGAGAAATCCATTGAAGTCAACGTGCCTTTGCATACTGCCTACAATCAATGGACGCAGTTCGAGGAATTTCCTCGATTCATGGAAGGCGTGAAAGAAGTCACACAACTGGATGACACACATCTTCATTGGAAAGCAGAGATCTCAGGTCAGGAGAAAGAGTGGGATGCGGAGATCACAGAGCAGGCGCCGGATCAGCGCATCGCATGGACGAGTCGAAGCGGCGCCATAAATGGAGGGGTCGTCACATTTCATCGACTCTCGGATGCCACGTCAAAGGTCATGCTGCAATTAGAGTACGAACCTCAGGGAGTCGTCGAAAATGTAGGCGATGCGTTGGGAGCAGTCTCTATGCGCGTACAGGGAGATTTGACCCGATTTAAGGACTTTGTCGAGACGCGTGGTCGCGAGACAGGGGCATGGCGGGGCCAGGTCTGAAAGGCCGGCAGCCACATTCGTGATCGCGTTCAGTATTATTTTAACTGTATGGGAGGCCTTCGGAGGACCGGAGGCTTCCCATTCATGCGCCTGGCGCCTCAAGGCAGGAGCGGCATCTCTTCTGGCCTCTCGTCCGATGTTACCGGTAGTCCCGGATCATTGAGATCAAGGCACCTACGCGAACCAACTCAAAGGGAAATAGATGCAGTTCAAGAGTGCCCTCAAATCGGAACGTTCGATTCCACGGCCCGTCCTTGTTGCGAGACCGGTCTTCCCATCCGTTGGCAACATGACACCGTTCCTCAAAGGATCGGTGCTGACTGTTGCGGTTCTTTTCCTCCTGGCCGTCGCCGGCCTATTTTTTGTGAACCGGCAATTGCCCACGCTGATCGAGCGGGCACTCAACGCGCACGTGGAGGGCTACCGGTTTACCGTGGGCCAGGCGACTCTCTCGCCGGCACTGTCGCTCGAGATTCGACAGCTGACCATGGTTCAGACAGACTATCCAGACCCTCCGGTCGCAGAGATTCCTCAATGGCGCTTCAGCATTCAATGGCAGCACATTTTCTCTGGAGTGTTAGTAAGCGACTATGTGATCAGCCGACCGACCCTCCACATCACCCTGCCGCAAGCGAGGAAGGAAATTCAAAACGAAGTTCCGATCCACGGGCAGGGATGGCGCGAGGCCGTCTATTCGTTTTATCCCATCGAGATAAACGAATTTCACATCGAAGATGCCGACGTCACCTATGTGGATCAGGACCCCTCCACACCGCTGCGTTTCACCCACGTGAACCTTCTCGCCGAAAACATTCGCAATATCCGGTCCCCCAATGACGTGTACCCGTCCGATCTCACACTTGACGGAAACCTCTTTGGTTCGGGACGAATTCACATGAGGGGCCATGCGAATTTCCTTGCCGAACCGCACGCGAGCATCAATACCGACCTTGCCTTGCAGGACGTCGCTCTGGAGCCGTTACTTCCCGTATCAAGGCGCTACAGTATTGAGCTACGCGGAGGGGCGCTCTCGGCCGACGGCCATCTCGAATACACCGCCGAAGGCAGGACAGAGGCGAACTTAAAGACACTGACGATTGAGGATGCCCGAGTGGATTATGTCCATACGCGCGAAACGACAGCTCAAGAAACCCAAGTGGGCAAGGCTGCTGTGAAAACGGCCAGGAATCTCCAGGACAACCCGGAGACACTGGTCCAGATCGATCACGGGGAAATTAAGAACAGCGAATTCGGCTTTGTGAACGAAGCAGCTAACCCGCCATACCGTGTGTTTTTAAGCAACGGCGCGCTCCAGTTCGAGAACATCAGCAACCATCTCAGCGAAGGCAGCGGCACCGTCACACTTAGCGGCAAATTCATGGGCACCGGCGACACCGTGATCAGCGGAACGTTTCGACCCGAGACGAAATCCCCGGACTTCGATCTGAACATCAGGATCAAAAAGACGCAGATGCGCGCGATGAACGAGCTGCTCAGAGCGTATGGCAGCTTTGACGTAACCGCCGGCCTGTTCTCGCTCTATTCCGAGCTGCGCGTCAAGAACAGCCGAGTGGAGGGCTACATTAAACCACTCTTCAGAGATATGAAGGTGTACGACGCGCGGCAGGACAAAGAGAAAACTCTGTTTCACAAGCTCTACGAAGGTCTTGTCGGAGGCGTGGCCAAGCTGCTGGAAAACCAACCAAGGGAGGAAGTCGCGACCAAGACAGAGATATCAGGCCCCCTGGAGAATCCCCAGATGAACACATGGCAAACCGTCGTCAATTTGGTGAAAAATGCCTTCTTCAAGGCGCTCCTTCCCGGCTTTGAAAAAGAACTCAGGCCTCGATCCTAATCGCGATCCGTTCAGTGGCCACCACTCTCAGGGACACCCTACCATAGACCACTGAGGGGCCGGACTCTTCCAGTTTTATATTCCCCGTGAGGACGAAACAAAATCCATCCCGCAGCGATTTGCTCGTTCCCGCGCAGATGCTGCGGCGAGCCCTCCCCAGCCTGGTCAAAATTGCTCAGCGAGCAAGGTGCAAAGCGCGTAGCCTTAATCGTATACGTGTTCCATATCTAACCGAAGGGGGCTCACGGTGGAAAGCCAACGCCCATGCCCGAGCAAAAACCACCATTTATTCTAAGGAGATCGCCATGCCAATAATTTTATGGTTGTTGGGAGTTCCGTTAACTCTAGTACTGGTGCTGTGGCTAGTCGGGGTTGTAGCATTTTGAGCGCGAGCGAGAGTGTGCGACGAGTGGCGTCCCTTTCGTCTGATCAGAAGGGTCAAGCGGGGAATAAGTTCGGAGCTTGGCTGCGAAAACGTAGCAATGACTTCCTGTTTTAAAGCAGTTGGCGACGATTCCCGCTCTTTGCAGTTAAGCTGATTTTCATAAGCCACGCTGGTGCAAGTTTCGCAGAACCGCATACACTCTTGGCCTTCTGGCCTCAGCACTGACCACCAAAGGCACTGAGACTAGGGACTCAAGAGGAGCGTTTTGCCTCGTCCACCGGTGCATGCAGACCGGATTCAGACAGGTCAACAGTTTCGTGGAAGAGAGATGCCGGAACTCCAAATGGGCGACATTCCGAGCGTCACATTTTGGGCATCTCAGCGTTTCTGTTCGCAATACGTAATGATTCAGCGTGAGCACTTTTGAGCAGACTGCGATCGGTTTCCCCAGCCATGATGCCAAGATAGATGTCCTTGAAAAGTACTATGCCTAGTCACGTGGGGTTCATTCCCGATGGCAACCGCCGATGGGCTGTAGATCACGGCCTGCCCAAAGAAGCCGGCTATGAGTATGGCATCACCCCGGGTTTGCTGTTATTGGACCGGTGTAAAGAATACGGGATCCAGGAAGTGTCCATCTATGGTTTTACTCAGGATAACAACAAGCGGCCTTCTATTCAGCAACAGGCTTTTAGGAACGCCTGCGTGACGTTTGCGCTTGAGATTGCTCGGCGTGGAGCGGCACTTCTGGTTGTCGGTGATGAGACTTCGACACAATTCCCCCAGGAATTAAAGAAATTCCGACATCGTCAAGGCGCAGGTATAAAGGTGAATCTCCTCGTCAACTATGGCTGGGAATGGGACCTCGCAGGCCTGAAGAATGGCGGCCTCCGTTCCGATCACGTTTCACGATTGGATTTGATTGTGCGGTGGGGAGGAGGCCGAAGATTGAGCGGGTTTCTTCCGGTGCAATCGGTGTATGCGGATTTTTATGTGAGAGACGAATATTGGCCGGATTTTAATCCGCAGCATTTTGAGCACGCTCTCGCGTGGTTCAAAAGCCAAGACAAGACACTCGGGGGCTAGCAGGAGTTCCCCGGCCTATCCCACACACTGGCCTGATCTTCCTTTGGTTCAGTTCCCAGGGTATCTTGAACTTTCGAATCAAAAAGGGTGGCGGATGTCGATCAAAACGAATCCATTCGCAAAAAATTTTCCTGTTGTTTGCGTAGGGGGGTCGGCCGGTGGCCTCGACGCCTATATTCGGCTACTCACACATCTGCCGGCTGATATGGGCGTGGCTGTCGTTATCGTGAACCACATCACCACCATGCCCACCAAGCTCCATGAGATTCTTCCTGCCCACACAAAAATGCCGGTTGAGTTGATCACCGAACGCTTATGCATTCAGGCTAATCATGTATTCATCATCCCGGCAAATCGCGAATTACACGTTCTCAATGGAGAGTTCCGGCTCAAGCCGATTTCGAAACCCAGGGGATGGCCTGACGTGATTACGGTATTCCTGTGTTCCCTGGTAGAGCATTGGGACGGAAAAATAGTCGCGGTCATTGTCTCTGGCCTGGATGGGGATGGAGCAGCCGCGCTGAGCAGCATCAAACAGGTCGGTGGCATTACGATCGCTCAAGCCCCGGAGACAGCAGTTAACCCCGATCTGCCCGAGAGTGCCATAGAAAGCGGGTATATAGATTTCGTGCTTTCACCTGAGGATATTGCTCAGGAGCTGGCGCGGATTGCCCATGCGCCCCCAGGGCCACCTAGAAGAACAGTTCGTAACGGCTCCCCGTCTAAGGCTCTAGAGGACTAGACCAGATCACCATGACGTTCAAAGCTTGGATCAAGACCATCACGTTTTACGACATCTTCGTCGGCATGAAAGTGACGATGTCGCACATGGTGCACTATCGGCCGGTCACCATGCAGTACCCGCATGAAAAGCGGACGCTGCCGGACAACTA
>JBGTCI010000010.1:0-49407 GCA_041748925.1 Nitrospiraceae bacterium | reverse complement strand
GATGGCCGCGCCTCCGTTGGCTGTGATGGTCCCGCTCACCGTACGATTCACGCCCGTGATCGTGACGTTCCCACCGGCCGCGCCGGCATGCGTCCCGCCAGCCACCACCGCGCCGCCCGATGTCGTGATGGTGCTCGTGACATTGACGTTGCTCGCCGAGTTGAGCACCACCGCGCCGCCCGCGCCTTTTATCCCGCCGCTCGTATTAATTGCCGCCGTCTGCAAGGTCGCGCCGACCGTCGCGTTGTTCTGTGTCACCGTGACACTGCCCGCGGTGCCGGCAGCGCCGGTGCCCGTCGCATTTCCTGTGCGAGCCGTGATCGCACCGGTCGTCACATTGCCCGTAGTTGCCGAGCTATTGGTCACCGTGATCGTCCCGCCGCTTCCTCCCGCCGCGTTCCCTGCGCCGGCATTGCCGCCGCTGGCGGCGAGAGCGCCGGTCGTCACATTGCCCGAGGTGGTCTTTGTGATGTTGATGGTGCCGCCATTTCCGCCCGCTTGATTGGCCCCATTGCCGTTGCTGCCGCTCGTGGTGATCGCGCCAGTGGTGACGCCCGTCGCCCCCGTAATAGAGACCGTCCCCCCGTTTTGTCCAGGGGTTCCAGCTCCGGCGGCACCACCGTTCGCGGTGATGGCTCCGGATAGAATAACGGCGCCAGGTGTGTTGATCGTGACATTCCCCGCGTTCTGGTTCGCTAATCCGGTTGTCGTGAGCGCCACAGCAGTGATCCCACCCGGACTAAATGGAGCGACTGCCGACGTTCCAATCGTCAACAAGATATCTCCCCCTCGGGAATTGATTGTCGTTCCACCTGCCATGACGATGTCGCCGGTCGTGCCCGCGGTTCGGTCCGCACCAAGAGCGGATGAATCGTTTGCGGTCAGTGAGATGTTACCGTTCGTCGTACTGATATTGGCATTGACGTTGATATCACGACCCGCCTGCATGGTGAGACCGACGCCGTTGTTGGTCATGGCGATGGCGTTGGTCACCGTGATGTCATTGTTGGCCTGGAGGACAACATTGGCCGCTGCCGCATTGATGCTCGCCGGCGTAATGATGACGTCCGCTGCCGGGGTATTCCCGAAAAGATTATTGACGCCGGGGTTATACGCGCTGCCGCCTGCCGTCGCGATCGTGATATTGCGCGGATCCAAAAGCAATGTTCCGGCTAAGCCGAACGGAGCCAGTGCGTTGACGGTTCCAGCGTAGGCAAGGTTCTCCTTCGCTGAAAGTTCGATGAACCCACCGTCACCTCCCAGCGTTCCTCCGCGGGCAAGGATGGTCGAATCGGCATTGAAGAAGGTATCGTGATCCGACCAGACGCGCAGTCGGCCTCCGGAGGAGTGGCCGATGCCGCTGACGTCGATGGTGCTGCCACTTGCCAGCAATGTGCGTGTCGTCGAAGCGATGACCACATCTCCGCCGTTCGCACCCTCTGCTCCAGTGGCCACGATCGAACCGAACTGTCCGACTCGCTCCCCCACCATCGTCACGGCCCCCTGCACTGCATTCGGCGCTCCGGCTGCCACATCGATCGTGCCGGTGTTAATGACCGCTCCACTTACGTCGCCGGCCGGGCGCATTGCGCCGGCCGTCGTGGCTGCGACAAGTGTCTCGTCTCCGCCGAGGAGCTGGACCACTCCTCCATGATTCTCGATGCTGCGGGCTCTGATCACCCCGCTTTGGTTCACGACCGACGAAAAGATGTCGCCGGCGGCTTTGGCCTGCAGAATGATGTGGCCGCCGTCGGCCTGAATCGTCCCGCTGTTGCTGACGGCAGAGTTGAGCGTTGCTCCGTCAGGTCCCATGACCTGGTCTAACACCTTCCCGCTGAGGGCGTAATTGATGAGGCCGTCTCCCATCAGATCGACCGTAAGCGCCTGGCCTGACCCCAACACAACTTTTCCGAGGTTGGCCACAATCAACCCTTCGTTCGACACGCCCGGTGCGGCCAGAAACACAAAGCCGTGATCGGAGACCTGGATGGTTCCGCGATTGATTACTGTGCGGAGTCCCTTGAGTGGATCTTGGGCAAAGAGATACCGGCCCGCCATGAAGTCATCGTCACGAATCTTGAGCGTCGTGGCCAGCAGCCCACCCACGTCGATCTGCGCACCGGCGCCGAATAGGATACCGTTCGGATTTAGGAGGAAGATGCGGCCGTTTGATTGCAGCCGGCCCAGAATCACGGAGGGGTCTGTTCCGACCACTCGATTCAACGCGATTGAATTCACCGACGGCTGCATGAAATGCACGGCTTCATCCGCTGCAATCGAAAAGCTATTCCAGTTGAGAATGGCCCTATCGGTGGTCTGTTGAATATTCAGCTGCTGTGGATTGACCTGTTGAATGTCGGCGTGACCACCGACCACATTGCCATCGCTTGGGAGGGCTGCAACCAGGCTCGGCAGGAGAAGCTGTAGTGAGGCCAGGAGGGCGCAGAGGACTCGGTGCGGATGTGAAAATCCATGCCATCTGCTTCCGACTGCAATCCGCTGAGGGGTCCTGTTGGTCATCGCTCTAATGGGTTCCTTCTATAATAGAAGGTCGTCGTTATATGAAGAAAAGTCAATATACGAACGATGGGCTTCAGAAGGGGGATTTCCAAGGGGCCCACAAAATTACCGCCTTTCTGATGGTTTACAACGAGGCACGGTAGAGATAACTGCTCGTCTGTAGAAAAATACGTCATTCGCCTATTGCTCAGAACCGGGCGATGGCTTGTAGATAGAAGATCGGTGAACGGTCTCCGGCAATAGTTCCCCCGACCGGCGTGGGGCCGATGGGGAACCCGACATCGAATCGCAGCCTGGTTGAAAAATAGGGCAATTCTGTCTGCAAGCCGACACCCGTGCCGGTCAAGCTGCTGGAAGTCTGTTCGCCGGGCTGGGGACTGCGCAACCGCCCAGCGCCATGGTCGATGAAGGCTGCTGCTTGCGTCGAGCCGAGCACCGACGGGAATAATGGGACGCGCACTTCAGCCGAGACGGTATAGCCCTCGTCGACGAAGCGCTCGCCGAGCTGATAGCCGCGTACCGAGTCCGGTCCGCCCAACAACATCTGCTCGATGACCACGACCGGCCCTGTCGTGGCTTGTCCGTTAGCTCGTACGACCAGCAGCACGTTGTGGCCAAGGCTCTGAATGCGTCCGGTAAGCAGCGTCGCTTTGGTGAAGCGATTGTCGGCCCCCTGTCTGGTGGCCTGTGGCGCGTTATTATCCATACCGCCCAATAGCTCGCCGAGCCCCTGAAAGCCATACAGGGAAAAATAGGTTCGCCCCGACAGGTCGAGCCGATCGTAATTCATGCCAAACTTGGCCATACGGACTCGGTCGTCACCGGTAAGGCTTCCCAGAATAAAGAGCCGATTGTCTTTCGATGCGAACCCCGCTTCGGTCATCAGCGTCTGAAATCGCGTCTTGATGAAGGGGTGGGTGACCGATATGTCGTACGTTTTGATCGTGCCATTGATCTGTAACGCGGCCAGCTCGGCGCCAACGTCGAAACGTCCATTGGATCCTGAAAGGACCAGTTTGGTTCCGTGAACTCCAATGGGGACCGCATAGGCACCGATTTGGAACAGCAACCGGTCCGGATGATCACCCATGATTCCGTTGAGGTTCAGCGTCGCCCCGTCGAACAACACGTTGCCGATTTCGATGCCCGCCCCAAAACGGTTTCGCGAGATCGCGTTGAACCCGTAATTGTTGTAATCCAACGTGGCGTGAATCGGCAGTTTGTCTTCAGCTTTGACGTGCACATTCGTCGACCCGGTCGAGGCGCCTGGCTCCAGCACAGCGGAGACCTTCAGATTTGGATACTCGTTGAGAAGAAGCAGTGCACGCTCGAGCGCAACGTTCCGGATAACGTTGTCTTCCATGGCTTGCGCGAAACTACCGCGAATGAATTCGGTCGAATAGTGCTGATTGCCGGTGACGGAGATTTCTCCGACTCGGCCTTCTAAGATCGCGATGGTGACCACGCCGTATCGGATTTGTTGTTGCGGCACGTAGGCCGTTGCAAGGGTATAGCCTTTCTGCTTGTAGAGAGCTGCGACATGGGCCGCGATCTCTTCGAGTCCGGCCAACGTGAGCGAGCGGCCGACACTAGACTGCGTGAGCGCTTCGAGCTCGGCTTGCGATATCACCGTGTTTCCAGTGAAGGAAAATCCTTTCACAAACAGACTGTCGCCAAGGTCAGTCGGTTCGGCAAGGGTTGGTGACGAGAGGCTCAATAGACACATACAGAGGAAAAGAATCAACTTCCAGCCGAGTCGTTGATGTTCAGGATAAGGCATATACTCCATCGGTTGTCGCTTCACTTTGCCATCAAGCTATGCCAAGATATTCCTCATTCGATGCGCACCAACATTTCTCAATGAGGTGCAGGCTTGTTGACGTGGGTCTTGCTCATCTGTCTTGCCTCGGTCTGGTCCGGCTGCGTGATTCACCCGGATCCTTCGTCGGAACCCCGGACAAAGGATTCCGTCGAGGGCCAGCCTCCTCCGGACGTTGAAAAAACAGAACCGCCAAGACGACCACCCACCACGTGCCCATCAGCGATGCGTGGGTCTTGCTAGTGGTGGGCTTTTCAACAAGATGAGTGTTGGCAGGGTCGTTTGACCCTAGCGTTAAATGGAGAACAAGGCAATGAAATATCTGTTTTTCTACGTAATACCTCCGCCTCAAGAGAGGCATAATTGCTCCGCTCTCGTGGACAACCGATCATGACAGCACAAGACGATCTTGTACGTGCATTTCATGACACGCAGTCATTCAAGTGGGATCCGCTCAAAGGATTCACCCTGGCATCCGGCCAGACCAGCCCTTTCTACGTCGATTGTCGATCGCTCATGGCCTATCCCGGGTCGCGCCGGCTCGTGGGGCAGCTCGCGCATGAGGCATTGGCTGGAGTAACGGTCGACTGCCTTGGAGGGCTCGAAATCGGCGCGATCTCGATTGCGACAACCATCTCGGACTATGTCTATGGAACAACTTCTCGCCGAGACTGGCGGACCTTCGTAGTACGGAAGCACGCGAAAGACCATGGATTGGGGAAGCTGATTGAAGGAGCCGTGCGTTCGGGAGATCGTGCGTTGATCGTAGACGATGTGTTGACGAGCGGAGGCTCCCTCCTCAAGGCTGTTGCGGCTGCCAGGGGCGCAGGCCTGACTGTCACGCATGCCTTGGTGATTGTAGACCGGAAAGAGCAAGATGGGCGGCGCACGGTTGAAGCTGAGGGGTTGGTGCTCGTCAGCCTGCTGACGATCGACGATCTGACCCGTGCGCAACCGATTCCGCTCTAGCGCGCCTCACTTACACTGAAATTGAATGCCCCATCGACGTTCCTCCACGATGTCCTGTGCGCCGTCCACCGGGCTGACTATGCGGGTTCGCCCTTTCGTTTCTCCTTCGCGCACGATGGTATAGGGTCCGCCGCATTTCTCCTTCATAAGAGCGAGAGCGTCTGTACGAAACGACGAGAGCATTGATCCTTGATCCCCCTTGAAAGGATAGACGACAACCCCTCCATCTTCCCTTTCCTGAATCAGTTTCGCCCCATCGGCACAGCCGGCCAAGGCGATGACGAAGAGAATGGCGAGGCTTGACCAAATCTTCATGCGGTCTCTATCATATTCGTGAGAAAGTAATCCCGCTCGGACAATTCACTGTCCTCTCTGCTGTGAGGAGGCCAACCATGACCTTACGCATTGTCATTGCCGTTGTCAGTCTATTGCTGCTGTCTACGACCTCGATCAGTGGCGTCTCAGCCCATCATTCCTACTTGCTCACAGTCCAGCAATTGCGTGCCGGGTTGGCGAAGGCGCCTTCGATGCCACAGAAGGGTTTCATTTTGATCGATGTCCGATCTGCGGAAGAGCATGCGACAGGATTCATTCCCGGAACCGATCTGAACATCGATTTCAGGGAAATTAAGGCTCGGCATCGGGACATCGGAGCCCAGTTGGAAAACCACGTGGTTGTCTATTGCCAATCCGGCCATCGGAGCAACATTGCGGCAGAAACGCTGGCCGATTTGGGCTACCGTCATGTCTACAACGTCACCGGCAGCATGAATGCCTGGCTTGCAGCCGGCTTTCCGGTTGAATCGGGACACCGTTAGTTCCACCCACAGCTCGACAAGCTCATCGGTCTGCAATCTTGGCGCCGGCTTGCTTTCGGCGCGGACTGATCCCGATCACAGCTGGAAGTCCAATGTGGGTTGTCACGCTATCTTCTAACAAGGGGATCCAACTATGTGAACCGGCCATCTTCGACGTGGCTTGTTGGAGCGAGGGATTGACGGCGATGTCGGAAGAGGAGCCCCCGTCCATGGCCATGACCTGTCGGAGGGACGGAAAGGCCTCTCGCAGACATTCCCCAATGGCATGAAGTGACACCACTTCCGTGGTCTTGAGGATGAGAAGATGCCCATTGGTCTGTTCTGCAACGAGGGTCTGATGTGCGCGTTTCCCGGTTTGACGCACACGGACCTTCCCGGTCCGGTCGAGAAGCATAAGCGATTGTGCCACTTCTCGATAGGGAACGCGCTGCTCATCAAAGGTGTCAAAGGTCAAGTCTAACAGCCGCGCGCGGCGTGAACGATCTTCCGCCGGCTCTGCCGCAAACAACCCCATCCAGGTGGTGTGCCGCTTGCTCCCCAGCGAACGGCCGTTTCCATAGAGCAGCCCGAGATACGCATAATTCTCCCGGAAAAGCCCGGCATTGAATACCAGATCGTGGCCGGTGTGCTCTTGCCATTGGCGAATATCGGGCGGATCTGAGAAACCGTCCTGCTGGTAGTAGTGCACGGTAAAGCGATAGCGGTCGGGGTCGATCTCCACGGCAATCAACGGCGCAACGCCTGGGCACTGCGTGTGCGGGTCCCAGACTGAAATGGAGAGACCGTCTCCGAGTTGATCATCTGTGAGGGTCTGAGCCGAGGTCGTCGAGGGTCTGCTGAACAAGACGAGGACGACACCCAGGAGAAACAAGACGACAGGGCTGAAAAGGAAAGACCGGTAGAAGTAGAAGCTGTTGTCCCGTGCCATAGTCATTCAGGATCGAGTATAGAAAGCGCCGACACGGAGGGTCAAATCGTTCGAGGAAGACTGGCCGCGGCTTCGATGCGAGTCTCGCATGGTCAGCGCGCGATTTTTGGAGGTGTCGATGAATGGACGGCGGCCTTGTCTGATGGCGCGTCGGCATCAAGCAGAGTGCGGACTGCCCGGGCAAGCACCTCAGGAGTGAAGGGCTTTTGCAAGAAACTGCTCGTGCCCTCTTCTTGTCCAGCCATGATGCCGACGTCATCCATATACCCCGACATGAACAGGGTTCGTAAGTCCGGCTTGATGACGGAGAGATGCTGTGCCAGTTCCCGTCCGGCCATGCCGGGCATGACGACGTCGGTCAAGAGAAGTTGAAACGACCCTGCTTGTTGTGTCGCCAGTAAGCAAGCCTCGATCCCGTTCTTGGCTTCGAGAACCCGGTAGCCCAGTTTCCGCAGTTCGTCTCGCACGAGCATCCGTACGCTTGGCTCATCTTCTACCAATAGAATCGTTTCCGTGCCTCTCTGAGGCTGTCCCAATAGCTGAGTCGGTGCCGTGGTGATGATGTCGGATTCGGCGCTTGGAAAATACAGGTCAAAGCGTGTGCCGTGGCCTACTCGGCTGGTGACGTCGATGGCGCCGCCGCATTGGGTGACAATCCCATACACTGTGGAGAGGCCCAAACCGCTGCCCTTCCCCTCCCCCTTCGTGGTGAAGAATGGTTCAAAAATATGGGATTGTGTCTTGCGGTCCATGCCGCAGCCGGTATCACTGACGGTCAGCCGCACATAGGGACCCGGCAGTATCGGTGTGAGGTGGTAGACCGGACTGCGGGTCAGCTCGACCTGGGCCGTGTCGATCGTGAGCGTGCCGCCCTTCGGCATGGCATCACGCGCGTTGACGACGAGATTGACCAAGACCTGTTCAAGCTGGGCTTGGTCGGCGCGCAGCCGCCCGTTCGTCGGATCGAGCGTACAGACGAGCCGGATGTCCTCGCCGATGAGGCGGCGCAGCAAACTTTCCAGACTCATCACCGCGGTATTGAGCGACAGGACTTTCGGGTCCAGCGATTGTTTGCTGCTGAATGTGAGCAGTTGTCGGATCAGCGTCGCGGCCTTTTCGCCAGCCTTCAGTGTTTCTTCGATCTTTCCGCAAAGAGGGTGTTGCGGGCCAAGCTCCGTCAAGAGAACCTGGCTGTAGCCCATGATGACGGTCAGGAGATTATTGAAGTCATGCGCGATCCCTCCGGCTAACCGGCCGACCGCTTCCATCTTCTGGGACTGTCGAAACTGTTTCTCGCTCTGCCGAAGGGCCTCTTCCGCCCGTTTCCGTTCGGCACGGTCATCGAGTTCACGTAATGCGCGCTGGACCGATGGCACCAGCCGCCCAAGCCGTTGTTTCAGCACATAGTCCGTCGCGCCTTGATGCATGGCGTCGATGGCCAGTTCCTCTCCGATGGTGGCCGAGACGAAAAGGAAAGGTACATCAGGACAATGCTGACGTGCCAAAGCGAGTGCTGTCATCCCGTCAAAGCCCGGGATCGAATAGTCCGCCAGGATGAGATCCATCAGGCCTTCTTTGAGAGCCGCCACAAATGCCTGACGCGTGTCGACGAGTTGCGACTGACAAGGGATGTTGCCCTGCGTCAGGGTAGTCGTAATGAGTTCCGCGTCGAGCGGATCGTCCTCGAGGTGGAGTAGGCGGAGCGGAGTTTTCACAAGTCCTTTGTGGAGAGACTATTTGATCAGGCTAGAGCCTTCGGGTGGCGGTTCATTGATGACACCCCAAAAGACCCCAAGTTCTTTCACCGCCGTGATGAATTGATGAAACTCGACCGGCTTCACCACGTAGGCATTGGCGCCCAACGCATAGCTCTGGGCTAAATCGCGTTCCTCGCGCGATGACGTGAGCATGACGACGGGAATCGGTCTCAGATTCACGTCGTTCTTAATCGTTTTCAAGACCTCGAGCCCGTCGACTTTGGGCATTTTGAGATCCAGGAACACGACCACGGGATTGCCCTGTTCCCTGGTGGCAAAGACTCCGCGACAATAGAGGTAGTCGAGGACTTCAGCTCCATCGTGGCAGACCACCACTTTGTCGGCGATGTGATGCTCTTCCATGGCAGCCAACGCGAGCTCAGCGTCGCGCGGGTTATCTTCAGCGAGCAGGATGGGCTTGAGAGTGGTCACCGGAGAGACCTCGCGAGCGGGAGCGAAAAGTAGAACGTCGCTCCTTGATTGGGGGCTCCTTCGGCCCAGGTTCGTCCACCATGCCGATGAATGATTCGACGTACGTTGGCAAGACCGATACCGGTGCCTTCAAACTCGTCGTTCCGATGGAGGCGTTGAAAGACACCGAATAGCTTGTTGACATACTGCATGTCGAATCCTACTCCGTTGTCACGCACGAATACCTCCGCCTCACCTGAGTTCCGCCTCACCGCGCCGATCTCAATCTTGGTCTCCGGCCTCGTGGCTGTGAATTTCAACGCATTGGAAATCAGATTCACGAACACTTGACGCAACATCGCCGGATCACCCGACACGTTAGGTAGTGGGTGCATTGTCCAAGAGATTGTCCGCCCTTGCAAGTCAAGACGTAAATCGTGAAGGACGGTCTTGACGAGTTGATCCAAGTTGACCGTCGTACGGAGCATGTCCTGGCGGCCCATACGGGAAAAGACGAGCAGGTCGTCGATCAGTTGCCCCATCTGCTTCGCGGAGTCTGAGATCGTCTGTAAATAGCGGCGCGCTTTGTCGCTGAGCGCCTCACCTGCCGCCTTGGACAAGAGGGCCGCATACCCGTCGATATGACGGAGCGGGGCGCGCAGGTCATGCGACACGGAATAGCTGAATGCCTCCAATTCTTTATTGGCGGCCTGGAGCAGCTCACCCCGGCTCTGTAATTCCGTCGCCACACGGCGGCGCTCGGTGACATCGTGATGGATCAGAAAGTACACAGAGGCCAAGAGGACCAGCTGTAATAACGCGCCGAGTCCGAGCAAGGCGATCGTATTTCTTGTGCTTCCAGTCGATTGCGCCACGCGAGTCTGGAGCGCTCGTTGTTCGGCTGTGTCGAGTTCCGTCATGAGGCGATGGATTCCCTCGATTTCGTTCTTTGCCGCTCCGGACAGTGCGAGGTGGCGGACCCCTTCGTAGCCATACTTCTCGCGTTTGGCGATGGCTCCCGCCTCTGCTCCCAATTGCTTGGCGATGAGTCGTTCGAGTATCTCCACGCGAACCTGTTGTTCAGCTCCCTCGTTTGTGAGCCCTCGGAGATACCGAAGGTACTCGGGCATGCGTTCGACAACGGTCCGGTAGGATGTGAGGTACGACTCGTCGCCGGTGACGAGATAGCGCCGGTGGCCGCTTTCAGCGGCGTCAAGGGCTTCTCCGACTGAGCTGAGCAGTTGGACTAATTCGTGGCTCTTGGTATCGAGCCGACTATTCTCAATCAAGACGGCGGTGTTGCGGTAGGAGATGGCGCTGATGACCACAATGCCGGCAAAGACGAGCCCGAACCCTGCAAGGACGCGTCGCTCGATCGACCAATGGGTGAACCATTCCATGAGCCGGCCGGTCTTGGGAATCGGCATCGGATTGCTGGCGGGCGCCGGTTCCGATCGAACAGATGCGGACGTCACTGGCGGTTCTTGTGTAACGGAATCCATGGCTCAAACGTACAGGGGCGTGGGGGTACATGTCGATATCGTGGAAACTGTACCCTCCTCCGGAAGGCCCTGCAAGAAATATCTTAACAGAACGTGTGCCGGACGGTGTGGAGCCGTCCTCGCGTGGGCTTAGCCGCCGAAGGGAAGGGCCATAGGGGGAACGGGAAGGGAAGCGCTTGGATCAGCCACATGTGAAAATATTAAGAGGGCCGAGACAACCCAATCGATGACGGGTTGCGGATAGACGCCGATCGCGAGCGTGCCGACGAGACAGACGTAGACCACGGCTTTGATCGGGCCCGAGACTTTAAGCGGTGACCGCTCTCGGGGTTCGCTCACGTACATCTTCTTCACGACGATGAGGTAGTAGTACATGGAAATGACGATGTTGATCAGCCCGACCGTGATGAGCACGTAGAGCCCTTCCTTTATCGCCGCGACAAAGATGTACAGTTTGCCGATGAAGCCGGCCAGCGGGGGTACCCCGGCTAACGACAAGAGAAAAATCAGCATCGAAAAGGCAAGAAAGGGCGACCGGCGTCCCAATCCACTATAGTCGTCGATTTCCTCGCTGCCGATGGCTTCGCTGACAGCGATGACAATGGCGAAAGCGCCCAGATTGGCGAACAGATAGGTCAGAAGATAGAACAACATGGCGTCGCTGCCCATCTTCGTACCGGTCGCGAGACCAATCAGCACGTTGCCGATCTGGGCGATACCAGAATAGGCCAGGAGTCGTTTGATATTCTTTTGTGCGATCGCCACGATGTTGCCGTAGGTCATGGACAGGACGGAGACCGCGACAAGCAACAGCGTCCAGACCGGCTTAAAGGTCACCAAGGCGACGAGGAACATTCTTAAGAGGATGGCAAAAGCCGCTCCCTTGGGTGCGATCGAGAGGAAAGCCGTCACTGGTGTCGGCGATCCATGATAGGTGTCTGGAATCCACGAGTGGAAGGGCACGGCGCCGATTTTGAATCCTAATGCGGCGAAAATCAGCAGGAAGCCAATGACTAATCCTGGGGTTGCCTGCGCCCCCGTCATATCGGAGAATACCAGTTTGCCTGTTTCTCCGTAGACCAAGCTGATGCCATAGGCGAGGAGGGCGGCGGCGAAGATGCCTAAAATGAAAAATTTGATGCCCGCTTCATTCGAGGCCATGTCCTCGCGGAGATAGGCCACGAGAACATAGAAGCCCAGGGTGGAAAATTCCAGAGCGACGAAGACCGACAGCAGGTCGTTCGCGGAGGCCATAAACATCATTCCGAGGGCCGACATCACGACCAGGAAATAATATTCTCCTCGGAAGAACTTGAATCGATGGATGTAATCGATCGAGGCCAGAATGACAAGGATCGTCGATCCGACGATGAACATTTTGAAGAACAGCGCCATCCGGTCAAGGGCGAACATGTTCGCGAAGAGAGTTCCGGTGATGCCGGCGATATCGAACCAGACGAGGCAACCGAGGGTGGCGACGAGCCCGGCAATGCTGAAATAGGCCAATTGTTCGTTGTGCAGCCGAGGGAACGAGAAATCAATGATCAGGATGAGACACAGCCAGGACGTGAGCAGGATCTCCGGTAACAGCAACAGAATATCGGAGGCAGACATCGAGAGTGCGAAGGTCATTGATCGCTCCGCGAGACGGAAGGCGTGAGGGATGAAACGTCACCAGGGAGTGCGGCCAAGTTCTGCGGAGAAAAATCGGTCTTCGCGTCACGTTTCACGCCTAACGTTTCACGTTCTTGCGAAGCCACCGGCACGACACGGGTGATCTTCGCAATTAAGGGATCGACGCCCGACCGCACCACATAATAGAGATGCATGGGGAAGAAAAAGAACCCGATGCTGACGGCGATCATGATCAAGAGCGGAAGACGATCGGCCAGGGAGACGGCGTCATGCGCGTGACTATACTTTTGGTCCATGGGCCCATAGAAAAGTCCGCGCATCATTTTGAACAAGTAGGCCAAGGTCAAGACGATGCCGACGACGGCCACGATGACTTGGAACGGATACTTATTCCAACTGCCGACGATGATCATGACTTCGGCGATGAAGTTCACGGTGCCAGGCACGCCGACCGAGGCCATGCACGCCACCACGAAACAGCCGGCGATGAACGGCATGCGATTCGAGAGTCCACCGAGCGAGGGAATGTCGCGGGTGTGCGTCTGATCGTACACCCACCCGGCCATGGCGAAGAGCATGCCTGTGGCCATGGCATGGGCGAACATATACATCACCGCGCCGGTTAGGCTGATGTAATCCAAAGCGGCCATGCCCAAGAAAACATAGCCCATGTGGCTCGAACTGGAATACCCAATCACATACTTCGTGTCTTTGGCGTAGAACGCCACAAACCCGCCATACACGATACTGAATATGCAGAGCACGGCCGCGATGGGCATGAGTTCTCTGGTGGTCTCCGGCAGAATCTCAAAGGCCACCCGGATGATGGAAAAATGGCCGAGCTTCATCAGCACTCCCGCGTGCAACATGCTCGTGGCGGCCGGGGCAGCTGCGTGGCCTACGGGAGACCAAGAGTGCAGCGGCCACAGCGGCGCGATCGAGGCAAAGCCGATGAAGACCAAGAGCCAAATGATCTTGTCGAGCGTTGTGCCCAAGACCGGGATGTTCATCAACTTGGCCTGTTCACGCAGGACCAGAATGTCGAAGGTATTGAGCCCAGAGAATTTGTAGATCAACAAGATACCCATCAGCGCCACGACGGCAAAGGCCGAAAGGAAGAGCACCAGTTTCATTGCGGCGTATTCTTTACTGTTGGACCCGAAGTTGAGGATGAACCCGACCGAATCCCGCAGTTTGAGGCCTTCCGGATCTGTCATCTCGTTGTATGCTTTCGTGTGGCTTCCCCACATGCCCAACAAGAGATACATGGGAATCACGGACATTTCGTAGAAGAAGAAGAGAAAGAATAGATCCAACGACATGAAGACGCCGATTGTGGCGGCGGCGAGGATGAGCAGCCAGATATAGAATTCTTTCGTCCGATCTTTGATGTGCCAGGAGACGAAAATGCCTGCGAACAGCAAGATGCCCGATGCCAGCACCAGCGGGGTGCCGATCCCGTCCACCCCGAGGTGGAGCGAGATACCCAGCTGGCGAGACCATTCGAATTGTTGGACGAATTGGAAGCCTCCCTTCATGTGATCGTATGCGTAGAACACGTAGAGTGAGACGAGCAAAGAGACAAGGGCTGATCCTGCCGCGATCCCTCGCACGAGCATCGCATGCCGATTGGAGACGAAAATCAGTGCGATGGCTCCCACGAAGGGAGCAAACAGGATATAGAGCAGTGCGTAGTCACCCATATGAATTAATCTACCTGTACCGGCTGTTTGGACTCGATTGATGCGACGGTCCCCCGATCCAGTCGATCTACCAATGCCTGCACCGACCCGTTCATGATTCTCAAGAAGGGAGCAGGATAGAGGCCGATCCAGAGGATCATCACCGACAAGGCCGCTGCGATAAGTACTTCGCGGGGATGCAGATCACTCATGGAGTCCTTGACGGCCTTGCCGAGCGGACCCAGCATCGACCGCTCGTAATACCAGAGAAAATACGCCGCCCCGAAGATGACACCGGTGACCGCGATCCCACCATACAACCAATTGGCCTTGAAGGTTCCCAAGAGGATGAGGAATTCACCGACGAAACCGTTGGTGCCCGGCAAGCCGATCGAGGCCAGCCCAATGAATAAGAAAAAGCTTGCGAGCAAGGGGGTCTGTTTGGCCATGCCGCCGAATGCGCCCAGTTGGGTACTCTGCTGCCGTGAGTAGAGAAAGCCCGCAATAAAGAACAATCCCGCCGTACTGAATCCCAAGTTGATCATGGTGAGCAGGCTACCTTGAAGCCCCTGATAGTTCAGGGCGAACAGACCGATCACCACAAACCCGAGGTGGCTGATGCTGCTGAATGCCAGGAGTCGGCGAAAATCTTGTTGGATCAGCGCCATGATGGCCCCATAGAGAATCGCGGCCAATCCCAACGCCATGGTGACTGCGACGACGGTCTGACTTTTCGATGCCTCAGGGAGTAACGGAATGCTAAACCGGATGAAACCGAATGTTCCGAGCTTTAACCCGGCCAGCACCACGGCCATGCCGATCGGGCCCTCGATGAGAGCGTTCGGGAGCCAGGTATGAAAAGGGAATACCGGAGCCTTGAACGCGAAACCGAGGAACAACAGCCAGAAAATCAGGATTTGCTGGCTCAGCGGGATCGGAACGGACAGCAGTTCCAACAAATCGAATGAATAGGTTGGTTCCACATGGCGAAGCATCGCCCACTGATGATAATTGACGTCCAGGAGAGCAATACCCACCAACATAAACACACTGCCAAGCAAGGTATAGAGCACGAATTTCAGCGCCGCATAGTGCCGCTCCGCTCCTCCGCCCCAGAGTTTGATCAGAAAATAACTGGGGATCAGCATAAGTTCCCAAAACACGAAAAAGAGGATCAAGTCGATGGAAATGAAGACCCCCATGGTGGTCGTTTCGAGCGCAAGGAGCGCCATCATGTAGAGCTTCACTTGATGGCGGACGGTGTCCCAACTATAGATGACGATCAGAACCGTGAGAAACGCCGTGAGCCCTACGAAGAGCACACTGATTCCATCAACCGCGAGGTGATAGCTGACTCCGAGGGCGGGGATCCACGGCACATGTTCTGAAAACTGCATGGCAGCCGATTCGGGAACGAATCGTAAAAGGACGAATATGCAAAGGGCCAATTCCAAGAGCGCAATCGTCAACGCAGAGGTCCGGACCATATCCTCGTCATCAAACAGCCATAGGACGACGGCCCCGATGACGGGGAGAAAAAGAATACAGGTGAGAATCGGAAATGTTGATGCCAGTTCTTCTATCATCGCGGTCGGTTAGAGTTGCATGATGAGTTGAATGACGACCGCCAGCAGAAACAGCCCTGCCACAATAATGGCGGCATAGTGATGCACCATCCCGCTCTGCAGTTGGCGCCACTGGCGGGCCGCAAGATGGTTGCCGTATCCGATGACGTTGAGACCGCCGTAGATCACGTATTTCTCCGCCCAAGTCGAACCGGCTGCGACCAAGTCGGCCAGATGCGCAACGCCGCGCACGAGGCCATCGATCACGTTACGGTCGAACCAATCGAGCAGAAATCCCAGCTTCTTGGTCGGCTCTACCCATAACAAATCATAGAGTTCATCGACGTAGTACTTGTTGAGCACGGTCGTGTAGGCAAACTGGAATTTTTCCGCCAGGCGATCGGGTGCCAAGAGATTGACACTATAAAAATAATGCGCAAGGCCCCAGCCCAGCAACGCAATCCCTGTGGCAACCATCATGAGCATCAGCACGAGTCCCGTGCTCACGTCATGCTCGCCTCCCATACCCGCGACCGGTGCAAGGAATTGATGGAGCCAGCCTTGCTCAGGGGGAAACCCCAGGAATCCACCGAGAATGGACAGCACACCTAACGCCATGAGCGGAACGACCATCACCATCGGAGACTCATGTACATGTTCTTCCGTATGATGGTCCATGCGAGACGTGCCATAAAAGGTCAGATAGATCAGGCGAAACATGTAGAAGGAGGTCAAGAGCGCACCGATGGCGGCCATGGCATACAGCACATAGTGGTGATGCGTGAAGGCATGGGCCAGAATTTCATCTTTACTCCAGAAGCCGGCCAGAGGCGGAATACCCGCGATGGCAACTGTGCCGACCAGAAACAGCCGATAGGTCCATGGGATTTTTGCGCTGAGGCCGCCCATCTTTCGAATATCTTGCTCACCCGAGAGCGCGTGGATCACCGATCCGGCGGCGAGGAACAAGAGGGCCTTGAAGAAGGCGTGGGTGATGAGATGAAAGATGGCCGCTGTATAGGCCCCGATCCCGCACGCGAGAAACATATACCCGAGTTGGCTCACCGTCGAATAGGCCAAGACGCGCTTGATGTCCGTTTGCGCGAGGCCGATGGTGGCGGCAAACAACGCGGTGACTCCGCCGATGGCACCGACAATCGTCATAGCCGTCGGCGACAAATCGAAAATGGCATGGTTCCGCACGATCATGTAGACCCCGGCCGTGACCATCGTTGCCGCATGGATGAGCGCGCTGACGGGTGTCGGACCTTCCATCGCATCCGGGAGCCAGGTGTAGAGAGGGAGTTGAGCTGATTTGCCGACCGCTCCGACGAGCAGGCAGAGCGCGATCGCAGTGGCCATCTCCGGCGAGAGCTGGCCGACCTGGGCAAATACCTTCGTATAGTCGAGTGTCTTGAAATTGACAAAGATGAGGAAAATGGCCAGAAGGAAGCCCGCGTCGCCGATGCGGTTCACCACAAAGGCTTTCGAGGCGGCCTTCGCAGCGGAAACCTTGTCGTAGTAGTAGCCGATCAACAGGTAGGAACAGAGTCCTACCCCTTCCCAGCCAATGAAGAGCACCAGATAGTTGTTCCCCATGACGAGCAGCAACATGGAGACCATGAAGAGGTTCATGTAGGTGAAGAATCGCGTGAATCCGCTTTCCCCATGCATGTAGCCGACGGAGTAGATGTGGATCAGGAGCCCGACTCCCGTGACGACAAACAGCATCATGCACGTGAGAGGATCGACGAGATAGGCGAGGTTGACGGTGAGGTCGCCGCCGAAGATCCATTGATAGGCAATGACTTCATGGGGGGTGCCGGTTCGTACGATGTCGGCAAACACGCCGATCGTGCAGAGAAACGACAATCCCACCGATCCCCAGGCAAGCCGGTGCGCGACCTCGTGGGAATACTTCCTGCCGAGGAGTCCATTCAGGATCACGGCCAGTAAGGGAAACAGCGGAATGAGCTTGATAAGTAAATCGGTCACGTCACCACTTTAAGAGGTTCATCTCGTCCACGTTGGTAGAGATCTTTCCACGGAACACGACGATAATGATGGCCAGTCCGATCGCCGCTTCTCCGGCGGCAATGGCGATGATAAAGAGGGCCACCAGTTGGCCCGCCATGGATTCCAGGTAATGGGAGAAGGCGATGAGGTTAATGTTTGCCGCGTTCAACATGATCTCGACAGACATCAGTACGATGATGAAGTTTCGCCTGATTAAGACACCGAGCATGCCGGTGATAAAAAGTACGGCGCTGACGGCGACATATGCGCTGAGAGGAATCATAGTTGCCCGTGAGGCGTGCGAACCCTTGTCTTTTCTATGGTCGCTTGTCCCTTCACGCCTAACCCCTTACGCCTTACGTTCTTTGTTGGCCGATTTGGGCGTTTTGGCCAGCACGATCGCTCCGATGACAGCACCCAGCAGGAACACCCCGACGATTTCGAACTGCAACAGATACTCACTGAACATCTTAATCCCGACCGCGTGGGTATCGCCGTCCTGAAGGATCGCCACCGTCGTTGCATCGCTCTTTGCGCCCGCAAAGGGTGAACGGACCAGGAGGGCCAACACGTACAATGATCCGACGGTCGCCGGCGCCAGAAAGTACAGGTAGGAGGAATGGAGATACCGGTCGTCGGTCTTCAAGTTCATGAGCATCAGCACGAAGAGGTACAAGACGAGGATGGCGCCGGCATAGACGATGATCTGTACAGCCCAGAGGAACTCAGCGTTGAGGAGAATGAAGAGTCCGGAGACATGGACCAACAGGGCCAGGAGCGCCAGGCCGCAATGCACCGGGTGCCTGAGCGCGACCGTCAAGACGCCCGCAGCAATACTGGCCAGTGCGAAATAGGCAAAAAAGACCAAAACCATCGATTGCTTAGCTCAGATGCTTGGGTGGTGATTG
The DNA here is from genome assembly GCA_041748925.1 of Nitrospiraceae bacterium. GTDB lineage: Bacteria > Nitrospirota > Nitrospiria > Nitrospirales > Nitrospiraceae > Palsa-1315. Next base: position 30,877 of record JBGTCI010000010.1, on the reverse strand, counting down.
AGTCGGCTTGAGGACCGACTGCGGGAAGTAGTACCGATATTCCCGGCTTTCCTCAACGTTCTGTTCTTGATTGTGTGCGTACAGGTATTTTTTCGCATCGGCGAGATGACGCTCACCGATTTCGTACAGCCGCTTCTTGTCGAACAGCAAGGTGCGTTTATCGTGGGTCGAGAACTCGTACACCTTCGTCATCGCCAATGCGTTGACGGGGCAGGCCTCGACACAATAGCCACAAAAGACACATTTCGTAATGTCGATGTAAAACTCGCTGGCAAATCGCTGCAGCGGGCGCTCCGGATCTTCCGAACTGATGACCTTAATGCAGCGGGATGGGCAGGCGGCTTCGCAAAGATCGCAGCCGACACACCGTTCCTGATGATCGTCATAACGTAAGAGCGCGAGTGCTCCCCGATGGGTATCGGGAAGGGTGCGCTGTTCCCGTGGATACTGGAACGTGATGGGTTTGTGAAACATGTGCTTGAACGTCACCTTCATGGCGTCCCAAATTTCATAGAACAATGCAGCCTGGAGGATTTGCTTTGTCAGTGCGGCAACACGCATATGCGTTTCCTGCTCTCTCTTATGCCTTTTCGATCGTCACGCGGGTCTGCTTGAACGTGGGAACGCCGGTCGTCTGATCGACCTGGACCGACATCAAGTCCTTCACCGGCGGCTCATTGAAATGCTCTGGGAAGAAGCAGGTCTGTAGGGCGACGGATTGATCGGGCTGTACCATCAATTGCATCGAGCCGCGGTCCGACGTAAGGCGTATTGTCGTCCCCTCACCCACTCCGAGCCGTTCCATATCTTGGGGATTCATCCTGAGCCGCCCGGTATTGGGAGCGATTGTGATGAGCCCAGAGGCTTGGGCGGATAGCTTACCGGAATGATACAGGACCTGTCCCATCAGCAACGCAAAGGGTCGCTGGTTCTTGGAGTCGGCTGGACCGGTAGCTCGATAGCGCGTTGCCACTTCGGCGACGTAGCCGTTTGAGAGATAGCGGTCCACAGTCGGCACAACTTTGCGCGGCTGGCCGAGGTTATAGTACCCGGGCAGCAACTTCATGATCTCGGCTTGAATATCGTTCGAGGATTCGTAAGTCCATTGACAGCCCAGCGCGTTGGCCAGTGCCGTCATGATGTGCCAGTCGGGCAAACTTTCCCCGATGGGATCGATGGCCTCGCGGACGCGCAGTACTCGGCCTTCCAGGTTGGTGAAGGTGCCGTCCTTTTCCGCAGAAGTACAAGCCGGCAGCACCGCATGCGCCATCCGCGCGGTGTCGGTCAGGAACGGATCCTGGACGACGAGCAACTCAAGTCGATCCAATGCGGCGCGGACTTCCATCGATGCGGGTAACGTGGCGAGCGGGTTTTCCCCTATGACATAAAGGGCGCGAATCTGGCCGCTCCTGCAGCGCTTGAGAATCTCGACGAGGTTCGCGCCGGAGCCGGCCGCTGGCAGCGTGACGTCCCAGGCCTTAGCAAAGCGATCGCGGGCAGTTGGATCGTTGAACGAGACCTGGCCAGGGAGAAATTCCGGCGCGGCGCCCATATCCACGGCGCCCTGTTCATTCGGTTCTTCTGTCACCGTATTCACTCCGCAACCTGGTTGGTCCAATTTGCCGGTGATCCAGGCGAGGTCGATGAGTTTCAAGACATTCTGATACCCATCGGGTCGACGGACGATGCCCTCAGCGCAGAGGATGATGGAGCGAGGCGCTTCGGCGAAGATTGCCGCAGTTTCTTTCAGCGATTCGACCGACATGCCGGTCTGGGCCGCCACCTGTTCCAATGAGACGTGGGCTACGGCAGCCTTCAGAGCTTCGAAAGCGTGCGGATGTTTCTTGACGCTGGTTTCATCGATCAGGTCTAACTCTAGAGCGGCCTTCACAAGTCCGTCGATCACGAGTCCTTCTGTTCCCGGCTTGATCAGGATGGGATGGGAGGCGAGCTTGGCCATGTTCGTGACAGCGGAGTCGATGACCACGACCTGTGCTTTATAGACGCGAATCGCTTCTTTGATGCGCACAGCCGTGAGCGGATTTGTTTCCGTGATGTTGGAGCCGATCACGATCACGGCTTTCGCTTTTGTCAGATCCTCCCAGTCGTTCGGGCTTCGTCCGATTCCCAAGGCATGCCGGGAGGCATGGATAAAGTTGAGGTGACCATAGCGTGCGCTGCTGTCGAGATGGTTGGTCTGGAACCCTGCGCGCATGAGCTTTTGGAAGAGATACAGCTCTTCGTTGGTGCAGCGGGCGGTGATCAAACCGGCTATTGCGTCGGGTCCGTTCTTGCGTCGGATTTCGGAGAACCGATCCACCACATGGTGCATGGTTTCGAGCCAGGGAGTTTCGACCAGTTGATTGCCTTTCCGAAGGAGCGGCTGCTTCAGGCGTGCGGCGCTATCGATGTACTCGAACCCAAACCGACCCCGCACACACAGCCCGCCGTGCCCCTTGGCCGTCTCGGCCCGGTCACCCCATTTGTTCTTCCAGGACAGCGGCGAGGTCACGCGGACGACTTCAGCGTCCTTGGTCTCAAGATACATCTGGCAGCCGTCCCCGCAGTAGTTACACGTCGTGGTGGTTTTCTTCATCTGCCACGGCTTGTATAAATATTTAGAGAACTTGTTCGTGATGGCGCCAACCGGACAGACGGCAAGACAGTCTCCGCAGAACTCGCAGGACAGTGCGAGGTCTCCCTTCGGCACGACTTGATTGAATCCGCCCTTCTTCATGAACTGGAGGGCGTCAATCATCAACACGTCTTTACAGACGTTGATGCATTCCGCGCAGGCTATGCAACGGTTCATATTAAAGTCGAGCACAGGGCTGCGCGTATCTTCCGGAATAAATTTCTGCTTTGCGTTGGCCAAGTTCGTGACCCCATGCTGGAAGGCCATGTCTTGCAGTTCGCAATGGCCATCGGCGTCGCAGACCGGGCAGTCGAGCGGATGGACTGAAAGGTGTTTTTCCACTGCTTTCTTTCGGGCTTGGAAGAGCTCGTCCCCGTCGGTTTTGATGATCATGCCGGCCGCCGCTTTGGCAGTACAGGAACGGACGGGCGCTTTCTTGCCTTCCTGCATGACCAAACACATACCGCAGGAACCGAAAGGGTCGAAGGTATAGTGGTAGCACATGGCCGGGATGATCTTGCCCGTGCTTGAGATGACGTCGTAGAGCGAGGCCCCGCTCTTTGCCGTCACGGATTTCCCATCGATCGACAATTCGATCGAGACGGCTTCCACATCAGGATTGGTTGCTGGCTTCAAACCCATATTTCTTCCTTGTGAACGACATCTCCGCGCGATCTGTTACGTTTCCCGTTTCACATCTACCGATCGCACTCCCCCATAACAATGTCGTAGGTTCCGAAGATCGTGACCGCATCGGAAATCATGTACCCTCTGGACATATGGTCGAATGCGCCCATGTGGATAAACGAAGGCGCACGAATCTTCAGGCGGTAGGGTTTTCCGCCGCCCATGCTGACGATGTAGAATCCCAACTCTCCTTTGTGCGCTTCGGTCCCGCAATAGATCTCTCCCGGAGGGGCGTCGAAGCCCTGCGAGAAGAGCTTGAATTGCTGGATCATGGATTCCAGATTCGTAAAGACTCGTTGCTTCGGCGGCAACGTGACACTGGGCACATCGGCCATAATGGGGCCGTCCTGCATCTGTTCCAGGCATTGCCGGATGATTTTCACGCTCTCGTAGAGTTCTTGGACACGGATCCAGTACCGATCATAGGTGTCGCCGTTCTTGCCCAGCGGCACACTGAATTCGCATTTTGGATAGGCCGAATACGGCTGAGCTTTACGGAGGTCGTAGTCGACACCGGAGCCACGAAGCGTCGGCCCGCTTAGGCCGAAACTCACGGCGTCTTCCGCCGAGATGATGGCCACGCCCTTGGTTCGCCCGAGCCAAATCCGGTTCGTCTCCAGGAAGACCATGTACTCGTCGATTTTTGGCGGAAAGTAGTCCAAGAATTGTTTCAGCTTTTCGATCAACGAGGGCGTGAGGTCCCGCTCGACACCGCCAATGCGATACCAACTGGTGGTAAGACGAGCGCCGCAGAGCTCGTCGAACCAATCCATCAGAATTTCTCGATCGCGGAAACAGTAGAAAAAGACGGTCATGGCTCCGATGTCGAGCGCCTGGGTGCCGAGCCAAAATTGATGACCGATGATTCGTTGGACTTCCGCCACGATCGTGCGCAGGTATTCTGCGCGGTCCGGCACGGTCATATTCATGAGTTTTTCGACCGCGCGGCAGTACGCAAAGTTGTTGTACATCGCGCAGACGTAGTCGAGCCGGTCGGTATGGGGAATAAATTGGTGATAGGTGCCGTCTTCCGCAAGCTTCTCGACTCCGCGGTGCAAATATCCCAACACGGGGGTAGATTTGACGAGGCGCTCTCCTTCCAACTCAAGAATCACTTTCAGCACCCCATGGGTGGCAGGGTGCTGGGGACCCATATTGAGCAGGAGTTCTTCCGTGCGCAGGGTCGGAAGGGTCTCGCTCTCCGGATGGGCCGGATCGATTTTGTAGACGGTTGTTCGTTGATCTTCAAGGGCCATGATCCGTCCTACCGAGCCGTTTCATCCAGGAACTCAAACGTGTCGCGCCAACCCTTGCCACGGAGTGGAAAATCTTTTCGCAACGGATAGCCTTCGGCGTAATCGTCCGGCAAGAGGATTCGGCGAAGATCCGGATGGTTCCGGAAACGGATGCCCATCATGTCATAGACTTCGCGCTCCATGAAGTCCGCGCCTTTCCAGATGTCCGTCAGAGAATCCACGATACAATCCGACTCCGGCACCCTGGTCTTGAGCCGAATACGGTGGCGTTTCCTGATCGAGTAGAACTCGTACACGACTTCAAATCGTTCTTCGTCATCGGGCCAGTCGACAGAACTCACATGCACGATGTAGTCGAAGTCCATAGCCGGGTCGTCGTGAAGGAATTGTGCGACCTCATGGAGTCTGTCTGGTGTCACAGTCACCGCAAGATCACCACGCCACTCCACGGCTTTGACGAAGCCGGTGGAAAAGTTTTCTAGGAGTCGGCTGGCCAGTTGCTGCAAAGACATCGATCGCGACCTATATTTTAAAGCCGGGCTTGACCTGATCCGGCTGTTTCAGAAACACGGGTTTCAGCATGATTCGTTCTTGTAACTTCAGGATGCCGTCAAAGAGCGCCTCCGGCGTAGGAGGGCAACCTGGCACGTAGATATCGACCGGCACAAAGCGATCAACACCTTGAACGACGCTATAGCTGTCGTAAATATTTCCTGATGTGGCGCACGATCCCATTGCAATAACATATTTCGGTTCGGGCATCTGGTCATAAAGTTTTCGGATAACGGGTGCCATCCGCCGACAGACTGTGCCGGCGACGATCATGAGATCGGATTGACGGGGTGAGGCCCGGAACACACCGGCCCCATAGCGATCCATGTCGTACCGTGACGAGACTGCGGCAATCATTTCAATCGCGCAGCAGGCCAGCCCAAATGTCATGGGCCATAGTGACCCCTTGCGAGCCCAATTGACGGCTTTCTCTACGGTCGTAGTGACCACGTCGGACGTGCCGTCCTTTTCATGACGACCAATTTCGATCAATCCCATTCCAAGGCTCCCTTGCGCCATGCATAGACATACGCCACCAAAAACAACCCGATGAAGACCAGCATCTCAATCAACCCGATCAACTCGATCTTGGTGAAGACCACTGCCCAGGGGTACAGAAAGATGACTTCGATATCGAAAATAACGAAAAGCATCGCAAAAATGTAATATCGAACCGGGAAGGGCATTCGAGCGTCCGAGAACGGTTCCGCTCCACACTCATAGGTAGACATCTTCTCCAGTTCCGGATATTTCGGCTGGACCAGATGACTGATGATCAGCGACCACAGCCCAAACGTCAGCGCTACAATAACAAAGAATAGAATCGGAAAGTATCTGGTCAGATACTCAAGAAGTAGCTCAGACCCGCTCATGGAAACGACCTTTCAACACCTTGATATGCAAGGAGGGTTGGATTTTAGACCCTGGATTACGGGGATAGCAAGCGTCCAAAAGACCTGTAGGATCGACCCGAAAGTCCTAGACTCGGTTGTGTTGAAAAGCGTCGCTGGCGCGAATGAGGATCCGAGTCTTGGGGTCCCTACGAAACTGTCGGCATAAACGAGGGTCTATCAATAAGAGCCCCTGCTCGACTCACGGACTCTATTGTCCTGCTGAAGTGGCTTATTTATGAGGAGTCTTCGCTCTGTTTGGTGGAGTGGGTGACATACGGCCTGATGGCATGCGCAGGTGAGAGGGTAACATTTGGTCAATTTGATCCCATTCAGGCTCCAGTGCCGAGAAGGCCTTGGCTTTCTTGCGTCGGTGAATCTGGGTCTCGATGCGAGGTCGAACTTGTCGTTGAGCGCCGTGGGTTGGAGGCTGGTCAGGACCCATGATGTTCTTCCTCGTGAGAAATCATTCTTCGATTCACCATAGCATCGGGGGAATTGGCGGGTCAATGAGGGCAAGGCCTCAATATTCTTGACAATACAGGGCTATTTGCTATGGTTCTGACAGCACTACTTGTCTTACATGAAGGGCAATCACCATGGCTAACTATTCAATGAAATGTGTCGTCTCTCTCATGGTCTGGACCTTGGCTACCCCGTTCCTTCCTCTAGCCTGGGCAGCCGACGACCTCAATGCGATCCGATTCGGAGAACCGGCCCTGGCCTATTCGGCCGGCGCCATCCAACGATGGACTCCACAGGATGGATTCGTGAATGTGATTACCGGCGATAATCAGACCACCGGAGATAACATGATATTAGGAAGCCGGGATGTCCTGTATCTCCGACTGAAGAATCCCGACGATGTTGCACTGGGAGATCTTTTCACGATTTACAGACGAGCGCGCAAAGTATTCCATCCCGCCACCGGTCAATACCTGGGTTATTTAGTCAATCGGCTCGCTGTGGTTCAGGTAAGTCAAGTTGACAAGGACCTGACCACTGTTCAGATCGTGCGGGCCTACGCAGCTGTCTCGCCTGGTGATCCGGTCATGAAGTTCGTGCTTCCGACCGACGAGGGAGCAGCGGTTGACCAGCTTCCCACCAGCGATGTGGAGGGACAGATTGTGGAGTTCCAGACCAACATGGGAGTCATGAACCTGGTGGCGCAAAGGAATATCGTCTATCTGGACCGTGGACGGGAGGACGGAATCAGGTCTGGAGATAGAATGGACGTGGTTCGGGTCGGAGGGAATCTTCCTCAGCGAGTTGTGGGTGAATTGAAAATCCTGTCCGTAGAAGATCGAACGGCCACGGCGCTGGTCACAAAATCGATCTCCCGTATTCTTAAGGGCGATCGCTTCAGGGTAAAGGTTCATGCTCCTGCTCCTGAGGCCATGCCGATCTCTCAATCAACCCAGCAGTCGCTAGATGTCTCCCCTGCTGCGGCTACTTCTCTGAGTAAGTTCCAGGCCCAGAATGCGGCCAGCGAAACCCGAGTCAGCCTCAGTAATTTAATGAAGCAGCTTCGGTTTGAGTCGGGCGAAGCCACGATCACGTCCGAGGGTCATCAAGTGCTCGATGAATTGATCGCGTATCTCAAGACCTCTGCAGGCGACCGGTTGATTCGCGTCGAGGGCCATGCGGATAACATGGAAATCGGTCCTTCGCTGAAGTCGCGCTACGAGACAAACTGGGACTTATCGAAAGCTCGAGCTGGGGGTGTCCTCCGATACTTGCTCGAGAAGGGCGGGATCGATTCGGCGAAGCTTTCGTCGGTCGGCTATGGTGATACGAAACCGATCGCCGGCAATGCGACTGAAGTGGGCCGACAGAAGAACCGTCGTGTAGACATCGTGCTCTATTCGCCCGAGTCAGCCAAGGAACAGTCTGAGCCGCCGGCAAAGCCAGGTGAGTCCGGCAATACTGGGTACACCCTATCCCGTGTAAGCTCAGCGGAAAGCGGAACTCCGACCTCCCCAGTGGACCAGACGGTCCCCGTAACTCCGACCAGTTCAACCAAAGTGGAGTCCTCATCTGCCCCTGCAGATGCTGCATTGGTGCCGACTCCGACATCAGTTGACCAGGGCAGTTCCAATCAGATACCCGCTGCTCCGGTCGCCCCTCCACAGTAAATTCATCAAGTATCGAGCGGAGGGTTGACGATTGAACGTCAACCCTCCCCGGTTCTCCTTTAGAATCTTTCCATTTTTACTCTCTCATTGTCGCCACTTTTCCCGTGCTGCTACAATGCCGCATGATTTCGACGCAGGCAGCCCCTCCTCGCTCAGAGCCAGAGGCCTTATTCGCAGATGTCATTGTCCCACGGCATCTGGCAGGCCCGTTCACCTACACCGTGCCCTCGTCGCTCCGACCCGCGCTGCGCATTGGACATCGAGTGCTCGTGCCTTTCGGAGGGTCGGTCCTCCAAGGAGCTGTGATCGCCCTCTTCCACGTTCTTCCTCAAGGTCTTGATCGAGCACGCCTCAAGGAGATTCGTTCGTTGCTCCCGGAGGGGGCCGCACCAGATATGTCCTCGAACCTGTTCCAGCTCTCACGACAGGTGGCCGAACAATATGTCGCACCATGGGGACAATGTCTCAGGCTGGTGCTGCCTCCGGCGCCTAAACCTCGGGCGCAGGCCAGCCGCTACGAACTGACGGAACAAGGGCGGGCCGCACTTGCGGCTCGAAAATCCTGTTCGATGAAAGCACGGGCACTGCTCACACGTCTTGGGAAAAAACCTTCAGGACTTCGACGGTCGTCCCGCAGTCCTGGTCTGGCCGACTTGTTAGACGATCTCAAGGTGCGCGGATGGGTGGTGGAGGTCCATGACCTACCCGCTACCTCAGCGGCGCCTCTCACCCGGCCAACCAGACAGGCGAACCAGGGCGGTTTCGGCGTCACTGCACCGCGTATTCCTGACCCCTCACCGTCTTGGTCGGAGCCACTGTTCAATGCGCTGAGAGGCCAAGGACCCATTCGGGTCCTTGTGCAGGCTTCCTGGACCGATCGGTTGAGGCTGTTGCAGCAGACCATTCACCTAATGCTCGACCGTGGACAGACGGTCCTCATCATCGTTGGTGAAGCGGAACGAGCCCAATGGATTGCCGGCTTGATCCGCAATGAAGAGACAGGCATCTCTCCAGTCTGCTTCCACAGCGGTCTTTCAGACCAACTGAAAGCCGAAATGTGGGATCAGATTCATCGGCAGATCGTTCGCGTGGTCGTGGGGACCCGGTCGGCCATCTTTCTCCCATTGACTGCAATCGGGACGATTTGGATCGAGGGAGAAGAAGATGCAGCGCTTAAAGAACCACAGGAACCACGCTATCATGCACGGGACGTGGCCTGGTTGAGGGCGCAGGATGAGCAGGCAGTGCTGGTGTTAAGTTCTGCCCATCTCTCCCTTGAGACAAAAAATGCAGTGGAGCAACGAGGAATCGTTGTACTTCACCCACTGTCATCTCGTGCGCGACCGAATGTACAGGTCGTTGATTTACGGGACCATAGTCGTGGCACGGTGCTGAGCCAGCCGCTCGTTCGGGCTATGGAGGAAGCGATCGGTCGACGGGCCGGCGTCCTGTTGTTTCTCAACCGGAAGGGCTATGCAGGCGCTCTCGTCTGTCGTGACTGCGGTCAGGTTCCCCGCTGTCCTACCTGTCGAGTGGCACTGATGTACTCTCGGCAGGCGGGTCGTCTGCTCTGTTCCTACTGTGGGAATGTTACCCCCCTCCCCGAGACCTGCGCCTCCTGTTCGGGTCCTCGCATGCAGTTGATCGGAGAGGGCACGGAGCGAGTGGAAGAGGACGCGAAGCGGTTGTTTCCTCACGCAACAGTGATTCGGCTCGATGGAGATACCATGCGGCGTCCAGCGCAGGCCGCGGCCCTCTGGAAGAGTGTCGAGCAAGGGAAGTGGGATATCATCGTCGGGACACAACTGCTGCTCCGCCGGGGGCCTCTCCCGACGATGGGCCTCGTTGGGATTGTCCAGGCGGACGCAGGACTCAGCGTGCCGGATTTCCGATCCGCCGAACGTACGTATCATACGCTTCTCGATGCGGTCAGCCTCGCCGATCCGGCAGGAGCCGGCGGCCAGGTTATCGTGCAGACCTATCTTTCATCGCATCATGCGATTCAGGCTGTGGCTCAGAACGACGAATCCATCTTCTTATCGGAAGAGCTGTCCCATCGGACTGCATTGGGCTATCCGCCCAAGGTCCATTTGATCGCCCTCCTTGTATCTGGGACTAACGAGAAAACGGTTCACGACGCGGCCAAGGCCTGGGTAGATAAGCTCACCGCCGGCATTCCACCAGCCGTGGTTGGACAGATGGCCGTGGCAAGGGCCCTCTCGACTACTCCATCGATTGGGAGACCCGATCGTCTCACTGTTCTGGGACCTGTCCCCTCTCCGGTGCCAAAACTCCGGGGACGGTATCGGTGGCAAATTCTCGTGAAATCGTCCGAACGGGAAGCGGGACTCGAAGCTGTCCGGATGACAGTCAAGGAGATGGAACGGACGTATCAGCACCGAGCCATCAAGTTCAATATTGACGTCGATCCGATCGAGATGTGGTAGATACTACTTGTTCCTGCGGGGAGGTTCTGATCGCGGTGAAGGTGTATGGGTGTCGATGGCATCGGTTGATGCCGAAGTGATGAACTGACCTTCTCTCTTGAAAAACCCGTAGGAAAACGTGATCCAAAATACTGCCGAGAAGAGTCCCATTACAACAGCCGACAGAATTGTCCCCATTTGTTCGTCGTTCGGCTCAATCGTGACCAAACGGACCTGAACCATTGTGATAATGGGCCATGCAAGACTCTCTAAGCCAAGTAAGAGAGTGGCCCAGGCCCAGACCAGTCCGATTGTGCGTCCCTGCCAAATGAGAAACCCTGCGACACCTCCTGCGATGAGCAAGACTTCCCAGAGTGAGAACGAGTCCCATGCCAGCCAGGCACCAGTCGCCACGACGAGACTGCCAAGCAGGGCATTAAGTTGGGAACCCCACCATGTGGTGACCATACTAGGCGTTGCTCTCCGTAGATGATGTGCGAGCTAGTGTGAGTGCCGACGGCATGGTTGTCAATGGAGACGCCCGACGGCGAGCCGGGACTACACCACGCTAGATCGTCAGACAATGAATCATCGCCGAAAGCTCATCATCAACTTCACGCTCACACCGTGTGAGCGCACGACCGAGGACAATATCGTCCTGAAACGATCCTCTATTTCTTACCGCAACATCGGGCTTCTGCCTCGTCCGACTGCTTGAAAGAGCTGCGCACACTCCTCTCCACTAAGCGGTTTCCACAATCCTGGCGCCAACCCATCAAGCGTCACATGCATGATCCGAACACGATGCAGCGTGAGCACCCGATACCCTACAACTTGGCACATACGTCTGATCTGTCGATTGCGTCCTTCAGTGAGGATGATGCGGAACCGTGCGGGACCGAGTCGTTCAATCCGACAGGGTTTGGTCTGGCGCTCGAGAATGACGACTCCCTGAGCCATGCGGTCAATGAACGTTTGATCGAATGGACGATCGACCGACACCTCGTATTCCCGCTCATGCCCGTGCTCAGTTCGTAGAATCTCATTCACGATATCCCCGTCGTTCGTAAGCAGGATGAGCCCGGATGAGTCCTTGTCAAGTCGGCCGATCGGAAAGATCCGCTCCGGATGGCCGATCTCCGCAATGATGTTATGCGGCACATGCGACTCACTGGTCGTCGTCACACCCACCGGCTTGTAATATTTGATATAGAGCGGGGCTGTCCCCCAGGGAATGACTTGTCCATCTCGTGCGATGACGTCGTCAGGACCGACCTGATCCCCTAAGCGGGCTACTCGCTGATTGATGGTGACGCGACCGGACTCGATCAGACGATCAGCCTCTCGCCGAGAACAGATGCCGTGGTGTGTAAAAAACTTATTGATGCGAAGCGTATCGGTCACAGCGTGGGTATGCCATTTCAGTGGACACGTCGGCCTGCGTTGATTCGCCCCAGCATGCGATAGATCAATCGGGCGACACAAAACTGAGGTGCGACAAACCCTTCGATCGGGGCGATCTCGCTGATATCCATCCCGAGGATACCGGGTCCATTGGCCAAGGACGTCACGAGGTTCACTGTGTCGTACCACCCCAACCCACCGGGCTCGGGAGTGCCCAGCGCGGGAACCAGCGAAGCATCAAGCCCGTCACAATCAAACGTCAGATAGACCGGCCCTCGACAGGCCTTCACTATCTCGGGAACCCATCGGGAGGCCTTGCCTTCGTAGGGGCCGGACGGGTCAAGAATCTCAGCGGCAAAGAACGTGGCGATCCGATCAGTACTCCGAATACGATCGATTTCCTCAGGAGAAATGGAACGAATGCCGACTTGGACTAACGGCAATCCGTCATCGACTACACGAGCCATCACGCTGGCGTGGCTATAGGGGTTCCCTTGATAGGCCTTCCGCAAGTCACCATGCGCATCGATTTGCACCACACACAGATTGGGATAGCGTCGGGCATGTGCTCGAATGGCCCCAAGCGCTCCGGTATGTTCCCCGGTCAAGGTGACGACGAACCGACCGGTGCCGACGTGGGGAGTGACGAAGGCGTCGATGGCATCCACCGCCTGCCGATCAACTTTGCCGTCAAGATCGAGAGAGCGAATGGTGGCAACCCCGCCCCACTCTCGATAGGGCTCACACCGGAGTGTTTCGTCGTATAGCTCGACTTGTTGAGACGCCTCGATGATGGCTGACGGGCCGCGATCGGAGCCCAGCACGTAGCTGGAGGTATGTTCGTAGGGAGCAGGCAGCACGTAGACACCCGCCTGATCGGGATGGCACCAGGGCTCCTCGAGCCCGAGGAAATTCTGGTCGATACCTTCCCAACCGGCGGGAAGCGTCATGGACGTATGCTCACGCGGCAGGACTACCGACGCCGCTTTGATATATTTTCTTCTGGAATGAACACGGCCAATGCGATCACGGTCGTCCAGCGATTGGGTTTTCCGATCGCGGACTGGGTGATGTTCTGGGTCCGAACGATCTTCCCGGCCATTTTGAAGACTTGCTCCCGTTCTTTCCATGCGATGTCCGGATCGAATTCGACACCGAGCGTCGTAGCCAACATCTGCGCCGCCAGGTCTTCCGTATACTCACCCGTCTCTTCATCGGTTTCGCCATGCGCATGGTGTTCGGACAGATACCCGTAGGTTCGACGATCCGTCGGGACCGCCAACCCAATCGACGCGGAAGCCAGACGATTTCGTTCATTCGTTTCCGATCGCGCCATCACACAGAACGTGATTTCGCCGGGGTTCAATAACTTCTCGCCGCGCGCACGCGGAATAATTTTGCAATTCGGGGGAAGGATCGACGACACCGTGACAAGGTTGCAATAAGCGACGCCGGCGCTACGCAAGGCTTGCTCGAAGGAGGCCAGCTTTTCTTTGTGAACTCCGACGCCTCGCGTCAGAAACATCTGCGTAGGTACCATCGTGTCTTCTCCTTAGTTTGTCCGACCAATTCGGGTGAGGGCGCTTCGTGAGCTGAAATGCACGCCCATGGTAAATCTCATAGAGGCACAGGGTCGCTGTTGTACCAAGATTGGCGCAGCTTCGCAATATCCTGCGACAATTTTTTTCTCTAGCATGTTTTGGGAAAACTACAAAATGAAACTATCCCAGCAGGATAGCCGCCCAAGACTGATGGGAAAGGCGAGACACTCGGAATCAAGCCTTGCACGTTCGCCCTTCACGCGTGACGAATTGTGACGCGAGCGTATTTTTTCAGTATCCGGCTAGGTCCCGGCAGGCGGTTTGAGGTTCAATACCAGCATGCGAGGCTCGGTCATATCCTCGATCGCAGCTTGAACCCCTTCACGCCCGACCCCGGAATCCTTCACGCCACCATACGGCATGTGGTCGGCACGAAATGTCGGAATCTCGTTTGCCAGTACAGCCCCAACTTCAAGGTGCTTGAACGCATGAAAAATCTTATTCACATCCTGAGTGAACACTCCGGCTTGGAGCCCATAGTCGGACTGGTTGAGCGCCATGATCGCTTCGCCGAAGTGTCGGTACGGGGTCACGGTCACTACCGGCCCAAACACCTCCTGACAAGAGACTTTCATCGTTGACGTGACGTGCGAGAGCACAGTCGCCTCCATCACCGAGCCCATGCGTTTGCCCCCCAGAAGCACGCGCGCTCCCTGCAACACCGCTTCCTCAACCCACGTCTCCAGACGATTGGCGGCGGCCTGATCGATCAATGGCCCGACTACCGTCGACTCGTCGCTCGGATCGCCGGCCTTCAGACGTGCGACTTGCAATAAAAGTTTCGTGGTGAAGAGGTCTACGATGGAATGATGGACAAAGATTCGCTGAACAGAGATACAGGTCTGACCGGCATATCCAAACCCGCCGACTGCGCAACGCTGAGCGGCAAACTCCAGGTCGGCATCGGGCTCCACGATGACGCCCGCATTCCCGCCGAGTTCCAACACCACCTTCTTCTTCCCGCACTTGGCCTTCAACATCCATCCTATGGCGGCACTACCGGTAAAGCTCAGGAGCTTAAAGCGGGGATCGACGACAAGCTGTTCCGCCACCGTATTGTCGCAAGGCAGAATGTTGAGTGCGCCGGGAGGAAGCCCAGCCTCCAGAACCACTTCGCCTAAGAGCAACGCGGTTAGGGGTGTCTGCGGTGCCGGCTTGATGAGGATGGAATTGCCGGCAGCCAGCGCCGGTGCGACTTTGTGAGCCACAAGATTCAGGGGAAAGTTGAATGGTGTAATTCCAAGCACTGGACCGATCGGAACGCGACGGAGAATGCCGAGATGGGAATCCGTCCCCGGCGTCCAGTCGAGAGGGATCACCTCGCCCGGAATGCGCTTCGCCTCTTCAGCCGCCACGGTAAATGTCTGAACGGCCCGACTGGCTTCCCGCTTCGCGTCGGCGATCGGCTTGCCGGATTCAGCCATCATCAGGCGGGCAAATTCCTCCCGCCGGTCATAAAGTCCACCTGCGATCTTTTGCAACACATGATAGCGGGCGTGGGATGGCAAAGCCCTCATTGCGTCAGCGGCATCAACCGTCGACTGAATCGCCGCCTCGGCGTCGGTGGAGCTTGCGTTCGATACCTCGGCGAGGAGTCGCCCTGTAAACGGATCGTTCACAGGCACAACGGTATCTCCGTGCCGCCATAGACCTCCAATTAAGAATGGACGTGGTTCTTGCACGAGAGACGCCCCGCGGATGGTGAAGACATAGCAGGATGCCGAAAAAGTCCGCCAACAGAAGAAGACCGTTATTTGGTTTGTCTTGTTTGTTTGGTTAAACCAAACAGACCCGATGAACCAGATAAACAAAACAAACCAGTGTGATCATCCTGCGGGTTCGTGTCCTGTTCACGCAGACATGGGGACCATTGGATTTCCGGCAGGCCAACCTCGTTTTTCCGCAGCCTGTCAGTCGGCGGAATGAATCGATGCTGCAGAAGCCGGCTTAAGATTAGCAGCCTGTTGGGCACTATCGGCTTTGGCAACCAAATCCTCTGTGCCCCAGTCACGAATCGCCTCAAGCGTGAAGGCCTCATAGGTTGAGACGCCGTGGCACGACGGACAATCAGGCATCGGTACCTTGCAATAGAAGACTTCTGACAAGCACGACATACACATCCAGTAGGGGGGGTCCCCGTCGCGTTGCGGAACAGACCAGAACGATTGTGTTGCAGACATAGGTCATCCTTAGTGAATAATGAATGGACTGCTCTGTGCCACCGCCGCCGACCCGAGAGGCTCGGTGGATTCTCCCTGGGAGCGTGGGGTAGCAGCCAACATGCGATCAATCTCCTCGGCAAACTCGTTGAACGGGACTGCGCCGGGAATCGCGATCGCCGGCTCCTTCTCAGTGGGCCCCCCAGCCGTTCGGATCAGAATAAAACCGGGAGTACCATGAAAACCCCACCGGCTCGCCTCTTGGCGATCCTGAAAAATGGATTCGAGGAATTGCCGCTCGTCGAAACACTTGGCAAACGCCATCTGGTCCAAGCCGATCACCTTTGCGTACCCTTTGAAGGATCCCGAGTCTAAGCGGCCTCGTTCGCTGAAAAGCCGGTCATGCATCGGCCAATATCGACCTTGGGCTCCGGCACAACGCGCCGCCACGGCAGCTTCAACACCGACTCCTTGGTCCGCTCGAGGATAGTCGCGATAGACAAACCGAACTTTGCCCGTATCGATATATTTGGCCTGCAAGTGAGGCCAGGTCTCCTGAAAGAACTTCGCACAGTACCCACACGTGAAATCAGAATATTCGATCAAGGTGATCGGCGCGTCCACCCGCCCTCTGATTCGTCCGTCGTCCGTGATCGACCCAGCGCCCGCCTGAGTCATCTGGACGAGTAACAGTAATACCGCCGCTGCACCTGTGCGAAAGAGATGCGAACCCATCATGTGCGGGGAGTACCCTTTGCTTTCATTCGCTCCAGCAACCCGACCATGAGGAGAGGCCAGACAGCCGTGGCGTCACTCAATACCTCGGCAAAGCGCCCACCTGCTTCCGGCGGAACGAACTTTCCCCAGGAAAGGCCTTCTTGATACGTACAGCCGCTCAGCCCACCCAAATGGTCTGGTTCCGGACAGATACGCACCCCATATTGGAATCGAGGTGGCTCTACATGGAGGCCAAGCCGCGTATTGCTGATCTCAATGTAGGGACCTACCTGTTGTGCCCAATTACGAGGCACCCCTCCCCCGATCGTAAAGATTCCACGCCGCTTGGCAGAAATGACGTGGCTTGCGTAGCTGTTGAGATCGAGATAGGGATTGAACGAAGGATAGGAACAAAGAATCGTACGCAGCACATCAAGATCACTCCCCCCCTGTAGCTTCGCATGAGCCTGACCGAGATCTCGACTCATGGCCCAGGTTCCAAGATCTAACCCCATCTCGGAATCGGTAAAGGCGGGGATAAAGACCGGGACTTTTTTTAGATAGGCACTTTTGAGAATACCCGTTCCGTCATATTCCTCCGCGAGCGTCCGCCCCAGCTCACGAGTGAGGAGCTCGGAAGAAAGGGACTGGTCCTGATCCACCCGCTTCATCGTTCGGGCAACGACTTGTTCTACGTAGTTGAGGTTCGACTCCATCTCCAGTGTATCGTAGACCCGGTTATAGCCCTTCGCAAACAACTCTTGGTCGGACATGGATGAATGGTGCCGATAGTGTGTTTTACCAACCGACTCACTCAATCCATGAGCGATCAATGCTCCGGTCGAGACGACACATTGCACCATCCCATGATCGATCATCGAGCTGATGATCTTGCCCATCTTCGCAATGGTCATCGCCCCTGACAGCGTCAACACAACGGAACAGTCAGGGTCTTCGATCATTGTCCACAGCACTTCGTAGGCCTCCCCCAGTCTGCGGCCCCCAAAGGCGGTCTTTCGCATCGCGGTCAGCAGGCCGTCGAAGGACCCGATCTGTTCTGGGTCGAGAGGCTCGAGCGCTTCGAGGCCGTCTTTCGCCCCGTCGTGGAATTCGCGTGCGCCCATGGAAAGTCTACCTACCATAAAAGGTGAACGGACAAGCGGCGCATTCTTTATACACAACCGGCAATAGAGGCGTCAACGAAGTTGTACCCCGAGAAATCCCTCACCGCACTCTGGTACGCGAGGAAGACAGGACCTATTCATCGAACCCACTTTAATTGCCGAAAAGAGGACGCGGAGCGTGAGCGGCATGGTGCTGAACGATCAAGGCTGGATTCAACGATCTCCATGACGTACGCACTCGGAAGCGCGTACGCATCACCTGAAGTTGACGTAAGTAGTTACACTTGGATTGGCTCTCCCTGTGCTATGTTCAATTCAATGGCTCTGGGCGCGCAGGTGGATTATGAGCGAAGCTCCTCGTGACGGGTTCGGGTCAAGCAATGTATGGTGGTCCCAAGGGATTTGAACCCGTTTTTTCACACGATCTCGACTTCGCCCAATTTACGCCAGACTGGAGGACTTCCTTAACATGAACGAGCGCGCGACTAGAACAAGCACTCCATTAAAAGGGGAAGTATTGCGACGCCGACCAGCGGTTTAGAAACGTGAGCAAGACGATGTAACAAGGCTAGGTGTTTTAAATAGTTATTATGGGTCACAGTTCGGCACAATGAATCGGAGAAGAATAAAGGCCCGGCACGTCTTCGGGCCGAGCCTCGCAACAGAGAATGGTTCTCCCGCGTTCACCGCCGCAGGTCCATCCCGGCACATAGGAGCGCATTCATCTTATCTCCTCACACCGAACGGTGCATACCGGGGGAAACCCTGGCCGCGTTGCCTTGGAGGCCCTTGCTCCTTCGCTAGCATCGCTTTCTCACAAGCTCCGTTGATCCGGTTCGGTACTTACCCCCTCGGACCTACGAAGGCACTATCAGGTTTACACACCGGGAGTCCCTCCGAGGGTACGTGCGTTTACCAGCGCTGACGGGAACTCCAAGTACGATGAGCGGAAACACCGCCACCGCAAGTTTGCCTTTCATGTCGGTACTCCGGCGAGACATGTCGCTGAGGATCGCGAGGGTTCTCTGGACCATCGGCGCAAGAACGGGGGCGCGTCAAGAAGGCGGGTGCTCATATCGCGGTGCGGGAGATTGCGGAGATGTGACGCGACTAGGACTGTGTGGAATGGCCTTGGAGTCTCATGTGTGTAATTGCGACTCCTGTTGGCTCGATGGGGAACTGGAATACGCAAACTGCGAGCGGAGGGTGATCTGATAGGTTGAGTATCCGACTTGGCGAAGCAACAGCCCTCCCTCCCTCGACATCCAATCAACCGCGACGAATACCTCTCCCCAACTGTAGCTGGGAGAGAGGTACGTGGCGACATCGTCTAGGCAACAGGGACCATTTCTCTGCAACTTTTCAATGATAGCCGTTTCTATGGGCGTCATTGCGCAGAACCTCCGGTTGAAGTGAGGTGCGTGTGTCTTGCCTGCATGATGCACAGGAATGCGCCGCGTGTGAGCTGGGGAATGCCCTAGTATATTCACAAATCCGAAGGCGCGGAGGAGACGGGCCGTCCCGCCGTCCCATTGATTGGGTTATACCGCATTAAACAAACGAACAGTGATTTGATTGACCTGGGAGAGTTCCTAGCTCCATTACCATAGTTTTACGTGCTGAAATGCTCGAAATACTCATTCGGTCAGAGATGAGAGTTTTGATTTATGCGATATTTAGCACTGGCAGCCGATTATGACGGTACGCTGGCCTTCTCAGGTGTGGTGGCCGAGAGCACGCTTGGTGCCATTGAACGGCTTACTGCTTCTGGCCGTAGATTCCTCATTGTGACAGGTCGGGTACTTCCTGATTTGCTGGAGATTTTCCCCCAGGTGACCCTGTGTGAGCGGGTGGTGGCAGAAAACGGGGCCGTCCTTTACCGGCCCGCCACAAAAGAGATCCGGCTGCTCGCTCCCCCACCTCTTCCTGCTTTTGTCGAAGAGCTCCGGCGACGCAAGGTGACGCCGCTCCATGTCGGACAGACCATCATCGCTACTTGTTCTCCCTATGAAAAAGTCATCCTTGAGGTGATTCGAGATTTCGGCCTCGAATTGCGGATCATCTTTAACAAGGGCGCAGTGATGGTCCTCCCTGCCGGCATTAATAAAGGCAGCGGGTTGCTCGCCGCACTGGACGAATTGGACCTCTCGCCACACAATACTGTCGCGATTGGTGACGCTGAGAACGATCATGCTCTCCTCAATTTCTGCGAGTATGCAGCCGCAGTCCAAAACGCTATCCCTATGTTAAAGAACACTGCTGACAGAACAACGGACGGAAATCACGGAACCGGGGTGGTCGAGATTATTGATGCGCTCCTGCATGATGACCTCGCAGCAGCAGATTGCACTGTATCGAGACATCGTATTCTTCTAGGAAGCAGGGAGAAAGGAGAGGAAGTCTATCTGGATCCGGCCCGAAAGAGTGTGTTGCTCGCCGGAACCTCCGGGAGCGGAAAATCTACGCTCGCAACCGGTCTCTTGCACAGATTGGGACAATCCGGGTACCAATGCTGTCTCATCGACCCTGAGGGAGACTATGAGAATTTTCCGCAAGCGATCATGTTTGGCACGGCCCAACAAGGTCCTACTGTTGATGAAGTGATAAAGGGTCTGGCCAGCCCGCGCAATCACGTCGTGGTGAACTTGGTGGGTCTCCCGCTTCACGATCGACCAGCATTTTTTCTTAGATTGTTGCCGCGTCTTCAGGAGATGGGAGTGAAGACCGGTAGGCCTCATTGGATGTTGCTAGACGAGACGCATCATCTACTGCCGATCGCATATAAGTCTGCTCCTCGTATCTTTGCACATGAATTATTTTCCACGATTTATGTGACGGTCCATCCCGATCAAATCGAACGTTCGATCCTGGAGTCTGTCGATACGGTTATCGCCCTCGGAGAGAGGCCTGATGAGACCATTCGGTGCTACTGCGCCGCGATCGAGAGGCCAGCCCCCGTACTAAATGTCTCCCATCTCGAACCCAATCATGCCCTTGTCTGGAATCGTCGTTCCCATGAAGAACCCTTCAGTATGCGGATTGCTCCCTGCACCGTGGAGCGACAGAGGCACCGGCGAAAGTATGCCGAGGGGGAATTGCCCCTGGACCGATGCTTCTACTTCAGGGGACCCTCGGGGCAACTCAATCTTCGCGCCCACAACCTGCTTCTGTTCATGCAGTTAGGTGAAGGAGTAGACGATGCTACCTGGGTGCATCATCTCCGGGAGCATCATTATTCTACATGGATGGCCGAAGCGATTAAGGACGACATCCTCGCCACCGCGGTGCACCGAATCGAGAATCAAGGCCATCTAACTCCGACCGAAAGTCGTCACCTCATTAGAACCACAATAGAAGAGCGGTACACAGTTCCCGCTAGCATCGGTGATCATGGATCGTCCTGAACATGCCAACGCCGCCAGCCGTTTAGGGTACGACACCGGATTCCCGCTCTTCGAGGGGATAGGCTTGTCCACAACAGCATTGCCGAAACTGCTTTGCCATTTTATCCACTCACAGGGCGGGCAATGCATTGAACGGTGCCCTCGCTCTAGCTGGCTGATGTAGGTCCGGCGAACCTTCGCCATTAGCCAAGATACCTACGTGAGACTTCCGGCGAATGCGCTAGGGGATGTGCTAGCTACGCATGTCGCCTAGACATGGGAGAGTAAATGAGGGATGTGGGTGTCTCTTTCGTAGCACTATCAGAATGTCGTTCATCGGAACGGGAACCATTGCCATGATCAAACCGCTTAGTCGTTGTACATAAAACCGGTGAGATCTCCCCACCATCGTGTGGTTCCATGTGTCGCAGACGACGTAATCTCTCAGCAAAGAAGTGAACCTCCACGAACACCAGACTACCTTGAACCAAGTGGTTCTGATGCGGAGAACTCTTTGAAGATCGAAGGTGAGAGTGAAAACGAACATACCGACCATTGAACAAGGGCTGGGAACGCTGATTATCACGGGCAGTAGTGGGCGTATAGGCAGTTCGTTTATTGATCGCATCGGAGAAAGCTACACAGAGGTGGGCCTCGACCGCAAAGGCCCTCCCCATCCGCCGCCCGAGACCGAACACGTCATCGACTGCGACCTCAGCTCGGATGAGAGCGTGTGGTCTGCGCTGGAAGAGGTCCGTCGACTCGGACACAAGCGGATTGCCTCAGTCATCCATCTCGCTGCGTACTATAGTTTTTCCGGTGAGCCAAGTCCCCTGTATGAGCAAGTGACCTTGCGCGGCACCCAACGATTGCTGCAAGGACTGCGCGACTTTGAGGTCGAGCAGTTCATATTTTCCAGCACCATGCTGGTGCATGCACCCTGTGAACCGGGAGAACGCATAGACGAAGATTGGCCGATCAAGCCGAAATGGGATTATCCCAAGTCGAAAGTCGCGACGGAACAATTGATCTTGCGTGAGAGAGGCGACGTGCCGGTGGTGTTTCTGCGCATCGCCGGTGTGTACAACGATCATGGCCATTCGATCCCGATCGCACAACAGATCCAGCGCATTTACGAACAGCGCTTCATCGGCCATATTTTTTCCGGTGACATCACGCATGGAGCAGCCTTCGTGCACATGGAGGATATGGTCCAGGCCTTGGTGCTCGCCGTCGAACATCGCAAGGACCTACCCCAAGTCACCACGCTGCTCATCGGCGAACCGGACACCTTCAGTTACGATGAGCTACAACGCGCCATCAGCCGAAGGCTTCACGGCAAAGAATGGAAGACCTATCGCATTCCCAAGGCATTGGCTAAGTTTGGCTCCTGGCTCCTGAACGTCTTGCCCGGCGCAGACCCCTTCATCAAGCCGTGGATGATCGATATCGCTGACGATCATTATGCGCTCGACATCTCCCGCGCTCGGGTCCTTCTCGGCTGGGAGCCGCGCCACTCTCTGCGCAACACCTTGCCGAAAATGCTCAACTTTTTGAAGTCAGACCCGGCGGGCTGGTATCAGGAAAACGATCTGATGGCAACACCTATTCAGGATGGTCCGGCCTGGCCGCATGTCGCAAACATGCTTCTTGGCCTGTGGCTCATTGGGACCGCGCCGGCCCTCGGCATGACTGTGCCTGCGCTGCTTTGGAGTGATCTCGCGAGCGGTGCGGCGATTATTCTATTCAGCTTGCTCGCGATGCGCCATGCGTGGGCTGCGTGGACCGTGTGCGGCGTGGGTGTATGGGTGATGAGCGCCCCACTCTTGTTCTGGGCATCGAATGCCGCCGTCTACAACAACGACGTGCTGATTGGCGCATTGGTAGTCACCTTCGCGGTCATTGTCCCCCAGCTCGGTCGTGACGGTCCCGGCTCCGGCGCTCCGCCTGGCTGGAGCTACAATCCTTCCGGTTGGGTACAACGGTTGGCAATCGTGTTCCTGGCGATGGCCGGATTTTTCCTCTCTCGCTACATGGCGGCGTTTCAACTCGGCCATATCGTGTATCCGTGGGACCCATTCTTCGGCGATAGCACCAGACTTGTACTCACCTCGGATATCTCGAAAGCCTTTCCTGTGTCGGACGCCGGCCTGGGCGCGCTCTCCTATCTGCTCGACGCCTTGGCTGGGCTAATTGGCGGAAAACGGCGCTGGCGCACCATGCCGTGGATGGTGGTGCTCTTCGGCTTGTTCATCATCCCACCCGGTGTGACCAGCATTGTGCTGGTCATTCTCCAACCGGTGAGTATCGGCGCATGGTGTACGCTGTGTCTGGTGGCATCGGTGATGATGTTGCTGATGGTGTCCCCGGCTCTGGATGAAGTCATCGCGACCGGTCAGTTTCTCCTTCGCACCAAACGCGAAGGTGGTAGCATCTGGCGAGCTTTATGGCTGGGTGAAGGCAACGCAGAGGAAAAAGCAGAGTCACGGGACAAGCGATCTCAACTTTCGGAAATTCTACACAGCATCGAGGCAGTCTCTGCGCCGTGGAATCTGTGGCTCAGTACATTGGTAGGAATTGGGTTGATGGCTGCACCCACGATCCTGCACCTGGTCGGACCCGCCGCCGATAGCACGCACATCATGGGTGCGCTGGTGGTCACGTGTTCCGTGGTGGCGTTCGCCGAACCTGTGCGCTTGGTGCGTGTGCTCAACATACTCTGCGGCATCTGGGTACTCCTCGCAACATGGATTCTTGATGGCGGAACGCCGGTCTGGCCGTGGATCAGTGTCGTCAGTGGACTCGCGCTCATCGCACTCAACCTTCGTCGCGGTTCAGTTGAGGATTCATACGGTGAATGGCAACGATTTGTTCGTTGATGATGCGACAAAGGACATTTCGCCGTATTTTCGGGTGAATGGGTATCCGCCTGAATCCGAGACCTATACGAAACAGGCAGAGAGTCCCACCGAAACCATACCTCAGGATACTCAGCAAGAACAATCATCAGAAAAAGAGGAGAATTCATGATGGCAAATATCGTCATGGATCATGGTGCATCATGGTGTTTTGGCACCAGCTTGGCACCACGCTGCAGTGTTCTTGACATGGGGGAGGCCTGCCTCCGTATGACGACGCAGAAGGAGAAGCACTCCTACTTGGAGGGGAGTCACGGGATCAGAGCTCCAGAGTACTTAAAGTTGCCGTGCAACTGCACCACGAGTTCCAGGAGAGGCAGCCTTCATGACTCTGGTGCGTGACACCCCGCATGGTTAGTGCGTCGTCCCCCTCCACCAACCGCTGACTAACGTCAATTCTGCCTCAAATTGCGGCGAGCCTAACGTGTTGCCGTCTCGGGTCCAATCGTCCTGTGAGTACCGAAGAGAGGTGTGGTCCGCGATGCTAGTGAGGGGAAGAGGTCGTGTACAGCTTACAGAGGGATGGCGCTAATGTTCCAATTCGTATCGTACCGCGTCCAGCAACTTCGGCAGGCTAAAAGGCTTGCGAAAGGTCCGCCGTGCTCCGAGTAGTTTCGCGACATCCAAGACATTTGCTTCTCCGCCTTCGCCTGAGATCGCAATCACCTTCGCATGGAGAAATTGACGCGTCAGTGCCAGAGTCAATTCCAATCCATTCAGCTCAGGCATGGCAATGTCTGTGATAATCAAATCCGTCGGTTTGAGGCGATATAAGTCTAGCCCGATGCGGCCGTTGGCGGCCTCCACCACCGTGTGCCCGGCCGCTTCAAGCGTGGTGCGAAGGAGTGCACGGATGGGCTCCTCGTCATCGATGATTAGTATCGGTCCAGTCCATTAAAGATCATTGCAAGCGCATTGCAAAAAAATGAACACCACCACACGCACTGGAATCGTCATAAAGCGGGACTATGCCCTGCCCCCCCTCATGGCATGTAAGAGTCCCTACTATGCGCAGTGTGCCCCCCGAACTGGTGGGAGTTAGATCCATCGGTGCGCGCACTCCTTCTTTGAATGGTGCGCCCGCGTCTTAGCCTTTTGTGAATTTGTTACTACTATATGGTTCTACTTCAAAGAATCAATGCGTAGGCCGCCAGGAGTCGGCGGTGGCATTTCTGGAAGAGAGCCGAGTGGCATAAAGGTCGCGAGATTGCTGGATCCCGACTCATTGTTAGCTGAGTCATATGCTGTAATGAAATAGAACTGCGTCACCGATGGCGCTCCGATATCAAACCTCGTTACCTCTCCCAATGTGGCGAGGAGGGCCGCTCTGCCAGATGTCTGCGTGCAGGGTTGCTGACTGCAGTTATAGACACGATATCCTGCCAGGTCTGGTTCACTATTGGCATTCCACGTCAACATGGCCCCCCACGCAGCACTCGACCACAAAACAAGCACACAAGTCATAGCGTTTATCCACTTCATATATATCCTCCTTCGCTCGGCAGTAGACACACCCTTCCCGGAGAACCAATTCTCAGGTAGAAGGATCTATGTGGAATTGCCCAACTGACCGGACTATTCGGGGAGAGCTCGAAGCGGTGAACAATTCCCCTCGTTACTACAGCAATGGAGCAAGGTGTGTGCCGTTGAAGGAATGAGAATCGTCTGACCTAACATTCTGATAATCCGCGATGACGAAAAGGACAATACAGGTGGCATGAGGGACGACTGTAGGGATCTGGACCCTACCTCCGAGTTAAATGTAGGTTTTTGGGGAGGATAGAGACGGAGGCGTTGGCCTACAGATGCGGATAGGTGTTGTACGCGGTGCGGTAGGCTGTCAGCGCAGGCCATCGCGCATATGTACGGGTCAACAATCCTTACCCATACCTACGGAACACTGTAGCTTCTCTAGTTCAATGTTTCTTAGAGCATACTTCCGATGCCACCAGCATAATCCGTCTTTCACCAGCTCATGGTTGACATTGGTTCCAAAGGGGAAGAGCACCTCTGCCAACGTGCGTCTATGCTTGTCTAGGGAACGCTGACCTGCTTTGCTCGATTGCCGAAGGCTTGGCCTTTCACAGGACAGTCGATGCCGCTGAGGCGCATACGCTCAGGGTGGGTGTTGTGCAGGAAGTCAATCATGCGCCATCAAGGATTGAAACGACAGAGCCGGAGAAATCAGCGGTAGCGACCAGTGAAACCGATCCACACAGAACTCCTATGAGCAGGACGCCGCCCAGACACGAAGGCGCACAGTCCTCTCAGTCATTTATCGATCACTACCCTCCTGACGGGCAGCTTCTCAGCGATAAGACCACCTATTATCTCCCCAACCGTATTTGACAGGACATCATTTACGGATGGGACGCGGCTTTGACAGAAGACCTGATAGAACTCACAGCTCGCGGATAAGAGCGCGGCCCATAAGGCAACCTTTACGTATACGTGGTTGCATGTAACCGCGACTGCACGTACGAAAATCCGAAAGGAATATACAAGCGATGTTTGCCAGTACATCGATAGAGGGCCAGGGCCGCATATTCTGAAACGGCACCCATCTAACCCTCTCCCAGTGGGCGTAACCCTGAAAATCAATCCATGGATAGCTGGTGCCGACAGCAATAAGAACGAGGCAGCAACGCCATACCGTACGCCAAGAAACAGTCAATTCTCTTGTGGCGATGCCCGCACTTCGCCCGACGATGTTCCGACGTTGGAACAGGTTGTCTACGTCATTCGGTTGAGAATGACTTGCCTCTTCGAGTGGGGGGCGAGCGTCACTCATGGGGCGACTCCACGGATTTCTGCACCAGCAGGGTAACATACTGCTGAAGCCGAGATTGTGTCTGTGTCTTCACGACCAACGTCTCGAGGCCGTAATCGTCCCCGCGTTTCCATCGAACTATCGCACCTGCCACGAACATGCTGTGTTGGTCAGAGAGTGTGACAGTCAATGGAATCGTCTGTCCGACACGTAACGGCACATCTCCAGATAGCCCGCCAGCCGTTCAACGAGAAATTCCACACAGTCCCCTGACCCTGCTGGAGACCGGCATGATAGGTGGCAGAATAGCAAACGGGGAAGCGACGATGAGGGCGAATCGAAAAGGGCATAGAGAGGCATACTATAGGAAGAAACCAAACGCAGGGCAAGGCCCTGTTGGGGTTCCTGTGGGAGAGGCCTCCACCGTAGTCCTTGGTTGGACTGGGCGTTAAGGACGGCATGGGACGCGTGACAAGCGGGACGCCATTTCCGCACCGAGCGTGACACGCCTCTTCAGACTCGCTCACGAGGGCGTGGGCACCAGCGTGAGCGTCACCCCCTGTACGAAAATCAGAGAAGCCAACGTGCCATCAGGCTGTATGGCCCGCAGGGCACTGCCTCGAGGATCGAAGAGACCCCACTCCATCACAGTCGTCGGGATTTGCATCGCCAGGGGCGGCTCAAACACGAGTTGGAGACTCTGCTGCTCCGTCTTGAGCAGCACGCGAATGAGGAGGCGTGGATCAAAGATACATTGCCCCAGGCACAGCTCCTCCAGCACGGTGCTCCCGTCATTCACGAAATGAATCGGGGCCTCGTCCAGCACGGTCGGACTGATCGTCAGATCCCAGGCTGTGAGATGGTAGAGCGCATTCGGCGCGAGCCCATGGGCATCCGTAGCGAAGGGTGGCGTCATCCAATCATAGCTGAACGTCCCGCTGAGGGTGCCGGTGGCCAGCGAGCCGGTGACCGCCCAGACGAGTACGGACGAGGGCGCTGGCGGTTCCGGCGGAGACTGGACGGGCATGGTGGGATCGGGGGTCCCCTCACTCCCGCAGCCTGCGAGGAGCACTCCTCCGACCAGCGAGACCATGCTCACACGACTGACCCATGCGAGGCTCACGATGTGCTCCTGTGTCGTGCGGTGAGGGTCACGAGATGCCTCAGCGATGCAGAAGGCGATACTGGGCTTTAACGCCCGTCTGAAGAATTGTCGAAGCTGGAAACGCCCTAGTTTTGAACGTGTCCTAACACTCCATCTGTCCGCTCGCTCCACTTGCGGTTGGCGTTGCTTCACTCGTCAGGCAGCCACTTGAGGAGTCGGCTGGCTAAATGCTGACCTTGAGTATGCAAAGTGTGAACGGAGTTCAATCTGATAGGTTGAGCCACCCAGTTGGCGCAGCAACAATCGTCCGTCCCGTGACATCCGATCAACCGCGAGGAAGACCTCTCCCCAAGTGAAATTGGGAAGGGTCGTGACGACATCATCGAGGCAGCACGGGCCGCTTCGGTGCAGAGTTTCAACAATAGCTGCTTCGATGGGTATCATGGCGATAGACCTCCGGTTGAAGTGAGGTGCAGGGGTGTCGCGCATGTTGACAGAATTGCGCCACAGGGGAGCTAGGAAATCCCCTGGTTTTGTCAGAAAGCGCTGACCGTGCACAAAGAGGCGGGGCGGGAGCTGTCTCAGAGACAACAGCGCCATACACGAAGATTGTAGATCGCTTCCAGGTTGGGATGCACAGAGACTGGTGGATCTGCTTGCCGCTATCACTTCATGTGAAAAGCCTCCGTTTGAGCGGTCGTCATGCGGCTCTCCTCAACGGCTGCCTTGCCCATTTGTGCCGACAGTCGGAGTGAGACATACCTACATCAGCTTCAGTGGTTGTACCAAGAAGCCGCCGAGTTTATACAGGATCTGAAACGGCACGACATTGCGACCCAGACACTGTGGACCAAACCTCGCTGAACATCCTTTACGATAGCCCTGAATCAGCGGGGGCGCAACTGAAGCCCCGGGACCCTCTGGCCGCCCTCAACGGGTTCTCTTCCGCCACTCCATGGCGGGACATGAGTCGGACTACCCCATAAGCCCTGCTTCGCCTCTCGTGCATGCTTCTCGAGCCTTGCTAATTCTGTATTCCTGGGAGCGTATTTCCAATACCACCAACACAACCCGAGTGTGATTGACGTGGGTGCCATTGGGGCAGAATCACCTCAGCCAGGGGCGCTTGAACTGATAACTAGGGCAATTCCTGGTAGGCACGTCTCAACAGGCGAGGCATACAGAATACGTTCAGAAGACTCGATGGGAACACGGGTAGACTGAGGAAGCCGTGAACGCCATTGGAATTCTGACGAGTTCGGGGAGATCAACGCCTTAGATGGAAAAAAGAGTGGGGGAACTCGTGAAAGAAAACATCGAGGATGTTGCGAGCGACCGAGGGGAATGCATGACAGGGGCACACGGAGGGATCGGCATTATGCTGCTCACAGCTTCCATGAGCCTCCTCTATAAAAATCGGCGAGCTGGGGAACTGTGCCAGGAAATCATTCATTGCCAGGACGGGAGAACGGCAAACGGGGTCCTCCCGCCAGCCGTCGTCAGTCTCGTCAATCAGATCCGGACGAGCCTAGAAGTCCGGCCGAGTCAGAAGGATTGGGAACACGTCGTAACAACGCTCCACAGCTCCCTCCTCCTATGCGGCACGGCCTTGATTGATCACACCCACACGACAACACGAATCCTTATCGTGATGTTCGAGGTCGGAATTGGTGCGTGGGAGTCTACCGCTCTCGTCCAGGCGAAGGAGGAGTTTTGCCTGACTGTACGCGAAGCCTCCGTCGCGCAACATCTCCTGAAAGGTTGGACCAATAAGGAAATCGCCAATGAGATGAGACTCCCGGTCCAGTCCATTAAAGATCATTGCAAGCGCATCGCAAAAAAAATGAACACCACCACACGCACTGGAATCGTCATAAAGATTCTCCACGCGGGACTATGCCCTGCCCCCACCCCCCCCTCATGGCATGTAAGAGTCCCTACTATGCGCAGTGTGCCCCCCGAACTGGTGGGAGTTAGATCCATCGGTGCGCGCACTCCTTCTTTGCATGGTGCGCCCGCGTCTTAGCCTTTTGTGTATTTCCGTCGCGTCTCCCTTCCACGTTGTGCCTCAATTTGCGCTGCCTGTAAGGCAGTCCGGTATTAATTGGATTTCCCAGGACACAGACAGATGGCTCGACTAACACCCTCGGCGGTGTACATCTGTTGAAGGTGATAGCGGGAGTCGGTGGAGAACTGTGTTACTGGAAAAACGAGAAGGCCCACTCGCCAGTTGTATAGCGAGTGGGCCCTGAGTGACTACACTAGCGGAGGGGTCATGCTCCTGAGGATTAAACACTCAGTGTGCGACGGGACGCATAGTGCCACCCTGCGAACACGACAAATCCTAACCCAAACAGCAGCAGCGTTCCCGGTACGGGCACTTGCCCTCCACCCTGGAACGACCCTTCCGGTCCCCCGGCAAATTTAATCGCGAAAGTGGAAAGCGTGAGACCATTGGTGAAGTCTCCCGTCAACTTGAGATCGAAACTATCACTACTGTTGGGTTGCAAGGCCAATGGGTTCGCACTCGATGCGCAGTTTTGCGCGGTATAGGCACAGACCTCGATCGTTTGAAAACTTGGGAAGTTCACATTATTTCCAATGGCGCCGTCGAACTTTGCCCCTGTGGTGGCATACGAGCCTGTCACCGGAGTATTGGTGTTAAAGCCGATCGCACTGACCACATACTGGCTATCGGTATTGTTGATGGTGACGGCTATGGTCGCTTCAGTTGCAGAAAAGGCCGTCACATTGAAGCTCCCGGTCGCTGTCAGCGGATCCCCACCCGGAGTCACCACATTATAGTTGACTCCAAAGTCGTCGGTGATCCCATTGATCGTGAACGCGCTAGCCTGTGCCCCGACTGGAAACGCTGCCAGGCCCAGCAGCATGGTCACCGCCACTACACCTATGCTGACACCTGATGCCCTACCCGCATTTCTCATGCTCATATACACGCCTCCTTCGTGCTGAATTAGAAATGAAAAATAATCGGTATTGTCAAATTGCTTTCACGCTATATCTGCAAAGTCGTGTGGGCATTTATGGCGCACAGGGCTTGTTGGCGTCAATCTCTTCTTAAGGGTTACGTAGTACATCGTACCAGTGTGCCGCT
>JBGTCI010000009.1:0-2206 GCA_041748925.1 Nitrospiraceae bacterium | reverse complement strand
CAAGTTTGCCGCCGCGCTCCAGGCGGCGCAGGGATGCCCCCGGCCGGCGCTGATCCGGGTGGAGAAGGCTGGGAGCCACGGATACAAGCCGACCGACCGAGTGATCGCGGAGATGGCGGATGTGTACGCGTTCGCGTTGGCGAATCTGGGCGCGGCGGTGCCATAGGGGGGCCTGACACCCGAGCCGAAAGTACCCGTGGGATCATGCGAGATCTCATCTGCACGGCGATTGCGAAGAGGCGCTTGCTCACCTTTCGCTATCAGGGCTTCGAGCGAGTCGTAGAGCCCCACCTCTTAGGTGAGACCCGAGCCGGGCATGACGTGCTTCTCGCGTGGTTTCTACGTGGATATTCCGAATCAGAAGGTGGCGCTGGCTGGCGCAGCTACCGACTCTCGGAAATGGGTTCTATATGTTTGCTCGACGAAACCTTCGATCGATCCCGGCCGGGGTACAATCTGAACGAAGAGTCGATGCTGCAGATTCATTGCAAGCTCGTTACTTGACATGAGGAGGAACGCAGGGCGCCGCAACCGGACTCTAACATATCTATCTCCGCTCAACATCTCCTATCTTCCGACCGCGAGGTCATCGACTGAGTCAAAACGGAATTTGCTTGCCTCCAAGTATTCTGCGATCTCATCCACGGAAATCCAACGCCGGCGTAACTCCTCGGCAACCATTCCTGTTGTATTCGATCCGCCGAATGGGTCTAGGATGACGTCTCCCTCTTCTGTGAGGAGCTTGAAGAAGAAGTCTGGCAGACTCGCGGGAAACCGGGCTGGGTGGATCTTGAGTCCCGCCTCTTTGCAGCGCTTGGTGTACTGGTCATTGGCTGCATTGTTACCGGCCTTGATAAAATCGGACGCCTGCCTCTCCTCAAGAACGTTTGGTGGGATCGAGCCCCCGGCATCGACCTTATCAAAGCCCGCTGTGATGTTGTGGCCGGAAGGCCGAACGGCCGTGCGCACTCCGCGTTTGTTTAAGCGAATCATGTCAGCGCTGTATGGCTTCAAGACTCTCCTGTTGTTCGCTTTGGGCCAGGGAGTTTTTGAAAACCACCACACATACTCTACAGCATCCTTTATACGGATACGCCGCACAGTCACCCATTCCGCGGGCATGGGCATCTTAGCCGGGTTGTACCAGAAGCACTCTTGCGCGAGGTGAAACCGTAACTCCTCGACCAGCGCAAGCATTACCTTGAAATGGTAGGTCGACCGTGTGGGAAGCCCCTTGTTGTAACTTCCACCAATGTTTAGAACGAAGCTCCCGTCGTCTTTCAAGACCCGGTGGATCTCTCTTGCAAACGTCAAGAACCATGCGACGTAATCATCTTTGTGAACGTTTCCGTATTCCTTTTTGAAATGAAGCGCGTATGGCGGAGACGTGAAGACGAGATTGATGCATGAATCGGGAAGCTGGCGCAGCAGTTCACGAGAGTCCCCTAGATATGCGGCTCCATGGGATGTTCGATAGTATGGAGTTAGGGCGGAAACGAGACGAGAGGCGTGTTCGTCATCTCGAAATGCGAGGTTTCCCTGCTCAGGTGGGGACATACGATAGGCCTAGAGAGAGATGAGAAATCGACCATTGGGACCCACGAAGGCCTTTGCCTTACTCCTCGCGCTGGGAAAGTTTACCCTACCGGACTTTCTCTACCAACCCGGAAAGCGCACGAACAACCTAAACTATTCGGTTGACGATGTCAACCTATAACGACCGAACGACCTTTGGAGAATGGATCTCCCAGGCGGAAGCGGCTCGACTCCGCCATGTATCTCGTCAAGCCATATCGCGCCTGATCCAGCGTGGCCGATTACAGACACTTACGGTCGCGGGCTATGTACTCGTCCGGCGCGCCGACGTCCTCTGCTTTAAGCCCAAGACCCCCGGGCGGCCAAAGAAGGACGATTCATGACCTCGACAGATGTGGAAGAAGTGAAGGCGCTCCTTGCCCGTATGAACGAGGTACAGCAGCGCCAGATACTCCAGTACCTTCGGGACCTTCTTCCAAAACACCCGGTCGAGGACATGCTGATGATTTCTGCCGACGGGATGCTAGAAGCTTTGAACCGTGCCGGCGACTTCACAATTCGCATGATTAGAGGGGTCTTTGCTGAAGCGGCGTTTGCCGCCGAAGTTCTACCAACGTTGCCAAGCAGCTGGCGGGAAATACCGATCAATGGTGACCCGCCATACGATTTC
>JBGTCI010000008.1:0-10681 GCA_041748925.1 Nitrospiraceae bacterium | reverse complement strand
CGTGGAGCGGATTAACTCATCGAGTTTCAGTTGAAGCGCGGCACGAGTGCGGTTTTGGGTGTTCTGAATCAAGAACACCATCAGAAAGGTCACAATGGAGGTCACGGAGATAAGGGTAAACTGCCAACTATCTCCAAACTGGAGGAACGGGCCAGTTATCGCCCAGATTGCGACGAAGCAAGCGGCGGCGGCAAACGCCAAGGGGTGGCCCGTAAGGTATTCGGTCTGCTTCGCCACACGATCAAAACGATCAAGGAATGTGAGTGGCCTAGCGGCGGTTTGGCCATGCTGCGAAATGATCATCTTTCTCTCCTTCCAACAGATTTCAAAGTGATGATCCCGGAGGATGGCTATCACGGGGGAACGCTGCAATACAGTTGAGGAGGTCGAGCGAAAACGATCACGCTAGATGAGAGGATCGTGGGCCGCAGTAGCTGTTTCTGATGAAATCACGGCTAGGGGCAAAGCCCACTGTGGTGTCCGCTGGGTTGCTCTATACGAGAACGAGAACTAGCATGCCGAGGCTAAGGAACGATATCAGAGCATTGTCCTTCGATTTACCAGCGGAAGAGCGTGACCGATCACGATAGTTGTCTTCAGATGGTGTCACAATATAGTGTCACAGTCCACTAGGGGCGTTCCTAGGTGCCAGAAACGGCTGTGATGCCTTCCCATACACCTCGCCGCGGTGTTATTGGTGATTGAACAATGAAAGAAGGAGTACATGGCTGTTGAAACCCTGTTACCTCAGCTAACGCATGCGGCTTCGTCCCCTTCGAGAAGAGAATCAAATCGAAGCAGTGGGACCAACGAATATTACTAAAGTGAGGCCCCAAGTGTGCCGAATGGCTTCCCGCCAAAACCAAAAACGACGACTGATCGATCAGCCCAGATTCATCGCGCAACCCCCTGTAGGGTATTGCGTTCAGCATAGAGGTTTCTCTGATCTCCATCATTACCATCTGATGGTCACGGTGCCAACTTGGTGCCAAACGTACCCCATCCACCACAACTCACACTCACATTGAGTCATGGCTCATCCTCGCTATTTGATGGGGATTGATCGTCCTGGGTGTTCTGAGTGAGGCGTTCGGTAGGACTCTTAATCAGCGGGCCAACTTTACGAAGAAAGATTTGAGTCGGATGTTAGTCAATGTGCACGCTAATAATGTAGAAGGTGTCCTGAGCAGCAATCATTTTTTCTGTGTGATGTGATTGGGCGGGCGGGGAGGCCAGGTGGGGTACTCATGCTGCCTCAACCATGCCTTGAAATGGGATTTCCCAGGAGTCAAAAGCAGTGTGGCAAATCCCCTCAAATCCCGTTGGGGACACCAGAAATTCTACGTAAACCCGCTCTAAACCTCACGTTTCTCAGCTGTAACCGCTTCTCGCAACCAATTCCAACCGGTGGCCCTTGCGCCGTCGTTCGCAACCTTTCTAAAATGGATACCTTGAACGTTTCTGAGGTAGTTCTCATGGATCTCGCTCACCTTTCCAGTGCAGCGGAACTACTATCAATCGAGCACCCTCATTTCGGGAGGATTCACCCCCCTGGTTTGCTCAAGACCACTATTGGCACCGTCACGGCTACGACCAGGAAAGCCGTTGCCATAGCGGACTACAGTTCCGGCAACCGCCAGCATGTTGCGGTCCACATAGATCCAAGAAATTTTATGGTGACCATTGCCGGTTCATTTATCCTGGTTACCCTTAAGGAGGGTGAGAGTAGGCACCCGGTTATCCAGAAGACATGGAAGATGGTGGACCAGCGTAAAGGGGAAGGCGTGAAAGACTTTTTCGGCACAGTCAGCACGTTTATTGATTCGGATGGCTTGAAGTGGGAGCATAGATTCGAACGACCACCTGATGAAGATGAGTTGATTGGCTTTGGGAGCAATGAGGAGGAAATCCTTATCATCACTCTGGAGAGCTTCTATCCAACGACTGCCCCTGACATCAGCGGAGTGACAGTATCCCCTCTGGCTACTCCCTAACGTTCGATAGATTTTCCCTCCGTAGGATGAAAGTCCCCACCCATGACCCGTGTGCTTCGTTCGCAACCCTTCTAGAGTCGCCTCCTTACCTATGAGGTTCCTGGTGAACCGAGTCTTCCAGACTCTTGAAGGTCTAGCAAGACGAGAGTTCCTTCCCTTGAATGACATCGGGTGAGGAGTTGGCCCAAGCTCAAGAATCAGTCTGTCGATTCCCTTGACCACTTGAATAGACAGGTCGGATTTTCACAGGCCCACATGGGCCGGGGCGGTTCTTTTACTTTGCGGTCAGGGGAAATGCGCCAACTATGGATCGCTTTCGCATTCTCGCTGTTGCATTTGGGACATGTCTGGCTAGGCATTTGCCCTTTAATCTACATTGCCCTTCCATACCACAACCACGACTAGCAAGTTGCCTAGTTCCCTCAACTTGACACCTTCCCTCCTCTTTGAATAGTAACACGGGCTGGAGAACAGGCTTGCTCTCAAGCCCGCTTCTATCCTCCAGACAACATTGATGATTTTCCTCAAGAGCTTTCGATAAGGTCCTTCTTTCGTAATCCCGTTCGGGTCTTCACTTCTAACGGATTCCTCTAAGCACACTCGCTCGTGAGTTTGTTGATAGGGTCTCGGCTGTCTTCCTCCACGATGATTCCTGAATACTTTCAGTGGGTATCCTGTCTCCGGCTGACTAATCCACCTGTCTACATCTAAGTGGGGCACAATTGATGCCGCCACTCAACAATCGTCCTTCCGTATGAGTTTTACTACATGAGTACAGCGCACATCGGCTTTTCCCATGACTGGCTAATGGTGATGGCGAGGTTCTTTTGGCATGAGGATTGCTGCCTCACGGTCACAGGCTCATGTGAAAGAGGATTTCGCCATGAAGGCTACCTTGCCGGGTTGTTCAGACTCTCGTAGGGACGTTCGGAAGGTGGTGGGACTTCGTACGATCGTTGTGGACAAATTAGGTCTTGCCTGTGGCGAGGTTGCGAATATTTCTGCCGGGGGATGCGGATTGCGGCTGACGAAACGTCTGAGCCCCGGTCAGTACATTACGCTCATGGTATACCCGAATGACCGAACTCGGGCAATTCTCATTGATCTGGCGAGAGTGAAGTGGGTCGAAGCCGGAGGGGCCGGAGTTGAATTCCTTTCTTTGTCTCCTCAGAACCATGAGCTTCATCGACTCTGCGCGCAGCAGGTCAGATTAGCCTTGGGGGCCTGAATGCCAGCGTGTCACGTGTCACACGTGTCCGTCGAAGAGATCGATTCAGGACAGCGCTCCACTCAAGCCGTCCCTTCGGATCCCCTGAGAGCATTGCTCGAAACGTGGTGTGACCACGAACTTCAATGGGTCTTGCATGAGAACAACGCGCCTCCGTTGTGGGCCCAGCTCAGCCGACATTTGCGCGGGTACCTTGTGACCTTTTGGCTGACAGGAGCGCTACGAGGGGAAAAACCAGGGGAGGCCTTTTTCGTGAGGTGCGACCAGTCGACCATGACCCCAGCGGATATCACTGCCGGTCATCTGATTTGTGTAGTCGGCCTGGCGTCCGTCAAGCCCGCGGTGTTTGGCCGCTACCGAATCAAGATTCAGCTGAAGACCCCGTGGACATCTCCTCGGAACGTCTAACGCCGCATACTCGCTGGACCAAGTACGAGGCCACCAGCATGATTATTCCTGAAAACGGCATGAAGAATGATCATGTATCTGGTTCGCATGGCTCGTTGAATCCGTTTTTGAAGGAAAGAACCTGTTGCGTTGCCGGGGCCCCAGGTCCGACAGCATCGGGTCATCAAGGGAACTACACGCATATCCACCAAAGGAGTGCCAATGATCGGGTCTGTACTGTTCCTGATCGAGGGATGTGCAACCAAAGGCGGGAAATCGAGTGGCGACACCTCGCGCTCCTCGTCCAGCACGGCCTTGAACGACCTTCCCGGTGGGAGTGAGCGAGTGAGTACTGGTGAATTGTTCACGAAAGCCGATCCCTCCACCACAAACCGACAACTGGCAGAAATGCGAGCTGAGCAGTCCGCTACGGCCGCGGCAGGCTTTCGAGATGTCTTTTTTGGATATGATAGCTGGACGGTCAGCGAGGAAGGACAACAGGTCCTCAAAAGGAATGCCCAGTGGTTGCGCGCGCATGGCATGACCCAGCTGAAAGTGGAAGGCCATTGCGATGAGCGGGGAACCTCCGCCTACAACCTCGTGCTCGGAGAGAAGCGGGCTAAATCCGTGCGCAATTATCTGATGGACCTTGGGGTGAACGGCGATCATCTCACCGTCGTTTCCTATGGCAAGGAGCGTCCCACTTGCTTCGATCCGGTAGAGTCGTGCTATCAACAAAACCGCCGTGGCCATCTCGTGGTCCAGCCCTGACAGCAGTTATGACCTGCACCCTTCCTAGGCCGCCGGCTTGGACTGCCTTCTCTACAGCGGCCTCTAGTATCCGTTCCTTCAGCACCTCCGCGAGAGCAGTCAGTGGATACTATCCCGCATGAGCAAGCTGAGCGTGCGACGGCGTCGTATAGATCGAGTAGTGTTGTGTTCGTGACACCGGCGAGAATAGCGGTGTCCGCTCGAATAGGTGGCCACAGGTCGGATTCCGGTACAATACGACGATTGTCCGAGGATGCGCGTGCCAGGAATGACATAGGCTGTCGATGACCCCTTGCATCACGGCTTCTCCGAAAGGATTGTACATGTATAGCACCACGGGGTCGTCCGGTAATCTAAACTTGGCCGCATCGCTCCACACGCATTCGACATTCGTTCCCACGCCCGCTGTGCGACGGAAGGTGGCGACGTTCTTGACCGCAACGTCGTGAAGTTCCTTTGAGAACTCTACACCGAGGATCCGCTTGAACGGGTGCCATGCAGCCAGTAACAGTGCGCGCCCTTTGCCCGATCCATAGTCCACGAAGACAAACTCACGATCCGGGATATGCAGTTCGGACATCATGCTATTGAAAATGCGCGGAACCACCGGTCCATAGAGATTCCCATGGACGAGATTGTCGCTCGTGATATCCAGTCGCCCGAGGGGGATGAGACCGTACGTGTCGACCCCGTAGAACCAATCGAATGATCGCCCGATTACCCACTTTTCGATGCGTTGGCACGTACGCCTTCCATATTGGCATGCCGTGCGGATGACCACCCGGCCTGCCTTCATCCCACCTTCATTGCGAACCAATTGTCGGAGTTTTGCTGTCTTGCTCAATTGGCTCGCGTTATTTTGAGCATAGACCTCTGAAAAGAATTTCATCATGGTTAACGTTGACTCCTCGGGCGTCAATTGTTGTCGCGTGGCCTTCCTAGCCGAGCCTTCGCGGGAGCAAACTTTTCATTGATCGCTACGCATCAAAACGTATCAGAGCAGCGGCATGAATTGTACTGACGGATTCTCTAGCACGGGAGGCTAGGCACTCATTTAGTCGCTTACACCGTCACCACGCATCATCACGCGGAATCTAATTTGGGGAATCCGCCTGATAGTCTCTTTTTCTCATGTCTTACCTTGTATCGGTCCCGTCTGTCCGCTGAACCATTCAACCTCCGTCGGTCTAGCCGGTCATGAGGAAAGACAGGATTCATGAACTCTGGGATGAACAATCCGGCGGCTAGAGCGCCATAAATCCATGGAAAGCTGGCGCGCGAGAGAATGAGTTCGAAGCCGGGTGTGAATCGCCGGGGCACGATATAATAGTCCGTCACATAGGCCAACACCGAAATGGCGATCCCCCTCCCGACGGATGCCGAGAATGGGCCAGGTGCCTCTATCGACCGACCCCATCGGCGATAGAGCCAGGCCCAGAATCCGCACGCCACGACGTTCAGCAAAAGACCCATGCCGGTATATTGCAGAGTGAACCGATTTATCTTCGCCGCCCGTTTTTCCCACACGATGTGGCTGATGGCATTGATCGGACGCCAAGGCGATTGCCCTTCCGCCTTTCCGCAAACCGCCGCTGTCGCCGCCACGGTAAGGCTGCTCACCACACCTGTTATAAGAAACTGCCGTGTATTATTATTCATATAGCTTCACGATCTCTTGCGGGCACACACAAGCCTTGTCCTACACCTGGCCGACCGTCGAGTTGCACGCATATGACCGGGTCTCGAGCAACTGATTGTCGATCAAGTACAGCCCCGCTGTATGACCTTTGATTGCGGCCTCGATACAGGCCGAGTGGGTTTGCGCTTTGATGCGCAGCCTGTCCTTGTCCATTCCTGTTTATCTGCGTTTCTGAGACACTCATGAAAGCACATTATAAAAATCTATCAGGCGCTTGACTGTAGAGGTGATCCCTGGTTTAGAAAAAAATCGACCCCAGGAATGTATTGGCCGAAATGGATGAATTGGGAACTGCGATCGGTCAGCGGAAGATGAAGTAGGACGGAGGCAGGCAAGAGCGAGCAGGGCGTGGTCTGTCAACCAAGGATCGAGAAGTCGATCGGCTTGAAGCGCCCGTTATTCGAACCTTCAGCGGAGCAGGCTGTCAGGCCACACACCATATCCATCTCGGCCCGTAGGTCAATGTAGTCGCCCGACTTTGACATGGGCACGCCGACAGTCACCGTTCCCTGCTGATCGACCTTGACGTTCATGAAGATGTTGAATGTCGTCGAGATCTGGCATCCTGATATACCGTGCTCTTTCAACGAATCACGCAGGTTTTCGAAACAGCTCGGATGATATTCCTTGTGCTTGTATAGGATTTCAAACATCTCCTGACTGCACGGCGTCAGGAGGAAGTCGTGTAGGCCGACGGTGTCTTGGATGATGGTGAACATCGGTTTGCTGTTGTTGGCGTAGAGGATGTCGCTTGTCGTGAGGTAGATCCGGCCCGCATAATCCAGCGAACGACCTGAAGACAGCCGGCAATCGTGGTCGTGCTCGTCGAAGGCGAACAGGTCGGATACCTGCTCCCCTAGGGGATCGACCACACGTAACACTTGCCCACGTTTGATCTTAAATGAGCAGCCACTCTGTGGCGGAATACGGGTCAACTGCTGGATGGTCATGTCTCATCCTTTTTGCCTGCGTGGAACGGGCATGGCCAGTTGTCAGAAACGGCCCGCCCGGAATATTGACTCGCCTCGGACCTTTCGCCGAAGTCTTTCAGCATTGGATTGATCGAGCCCTGGCTCACCATCTCGCGTGCTCGGATGATCTGCTTCATGGTCTCAAATTTTCCGCGAGCGCGCAACCGCTCAAACTGTGCATGCACGTTGAACACCATGGTCGGATACTTGAAGGTTCGTGCCAGACGAGATGCCTTGGGTTGCATGCCGATGACGAACATCGCTCGACCGCCGATGCTAAATGAAAAGTTACTGTTCTCTGGGTCGGAGTCGACGCTCTCGTCCCAGGCAAAGAAATCGGAATCAATGGCGTACATGGCCTGAAGCTGCTGCCAAAGCAGATCCTCGAAATGCTGTTCCGATTCGATCGCAGGTCCACGGAACATCGCGATGAAGGTAGTGAGCCGGTCGTCGATGATCGGGAACTCGTGGCAGAACTCGTACAGATCATGGCAGACGGCACGTACAGAATTGTTGCACGCAAGT
The DNA here is from genome assembly GCA_041748925.1 of Nitrospiraceae bacterium. Lineage (GTDB taxonomy): Bacteria > Nitrospirota > Nitrospiria > Nitrospirales > Nitrospiraceae > Palsa-1315. The sequence continues at coordinate 3,106 of JBGTCI010000008.1, read as the reverse complement.
TCTGGGAATAACCCGAAACGATAGCCCTTTTGGGCAAACACCGAGATTGCGCCAGTGCACGGGTAGTGATCTTCAGCTATCTGTCGACTGAGTTGATCGTGCGCATCGATGAGATCAGCGCTGACGGGTACGTCGGGGACCAGCGGCCTGACGACCACCGTATCCTGGCAGGCCGCATAGCTAGAGAACCGGCTTGCCACGGGGTCGGTTGACAGTGGGTTCCACAGCTCCTTTTCGCATCTGGCGATGGCAGTGCCGTCTGTACGTGTTACGTTTATGCGGTTTGGTTGCATGTAGAAATCCTCCAAATGGATCAAATTGGTCCTCGAGCGGTATAGCCGACGATGATTCCGCGAGGGCTGACGCACAAACCGAACAGGAGCACGTCCCAGAAGCATGCCCAGACAAGAACGGCGCGTTGTTCGGCCGTTTAACTTGCCTCCGCTTGGTGGATGTAGTCGCCGTAGCCTTCGGCTTGCATGCTGTTGCGATGGGCGAAGCGCAACGAGGACGAGTTGAGACAATAGCGCAGACCGCCCTGATCAGCCGGCCCATCGGGAAGGACATGTCCTAGATGGCTGTCACCGAATTTCGAGCGCACCTCGGTACGAATCATCCCGTGCGACGTGTCCTGCAATTCGTTGACGGAGGTGGGCTCTATAGGCTTTGTGAAACTCAACCAACCGCACCTCGACTCGGACTTGTCGGCAGACCCGAACAGCGGCTCCCCTGAGACGATATCGACGTAGATCCCGGGCTGTGTGCTGCAAAGGTGTTCGCCTGTGCCAGAGGGTTCAGTTTCGTTCTGCTGTGTTACGCGATACTGTTCCGGAGTGAGGCGGAAAATAGCCTCAGGGGTTATGCGATAAGCGGGCATTTCTTTCTCCCTTCTGCATATATGCCAAGGCTCCGACGGTACCGGTCCTGAACGCGTCATATCGCACATTAGGCTCCGTTGACATTCAGCGAGGATTGCTGGAGAAGCTCCTCGTGAGGGAGGTTCTCATGGACTATACGAAGTACTTGTGAGAGGATCGGTGGGAGCGGATTATAGATTCTCTCCCTGGCTAAGCCGGCGATGCGGGTCGCATTTTGACGGCCCACACCATCAAGAGACCGGAGACAGGAGCCCACTCCCCAGAGATGACGATCGACGAGTGATTTTGTGCTCACGCGTTGCCGCCCTACCTACTCGAAAAATTGCCGTATTCGTGAGTGTCATGACATTTGCTTGAGTGTTATTGTGTCAGGTGTAACCGTGAATAAGACCTAGGCGAACCTCTAGTTTGGGCCATTCATGAACCTCGGATTTGTCCCGACAACCGAGCTCGTGCCCGGCCATCCCCTCTCTATCAATTCAAGAATGGCCTGACCAGTGTACCCATCTCGAAGGAAGGTCATGGGAACCGGTCGCTATCATTACGAATGAGTCGGTTCCTCGGGATCCAGAGGAATCGCACTGATGTGTCCTGTCTCTTCAAGCGTAGCGCTTCGTATCTCTTCCGGAGAGGAATAGCCCAGTTTCCGTAACCCCGCGAGGAGTTCCTCATAGGAGAGCCCTTCGCTGGCCAGCGCCTCGTGGTCCACACGGGCATTCTGGATCAGAGGTCGAGGGCAACTGCGCACGATTCGCCGAATGCGAGTTGAGCGGGCGCAGACCGCCGCGAGGAGCTGGTGCGCATCGAACACCGTGGCGATAAAGATGAGCGCGTTGAGGACACCCTCGCGCAGCGCCGTCGTCTGCAGCACGACGCTGATGGTGATGAGTATCACTAAATCGAATGTCGTGGTCTGCCCAGACAGCCGTTTTCCAGCGAGCCGCATGACCGTGACCAGAATCGCATAATAGACGAGGGCGAGCCCGATCTGTAAGAGAATGTCCTGGATCACACTTACATTCATGAGGTCGTGCGATGGTTCGGGCAGCCAATAGCTTCAATTGACTTGCAGATAGACGAACTGCGGAAGTAATACCAAAAAAGAAAGCCCCGCCCTTTTTCAAGGACGGAGCTTAGTAGAACAGTGCAATTTTTATATTCTGTTCCTGATAGCGTTTCCGCCACCCGTTCAAAATATTTCCACTGCTCTGTCCTGATTGCAGGTTATCGTATTTATGTGTCGAGCCGGTACTGGCAAAACCCCTAGGACATGAACAGAGCAAGCTTCGGCGCGGAAGCGGACAGCGCAGCGACGGTGCGCGGGTTTTCGCATATTAAGCACATCCATCGTCAAGGATATCCAGAGCCGGGAGGCGGTAAAACACTTCAAGGTGAAGGGCAAGGGCGACAAAATCCGATATGTGCCGCTGCATCGGCTCGCGCAGCGGCTGATTGGACAGTTCCTCCTACTCTCATGGCATGACGAGGATATGAATGCTCCGCTGTTCCGACCCATCCGCAATAACCGCACCGGTACGCTTGCATCAGAAGATCGACGATGACCAAATCCGCCGGTCTCTAGCGGTACACCGATAGCCCCTCGCGCCCGCCTGATGCCCCCACCACGTCATGTCCGGCAGAGTGAAGAGCCGTCCCTAATAACGCCCGAATGGGAGCTTCATCATCAATCGCTAAAATAGTAGCCATACAACTGCTTTCGCCATCGCATTTCTTCAAATGATCCTTCGGAGCCTACCGGAAACAGTTGGCGGATCAATGAAAAGTCTGATTCAGGACGAGGAAGGAACAGATAGAGTGAAGCAGATCAAAAATCGATATCCTCGCGTGGCAAGACGAAGAAGGATGTGTTGGTAGGAGTGATCAGATAAATCGATAATCGGTTTAGAATGAACGCAGCGCAGAAGTCGGCAGACACCGGAATCCATTGCCCTTCAATAAAGTCATTCCCACTAGCGTTTGTGCTAGGTGCAAATTGACAACAATACATTATGTTAATTGTTAGATGCATAGAATAACTGCGGGGCTATTTACTAGGGAGTATATTATGAATAGTATCAAATCGTGTTTCTTACTGTTCGGAATGTTAACGGTGTTCGGCTGTATTACAGAAGCCACAGTGGAGCTCACAAAAGCTCCATTCGATGCGACCACCGCGTTGACCAATGGCACATCGAGAGCCGTGGGCGAACTTCTGGAGCCCACGCAAA
>JBGTCI010000007.1:0-170486 GCA_041748925.1 Nitrospiraceae bacterium | reverse complement strand
AGCCAAGGCCGTCATCATTGCGGCCGGTCGCGACGACTCGAGCGCGCTGACGCTCTTGACCGCCCGCCATTTGAATCCGACGGTCCGCATCATCGTCAGTGCGAAAGAGGAGGAGAAAGTGAAGCTCTTCAAGCAGGGCGGCGCCGACGCCATCGTCTCCCCTGCCACATTCGGCGGCTACATCATCGCTGCCGCCGTCGACCACGGTCACATGGTGCAGTACCTCGACGATCTCCTCACGGCAGGAGGACAGGTCCGTTTGCTCGAACGCACGGTCCGTCCCGATGAAATCGGTAAAACTCCGGCGGATCTCAAACCCGATGTCCTCCTCCGTCTCTACCGAGGCGGCACCATGCTATCACTCTTGGAATTGGAACAGGCTCGGCGGCTACAGGCCGGCGACATTCTGGTGGTGTTAACCAACGGGCAGAACGGATCGGCCTAAGCGCTCCACCCCAGAATGATGAACCTGTCGTGCTAGAGAGCTTCAGCCCCGTTCTTGATGCTCTCGCCTGATGCCAACACCAGCACGAGGATCGAGAAGACCACCACCTCTCTTTAACGATTTGAATCTTTTGCATTTCACCACTTTGTCCGAATGACAGAATGTTCAAAACTTAGCTCCTTCGGCCTTTCTAGTCTTCCTGCGCACCGTGCTCATAAACCTTTTATAGTCAAGCGTAGAGAAGTCGATTTTTCTAGGGCTTTGACGTATCCTTCCGCCTGTTCGAAAAACAAATGTCATTGGAGGTATGACTATGAGAACAATTTTTTCGATCCTCTTGATCATGGTCTTTGTCCAGACGACCGTCTCAGTGCGCGCAGAGCAACAGGATGTGAAAGTCACTGCTGTGCTGAAAGGTTCAACCACGATCGGCGGCAAGCAGATTGAATATCCCAAAACCGATAAGGCAGAAATGGCTTCGGTCCTGATCGACATCCAACCTGGGAAGGAAAGCGGTCGCCACATGCATCCAGTCCCCACCTATGTCCATGTCCTTGAGGGGACACTGACGGTAGAATTTGAGGATGGCTCTCGCCAGACATTTCAAGCCGGGAGTGGATTTTTAGAGGTTGTGAACACCTGGCATAACGGAAAGAATATAGGCGACGTACCATTGAAATTCTTGGTCGTCTTTGTAGGCGAAGAGGGAAAACCAAACCTTATTCGACCCGAAAAACATCAGACATCGGCCACGACAAATTGATTCAAGAGTTGAATAACATGTGGTGAATTGCTCATCGCGCTTCTGGCTGTAGCACCTTGTCGGCTGACCCGGTTGCCAGGACGCCTCATGTCGAACCAGGTGTCTCGGCGTCACTCAGGCCCGCTGGCACAAGGATATTATCCTCAGAGAAACGCTTGAAACTCATTCCGGTTATGTGATCGCATTTTCCGTTTTTAGCGGGACGACAATGACAAAACACGGACCACAACACGCGAAGCGAGAGAAAAAGAAACATCATCTTGAGCAACAGGTCTTAGCCCATCTCAAAAAGTCCGGCGCTTCGTTGTATGATGCCCTCTCTGTTCGGTTCGACCCGAACCACACCGCTGAAATCCAACCGGTCTTACGGGCACTCCGAGAGTATGGCTACATCGAGGTATCGAGGGACAAGATGGTGACCATTACCACGTTCGGGCTTCAACAACTTAAATCCAAGATCCGATAGAATCTCGCTTGACCTCCCCTGTCGTCACGGCGTGTCTTCACAAGCCGTGCCTTCCAGCCCTAGCTCTCTACTGTCTCGTCGCAAGAATGATAAACCAAGATTAGAAGGGGGTTATCAGGATCGCCTGGTTGCACGAGCAGGGCACCGTCCTGGTGGTGCCTCGCCAATTGGTCAAGGCCAAGAAGGCGACGGTGATGATTCCACTGACCACACGAGCCGCGACCATCATTCAGCGTCACGCGCGACAGGGGCTGCACGTGTTTACGCAGGCGGATGGCCAGGCGTACTCCGTGGATCAGGTGGGCATGGCCGTCATTCGCACGGCGAAGGAGGCGCAGTTGCCTGGCGTGAGTTTGCACACGCTCCGCCATACCTTCATCAGCCGACTGGTCCAGGCCGGACGACCCCTCCCCGAGGTCGCGGCACTGGCCGGCCATCGCGATATCAAGATGACGCTCCGCTAGGCGCATCTGGCACCCAGTCATTTGCGTGCGGGGATCGATGTCTTGGAACAGCGGAATCGTGATCTTGCAGCGCCGGCGTTATCCACAGAACTGTGTGTCACGCCGGTGTCACGGGAATTTTCTCACATCGCGTAAGTGGTGGTGGTCCCAACGGGATTTGAACCCGTGTTTAAGCCTTGAGAGGGCTCCGTCCTAGGCCAGGCTAGACGATGGGACCAGATATCGACGGTTAGGGACCGACCTCGAACAGTAGCACAGGATCTTTTCACTTTTCAATTCCTCACGATTCTAACCGGTATTCAGGCCGCTGCACCGTCGGTTCACTCACGACTTGACAGAGGCGGTGGTATAGCCTACCTTGCGGAAAACACGCGCAGCGAGCCTCTGAGAGAAGGGATTTTCCTGTCATCGGCCTCTCTTCTCGTCGACAAACTCAGTGGAACATGAACAACCCGCTCCAAATCAAAACTATCGGCATCACAGATTCTCCGGAACTGATCGACATCGAGAAACCCGAACAGGGCCTTGAGTTACACGTCGGATCAAATGTGTTTCGAAACACGAACGGCGTCGTCAAACTTCAAGGCAAGGAGCAGTTGGTATTGGAAACGCAACTCGAGCCACCGGCGTTGCTCCTGACGATGGATCTGTACGATGAGCAGGGAACCCGTGTCGGCCATATCCGACGAAATGCGCTCTCGGCCCATAGTGCAGGCCGCTTCACCATCAATGCGAAGTCCAACGGCGAGGCAGCCCCGGACGACTCTCCTTCAGTCACCGTAGCAGACCGAAGAACCGGACACACGGTATTCGAAGCCTGCCTCATGCAGAGAAGAAAAATTCGCATAACCGTAGGCCACTTCTACACTCATAAAGGCGATTTGGTCACGGTCAGCCCACACTACTGCCGCATCGGCACCGGTCTCACTCTGTTCGGCGATGTAGCGGAAAGCCGCGGCAGCGCGGCGGCAATCGGATCCCGATAACCCCAGCCTCAATTCACGTGTGCCAATTCCCTGCAATCGAGAGAGCGGCAACCCGCTGCCACCCTGGCTCTTTGTTGAAAATCACATCCTTTTTGACAAGGCACAAGACTCCCGTACAATGGCAGTATGTCGGACGTTGTGAAGCCCAGCGTGCAGGCCTTTTTGGTCTGCGACCAGGTCATTGAGGACAGCGTCACCAAGAAGAAATGCCTCATCGGCCTCTTCACCCACCTGCAGGCTGTGAGCTTTCCCTTCCAACATTCACAAATGGGGCTGTATTTCTGTCTCACCGATGCCGAAGGGACGTATCACTTCGACATCGATTTGATCTACCTCAACAGCGAACAACTTGTTTGCCGAGCCACCCTTCCGAATATTGCCATCGGCGACCGCCTTCAAATTTCCGATTTTGGGATCAATATCCCCTCATTGGTCTTCCCTGCTCCAGGACGCTACGAGTTTCGCCTTCGCATGGAAGGGCATCTCATCGCGCAGAAAGATTTCAGCGTGATGCAGATGCCGACTCACCAAACCGCGTAGTTTCGAGTCGCACCGACCTTCCCTTCTCCGGATACGCTCTTCTCCCGTATACCACTCTTGTGATAGAACAGCCCGCGACGACCCGACTCATACATTCTGGTCCGTAAAGGAGTCATCGTTCCATCGTGTCTGAACCGACTGGCGCTTCAAACTTTATCCGCGACATCGTGGCCGCCGATCGCGCAGCGGACAAGCATGACGGCCGAGTCGTGACGCGTTTTCCACCCGAGCCAAACGGCTATCTCCATATCGGTCACGCGAAATCGATCTGCTTGAATTTCGGTATAGCGAATGATACCCCGGGCGGCGTCTGCCACCTGCGATTCGACGACACCAATCCGACCGCCGAAGATCCTGAGTATGTCCAGGCTATTCAGGACGACGTCCGATGGCTGGGGTTCGACTGGAATGAGCGGTTGTTTTTTGCCTCGGATTATTTCGAACAGTTATACGACGTTGCTGTCCGGCTGATACGCAAGGGCAAAGCCTACGTCGATAACCTAACGGCCGAAGAGATGCGTGTCTATCGCGGCACACTGACTCAGCCGGGAAAGAATAGCCCTTCTCGTGAGCGTTCCATTGAGAACAATCTTGATCTCTTCCGAGGCATGCGAGCCGGGGAATTCGCCGACGGAACCCATGTTCTCCGAGCCAAGATCGACATGGCGTCAGCCAATATCAATTTACGCGACCCAGTGCTCTATCGAATCAGGCATGCGACCCATTATCGAACAGGGAGCACCTGGTGCCTGTATCCCGCCTACGACTATGCGCACCCCCTCTCAGACGCGATCGAGGGAATTACGCACTCACTCTGCACATTGGAATTTGAAGATCACCGGCCTCTCTACGATTGGGTCGTCGAACAGGCTGAAACGTCGCACCGGCCGCAGCAGATCGAGTTTGCTCGCTTGAACCTGGCCTATACCGTCATGAGCAAACGGAGACTGCTCGAGTTGGTCGAAAAGAAGCTGGTGAGCGGATGGGATGACCCACGACTGCCGACGATCAAAGGACTTCGTCGCCGCGGGTATACCCCAGAGGCGATTCGAGCCTTCTGCGACCATATCGGCATAGCCAAGCGCGAGGCCGTCGTCGAGATGCAGCTGCTCGAACACTTTGTCCGCGAAGATTTGAACAAGCAAGCGCCTCGAGTGATGGCCGTGTTGCGGCCGTTGAAAATCGTCCTCGACAACTATCCCGAGAACCAGTCTGAAGAATTGGAAGCCGTCAACAATCCGGAGGATTCGTCTGCAGGAACAAGGAAAGTTCCCTTCTCACGCATCCTGTATATTGAGCAAGACGACTTCCGTGAAGATCCGCCCAAACAATTTTTCCGGCTTGCCCCAGGACGTGAAGTGCGGCTCCGGTACGCCTACATCATCAAATGTGTCGGAGCGACGAGAGATCCGCAGACCGGCGAGATCACCGAACTCCATTGCACCTATGACGCTACGACAAAGAGCGGTGCTTCTGAGGAACAACGCAAGGTCAAGGCCACCATCCATTGGGTCTCTGCAGACCACGCTGTGAAAGCTGAAGTCCGACTCTATGCCCCCCTCTTGGTAACGGACCTAGCGAAGGTGCCGCCGGATCACGATTGGACGACCTATCTCAACCCCAACTCGTTGGAGCGAATGACGGGCTGTCTGGTTGAGCCCAGTTTGCGGCAAGCAGCGCCCGGCAAGCGGTATCAATTCGAGCGTCTGGGATACTTCTGTACCGACTTGGATTCGACCTCCGACACGCTGATATTCAACCGAACCGTGTCACTCAAAGACGCCTGGGCCAGGCTCGAAAAAACTCGGCCGGCCCGGTAACAAACCAGTAATCTGCCCCCATTCATCAAATCTCTCCCAGAACTTCCCTCTCTTTCCGCCCTGTTGAAATCTCTTTACAGACTCAGCATCCCTGCTACGATTGAGGTACCTGGCAAACACCGATGACAAAAGCCATTTTACAGTGACAACCAGCATCAGCATGGCTGCTTTGGCCGAAGTCACTGCGCATATGAAGGGACGGAAGATCGACACGCTGTTCGACTTTCGGTTGATTCACGGTGCGCATGAATGCGTCATGCAGTTTCCACGTTTTACTTTACCGTAGCTCTGGGCTTGCTAGACTAACCGGAGTATGAGGTGCCGGCATGACGAGTAACCTGGAACCGGAAGGAGGATCGCATGATTGAGTGTCGAGAATATCCACGAATCCCCGTCGACATGCAGGTCTTTTTTTCCAGCACCAACAAGACAGACATCCGCGAAGGCACAATGTTCGATCTGTCGGCCAGAGGATGCGCCGTCACCAGTGTGTCGTCGGTTCAGCCTGGTTCAGCGGTGAGAATCCTCATCAGAGCGACCGAGCTGGGTTCGCCCATTACGATCGAGTCCGCCGCGGTTCGTTGGAGTCAAGGTGGGGAGTTCGGAGTCGAATTTCTCGGCCTTTCGGAGATGGATCTGCGCCGCCTCCACCGATTGCTGCAAGTCGCCACCACGCCCCAGATTCGCCCGAGTTGACCGCTGGCCGATTCTCGCAGTCATCATGGTACAATGCCGGGCATGACCTGCCCCTTCTGCCACAAATCCAGCGCCTGGAAAGGCAACCCTTGGCGCCCCTTCTGCTCTGAACGATGTCAAATGACCGATCTCGGCGCCTGGGCAACGGAACGTTACCGCATACCAGGCCCCACCATCACGATGGATGCCTCGCTCTCAGACTCGTTGGAGGGGAACGACGAGACAGAGGCACCGCAAAACAGTTAAGCAACGGTCTAAAGACAGATCTCCGCCTACCATAGGACGCAACCGCCAGTCCCCAAGCGGCAGTTCCAGGCACCTGCACGAGATATTGGTTGAGGCCAGCCTCGTTCGCACGTTTCAGAGTTGGCAAGCCCACGGCAACTTGATATGGTCACGGTCGAGCGAGGCCCTTTCACAAGGAGCACACGTCATGCTGTCGACCCAAGGCTATGCCGCAATGACCGCCAAGACCGCCCTGCAATCCTTCTCGTTTAAGCGGCGTGCGGTCGGGTCTCATGACGTGCTCATTACCATCACCCACTGCGGAATCTGCCACTCGGATATTCATCAAGCGCGCGACGAATGGGGCGGATCGATTTTCCCCATGGTGCCAGGCCATGAAATCGTCGGTGTCGTGGCGCAAATCGGGTCTGCTGTGAAGAAATTCAAGCCGGGCGACCGCGCTGGCGTCGGCTGCTTCGTCGATTCCTGCCGTACGTGTGGGCCCTGCCGCGAAGGGTTAGAACAATACTGCGAAGCCGGGATGCTGCTCACTTACAGCGGCCGCGGCAAAGACGGCCAGCCTACGCAGGGCGGTTACTCCACGCAGATTGTCGTGGATGAGCAGTACGTGCTGCGAATCCCTTCAGCCCTGTCGCCTGCCGGAGCAGCCCCACTCTTGTGTGCGGGAATTACAACGTACTCCCCGCTTCGCCACTGGGGCGTCGGTAAATATCACAAACTTGCGGTGGTGGGATTGGGTGGACTGGGCCATATGGCTGTGAAGATCGGTAAGGCGCTCGGAACCGAAGTGACTGTTTTGAGCAGCTCTGAACGGAAGCGAAAAGATGCGGAGCGGTTGGGCGCCTTCGAATTTGCGCTCACTTCACATCCCGAGACATTTACACGAAACCAGCGTCGCTTCGATTTTATCCTTGATACCGTCTCGGCACCGCACAATTACAACGCCTACGTGAACCTGCTCAAAACCGACGGGACCTTGATTCTCGTGGGGGCTCCGGATAAGCCGACGCCGCTGGAACCCTTTCCACTGATTCTGCATCGCCGCCGGATTACCGGATCATTGATCGGAGGCATCCGCGAAACCCAAGAGATGCTCGACTTCTGCGCCACGCACCGTATTGAGTCCGACATTGAAGTAATTCCGATTCAACACGTAAACGAAGCCTATGAGCGAGTCCTCAAGGGCGACGTACGCTTCCGATTCGTGATCGATCTGGCGTCGTTGAAATAGTCTCGGAGTGGCCGAAGGAAAGTGGCTGGGGGACTAGGAATCGAACCTAGGTAGCCGGCTCCAAAGGCCGGCGTCCTACCGCTAGACGATCCCCCAGCGCGGTACGGAACCGATTCGTATATCTGGAAAGGCGTGAGAAAGATTATTGGCTGGGGGACTAGGAATCGAACCTAGGTAGTCAGATCCAGAGACTGACGTCCTACCGCTAGACGATCCCCCAACCGACGCTCACAGTAATATACAGGTCTCAGTTCCGTCAAGATCGATGCTCCATAAATAGGGATAGAGCTGCTTAGGCCTGAGTCGCCCGTTGGATCCCCTGGCGGAGGCGAAACAGTGTCCGGTCTCGCCCTAGCACTTCCATTACGTCAAAGAGACCAGGGCTGGCCGTACGACCGGTCAGGGCTACGCGAACCGGCTGGGCCAGCTGCCCCATCTTCACCCCCTCATCCTCGACCAACTGCTTGAAGGCCGCTTCCCATTGCTGTTTTGAAAAGGCCGGGAAGGCTTCGAAGCGAGTGAGCAATCGGCCGAGAATTGGCGCGATGGCCGGCGTCAAAAATTTCCTGGCGGCCTCTTCATCACACGTCACGGCTTGCCCAAAATACGGCCTCACCCAATCGACCATCTCCACGAGCGTCTTCGCTCGTTCCTTCACTAGGACGACGAGTTGCGCGAGCCCGTCGGCTGAAATAGCCTGGACTTCGTCTTTCAATCCCGCTGCTTCCAAGAGAGGCACCAGCGCTTGAGCGACCTGGGACGGAGGACTGATCTTAATATATTCCGCGTTCACCCAAAGAAGTTTCTCGGGATTGAACACGGCCGCTGACGTTTGAACATTTTTCCAAGTAAATCGCTCGATCAACTCCTGCCGAGTGAAGATTTCCTGATCTCCGTGTGACCATCCAAGCCGAACAAGATAATTCAACATGGCATCCGGCAGGTACCCCATGTCTAGATAGGCCATGATCGAGGTGGCGCCATGCCGCTTCGAAAGGCGGGCTTTATCCGACCCCAGAATCATCGGCAGATGCCCGAACTGAGGGACTGGAAATCCAAGCGCTTGGAAGATCGGAACCTGCCGCGGTGTGTTGGTCAGGTGATCGTCTCCCCGCACCACGTGGGTAATACGCATCAGTGCATCATCAACAACCACTGAAAAGTTGTACGTCGGGTAGCCGTTCGACCGGAGGATGATCAGATCGTCCAGCACATTGTTATCGAAGAGGATCTTCCCCTTAATGAGATCGTCGACGATGGTTTCTCCCACTTGTGGGGCCCGGAATCGCAGTGCCGCATCGCCGGTCGAATTTGTATGGCCACCATCACGGCAACGGCCGTCGTATTTCGGAGACAGCCCCCTGGCCTCTGCTTCCTTTCGCCGTGCATCGAGTTCTTCTGCTTTGCAGACGCACCAATAGGCCAGCCCCTTCTCAAGAAGCTGCATCGCATGGCCGCGATAGAGGTCGATGCGCTCGGTTTGGCGATAGGGTCCTTCATCCCAATCAAGCCCAACCCACTTCATTCCCTCAACAATGGCTTGGATGGATTCATCGGTCGAGCGACTCTGGTCCGTGTCTTCGATACGGAGGATAAACACGCCCTTCTGCTGGCGGGCAAAGAGCCAGTTGAACAGCGCAGTGCGGACACCTCCAATGTGGAGGAAACCGGTCGGGCTAGGTGCAAATCGCACTCGTACCTGGGTCATCGCATCCTCACTGGCATGATACGAAAAGGTCGGTATCTATAACATGCAAGGAAAAGCCTTGTACAGAAAACGCAGACCTTCCATCTTGTTGTCGCTTCTGCTATGAGGAAGAAGGAGATCGTGATGGCCGAACTCACGCAAGCAGCAGCGGTGCTCTCAGTGAACGATCTCACCCCCCACGTTCGCCAGTTGGTGCTCCTTCCTACCGTTCAGAACATTGCGTTTCAGCCCGGCCAATGGGTTTCACTCAAACTGCCGGTCGGTGCCCAACCACCGCTCAATCGGGCGTATTCGATGGCAGCGCCCGGCACGTCGTCAGGCGAGTTGACCTTAATCTTTGATCGCGTACCGGGTGGCGTGGGGTCCAACTATCTCTACACACTCAAACCCGGCGATGGCACACAGCTCTCAGGCCCCCATGGAAATTTTACCCTTCCGATGCTGTGCGATCGAGACTTGGTCCTAATCGCCCGTTACACCGGTCTCGTCCCGATTCGTTGCATGTTGAAGCATCTCTATGCGCAGCGACAGACGGCGACCATTCTCCTCATTGCGGTTGCTCCTGCGGAGGAAGAACTGCTCTTTCATCAGGAACTACTCATGCTGGCCGTGACCCATCCAGGGTTTCGCTATCTTCCATTAGTAGCCGCTGGAGGGGAGCAACAGGGTATCGACCTCACGCTCTCCATGCTCAGGCCATTGATTGAGGGAGTGCCGAAAGTGGTTCCGATGCTGTGCGGCACGAAAGATTTTGTCCGACCGCTGCGAACCTATTTTGTGGAGGCAGGATATGATCGAAAAGAAGTGAAAACCGAAACCTACGACTAGTGCCCTTCTCTGACCAGGTTCTTATTGACTGCTGGAATCTCGACAACGATGTCCTTCGTCCCGTTCGGCACACATTGGCAACCAAGCCGTGACTGTAATGTGGTAATTGGCGCCTCCTCCAACTGATCGAATTCATCCTCTGTACCTTCGTTACAACTCTCAAGCCCTTGTTTCACAATAACGTGACAGGTCGAACAGGCACAGACGCCCCCGCAGACATGCTCCAGCGCAACTCCGTTGCCCATGGCCACGTCCAAAAGACTCCCTGGAAGCCCTGTCGGACCATAGGGGATCTTGGCTGGATCAACCTCAACTTTTGTCACCACGCCGTCAGGGGCGATAAAGGTGACGGTATAGGCTGCTTGAGGAAGCTCATAATCAGCTTTTTCTATATAGGGATTGGTTCCGCCCATATACCTGTTCCTTTCTCAGCCGAGCTCAGCTTTATTCTCCACTGTTGACAGTATGGAAACTTGCGTGCTACTCTTAGTCCGACCATATTGATCGGAGATCATTATAGTCTCCGACCAGGGAGATCGGCAATAGCAATGTTGAAGATTTCGAAAAAAACAGATTATGCCCTTATGGCCCTTCAGCACATCGCCGCTGTTCAATTCGGCGACGTGACACCTGGGCGCGTGGTGAATACGAAGGAAATCGCGGAAGAATATAACATTCCCCTTGAGCTGCTGGCCAAAGTGCTTCAGACCCTTGCCAAGAGCGCACTGATCGAGAGCCACAACGGCCCTAAAGGCGGATACGTGCTGGCCCGACGCACGCACCAGATTACGATCGCACAGATTCTCGAAAGCATCGAGGGTCCTCTGGGTATCACCGATTGTTCGCACGAGAAGGATGGAGAATTCTGCATGCAGCGGGAAAATTGCCATATCCGCACCCCGCTCTTGAAAGTTCAGGACAGCATCGCCCAATTGCTCAATAGCATGACCTTGCAAGACATGATGGGTGGCACACCTCTTATTACAATTCAGTCCCCTGCGGCACAAGGAGTTGAACGATGAAACTGCCGATTTTCTTGGACAACCACTCTACGACACCGATGGATCCGCGCGTATTGGATACCATGCTTCCCTACTTCGTCGAGAAATTCGGAAATGCGGCCAGCCGTAACCATGCGTTTGGATGGGCTGCGGAAGAAGCCGTCGAGCAGGCCAGGAAGCAGATCGCGAAGCTGATTAAGGCTGATCCAAAAGAGATCGTCTTCACGAGCGGCGCCACTGAATCGGATAACCTTGCGATCAAGGGCGTACTGGAAATGTACAAAGAGAAGGGCGACCACATTATTACGTCGTCCACCGAACACCGCGCCGTGCTCGATACTGTCAAATCGTTAGAGGGCAAGGGCAAAGCGGCCGTCACCTATCTTTCCGTCGATAAATTCGGGATGGTGAATCCTGAAGATGTGCGGAAAGCCATTACAGAAAAGACGATCCTCATCTCCGTCATGCTGGCGAACAATGAAATCGGCACGATCAACCCCATCAAGGAGATCGGCAAGATTGCCAAGGAGAAGGGCATCCTCTTTCACTGCGATGCGACGCAAGGCGTCGGCAAGATCCCGGTCGATGTGCAGGATATGGGTATCGATTTGATGTCGTTCTCGGCCCATAAGATCTATGGCCCCAAGGGAGTCGGAGCGCTCTACGTGAGAAAAAAGAATCCTCGGGTTCGCATCGCGGCGCAAATGGACGGCGGCGGACACGAGCGCGGTATGCGCTCCGGCACGCTTCCGGTGCCCTTAATCGTGGGATTCGGCAAGGCGTGTGAACTGTGCGAGCAGGAGATGACTAAAGACACAGTGCGGTTGATTGCGATGCGCGATCGGCTGGAGGACAGTATCATGAAGGCCCTCGAAGAAAGCTATCTGAACGGCCATCCGACCAACCGACTCCCCGGCAATCTCAATATCTCCTTTGCCTATGTGGAAGGCGAGTCGTTATTGATGGGCATGAAGGATATCGCCCTCTCGTCCGGCTCGGCCTGTACCTCGGCCACATTGGAGCCCTCATACGTGCTCCGCGCGTTGGGGGTCGGGACGGAGTTGGCACACTCCTCGATCCGCTTCGGTCTGGGCCGTTTCAACACGGACGATGAGATCGATTATACGATCAAGAAGGTGATTGAGATCGTCACCAAGTTGCGCGAAATGTCCCCGCTGTACGAGATGGCAAAAGAAGGCGTTGATTTGAAATCAGTTCAATGGGCTGCCCACTGATTCGGGTAGTCAAGAGGAGGATGAACCATGGCCTACAGTGACAAAGTCGTCGATCATTTCAATAACCCCCGCAACATGGGGAGCTTCAAGAAGGATGAGGAAGGGGTTGGCACCGGCATGGTCGGAGCCCCGGAGTGCGGCGATGTCATGAAGCTCCAGATCAAAGTGCAGAACGATACGATCGTGGACGCGAAGTTCAAAACCTTCGGCTGCGGGTCCGCGATCGCCAGCTCGAGCCTCGCCACCGAATGGTTGAAGGGCAAGACGATCGAAGAAGCCCAGAAGATCAAGAACACTGACATCGTGCAGGAGCTGAACCTGCCGCCCGTGAAGATCCACTGCTCCGTGCTCGCCGAGGATGCGATCAAGGCCGCCCTCTCGGACTATCAGAAGAAAGCCGACGGAGCACTTACCGACGCGAAGTAACGTGAACAAAGGGAGTGCGCCATGGATACGACGAACGCAGACGTTCAAGCTCCGGTGATAACCCTCAGCGAGTCGGCACTGAAAGAAGTGAAACGCCTCATCAACGTGCAGGGCCTCACGGAAGGGGGGCTCCGCCTCGGTGTGAAGGGCGGCGGCTGCTCCGGCCTCAGCTACACGATCAACTTCGACGAAAAGATCGGCCAGCACGACCAGGTCCATGACTTTGACGGTGTGAAAGTCATTGTCGACGCCAAGAGCGCGATTTATCTTCAAGGCACGCAGTTGGACTTCCAAAAAGACCTGATGGGCGGAAACTTCAAATTCGTCAATCCGAATGCCGACAAGACCTGTGGCTGCGGAGAGTCTTTCTCGGCCTAACGAAGAGTCGGCAGAGCATTGAACCGTCCACGGGCATGGCAGGCTGCCATGCCCGTCTTGTCAGAAGAGGTAGCGGGATGAATCATCAGCACACCCATAGCTCAAGCCCTCGTGAGCTGCAGATGGCGCGCAGCATGTGCTGGCACTGCCAGTCTGAAGTGTCCGGTGAATACTTCTGTGACCGATGCGTCAAGGTCCAGCCGGTTTCGAAAGAACTCGACTACTTCACCTGCCTGGGCCTCCCCCGACGCCTCACGATCGACCAGCGCCAACTAGAAAGCAAATTCTATGAACTGAGCCGCGCATTCCATCCTGACTTCTATCAGAATAAGAGCGCTGACGAACAGACCATCAGCCTCGGCAATTCCGCCCTGCTGAATACTGCGTACCGGACGCTCCGTGACCCGATCGAACGGGCAGAGTATCTGCTCGATCTGGAGGCCGGGGCGGTGAAAGAGATTCGGAATTCTCCTCCGTCCGACCTCTTTGAAGAAATTCTTGAGCTGCAAGATACCTTGAACGAGTACCGAGCCGCCGACCGCGCATCAGCAACCGAGTCGGCACTCCGCGCAAAGCTCCAATCGGAACGGAGTACGCTCGAAAAGCGGCAGCAGGACATGGAGGCCGCCCTGCAGCAACTCTTTGTTCAGTGGGATGCACTTCAAGATCGGGGGGAAGCCACCGAGCAGGCAAGGGTCGAGCGCAGCCGAATACTGAAGCAGATGCGAGAAAGTCTCTCCAACCGCACCTATGTCAAGAGCATCGTGAGCGATCTCGTCTCAACCATCGGATAATCACCACCATGGCTCGTATCGTCGGTATCGATCTCGGCACAACGAATTCGCTCGTGGCCTATATGGCGGACGGACGTCCGCGTGTCATCCCGGGTCGGAACGAGCGGACAATGGTTCCCTCTGTCGTCGCGATGACCGATAACGGGCTGATCGTCGGCGATCCGGCGAAAGAATACTTGACGCGCAGCCCTGAACGAACTGTCTATTCTGTGAAGCGATTCATGGGAAAGAGCCTTGAGGACGTTACGGGCGAGCTGGCCTACTTCCCCTATCACTTGACGGAACAGGGCGGAGTGATCCGGATCAAGCTCGGCGAGAAAACCTATTCGCCGCCGCAAATATCGGCCATGATCCTGAAGGAACTGAAGCAACGGGCCGAGGCGCATCTCGGCGAGAGCATTACCAAAGCTGTCATTACCGTTCCTGCCTATTTCAACGATAGCCAGCGGCAAGCCACGAAAGATGCGGGCATGATCGCAGGGCTCGAAGTGTTGAGAATTATCAATGAACCGACTGCTGCCTCGCTGGCCTATGGGCTTCAACAGAAGACTCAGGGCACGATCGCCGTCTATGACCTTGGCGGGGGAACCTTCGATATTTCCATCCTGAAGCTCAAGGACGGCATTTTCGAGGTCCTGGCAACCAATGGCGACACTCATCTCGGAGGCGATGACCTCGACCGCCAGCTCGCAGATCTATTCGTCAAGGAAATCCGCGAACAGCATAGTCTCGATTTGACCGCCTACCCCGACCACATGCAGGCGGTCCGACTGGAGGCTGAACGGACAAAGATCAGACTCTCCGATGAGCTGAAGACCACAGCTATACTCGACCTGCCGGAGGGCAAAGGCCGGTATTCACGAGATCTCACGCGCGATCAACTCGAATCCCTCACCCTAAACTTGGTGGAGCGCACTCTCGGGCCCTGCCGTCTCGCACTGAAAGACGCCGGCCTTACTCCGAGCGACATCGATGAGGTAGTCCTCGTCGGCGGCTCGACTCGTATGCCACTCGTTCGGCAGCGTGTTCAAGCTCTGTTCGGGAAGGAACCACACTGCGAACTCAATCCCGACGAGGTCGTCGCGCTCGGCGCGGCCGTCCAGGCCGACATTCTTAGCGGCGGAACGACCGATCTGTTGCTCCTCGATGTGACACCTCTTTCCCTTGGCATCGAAACCATGGGTGGAGTGATGAGCAGCTTGATACGACGCAACACGACCATCCCGGCCAGTGCCAAGGAAATGTTTACAACCTACGTCGACGGCCAAACCGGCGTGGACATCCATATCCTCCAAGGCGAACGCGAACTGGTGAAGGACAACCGCAGTCTGGCCCGCTTTCGGCTGAAGGTCCCCCCGCTTCCGGCCGGCGTCCCGCGCATCGAAGTCACGTTCTTGATCGATGCGAACGGCATCCTCAACGTCCTGGCGAAAGACATGCGGACCGGGCTAAGCCAGTCCATCGAGGTCAAGCCCTCCTATGGGTTATCCGACAACGAAGTGGAACGGATGATCGAAGATTCGTTCAAGTTTGCTGTGGACGACGTCTCCGCCAGAAAACTGATCGAAGCGCGGCTCAATGCCGGCGCGCTGATCACCACAACAGAGAAATCTTTGACCGAGGGTGGCCATTTGATTCCACAGGAAGATATCGCGGCAATTCGATCGGTCTTATCCTCGCTCACAGCGGCAAAAGACGGCAACGACCCGCGGGCCATTCGCGCGCGCATGGCCGAACTTGAGCAGTCTGCGAAGGGGTTGACAGTCGCGATGCTCGACGATTCGCTCAAGCGAGGGCTCCAGGGGAAAAAAGTCTCCCAGGTCACGTAGGCCTAAGGGGCAAGGAGTTGAGATGGATCTTAAGTGGCAGGATACCGAGGATATTGCGATCCGTTTAGTCGAAGAACATCCTGAAACAGACCCACTCACGGTTCGATTCACTGACATGCACTCATGGATCATGGCGCTCCCGGACTTTAAGGACGATCCCAAAAAGTCGAACGAGAAAATCCTCGAATCGATCCAGATGGCCTGGCACGAGGAATTTCAAGACTCGAAGTCCTAACCCGCCGCGACGTAATACCGTAGACAATGGAAGTCGGTCTTGACTGCACCTCCTGCGCCCGCCAATAGCATTGCTGCAACCTACTAAGCCATTGTAATGATAGAGTAATCGAGCGTAAGCCGATGTAGCAGACAAGGGAGTAGCTCTCTTAGAAAAGCCAGATTTCCCCCTCCCTTTGGGTCATTGTAGAGCAACAAAGGATTCGGCGATAAATAGAGCCGGCCCAATGATCGAACTGGACCCTATTCAATGTCCAAAATTTTGAATCTAAGCGCGCATACGAGTGACGAGGATTTGCAGCACCTCACGAACTTGCTTCTTTTCCACTTCGTTGAGCAATGTGGCGGACAGATACAATTTAAGCTGGAGGATGCCAACAGGGTTCGTGAGAGCCTCACCACCAAGATGGTGCAAATGCAGGTGGGCGACGAGGTTCGGTTGCGAATTATCGATCGCTTGCCAGAACTACAATAGACCTCCGCATTCGTGTTATTCAGGCCTTACCACCTCGGTTGTGACCATAAATTTCCCGAATATTTGAGATCCTAGTTTGCAGTGGCAGGAACAGACGGCTGAGTTGCTCCACAGCTGGATACATTCTTGACTTTGCATTAGACTTGCCGATCAAATGCGAGGGGATTGTATACGTATTAGGTAATCCCTTGAACTGCAACAAGGAAATCGGGTTAGCGTCATCAATTAATTAGCTTCCATGCTACATATTTCATCACATGTCACCATCCCCGACTCCGAGATCGATATCCATGCGATGCGCTCGCAGGGAGCCGGCGGGCAGAACGTCAACAAAGT
Organism: Nitrospiraceae bacterium; assembly: GCA_041748925.1. GTDB lineage: Bacteria > Nitrospirota > Nitrospiria > Nitrospirales > Nitrospiraceae > Palsa-1315. The sequence continues at coordinate 153,585 of JBGTCI010000007.1, read as the reverse complement.
CTCGTCCGCGATTCATTTGCAGTTCGATATTGCTGCGTCCTCGTTGCCCCAATTCTACAAGGAAGAGCTCCTGAAATTGAGAGATCATCGCATCTCACAAGAAGGCGTGATCACCATCAAGGCTCAGCAGTATCGGAGTCAGGAGCAAAATCGAGAGGACGCGCTCACTCGGCTGAGCGAGCTTGTTCGGAGTGTGGCCGTCCCGCGCAAGAAGCGCAAGGCCACGAAGCCGACGAAGAGTTCGAAGCAACGGCGGTTGGAGAGTAAAACAAAGCGGGGGAAACTGAAAACCCTCAGGCGAACGCTCGAATAACCGTCGCGCGTGAAGCGTATCTCGTCTCTCGCAGGACAAAGCCTGCGCTTCACGCTTCACGAGATACGCTTCACGTCAGTCCACCGACGCTAGCGATCCCAGAATATTATATCCTCCATCCACGTAGATCACTTCTCCGGTAATTCCACGTCCTAGTGGGCTGATTAAGAATAGTGCTGTGTCGCCGACTTCGCCTTGTTCCGTGGCTCGGCGGAGAGGGGCGAATTCACGGTGGTGATCGACCATCTTGCTGATGCCGGAAACACCGCGAGCCGCGAGCGTCTTAATCGGGCCGGCCGAGATAGCATTCACGCGGATATTCTTGGGACCGAGGTCGTGCGCGAGATAGCGGACGCTTGCTTCCAGCGCGGCTTTGGCGACCCCCATGACGTTGTAGTGGGGCACGACTCGTTCTGCTCCGAGATACGTCAGGGTGACGATGGAGCCGCCATCGGTCATCAAGGGCATGGCGGCTCTGGTGACGGCCACCAGCGAGTAGGCGCTCACGTCGAGTGCCGTGGCAAATCCTTGCCGCGTGGTATTCACGAACTGCCCCGTGAGTTCTTCGCGCGGGGCAAAGGCGACTGAGTGGACGAGGAAGTCGAGCTTTGCCGTTTCTTTCTCCACGCTTTGCATCAATGCGGTGATTTGCGCATCATTTCCCACGTCACAGGGAAAGGCTTTCGCGCCAGGCATGGTGGCGACCAGCTCTTCGACATTCTCCCGGAGCCGCTCGTTCTGATAATTGAACAACAGTTGGGCGCCTTGGCCTGCTGCCGATTGGGCGATAGCCCAGGCGATGCTGTGTTTGTTTGCCACACCGATGATGAGTCCTTTTTTACCGTCGAGTAACATGGTGTGCCCCTAACAGGATGGTGAAACTCGTCAATGTGTCGCTGATGAAGCGCACAAGAAAACGAGAGGCGAATGGCGCATTTAGCGTAGGGCCGAAGATAGCATGATTTAATATCCGACGCCAGGAGGACAGTGGCAGGGACTAATTTGTTTTGGCGGCGTTCGCTTGAAGTTGGGCCAACACTTTCGCCGCTTCAGGCGCGAAGTCATCCAGCTGTTGGGCTTGAGCGAGACTCAGCGCTTCGGAAGCGAGTGAGAGGGCTTCACTGTGACGGCCATCGGCACAATAGCTCTTAGCCAGGCTGAGCCTGGCATTGACGGACTGCGGTGATTTCAGAAGTACGTACCGAAGGAGCTTCTCGCCCTTTTCCCTGTCTCCCCCAAGCAGGGAAGGGAGCCTGAGAAGGAAAGTCCCTTTGGCCGACAGGGCGTCAAGGTGATCAGGTGCGAGCTCCAGTGTCCGATCGAGCTCTTTTGTCATGCGACGGAAGCCCAGGACTGATGTGATGTTCACCTCTCCGTCGACCCGCATTAGTTCACCTAAATTACAGAACAGGGCGAAGTGTGCGTCGGCAGATCGATCGTCCAAGGCCACAGCTCGCTCCCCCAGAGCCTGGCCTTTCTCGAAATGGCCGACTCGGCTGGTCCGGTCTTGAGTGACACGACCTGCATTACACTCATTCATCGCCCCTTGAATTAACGGCTGCGGTGATTGTTGCGCCAGGAGTGCACCGGGGGTCGCTAAGATCGCACAACCGAACAGAACAAGGAATGTGTTCTTCATCTTTCTCAACCAGTTGAAGGAGAATCTACAAGCGAGACCATTGGGGTATAGCAATCGATATGCCAGGTCAAAATGGTACGTATGTCATTGGAAACATTTTCTTTATCGAGGACACTTCCCAGTATAGACGCATTCTGTTGTCACGACAACACAACGCTTGTGAGAAATTTGCTACAGCTGGCTCAGGCGTCCTACCGTGTTTCCCTTCGTCACACTTTGAGCAGGCTTGTTGGTCACACTGCGTAGTGCGCGGAACGCCGTGAGCATCGCTCGGTATGAATAATGGGCATTCCGACCGCTGGGATTGGGCAGGACAAAAACAGGGCGGTCGGCCAAGGTCTTGTCTTGCAACCCGAGACTGATTCGCCCGGTTCGGTACTTTGGGAATAACGTGCGATAGATCGTAACGCCGAGCAGGGCGACTGCATGAGGGCGGTAGTGTTTCACTGTGGCGATGAGCCTCTTTCTGCCAGCTATATATTCTCGTGGCTTGAGCACATCGATCCCTGCGCTGGGTCGTTGGATGATGTTTGTCAGGCCAAGCCCCCAATCCGGAAGACGCCAATCGTCTTGGTGCGTGAGTGGCTCGGGCGCAAGCTTCGACTCGAACAAGAGTTTCCAGAAACGGTTCGAGTGCCCGGCGAAGTGATGTCCGGTAGCGGCTGAACGAAGACCTGGATTGATGCCGACGAAGAGGATCCGGACTCCCGATCTGATGTGATCAGTGAGCCGGCGGCGAGCCAGAATCCCTCGTGATGGCCGCACAACGATTCTCTTCATTGATTTTGCCAGGGTGGATCCCCTGATTCTTCATCATCATCGCTGTTACCGTTCACAAGGATCGAAATCGCTCAACCTGCGCTACCCCGACTTCACATTGGACGTATCATTTCAACATTGAGGCGGTTTAGCTGACCCCCAGCCATTTCGCCACAGAAAAGCAAAGACTCAATCACTGGGTATCGTTCAGAGAACATGCATAACAGATTGATAAACCTACCAGGGCATGAAGATCAATGATTCGGCATCAAGCTTGCTGACTACCCTCGTCAAGTGCTGATCAATGGCACAGACTTCAAACATCACATTAACGGAGGATGATTTATTATGAAGAGCATGTTGATGGCAATCATGGCAGTGGCAGTGGCAGTGACGTTCAGCGCTCCGGCCTTCGCGGGCGAGGAGAAGAAGGAAGAGAAGAAGGGCGGCCATGTGGTTGTGTACGGCGATGAGAAGGATAAGAAGGATAAGGGCGGCAAGTTCACCGATACCTTCGGCGAAGAGAAGAAGAAAGAGGATAAGGGCAAGTAATCGCCTTTCTTTAGCGAGGCTAGTTAGCTTGAGGGGTCTCCTGCCTAAAGCGGGAGACCCCTCGTGCGTTCTTTCTACCTGGTAATGTTTCGGAGATAGACCGCTTGTAATCCCACGATCGACTTTGCATCCCTGATCGCTCCAGTCTCAATCATGCCAATCGCTTCCAGTAGAGGCATCTCGATCACTTCGAGGACCTCGTCACGGTCGAGCTGTTGCCGTCCGGTCGTCAGCCCGGTCGCCTTGTAGATGTGAATCACTTCGTCGGTGAACCCCGGCGCGGTGAAGATGCTGGAGAGAATCTCCAGGCTGCCGGCCCGGTATCCGATTTCTTCTTCAAGTTCTCGCGCCGCGCAGACTCTGGGGTCCTCACCAGGATGAAGCTTCCCCGCAGGGATTTCGTAGATGAACACTCCTGCCGCATGGCGGAATTGCCGAATCAAGACGACCGTACCGTCGTCTTTCAGCGGCACCACCGCAGCCGCTCCGGGATGGCGCACGACTTCCAAGTCGACCGTGAAGCCGTTGGGAAGCGTGACGGTGTCGACGTTCAAGTTTACGACGATACCTGTATAAATATTCTTCGTCATATCACTTCGTAAGGCGTGAGGGGTAAGGCGTGAGGCGTCAGGGGTGTCAAAAACACACTCTCCTCACTCGCCTAACGCCTGATGTTTCACGCCTCACGCCTTCTTGCGTTTATAGAATGGCGGTTTGACGACATGTGCAGGAACACTCTTGTTGCGGATCTCGATGAGGATGGAGCTCCCGGGCGCCGCAAAGCGCATAGGCACATAGCCCAAGCCGATGCCCTTTTGTAAAAGCGGCGAGAGATTACCGCTGGTGACGTCACCGATGGGTTGAGAGGCCGTGGGGTCGAGGATTTTGAATCCGTGTCGGGGCACTGCTTTCTCGACGAGTTCGAAGGCGACGAACCGGCGAGCGACTCCAGCCTGTTTCTGCGCCAGGAGCACCCGGCTGCCGATGAACTCGCCTTTCTGAAAGCTGACGGTCCAGTCCGCATTGGCTTCGAGTGGTGTCGTGTCTTCTCCCATGTCGTTGCCATAGAGCAGATAGCCCATTTCCAACCGGAGGAGATCCCTCGCGCCGAGTCCCGCCGGTTTGAGTCCCCACGCCTGCCCTTTGTCGACGATCAGGTCCCAGAAGCGGCCGACCTTGTCTGCATCGATGTACACTTCATAGCCCAATTCACCGGTGTAACCGGTTCGGGCCAACAAACAGGACAGGCCGCCGATCGTGGCGTCACAGGTGTGATGGAGCTTGAGCCCTTCAACCGCCGTTCCGCCAAGATTCATGAGCAGCTCGCGAGATTTTGGACCTTGAACGGCGACCTGGGACAGTTCGACTGACCGATCTTCGAGACGAACCGTTTTGTCCTGGGGAAGTTGTAACTGTAGCCACGAGTGGATCTTCTCGCGATTCGAGGCATTCACGCATAAGAGGAACTCGTCCTGGGCGAGCCGATAGACGAAGATGTCGTCTTTGATGCCGCCATTCTCATTGCAGACCATGGAATACTGCGCTTGAGACACGGCGAGTTTGCCGACATCGTTCGTAGTGACTCGCTGGAGGAAAGAGGCAGCGCCAGTTCCGGCAATTCGCACCCTCCCCATATGGCTCACATCGAAGAGCCCGACATGGGAACGAACGGTATGGTACTCATCCACCACGCCAGTGTATTGAATGGGCATTTCCCATCCCGCGAAGTCGACGAGTTTTGCGCCGCTCGCACGATGTTGCTGGATAAGGGGAGTCTGTTGCATTACGGTCTTGCTGATATATACATAGCTCAATTATCGGACACCGAGCAACTCAACATCGAAGATCAAGGTGGCATTCGGTGGAATCACGCCACCAGCGCCCTGTGCGCCATACCCGAGCTTGGATGGAATGGTTAGCTTTCGCTTCCCTCCCACTTTCATACCCTTGACCCCCTCGTCCCATCCTTTGATGACTCGACCAGCGCCCAGAGGAAAAGAGAACGGCTGGCCCCGGTCTACGGAACTGTCGAACTTCTTCCCATTCTCCAGCCAGCCTGTGTAATGTACGCTGACGGTCTGCCCCGTCTCCGCTGTCGCTCCGGTTCCTATCGTAAGTTCGACATACTGTAATCCCGATGACGTCGTCACTTCATTCCCTTGAGCCCCTGCTTCCTGAAACGGCATAACGGCTCCTTTCCTAATCGTCAGTTACTCCACCACGATAATCAACGACGACAGAACCACGTCACTATCGTGCACGGTTCTGCCATCGTCTAAGAAACAGCGGTCCTGTTCGTAAGCGCCACGAACCTGCTGCCCTCACTGATGTTCCTTCTGGGGGTCTGGCTCGGAGAAAATGACCACACTCGCCGTATAACCGTGCAGGAAATTGCGCCCTCCGACCGGACCGATCTCGCCTTGGGCAAAAAATCCCGCGGTCGGGATGGGGCCGAGCCGCTCTTGCACAGCTCCGCTATCGTGGTGCGGGTGGCCGAAGAGTCCCTCTCCGCGCCCGCAACAGCTGAACAGGAGAGCCCCGAGTGGGGAGTTTTTGTGCTTTGCTCGATCCGCAGCCAAAAGAAGATGCAAGTCGTCACTTGCAGACTTTGCATCGCGAAGGTGGAACTGCACGGTCTGGCCTTCTTGAACCACGTCTCCGATCGCAACGGCCCCGGCTTGTTGATCCGCTCCAATGAGGTTCCGAACGAGGAAGTCGCCCCGCTCGAAATGACTCCCGTGCTCATCGATCACAATACCCAGATGCAACGCGCGGTGGGCATCGCGTCGTTGGGATCCCCCCATGGATTCGAAGACGTCCTGGAGTCGTTTCAAGGCCGAGACGCCGCCCAATTCATAGATCAGGTTTTGCTCCGCTCTCGTCACGACAAACCGTTCGCCGATCGGACGGCATCCTTGCGAGGTCACGGTTCGCACGGCGATTGGCCCGGTAAGTTGCACTCCCACCACACCTCCGTCGAAGCCCTGATCATTGAGGAATAGTCGATTCTCTCCAGAATCCTGGCCTCCACCGGCAAGGCCCCCGCCAGCGTGGCCATGAGGGTACCGGGCGTTCATGAGTGACAAGACTTCCTGCATCGGTGTCGAAAAGGGGTCGGCGAGAAGGAGAAAGGTCGAATCATCGAATCCCGGATCCGGCCATCCTGGCATGCGGATTTGGTCCTGCAGCTGGGACACGGAGATGTGCAACGGAGTCAGTTTGACATCAGGAAGGCATGCGACCCAGACGGTCAGAGCTGCAGCGGTTTCAATTTCTTCGGAGCCGGCGATGACACCTTCACCGGAACAGCCCAGACAGACCTTCACCCGCAGTTCCCTCTGCAGCATGGCAGAGATCATCGAAGCATTGGCTGCATGGTGGGCAGAAAAAAAGACGAAAGCCAGATCGATGGGAGCCGTGCCGATTTGCATCCTGATGGCATCCGCGAGATCGCGGATGGCCGCTTCCGTATCGGTCTTGCGCGAGAGTGCCGTCGCGAATTGAAGCGTGGTCGGAGTGGTCGTGCCGATGGAATGAGATGTCATGATACGAATGTTTCTTCCTGCGGTTGCCGATAGAATAGCAAGATGCTCAAAAAGGCTAGACTTCTCACCCGTCCAACCCTGGCGCGCCGAAACGCGCCTTGTCCCAAGCAAGGCCGCAGCGAGTGAGGGGCCGAGGAGGTACATACCGCACTTCGTGTGGGCCGTTCGCCTTTAGAATAGATCTTGGCGAACGGAAAAACCCATCCAGTGCTTCCGACTTCCGAGAAGCTTTTCCTCAACGTTGAGGGTCTGAACGATGCGAGAACGAAGCTGGCGGACTGTTTCAGCATCCTGCTAGACCCCTGGATCCATCCGTTCCGGTCGGTCTTTAGCCAACTTCTTATAGTAGCGCCACAAGTAGGAATGGTAGTCGTCGAGTTGGGCCAGGAGATAGTGCAGTTCTGCAGGATCTTCTGTCTCCACGGCATGAGCCATGCGGGTTCGTAAAAACTCGGCGAACGCATTGGTTTTCCCCAAGGCGGTAATGAGACTCAAGCTACCACCGAGTTGATACTCGTTCATGCTAATCCTCCAGATGCAAGTGAGCCGCGAAAGAATAGCGAGGCAAGCGAGGAAAATGCAAGTGACTGAATCCTCCAGCCGTGGAACGCCAATTTCCGCAGTTACTTGGCCTGGTGATCGAGGATGGCACGGAGTCTGGTGAGGGAGATGGCCTCGACGCGGTGGCCGTCGCGGCCCACCACCGTCGTCGCCATGGTCAGTGCGTTGAGGATGGCTTCTTCCGTGGCTTCGACCGTTGCCGTGATCAATGGGTTTAGATGCGTGTCGGCGAGATGAGTCTGCTGAAACGTCGGCTCTTTCGGGTAGTGCGGAATCACGTTCCCGGTGGAGAAGGCCAGCATGAAATCTCCGCTACCGTGACGTGCGGTGGAGCCCGTACGCGCCAATCCCAACGCAGCTCGCTTCGCCAGCCGGGTGAGTTGCCGGCTGTCGAGCGGAGCATCGGTGGCGATGATGATGATGATCGAGCCTTCGCTTTGCCCGGGTGGAAGGGCCAGCGCAACGGGAGGCACAGCCTCATAGCGGCGACCGACCGGAATTCCGCTCACGACAAGCTCAGGTCGTCTCCCATGGTTCGAATTGACGAGCACGCCGATCGTATACCCACCCTCAGTCTCTGGTAATCGCCGTGACGAAGTCCCGATACCACCTTTGAATCCATAGGACACCATCCCTGTTCCGGCACCGACGGATCCTTCCTGTACGACACCAGCCGAAGCGCTGTCGAGCGCCTTCATCACATCCTCCTCGGAAACATGCCGCCCCTGAGTGTCATTGAGCCGCCCATCGTCACATTCTGCGACGACCGGCGTCAGGGTATCGTCGGTAATGCCGATCTCCGGATAGCGGGCGATCATCCAGCTCATGACACCGTTTGCCACTCGAGGCACATTCAACGTATTTGTGAGGGCAATCGGATATTCGAGGAAGCCAGATTCGGTGACCCAGGCAAGCCCGGTCATCTCGCCGGTTCCATTGAGCACGAAAGACCCGGCCGGGACTTTCTTATGCCACACATCGTCGCGAGGGATGACGACCGTCACACCGGTTCGTATCGGGCCGAGCCCGGGCTTGAGCGGCCCGTCTCCGGAAATGAGGGTGGTCTGACCCACGGTGACGCCGGCCACGTCGGTAATCGCGTTGAGTGGTCCCGGCGTATAGGAGCCGACGACGATGCCAAGAGCTCGAGATCGCAATCGGGACTCTTCCGGCTCTCCGGCTTGGGCAGAAACGAATGGGGCTACGCAGACCCCGATGGCCAGGATCAGCAGCGGGAGTGTCGGACAGGTATTGCCGCTAGATCTCATGGCTCGATCCGACATGAGGGATGGTGACCTCAACTTTAGGGTGTTCCGCCTGAATAGCAGCGGCCAATGAGAGCGCCTGTTTTTCCTCCCCATGGACGAGAAAAATCTTACTCGGTCCTGGGCTGATTGCGCGCACATAGGCCAAGAGATCCCGGCGATCCGCATGGGCCGAGAGCCCGTTGAACTTGACGATCTGAGCCCGGCGCGGAGTGGGCACGCCGAAAATCGGCACGACATCCCACCCTTCGACAAGTTTGCGTCCGAGGGTATGCTCGGCTTGGAACCCCACGAAGACGATCATATTCGCTTCGTCTTGAATCGCGTGTTTAAGATGATGCACGACGCGGCCGCCTTCGCACATGCCGGAGGCGGAAATGATGACGCAAGGGCCTTTCATGCTGTTGAGGCGCTTGCTCTCTTCCGGCGATGAGACAAAATGGATATAGCGCGAGGCGAAGAGGTCGCGGGAGGATGTGAAGGTTTTGGTGGTCTCTTCGTCGTAGCATTCCGGATGGCGACGAAAGACCTCTGTGGCCCGTGAGGCCAGCGGGGAATCGATATAGATCGGGATGGGATCGAGGCGCCCCTCGCCGACGAGTTCCTTGATCCGCATGACCAATTCCTGGGTGCGCCCGACGGCGAATGCGGGGACGATGATCTTGCTCTTGTGGGTTTTCGCATGGATGAGAAGATCCAGCGCCTTCTGTTTCATGCTCTCCCCATCGGCTTCGTGCAGGCGATCGCCGTAGGTCGATTCAAGAATCAACACGTCGCATGGCGGCGGGGGCTCGGGATCGCGAAGAATGGGCATGTTGGAGCGGCCAAGATCTCCGCTGAAGAGCACGGTGGTCGTATTGCCCCGCGCGGTGTATTTCACCCGAATGGCCGCCGATCCCAAGATATGGCCGGCATCGTGAAAGGACGCTGTCACGCGTGGGGCAATCTTGAGCATATCTCCGTATCGTGCGCCCTCAAATCGTCGGACTAGCTTGCGGACATCATCGGTATTGTAGAGTGGTCGTGCACAGGCTTTTCTGTTCCGCTGCTCAGTCTTGTTGACGTAACTGCAATCATTCACCTGTACTCTAGCCGAATCTTCGAGCATGAGTTCCGTCAGATCTGCGGTGGCTCTGGTGAGGTACACTTTTCCGGAGAAACCATGCTTTTGGAGTACCGGTAAGGCGCCGGAATGGTCGATATGGGCATGGGAGAGCAGGACCGCGCTGAGCGAGTGGGGGTCGAAGCCCAAATCTCGGTTCTGTCGATAGGCTTCTTCCCGGCGGCCTTGAAACAGTCCACAATCGAGCAACAGCCGAAAACCTGGCATCTCAAGCATGTGGCGGCTGCCTGTCACCGAACGCGCAGCCCCATGGAACGAAAGCTTCATGATGAAGGCACTCCATTGTGCCGAGCGATCAGGTCCCAGGCTTCCTGGGCCGTCTCGGCATAGTGAAAGAGCCGCAGATCGTCCTGCCTGATCAGCCCATTCTCGACGAGCCATTGCCAATTTATCAGGCGCTCCCAAAACTCACGCCCGACCAGCACGACCATCACGTTTTCGGTCTTGCCTGTTTGGAGGAGCGTCAGCGTCTCGAACAGCTCATCGAGCGTGCCGAACCCTCCTGGAAAGGCGACCAGCGCTTTGGCGCGGATTAAGAAATGCATTTTCCTGATGGCAAAATAGCGAAACTGAAAACTCAGTTCCGGTGTGATATAGGGGTTCGGATGCTGTTCGTGAGGCAGGGTGATATTGAGGCCGATGGATTTTGCGTTCACATCAGCCGCCCCGCGGTTGGCGGCTTCCATGATGCCGGGCCCTCCGCCGGTAACAATGACGTAGTCGCAGCGGCCGTCGATTTGGCAGGTCGACGACACCAGCCGGCTAAACTCACGCGCCACGTCATAGTACTTTGACAGAGCGAGCTGTCGTTGCGCGATCGCCACCTTGCGCTGGCGCGTTGGATCATTCGGGGCTCGAGCACTTTCTTCTTCGGCCATGCGAAGTGCCTGTTTCGCCGCGGCCGATTCTTGCAGTCTCGCACTGCCGAACACGACGATGGTCGACCGGATCCCCTGTTCACGCTGGATCAACTCGGGCTTCAAGAGTTCGAGGCCGATGCGAATCGCACGAAGCTCCTCTCGTTGGAGAAACTCCGTGTCCTCGTGGGCCAGGATATAGGAAGTGGATGATAGAGGGTCAGTGTGAAGATGCGAAATGTGATCGGATGACTCTTGCGCCATGGGTAGTCATTATAGCTGGGCCATTGGAATGCGGCAATTCGCTGAGAGGCGGCAAAGAACTCAGCGTCAAAAGGGATAAGGATTGAAGCGCGGACCGGAGAGATGACGGAGAAAGCTCTGGTGTGTAACAACCCAATTGGAGTCACAGAGCAATTCGAACGCATCGGTGCCAAGGCCAGTACGAGAGATGATCAGATCCGGATCGACGGGCGACCAGGGTTTCAGCAACCAGCCGAAATTGATGCGCGAATATCTCATGTCCAGGAAACGGTATGTTGCGACCACTCCCGTATACGATTCGGTTATAGAATCGGGCGTGCCTAGCTCGGTAATCACATCGGCCAACGTGGTTTTTCCCGGAACGATAAAGGCCACGTCATTCTGCGTGAGGGGGGTATTCAGAGTGACACGAACGACATTGCAGCCGACGAAGGTCATGCACAGAGCCGTGCAGAGAAGTATGGGGCAAAGCCTGTACAAAGGGAGCTTCATCTCATTCTCCAAAGGGCCAGAATCGAAACTCTAGTCCCTCCGTGCGCCTCGATGAAATGACGTCCTCGACGATCCCGTCACGGTTAAGGATGACGAACAAGTCATCGCTTTTGATGGACACACGTGAAAAATTGATGAGGATGAGCAGCAAGCTGCCCATCTTGGCGTCGTATCGATAATACTGAAATACGTCTCGGCCGTTTACTTGAAGAAGCCGATCCGGTGCCCCGAGTAGCGCGAGCACTTCGGCCTTCGTGGTCGCAGCCTTTTTGATCGCCTCGACGGACTCGGATTTGATGTCTTCGCCAAGGGTGCCCCGGCTTAACGCACAGCCTTGAGTCATCACGAGGACCAGAATGATTATGATACTAGCCAGCGGCTTGAAAAATAGCACGATACCTCCTTGTGCTAGGCTTCGGTTGGACAATCCTTTAACCCCCTAGTGCGTGCCAGAACAAAATCGGTTTCAAATATGGCATAGGATGACGGAGTGAGTCCCACTTTACGGTACACGGTTTGCGCAGCGCCGTTGTTCATTTCGACGTACAAACGGACTCCGCAGACATTCGGGTTTGTCTTTGCGGAAGCCATTACGGTTTCATGCATCCGGCGAAAGACGCTCTGTCGGCGCCAGGCGGGGTCAACATACACACTCTGAATCCACCAAAACGCGCCGTTGCGCCAATCGCTCCATTCATAGGTGATCATCAGCTGACCCAGCAGCCGGCGTTCGTCGGCCTGCTCCAGTTCGGCGACCATGAAAAATCCACGGTCGGGAGATTCGAGGAGGGCAATGGTTCCGTCGTGCAGGCGGTCGAGATCGAGGCGGCGGCCTTCTGTTTCCAGAGCCATGGCTGCGCTGAACGACGCGATCGTCGCCGCATCTTCCAGCTGAGCAAGTCGAACATGCATATGGTCGAGGATTGACATGGGCTCAGGCAGGTGACTTTGGGGCTTGTAACCATCCGGTGTCCGGTTTGTACAACCCGGCGGTACACTCCATCTTGATGGCATCTTCCGGTAGCAGATTGATCGGATGCAGCTGTGGCTGGGGGACAAACGCGAGAAAGCCGGTGAACGGATGGATAGCCGTGGGCACGAAGACCATGGATAAACTTGTCGTTGGTGCAACTTGCAGCATGGGCGGTGCGCTTCCCATGACAAATCCGAGCGCCCAGAGACCGTCTCGAGGAAACGGAAAGGCCACCACGGTGCTGTGCCCAAAGCGAGAACGGAACTGAAGAAGATCGGTCATCCCCTTGATGGTAATGTAGACACTGCGAACCAATGGAACATGATCGATCCACCGTTCTGCTTGGGTGATGATGCGCCGTCCGACGATATGGGTGGCGATGGCGCCGACAATACCTACGAGAAGCAGAAACAAAATGATGCTGAGTCCAGGGCTCTGTCGGGTTCCGATATTCCACGGAAGGTCTTGAATTAATTCGTTGAGTGCGTGAAGGAGCGCGGAAAGGATCAAGAATGTGACCCAGGCCGGCAAGAGGACCAACAATCCGGCCAAGGAGTATTTCCAGAATGCTTTTGACATCGCCGCTTGTTTCCCTCGATACGATCGGGCAAGTATGCAGTGTAGCAGAAACCGCCAGCCAAAATAGAGTCTGCACCCAGAGCTTGATCTCTTCGATATCGGTGATCTATTCTATCCGTGTCGCATCAGTCGGGCACACACGGAGGGCATTATGGCGGAACGTACTGAGGCAAAGCGTCCGGTCAATCTCGACAAGGATCTTCTCGCCATTCTTTGTTGTCCCGACACGAAACAGGACGTGAGTTTGGCCGATGAGGCGCTGATCGCCAAGTTAAACGACGCTGTGAGCCGCGGGCAATTACAAAATAGGGCGAATAAGCCGGTCACGGAGCCCCTCGACGGAGGGTTGATCAGAGGCGACCGGAAGATACTGTATCCTATCCGCGAAGACATTCCTGTCATGCTCATCGAAGAAGGTATTCCCTTGGAAGGGATGATCTGACAAGACTGTTTGCCAGCCGCTTTCTTCGGCAAGTCCGTAGTAGATCCGTTTATCTGAACTTCCTGTACCTGCATGATGACGGGAAAGCCTCGTATCACCTCGATCGTCGTTGAGGCGCGACCGCACGCCTATCGATTGTCGGTTTTGGAGCCGGTCGACGTTCCACAGTGCTGGCAAAGATATTCGTAGAGATTCCCGGTTGGGAGCACAAGCAGGAGTCGCTCCCGTGTCGGTGTCGCTACTCGGCAGGACGGGCAATAGAGGAGCGAGGCATTCAACGATCTAAACTGGTCCGGCTGTTCCGAGGCATCCGGTCTTGGCGGTCGAGCTGTCCGGGGAGATAGACCGTGCGGCCACGTTTGGCGGGTGGGTTTACGCGGGAAGCCTGACATACAATACGTCCACAGAATAAGGCTGTAGGGATCAAAGCCGAAAGTCCGGCCTCGGGATGCTCACCTGTTCATGACTACGCTAAGCCCGTGGGGGTCGCCGACCCCCAGACACAGCGCGAAAACGATCCGTTTTCGCGCCATCGTAACGAACGGCCATTCGTCATGAGAGGCGGCAGGTGAAGTTGGTACGAAAAACACGATTGAAGACGGAGCGTTATACCGCCGGCGTCTTGGCCGACTCAATGTCCGTTGCTGTGATCAGGCTCGATAAATAATCAGCGACAAAATTGAGCGCTTCCTCTCGTCCGTCTGCACGACGTCCCTTTTCTCGCCGCTGGACCGATAGTTCGTGATCGAGATCGGATTTGACCTCCGTGAGAACTCGCTGGAGAGATGAAGGAGTCAAGTTCGCATCCATATCTTCGAGCTCTTGGCAACGATCAAGCACCCAATTTAACCCTTCAATTCGTCCGGCGTAGTGCTCCTGCTCTGCGGTGTCAATTCGAGACATCGTGGTGGCAAATGTTTGGGCCTCGTATATGAGATTATAGAAACTGGTCACTGCTCGCTGTAGGGTTGGATTCATGTCACTCCTTTGAACAAATTATCAACCACCTGATTATACACGAGAATGCCAACGTGACAAGGGAAAAGTTGCTGAGCCATGGTAGCACTTCATTAGAGATTGGATTCACGATTTGAGGGATTTAGAACGCTGCCGGCAGACCTCGTTCAGTATCTTGCTAGTTGGTCGCTGTCGAAGCCGCGGTGAGATACCGGCGTAGGATGGCCTGCTCGACTCGTGAACGCCCGCGATCCGGTGCCGGGAATCGCAACACCAGCTGGGTATGCCCTGTTTCGATTATTTGAATCGTCACGCGTGGCTCTGGCGACGGAGCTTCGAGTAGATTGGTCTGTTCCAGCAACTTCATGTCCCGGACGGCCGCTTCCATAAACGAAGAACATTCTGCCTTCGCGGCGTCGAGCAGGTGCCGTTCGGCATCCCGCCAATTGTCCTTGTCCTGGAGGTGTATCACAAGAATGTAGAGCCCATATTCCTGGCCGGTGTTCTCTTTGACCAAGGGATTCGTAAACAGCAAGCTATTGGGGAACACCGTCACACGGCCCGTATAGAGATGCGAGGCATGGCCCGGCCCGATCTCGAGCAACTTGGTCGCAAAGATGTCATGGTCCAAGACGACACCACGATGACCGGCAATCTGAATGCGATCGCCTACCGAATACACTTTCCCGCCCACCCGTAGCGCTGCCCCGCTCCAACAGAGAATGAGTTCCTTGGTCGCCAACACGAGCGCCGCCGCGACCGCCACGAGGGACACAGCAAAGACTTGAAGTTCGTGCGCCCAGATCACCACCAACCCCACCAGCAACGCGAACACCATGCTATTGCGGACAGAGACCACCCATCGACGCTTCGCTTCCATCGAGAGGGTCGGATTCTTTGAGATCGCTCGGACGATCAGCGTCCGCACGGTGAAGAGGGAGAGCAGCAGCAGCAGTGAGGTGAGTCCGTCGAACAAGACCGAGCTATCGATGTGCGGCAGCCAAGCAGGCATGGATTACCGCATCAGAACACTAATTGGCGTTAAGCGTATCATGGGTTCCCGGCACGCATTCTTCACGTTTCCACTGTTTCAGGATCTTCTGTTCGTTGAAGACCAGGGTGTAGCGGTAGCAATACAACATTTCTTTGGGCCCTTCTCCGGGCTTTCCAATCAGCGAGGTGGCTTGCGTCGTGGCCTTGGCCAGACCGGCAAAATGCATCGAGCTCAATTCCTTTTCGGCCAAGGGCACGCGATAGGTCCAGACCGAATCCCCTCCGAGAACCGGTGTCTTGGCCGTATGGGGCGGCCCGAACTTCTCCGTTATCTCCTCTTGTGTGAGTCGATCCACGCCCTTCTTGAAATAGCCGTCACGCCATGGACCTCCGCAGGCGAGCATTGCCCCTGCGAGGAAGAGCATACCGACGGTGAATAGGTGCCGACGTACTCGTCTCATGACTTAGGTTGGCTCCTGGTGTCTTGCATGCGCTTCACGGAACAGTAGAGCGCATAGCCTTGAGCCAACATGCCGGTGGCTAGCAAGCCCAACGCCGTCTGCAGCCACGGTGTTTCTGTGTCTTCCAGTCCGTACATCCCGACGATGAACCCGAGCGCAATTGCCACAACCCCTACGAATCGCGCGATCATCCCCCTCATGCGCAAATTGATGGGAGCTGGCTCGTGGTGCATTGCCATAGTTCGGGTACGCTACACTGGATAGCGCTGCCGGTTCAACAGGGCATTGGCAAAGTCCTTCAGTGTCCTGCAACCTCTGGGTGGGAGGATCCCAACACCAGCTGTAACTGGCTATTTCCCCTGCGTTGTGCACCGCCACAAGAAACTTCCATTCCGTATCCACGTACCGGTCTTCTCACACAGTCCCCTGTCTTGCCGCCGACGCCGACTCTCACTTCTGTTGCCGGCAACCAGACCATCGCACGAGAGAAGGACGCTGCGTTCGAGCACACAAGGCTTCTTCATCATGCGCCCAACCGTTCGACGATCGACTCGGCCGGATAGGTGACGATTTCGGCCAAGGTCGGATGGTAGTGCGGCATGCGGAGCAAGTCCGCTGCTGTACCATGATAATACATCACCGCAATCAATTCATGGATCAGTTCACCCGCTTCCGGGCCGACGATCTGCGCGCCAAGGATCTCACCGGTCTGAGGGGCCGCGAGCAACTTCACAAACCCCTGCGACGCACCAAGACAAAGCGCTTTCCCATGATCGGCAAAGGGGTAGGAGGCCGTGAGATAGGGAATCCTTTCGACCTTCGCGCGCATTTCGTTGAGTCCCAGCACCGCGACCTGCGGATCGGTAAAGACCACCTCGGCATCGAGACGATGGTCGAGCTCTTTCACCGGCCCACCCGAATGCGTCGCGTTGTACGCCGCAATCTCTCCCTGCTGAATGGCGAGATGCACAATAGGCGTAACATCATTTACGTCACCTACGGCATAAATATGTGCTTGCGACGTGCGCATCGCGCCATCGACGACAATCCGTCCGCCGTCCACTGTCACCTCAGCCAGATCGAGACGAAGCCCTTCGATGTTGGGCTGTCGGCCTAAGGCCTGGAGAATTTCCTCTCCGACGTAGGATCGTTCACGTCCATCTTTCATCACCCATACCGTTTTTCTCGTCGCCTCGTGGGTCGTACGCAACCACTGTGCGCCCGTGACGACTTCAATGCCCTCGTCGATCAAGGCAGCTTCAAGTGCGCGTCCAACATCTTCATCCATTTCAGAAAGGAGCGTGGCTCCCCGTTGAAGGATCGTGACCTTCGTCCCAACGCGGGCAAAGAACTGGCCGAGTTCGAGGGCGACCGCTCCACCACCCAGAACGATCAGTGAGCCCGGTTGGGTAAGAAGGTCCAGGATCGTATCGCTCGTGAAATATCCCGCTTGGGCCAAGCCAGGAATGGGAACCTCACTGGGCCTCGACCCGGTAGCCAGGATGAAGGAGCCGGACGACAAGACAGTGTCTCCAGCGGCGATTTCGTGGGGCGACAGAAAGACCGCCCGCGACTGGTACAGCGTGAACTTGGGGTCTTGAAGTTGGTGAATGCGATAGTCGGCAAACTCGCGGACCAACCGATCCTTTCGATCCACGATCGCCGACAGATCAGGCTTGGCCGAGACCGGAGAGAGTCCGAACTCGTTCGCCCGCCTGAAGAGGGCCGCGACTTCGGCAGAACGCAGAATGGCTTTTGTCGGCATGCAGCCACGCAGGATACAGAGCCCCCCGAGCGGACCGTGATCCACAATCGCCACATCGGCGCCGGCATCGCGCGCAGTCCGTGCCGCGGCATAGCCCGCCGACCCGCCGCCTATGACGATCACATCATGTGTCTTGCCCTTCGAAATCTGACTCTGTGATTTCATCATTCGTTCCCTTATAGTATGACGTCAGAATGGAAAGGATACACTATGGTGCAACCAGGCCGCTATCGGCACTATAAAGGTTACGAGTATGACGTGCTGGGGGTGGCTCGGCACTCAGAATCGGAAGAGGAATATGTGGTCTACCGCGCATGCTACGGTGACCGCGGGCTGTGGATCAGGCCAATGGCGATGTTCCTGGAAACGGTGCTTGTTGATGGTCACTCTTGTCCGCGGTTTCAGTTCCTTGCCGGCTCCTAGCAGGACGCTCAAACCATCGCTCTACGAACTCACCGGAACAGTTTTTTCGGGTCTGTAAGTCGGTCAGGTCAACCAGGTCCATTGCGAGAATGTGGCAGCCTGTCCGACTCTCCGTCCCTCTGCATCCACGATATTCCAGATGAGGGCGTTCTCAACGAGAAATCGGCGTCCTGTTGAAGTGATTCTCACACCTTGATAGGTGTCGAGATAGCCGCGGGATCTGGCCTGTTCCAACATCCACTCCCGCTCGGCTCGATTGACCGGCTCCGTTGTGAGCCGCGACGGGGTCTTCACGAGTTGTTCCCACGTCAGCTCCCACAACTCTAGCGCGACTTGATTGCCATAGTTGAGGAGCGGATCCTCTTCCATCCCATGAGACACAACGGCAAAGGGAGACTGGAAGAGCGCGTGGGCCTGATAGTCAGGATTGCCCACTCGTTCGACTAGGTCGCGCCCAATCCAGCGACGGAAACTGTTGAGAAGCAGTTGTGACCACTCCATGACGGCGGGATTGGTCCATATCTCTGAAGTCACGGCACAATCCTCCGGCGCGATCGCAAGGAAGAGGCCTGGCACCCACCTGCCAGGCGGTGGTACCACGTCTGTTCGGTCAACGCAAGAATATGGTAAGCACTCTTGTACAGACCATAGGAGGACTCTGTATAATACGCATCCGCTCGGAGGTACCCTCCGAGAGAGACCGATCAGTGAGGATCATGTATGGCCGCTCAAACTCTCTTCGACAAAATCTGGGAATCCCACGTCGTCCGCGCGGAGCCCGACGGGACCACCCTGCTCTATATCGATCGTCAGCTGGTCCACGAAGTCACGTCGCCACAGGCGTTTGAGGGGCTCAAGCTCTCGGGCCGCCGACCTCGACGTCCTGGCGCCACGTTGGCAGTGCCGGATCACAACGTCCCGACCACCGACCGGACCTTGGGCATCGCAGATCCTCTCAGTGCGAAACAGATCCAGACGCTGGAGGAAAATTGCCGCGACTTCAATATCATGCTCTTCGGCATGAACGACATCCGCCAAGGCGTGGTGCATATCATCGGACCCGAACAGGGCTTTACCCTGCCTGGGACGACCATAGTGTGCGGCGATTCGCACACGTCGACACATGGAGCCTTCGGCGCGTTGGCCTTCGGCATCGGCACCAGCGAAGTGGAACACGTACTGGCTACGCAGTGCCTGGTGCAGAGACGACCCAAAACCATGGAGGTTCGCGTCGACGGGGTGCTGCCGACCTTCTGTTCGGCGAAGGATGTGATTCTGGCCATCATCGGAAAGATCGGAACAGCCGGCGGCACCGGCTATGTCATCGAGTACACAGGTTCGGCAATCCGCGCGCTCAGCATGGAGGGGCGCATGACGCTCTGCAACATGTCGATCGAGGGTGGCGCGCGGGCCGGGATGGTCGCACCGGACGAGAAGACCATCGCCTATCTCAAAGGACGTCCGTTGGCTCCGAAGGGAGCGCTGTTCGAGCAGGCCGTCCAAGCATGGCAGCAGTTCAAGACCGATGCGGACGCGACATACGATATGACCGTCACGATGCGCGCCGAGGACATTGCTCCGCAAGTCAGCTGGGGCACGAGCCCGGGGATGGTGACCGGCATCGATCAACGAGTGCCGGACCCACGTACGATCACCGACGAGCACCAGCGCCAGGCTACTGCGCGGGCGTTGGAATACATGGGCCTCACCCCGAACATGCCCATGACCGATATCGCCATCGACAAGGTCTTCATCGGGTCCTGCACCAACTCACGCATCGAAGATCTTCGCCTGGCCGCGAGTTTGGCGAAGGGGAAGCATGTCGCGAAGACCGTTCATGCGATGGTCGTGCCCGGTTCCGGTCTCGTGAAACAGCAAGCCGAACAGGAAGGGCTCGACCGTTTGTTCAAAGAAGCGGGATTCGAGTGGCGGGAAGCCGGCTGCAGTATGTGTCTGGCAATGAATGCCGACGTCCTTCAGCCCGGGGAACGCTGCGCCTCGACCAGCAATCGAAACTTCGAAGGACGACAGGGGGCCGGCGGCCGGACTCACCTCGTATCGCCGGCGATGGCAGTCGCCGCGGCAGTCGAAGGTCATTTTGTCGATATCAGGAACTGGTCATGAGATGCGTGAGGGGATCAATGAACGGACTACCTCACACCTTACGCCTCACGTTTCACGCCTAACGAGGAATTTTATGCAGCCCTTTACCACCATGACCGGTCTCGTCGCACCGCTGGACCGCGTCAATGTCGATACCGATCAAATCATCCCGAAACAATTTCTGAAAACGATCAAGCGGACCGGGCTCCGAGAAGGGCTGTTCTACGATTGGCGCAGACAGAAGGACGGATCACAGGACCCAGCGTTTTTCTTGAATCAACCGCGCTTTCAGGGGGCGACGATTCTCTTGACGCGCGATAATTTCGGATGCGGATCGTCGCGTGAACATGCCCCTTGGGCGCTCCTCGACCAAGGTTTTCGATGTGTCATTGCACCGAGCTTCGCAGATATCTTCTACAACAACTGCTTCCAAAACGGCATGCTGCCTGTGGTGCTAAAGGCCGATGAGGTCCTGACGATGATGCAGGATGTCCTGGCTACGCCCGGTTACCAGCTGACCGTGGACCTCGGAAACCAGACGGTGACCACACCGGCCGGAGCCCGCTGCCGTTTCGAGATCGATCCCTTCAGAAAAGACGGGTTATATCGAGGGCTCGACGCGATCGGATTGACTTTGCAACATGAGGCAGCCATCGCCGCCTACGAAACTCGACGGAAGACTGAGGCTCCCTGGTTATTCTCCGATCTTCGGTCAAGAACCGAGGAGGTTTGCGCATGAAGCGACTAGGACGCGTGATATTGATTTTGCTGTTGCTTCTGGGAGCGGCCTATTTGCTTATCGCCTTCAACTACAGCTATTCCGATGGAAGCCGAGCCGGCTATATTCAGAAATTTTCCAACAAGGGCTGGGTCTGCAAGACACACGAAGGGGAGCTAGCCATGACCACCGTACCGGGCGTGGCCCCGGTGTTATGGGGCTTTTCAGTTTGGGATTCGAAAGTGGCATCACAACTTTCTGAGTCCCTGGGAAAGCGATTGATTCTGCACTACAAAGAGTATCGCTACATTCCCACGAATTGCTTCGGAGAGACCGCCTACTTCGTCGACCGCGTGGAGATCGCTGAATAGACTCCCGCCTGCTGGTCGCCCCACACCGCTCGCCTGAACATGAGCGATTGCGGCCGGTGGCCTGCCCCTCCACCAACTGCCGAGACGCTGCAAGCGCCCACTTGTTTCAATCACCGAATCCTCAAGGTTGACCCGCATCCATACCATCACGAACACACCAGACTTGAACCATGTGGGCCCAATTGATGAAGGTCGCGCCGCCTCCTAAACCGAAATGCACGCCCCACGCGCCTTTGGGATCCTCGCCAGGCCTTGTCGACGACCAATACACAGCCGACCGGATAGCCAGAAACGGATGGCCTGGCGGAAGAGCCAGGCCCGGAGGGGCTACTGAGGAATCTACCAGGCCCGACAATTCTTCGAGAGACGGCAACCGCCATCCTTTCTGACCTCCAACATGCTTCTCGATGCAGATGCGTCGGCCCTCGGTCCATCTGGCGCTCGTCGTCTGCGGGGACTTCTCCCAGACCAGACCGGTTGTTTTATCTAGCACCGCGTCGTTTGCGAATGTCGGCAAAATGACAAACCGCTGTGCCGCCGGCAGTGCTTTGTTTAGGCTCCGGGTCACTCCCGGCAGCTCAGACGGTACTCCTTGCGCACCCACTGTCACATCTGCACTGCCATAGCCTGCCTCGAGCAACCCACCGAGGACCAGCGCACCCATCGTGACGGTGAGAAGCCGCCGTCCCTTCATCACTCCCTCCCTTAGTGCGTTAATCCGGCGCCAGTTGTCTGAGGCTGGCCCTGCCACACTTGCGCGTGGTTCATGCGCCGTCCCCTTAGCAGATGTTTTGCGTGATAGGAGAGAGAAGGGCGTTGGGCCATGGCGGCTTATCTCACCAGGCCATTAGATCCACTTCTTCAATTTAAAAAATCCCAGCATGGCGATCGCAACTGTCACCATCACGCCGAGCACCAGCGGGTAGCCCCATTCCCACTTCAGCTCAGGCATGTGCTCGAAGTTCATCCCGTAGATACCGACGATGAAGGTCAGCGGCATGAAAATCGTCGTAATGATCGTCAGAACCTTCATCACGGCGTTCAACCGATAGCTGATGGTCGACAGATAGATATCGAGACAGGCTGAGACCATTTCGCGAAGCGTTTCGATGGTATCCACGATCTGGACCACGTGATCGTACACGTCACGGAAGAATACCTTCGTCGACTCCTGTAAAAATGGACATTCCGATCGGGAAAGATTGTTCGTCGCTTCTCGGAGCGGCCACACCGCCCGCCGCAGAAATAGCAACTGCCGTTTGAGGGCGTGAATCTGGTGTAGCGTCTCCGGCTTAGGATCGCTGACCACCAGCTCTTGCAGCGTTTCGATCTTCTCGCCCAAGACCTCCAGTACAGCGAAGTATTGATCCACAATCGCGTCGACCAGTGCGTAGAGCAGGTAATCGGCCCCGGATTGCCGCAGGCGTCCCTTATTCCCACGAAGACGTTCCCGAACCGGTGTGAACACATCGGCTCCGTTTTCCTGGAATGACAGGACAAAGTTCCGTCCGAGAACCAGACTCACCTGTTCGACGACAATATCCTGTCGGTCGGTGACTGAGAGCATCTTCATCACAAGGAACAAGCAGGTCTCATAGTCATCGAGTTTCGGCCTCTGATCGGTGTTGGCAATGTCTTCGAGGAGCAACGGGTGGAGCTGAAACTGTGTTCCGAACGATTCCAAAATGTCCATCTTGTGGATGCCCCCGACATCCACCCAGGTAACGGACTCATCGGTCGGTGGCGCAAGCACCTCGGGCAATACATCCGTGCGTTCGCCGCAGCGGTCGCCTGCGTAGTTGAACGCCGTGATCGTGACCTTGTCCGTTTTTTTCTCGCCAATATGGACAAGAGTACCCGGGGGGAGCCCCGTCTTTTTGGATCGTCTCTGGACCAGCTTCATCGGTAGAGACCTCGCAAGACCCCCTGCTTGTACGCAGGTTCTATGCGATGGTCAAGAGGGCCGGCGGCGCGGGTCGCCGGACGCAGTCTTTCCGCTTTGCCGATCCAACGAGACCTGCTACTCTTGCGGTTCCACTCAGCGAGGCATGCAACATGGAACGTGAGTTGGCTACGTTGGTCGAATCGATCCGGAACGCCGGATTGAAGGTGCGTGAACTGGTCAGCAGCGGGTTCGAGGTGCAGACGAAACCGGACCGTTCGCCGGTCACCACCGTGGATCACGAGGTCAACCGCATTCTTCATGAGATGCAGCGCCGGGAGTTTCCACAGGACGGATGGCTCTCGGAAGAGTCTCCAGACGGTCCGGCTCGACTCACCAACACCCGCGTCTGGATTGTGGACCCCATTGACGGCACAAAGGCCTTGGTGAATCGGAGGCCTGAATTCTGCATCTCTGCCGCATTGATTGAACGAGGCGTACCGGTCGTCGCCGCGATCCTCAATCCCTCGACCGACGAACTCTTCACGGCGGTGCGCGGCGGTGGACTGTTCTTAAACGGCACACGCGTCACCCTTTCCTCCGCTCATGGGTTGGATCCCCTCATCATGGTCAGTGCGTGGGAGTTTCGGAGCGACCGATGGTCGATGCTCGCCGAGACCGCTCGGTGCCGCCCCATGTACTCCATCGCCAACGCACTGGCCCTGGTCGCTGCCGGTCGTGTTCAGGCCGTCTTGACCATCGAGCCGGAAAACGAGTGGGATCTCGCGGCCGGAGTCCTGCTCATCGAAGAAAGTGGCGGCGCCATCAGTGATGCGGCTGGGAAGCCCTTCGCCTTCAATCAACCGACACCAAGGCTTCATGGCGTTATCGCTGTGACCGCCACAGCCGACAAGAACCTGCGTGCCAACCTCCAACTCCATGTCGAACATGCTCGCTCGCAATCAGCGCGAAAGCGAGCCGCTCCATGACCATCACCCTCTTAGCCTGGAAGGTCATGACGGTTCGTCGAAACATCGGGCAAAGCGCATTCTTCATCAAATGTATATCGGTATTCCTACGAAACTCACGTGACGTGCCAGAAAGGCGGGACTGGTCGAGAGTTTCATCGTCACGAATCGCGCCTGTCACGCGCGTCTTGCTTATCTCGCTCACGACTCCATAGCCTCACAACTCCCCACAAAGTTTGTTTCCGGCGCCCTCTCTGAACGGCCTGCGATGAGTCACGCTTCCTTTTTGATAATGGTTGTGAATGAAGAAAATACCTCTATACTGACAGTAGTTACGATCGGTAGCGAAGTACCGAAACGGACTTCGTGCTCCCTCCTGTGCGCTTAAAATGGGAACAATGCAGAAGCCAGCTCACAGAACCATTGAACCGCGCGCCTACGATTCCTTGGTCCAGGAGGGCTTTATCCGCCAGGCGGATCTCGTGAAAGCCGTTCAGGAGTCCCTGGAAGGATGGACCGACTTAGAAGGCCTGCTGATCGAGAAGTACCGAATCCCGAAGGCTGCGCTCGGGAAGACACTGAGCATGTTCTTCGACTGCCCTTATATTCCGTACGACGAGCGGACCCTGGCTGACCCTCAACTCCTCAATAATCTTAGTCACGATTACCTTCGCCGGCACCACTGGCTCCCGCTGAAGCAACAGGGTGATATTCTGGATGTCCTGATCGACAACCCCCATGATCTCGATAGAGGTCATGACATCCAGCGCTCCTTCCCGGGCCTGACGATACGGTATGCCTTGGGCCTGCGGCGTGACATCGAGAGGTTTCTCAACGCCACGATCGGACAGACCGACAGCGGGTCCATTACGGATACGCTGGGCGAGCTGGTCAGCGACGCGCACCAGGAAGAGGCTCTCGACAGCGACTCTGATGGCATTGACGAGAACGATTCCGCGATCGTACGGCTCGCGAGTCAGATCATTGTCGAGGCGTACCGACACGAGGCGTCTGACATCCATATCGAGCCGTACTCGGATCGCAAGGAAACAGCAATCCGTTTTCGCGTGGATGGTACCTGTTCTACCTATATGCGGATTCCCGCGATCTATCGCCGAGCGTTGGTGTCCCGTATCAAGATCATGTCCAGTCTTGATATTTCCGAACGCCGGAAACCGCAGGACGGGAAAATCCGGTTCAAGCTGAATCAGGATAGGGAAATCGAGCTGCGCGTGGCGACACTGCCGACCGCCGGCAACAATGAAGACATCGTCATGCGGTTGCTCACGGCGAAAGAGCCTCTTCCCTTGGACGCCATGGAGTTTGCTCCGGCCACGCTCACGACGCTTCTGGAAATCGTGGAGAAGCCGCACGGCATCATCCTGTGCGTGGGCCCTACCGGATCCGGAAAAACGACGACCCTGCATGCCCTGCTGCGCCATCTCAATACAGACGAACGGAAAATCTGGACGGCAGAAGACCCCATTGAGATCAGCCAGGAAGGCCTCCGCCAGGTACAGATCCATCCCAAAATCGGTTTTACCTTTGCCGCCGCCATGCGGTCGTTTTTACGAGCCGATCCGGATGTCATCATGATCGGTGAGATGCGGGACAAGGAAACTGCCGATGTGGCGATCGAGGCCTCGCTGACCGGCCACCTGGTCTTGAGCACATTGCACACGAATGGGGCGGTCGAGACTGTGGTTCGCCTCCTCGACCTGGGATGCGATTCCTTCAACTTCGCCGATGCCATGCAA
This sequence comes from Nitrospiraceae bacterium, assembly GCA_041748925.1. Lineage (GTDB taxonomy): Bacteria > Nitrospirota > Nitrospiria > Nitrospirales > Nitrospiraceae > Palsa-1315. The sequence continues at coordinate 127,823 of JBGTCI010000007.1, read as the reverse complement.
GGGGTGCTCGCGCAACGACTCTGCAAACGGATCTGCGCCAATTGTAAAGACACGTACCATCCAACCGTCCAGGAGTACGATAAACTGGTACATGGATACGGTTCGTACGCTTGGAAAGCGTTAGGCGTAGACTATCGCGATGACTTTCAGCTCTATCGAGGGCGTGGGTGCGAAGCCTGTAACCAGACAGGCCTCAAAGGGCGGATCGCCTTGCACGAACTCCTGAGGGGATCGGATGAACTGCGAAACCTGATCCAGAACCGCGCCAAAACTGCAGAGATGCAGAGCTTGGCCGTGAAGGAAGGAATGGTGACACTTGTGCAGGACGGAATTCTGAAAGTACTCGCCGGCCTGACCACGTATGAACAAGTCCGGGCTGTCGCCATGAAGTAGCGGATCGAATCTCGTTGCGGTCGCCGGCGCTCATGCCGTAGATTCCAGTGCCCTGACGAACTTCTTTAGCCGTTCCCCCTCTTCAGGCCGAATCTTTATAAACTCGACACCGAATCTCGTCTTGGAAACCCACCGGACTGCGGCCAGATCGACGCGGACCGGCTCCTCTCGCTCCCGGAGCTGCATCGTCAATTGTAGATAGACTGCAGCGCCGGCGACGGTGTCCGACATGATGGCGCAACCCTCCGCGGACACATTCAAGATCGTGCCCTTCTCGGAAAGCTGGTCTCCACTGAACGACACAGGAAGTTGCACCGCGAAACGAGTATGCTTACGTCCTTCCATGAGGTTCCCTGCCGATCATCGTCTATGGCGTGACAAGCTATTCACGGTGCCGATAGCGTATCGCTGGAGCGCGGTCTTCTTGCCGAGAGGAAAAGTTCCACCATTTTGCATGGCGACACGGTCGGTTCCAATGCGGCGGTACCACTAGTCTCGCTCCTCTTCTGAAAAGTCCGGCGAGCACTCGACCGTCTGTCCACCATCATGTCGGCCTTTCATATCATCTCGCTTCTTCCTACTTATCATTTGGTGAACGGGCAGACAAGCGATCGAGCGAATTGGACGCAGTACGCCAAACAGGTTGAGGCCGAGATCAAGATTGAGCGAGGATCAGATGTTCTTTACCTCAGCCTCAACCTTCTTCGTGCTGGCGGACGTTTTCAACAGGCTGCTAGCCAAGCCGCGCAAGCCTCCGGCACGCGTCATCGATTTCGGAATCGATTTTTGCATAACTGAATCGAATGAACTGCCTTCCGTCATCCCCGGAAAAGAAGGCTTCGCCCGGCACACCGGCCAACCCGATCGTCTCAAGAAGAGACATCGCCCGCTCTTTTCCGGTTATGCCGGGCAGGCGCGACGCATCGGCCAGCACATAGTATGCGCCCTGTGGAATCGACGGCATCAGGCCGGCCTTCGCCAAGGCTTCGCAGAACTGATCGCGCTTCCGTTGATAGTCGCGCGCCAGATCGCGGTAAAACGAATCTGGAAGTTCCTGAATGCCCACCGCTACCCCCGCCTGCAACGGCGTCGGAGCACAGACATACAGCAGGTCGTTCATGGCTCCGATCGCCTGTGCCCATCGTGCTGCCGCGACACTGTAGCCGATGCGCCAGCCGGTAATGCTAAAGGTCTTGGAATACCCGCCGATGGTGATTGTCCGGTCGGCCATGTCCGGCAAGGTTGCGAGGCTCACGTGCGTGCGACCGTCATACAGAAAGTATTCGTAGATTTCGTCGGTGAACACGAGCAAATCGTATTGTCGTGCAATTGCGGCAAGACGCTCCAGCTCCAGCCGGCTGAACACTTTTCCGGACGGATTGCCTGGAGAATTCACAATGATCGCCTTGGTTCGTGGTGTGATCGCGTGCTCGACCTCGGCCAGGGAAAAGGTCCATTCAGGAGCCCGCATCTTCACCCTCACGGGAACCGCCTCAACTGCCAACAGCGCGCTGATGTGATACTGGTAGTAGGGCTCGAAGAGGATGACCTCGTCGCCGGGGTTGAGCAGCGCCAGACAGGCGCAATGAAAGGCCCCAGTGGCGCCTGCGCTGACCGTCACATCTGTTTCCGGATCAGCCACGATGCCGTTGTACTGCGCGAGTTTCGTGGTGATCGCCTCCCGCAGTTCGTGCAATCCATCGAATCGTGAATAGACATTCTTCCCGCGTTCCATCGCCTGCGCCGCGGCTCGAAGCACCACCGGTGGAACCGGCGTGTCGCAGACGCCTTGCGCCATGTTGAGGCCCTTCGCTTGGACACAGGCTTGGGTCATCGCTCGAATCTCCGAATGGGCCAGTGCGGCCATTCGTTGGTTGAGGTGTCGTTCCATCATCGCACTTCTCCTTAATCAACGAGCCCTCTTTTCGCAGACCTATTCCGGATAGGTCAAGCTTTCTTTCTACGCAGACCGCGGAATAGACTCATTCGGATACAGTAGCGAATTAGAAGGTTTTTGTTACATATAACAACCAATTCGCTATACTGCGATCAGGACCCTGTCGACCTCGCTTCCGGGCTACTCCTCTTGAAGAAGATAGACTGGCAGCTCGTTCGGCAAAAGAGTCTTGTGATCGATCTCTTCTCTGAGTGATTGAGAGAGGACGGGCAAGATCCATGACCACGCAAGACCCCAAATCCAACCAAGCCTTACGATCTGAGCACGAGGCCACGATGGCGGAACGTCGGGGCCGCCGTCTCAGCCTGAGCTGTCGTTTATTCTTTTTTGGAGAGAATGACTTCGAAGGCGAAGCGACGGTCCTTGATCTTTCCACAAACGGCTGTCAGGCGACATCCCTTGTCCAGGTTCAGGTCGGCATGATGCTCCGTGTGTCCCTGTTCCTTCACGACCAGAAATGGCCTCTGCGGATCGACGAAGCCCAGGTGCGATGGGTCAAGAGTGCAAATTTTGGCCTTGAGTTTACTGGGATCAGGCCGGCCCAACGTGAACGAGTCCGAGCCATTATTATGGCGGCCAAGATCTAAAACACTGCTTGCCCAGGACTTTCCCCCTCTCCAGCTGCCTCTCATTCCTCCACCGTAAATGATAGCCTCCTCTCACTCTGCGAGCCTTCACGACGAACCGTCACGAATATTGCGGACTAGACCCCGAGATGCCGGTGTATTTGGAGAACCAGAGGAGAAGAATCCGGGTATCCGAAGCCTCTCCTGTCCATAAGAACATGGGAGTTCGATCTGCTGAGCCCCCCTCACTTCTTGTGATTCTTGGCAGGAGGCTGCGGGGGAGAACGAAACATCTCATAGTTCCGCAGCACTTTCCTGATGTAGACACGGGTTTCTCGAATGCGCGGAACTTTGTGGTCTTTGACTCGATGAATCCCGGCGTTATAGGCCGCCAAAGCCAAGGGAAGGTCGCCTTGGTAGAGATTCAGCAGATGCCGCAGCTGCTTGGCGCCTCCGCGAATATTCTGGATGGAGTCGTAGGCGTCGCTCACACGCAATGTGGTCGCGGCAGCCGGCGTCAGCTGCATCAGGCCGACCGCCCCTTTGGGGGACACGGCATGCTGGCGAAAATCGGATTCGGTCTTGATGACCGCACGCAGCAGGGCGGGATCAAGACGATACTTCTTGGCGTACCACACGATGGCCCTACGGATTTCCTGTTTAGAATACTGAGGGTAGGCGCCGTCGTAGTCGGGTTTCGTGGGCGTAGGAGCGGTGGCGATCAATAGACACAGCACAATCAGCGCACAAGGGAAGCGCAGCAGGGATAGACAGAGCAATCCGCTCCTTGTGTTGTCGGTAACCATAGTAGGGGGTTACATTCCTGTGCACAGGACAACCTTCATAAAGCCTGAAAGGTCTCAAGATCCGTGCCGAGATGTATGTCTACTAACGTGCGGATAGGATGGGGAAAACGACGGCTATGCCACATGCCTCACTGTGGCGTGATTTGCACAGAGTGAACGTTTGAGAACTGTTGGTTTTCCCCGCACGAAGCGGCACAGTTCTTCAGAGGCGAAGACTTCTCGGAGATTTTCAATCAGAGAATTAGGGACGACTGCACGAGATCGCTAGCAGGCTAAAACTACGTAGCCCCGTGAAAGCTTCGCGAGTCTACATACGTGGCAGAACAGGAACATGATCCCGCCCGCAGGATGCTCAAAAAGTTCAGACATCTCACCCTCCCAGCCCCGGCGCGCAAGACGCGCCGCTGCCGCGGGCAAGGCCGCAGCGAGTGAAGACCGGAGGCCTAGCGATTTTCACCCGCCCGCCCCGAGCTGTAGGAACAGATCTTTTCCCGAGTGGGGTACGTTGAGTATCTGAACGATGCGAGAACGAAGCTCGGGTAAAGGCGCGTCTCGGCGCGCCGGGGCTGGGAGGGTGAGAAGATCGACTTTTTCAGCATCCTGCTAGAGGAGATCGCCGATTAGCTTCACCGCCTCTTCAGGCGAGGCAGCGGCATGGACAAGATGCGGCGCGAGATTTGTGAACAGGCCCACCCCGGCCTTGTCGGCTCCCAACAGAATCACGGTCTTCTTTGCCTTCAGCGCCAGCGCAACTTCTGAGACCGTTCCGGTACCGCCGAGCCCACAGGCCACGATGACGTCGCTGGACATCACGTTCACGTTATTGCGCGCCTGGCCCAGATCCGTGACGATCGCCACGTCCACAAACCGAGATACCCGTGCTTTGCCATCCGGAAGAATCCCAATCGTCAAGCTGCCGGGAACCGATTTCGCCCCCTCGCTGGCCGCGTCCATCACCCCGCTCGCACGCCCTCCGGTCAACACGACCCATCCTTGACGTGCGATGAGCTCTCCTAAAGTTTTAGCGTCAGCCAATTCTCGAGTACCGGCCTTGGCTGGACCCATGACCCCGATCACCGGTTTTCTTGACGATTGTCGAATCGGACGTTTCACGAACAGCACCTCACTGGCAAAGGTATGGGCATAGGTTGCCGGGATCAGAAATATACACCGAGGGTAGGGAGCTTGTCGCGCAACTCTTGCACAGGTTCAGGACGAAAGGATACCCAGCCCGGCTTACGTCAGGGATTTCCCCACAACGCTTCCAGCCGCTGGGCGCGCCCACAGTTGTATTTGTAGAATTTGTACCGGATAGGATTCTTTTTGTAGAAATCCTGATGGTACTCCTCGGCAGGATAGAACCGTGAAGCCGGCATAATCTGCGTAACGATCGGCTCTGTGAATCGTTTCAACTGCTCAATCGCTTGCTTGGAGGTGTCCGACGCGCGCTTCTCTTCGTCGGTCTGAAAGAAAATGGCGGAGCGATACTGGCTGCCGTGATCGCAGAACTGTGCGTTCGGTGTGACCGGATCAACGTTGCGCCAAAAGGCATCCAGCAGCTTTTGGTAGCTCACTTTGGCTGGGTCATAGACTACTTCGACCGATTCCGCATGCCCTGTTCGTCCCGCGGACACTTCTTCATAGCTCGGATTGACGACCGTACCCCCCATATATCCCGAGGTCGCGGACAGCACCCCCTCGACCTTCTCGAAGGCTTCTTCCATGCACCAGAAGCAGCCTCCCGCGAAATAGGCCTTACCTAAAGTCGAGTCCGTTGCAGCCTTGCTGGTCGATTGAATGTTCCACGCTCCGACGAGGAAAATGGCCCCCAGCGTAAGAACTGATAGAGCGGATTGTCTTTTCATGAAACGGTCCTCCTCACGGATTCAGTCGAATAGCTGTGTGAAATCTTACACCTTACACAGCCAGACTTGCGAGAAAAGCGGGACGGGCGAGACGAGGGAGAGGTGGAGGTCCGACGTCGAGGTTCAAGGAACTTCGATCCCTGAACTTCGAACTTCTCGTCGCGCCTGTCGCGCACGTCTGGCTTGTCTCGCTCACGCTTCACGTTCAAGAATCAGCCGGAATAATGAAGTCGGCATGGGCCCAAGCCTTCTTGAAACGGTCCTCGGCCTCAGCTGCCTGGTCGTCCTTGTGTTGAGCCCGGAGGCTCTGGATCAATCCGATCAGCGCCCACCCGTTTTCGGGATTTCTCGTGAGATCGGCTTGATACTCAGTTTCAGCGTCAGCCGGTCGACCGGCCAGCAACAGCACAGACCCTAGATACTGGCGAATCGGCAGCGGCCAATGTGGAGGTTCGACATAGGGCAGGCCGTCTTCCAGCTTGATGGCTTCCTTCAGCTTACGAATCGCGTCATCGTATTGTTTCCGGTGCGCAGCAATCTCACCGGCCAGCATCCGTTCCGCAATTTTGAGAAGCGTTCGCGCGATCTTTTCTTCCTGGCTCCTATCTCGCTTGATCTGCTTGGTGAGGTTGGCCAACGCATACTGCTCTCCCTCGGCTCCCGGTAATCGACCGGTCGAGACCAATGCCAACCCCCGCCCAAGCCGCCATATGCCGTCCATGAGCCGAAAGCCTTTTGGAGGCGGCGGTTCACGCAACAGCTCGTCCCAGCGTCCAAATCGAATCAGTGAGTAGAGCGGCGTCGGGAGATAGAGTTCTTTCCACTTGTCGGTGCGTGCTTCATCTTCGGTAATCGTGTTCGTCAGCTCCCGCGCCACCCGTGTGGCCTCTGCACTACGCCCCTCCATCATGAGCGAGGCCCAGAGAAAATGCAGGTTGTGCGAATAGTACCCGTCGGCATAATTTCCGTTCGGCGTGCGGATGGCCAAATAGGCTTCGTCGACGTGGGCCGCCTGCTCATTTAGCTCAGCGGCTTCATGATACTTGCCGAGCCGGATGTAGAGGTGGGCCGGCATATGCACCAGATGCCCGGCACCCGGCATCAACTCCGGCAATCGCTTTGCGCAGCCGAGCGCCCGTTCCGGGAACGGCGAGGCTTCGAGCGCGTGGATGTAGTAGTGGCAGGCCCCCGGGTGATCGGGGTTCCGCGCGAGCACGGACTCAAGTGTGGTAACGATCTCGTCGGTACCCGCCTGCGGTTTTCCGTCCCCCTTCCAGAAGTCCCATGGCCGCAGATCCATCAGCGCTTCCGCGAACAGTGTGGATGCATCGTCATCATCGGGGAACCGTTGCGCCACCAATCGCATGGCCTTCGCATAGGCCTCGTCGAATCCCTTGCGCTTGGCCCCCTTCCGGCTCACATACCGTGTGACCAACGCCTCGATGTAGGCCTGCTCTTTAGGGGTGGCGCCGTCTGCCAGACGGCGAGCCTTTTGGACCATTTCGATGGCGCGACGTTCGTCCTTCCTTTCCATCGCACTATTGATGTTGGGGCCGAGTGCGAGCGCAATTCCCCAATAGGGCATCGCCGCGTCCGGATCCCAGTCTGCCGCAGCCTCAAACGATCGGATCGCTTCTTCATGGTTGAACGCATAGACGAGTCTGAGACCTTGATCAAAATACCGTTGGGACTGTTCCGATGTGGTGGTGATGGGGTGGTGGAGAGAACCCAGATTGTCGAAGAGCGGCGGAGCTGTCTGCTCGGCAGGCGCAGCTTCCGCCGGGGAGAACATCGCAAACCAACACCAGAGACCTACAACCAACAGCGTGGCAACCATCGACTCCCCTTAACCCCTTGCTCTACCGAGGTACCGCAGTCTTGGCCTACTGCGATTGCCCGTCTTGATCCATGTTCCGAATAAGGACTGCGCGGCCTCTGTCATCCACGAAGACTTCGATCCGATCCCCGACATGGGCTGGTCGATCGATTCGAGTATTTTCGTCATGCCCCACGCGACGTTCGATGCCGCTGACTTCCTGAAGCACATACGCCCCACCCTCGACCGCCGTGACTTGGCCTTTGACAGACACGGTCTGTGCCGGAATTGTGAGACGCACGTCGCCGGCCGGTCGGGCTCCTAGCGTGCCCCGCACGATGCCCTGTCCGAGATCTTCTTGTCTCGACGTTCCTGCGAAATTGCAGCCGGCGCCCAACAGGCTCGCTCCCACCGCACTCGCGAGGCACCAACGTGTCATACGCATCTCTGTGTTCCCCCGCTCTTGTGTACCCTTGCTCTCTCACCGAGTCAACAAACTGATAGGAGATGATCCGTTCAGAGAAGACACACCTCAGAATCGGGTGACGCTGGAAAAGTGGAAATCGTGGAGTATCATCGCCGGCACGAGAAGCTTGCTGGTTTCGGACGTGATCGCTTCAGCCGGATTGGTAAAAGCCGCGATCCGGTTGAAGACCCGTAGAGGACTCTCGTGAAACCGAAAGTTCTTCACCGCCGACACGATCGCTCCATTCTCGACGAGAAACGTGCCGTCTCTCGTCATACCGGTTAGGGTGAGATCGGTCGGATTGACCGTTCGTATATACCAGAAATTCGTCACGAGAATGGCGCGCTCCGTGCTCTTGATAAGTTCATGTAGCGTCGGCAAGGATGATCCTCTTCCTGAGAGGCAAGGGGCATCGAGTGTGGGGATCTTGTCGATCCCTCGCCCCTTCGCGGTGAACCGATCATAGGTAAGCTGTGTGAGCTTCCCATCCGTAATCCAGTCGGATGCCAGAGTCGGCAATCCAGCCGTGGTGAACCCAATGCCCAAGAGATCCACGTGCGCCGGTAGATTGCGGAGCGTCAATCGCTTGTCGACGATCGACTGGCCCAATTTACCTGATAATGCACTTGTGCCTTTCTCGTAGGCTTTCGCATCGAGCGTCCAGAGTATCGACGACCACAGCCCCGCGACCGCAGCCGGCTCAAGAATGACGGTATAGCGCCCTGGCGGCAACTCGCGCACCTCGAGGCCTCGTTTGGCTTTATCGATCGCGGTGAGGGTCCGCTCCTGAACCCTCAGATGATCGATGGACCGATGAGCCGCGGCACCCCACCCGGTAGCCTCGCCGGCCTGGGCTGTGAGGCTGAATCGCGCATCGGTCCGTTCTTCGTGGGCCAAGAGTCCCGTGCTTGCGGCCACTCCGACCGTCGCAATCGACGAGGATACAATCCCGGCTGCGCCAAGATTTTCCATCCGGCATTGCCCGATCGCCTCGTTTGTATACTCCAGTCGACGGGCCGGCCCGGCCGCGGCAGTCTCGGCTCGCGTCGTAGGCAGCGTGAGATATGTCTGTGGCTCTACCGGCGGGAGGTATTCCGGATCGTCCGGCGACAGGCGCGCGATTTGCGCGGCTCTGGTCACCGTTTCTTGCACCGCCCCCGCGGTAAAGTCCGTTGTGCCGGCGGTGCCGTGACGCCGCTCGAACGCCACCGTCACACTCAAAGACCCGAGCCTCGTATCGACGTTCTGGACGATCTGATTGTTCGCAAACCGCGTCGTCCCGCTCTGTTGATCGTGCAACGACACCAGCGTGTAGTCGCCGGTCGAATGTTTCAGAACCAGATCCGCGAGAAACCGGAACTCGTCCAGGCTCGTCAGCTTCGGCCAGGTCTTGTGCCCGGTCGTACTCATGATCCGGCCTGCCCTCCGATGACGTTGACGGTGCGAAACCGCGCATGAGACGCCGCGTGAGTCATCCAGCCGGACTGGCCCGGCTGGCCTTTTCCACACGTGATAAACCCGTACCGCCGGCGGTGCGACCGATCCGCAACCCCGTCGCAGCTGCCCCAGAACTCCGGCGTGATCCCGTGGTAGACGACATCTCGAAGCATGTGGGTCCGCTTCCCCTTCTCGATCAGCCAGAATGCGTCTCCGCCGAACTGGAAGTTATATCGTCGTTGATCGATGCTGTAGGACCCGTGGCCTTCGATGTAGATGCCCCGTTTTACATCGGCGAACAGCTCGTCGAGGGTGGCGGCGCCCGGCAGTAACCCGATGTTGGCGATGCGGACGATCGGGACACTGCCCCAGCTGTCCGCCCGATTGGAGCCGCGCGAGCGCGTCTCGCCGATTTTCGGCGCGACCTCGCGGTTCGTGCAATAGCCGACAAAGATGCCGTCGCGCACAATGTCCCATTGTTGACAAGCTACGCCGTCGTCGTCGTAGCCGGTTGCGGCAAGGGTCATCGGTTCGCAGTTGTCGGCCACGAGATTCACGTGCGGAGAGCCGTATCGGAACGTCCCTCGCTTTTCCATCGTGAGAAAGCTGGTGCCGGCATAGTTGGCCTCGTACCCAAGGGCGCGATCAAGCTCGCTTGGATGGCCGCAAGATTCATGCATCGTGAGCGACAGATGTTCAGGATCAAGGACGAGATCGTACAGACCTGGATCAGTGGTAGGCGCCTTCACTTTCTCGACGGCCTGAGAGGCGATGCGCGGGGCCTCGGCCAGGAAATTCGCGTCTTCGATCAATTCATAGCCCGTCCGAAGATGCGGCGTATTGAAGCTCCGCGAGGCGAACCGCCCGTCATGAACCGCCGTAGCATCGAAATCGCCGCTCAGGGCTAGGAGATCGAATTCCAGGCGCGACCCTTCGGTCGACACAAAAAGCTTGCGATCCCGACGAGCCCACAGGCTCGCACTGCTCCGCACAATACCCGGCTGTCGATGCACATACTCCATCGTTTCCAGGAGCAGCGCCGATTTGTCTTGGAGGGCGACGGTAAACGGATCGATCCGTCGCGCTGTGACGACTCGATCTCGATGGACCGGCTCATCGGCGAGTTTCACCCTTTCACTCGCGAGGGACGCGGAGCCTTTGGCGATCTCGATCGCCAATTCAGCCACACGGGGGGCTTCCTCCAGCGAAAGGACCGAACTGGCGGCAAAGCCCCATGCGCCGTGATAGAGCACGCGGACCCCAAACCCCTTGTCCTGCGCTTCTCGAATGGATGCGATGCGGCGGTCCTCGCCCCGAATGGTCTGGGTCGTGCTGTCGAGGAGGCGTATATCACCGTACTCAGCCCCGGAAGCCATCACGCGTTTCAGCGCAAGTTCGGCGAGTTCGTCCTGATGAGGACTCGAAAGAGCGGGCATAGTGTCTGTATCCTGACAGAGGCACCGACGCCATTCAACTTACTCGACATTGGAGAACTTGGCTTTTCTCACGCGATTCCCTACGATGTCACCTCATGCTGCCTCCCGAACGGACGCCGCGTCAACGAATCATCGACGTGATCACGGGTACCAGGCAATCGTCTTACCAGTTGGCACAGATGCTGGGGATTCCCGAGCGACAGGTCGAGGCGCATCTGACCCACGTCGTGAAAACCGTTGCTCGAGACAAGACAAAGCGATTCATGCTGGACCCGGCGCGCTGTCAGGACTGTGACTTTATTTTTCGTGACCGCAGCCGTCTGACGCGCCCAAGCCGTTGCCCACATTGTCGAAGCGAAGCCATCGCGGCGCCCCGCTATGGCATTGATCTATCTGCGCCGTAGTTGCACGCTCCATTTGATACGTGTTGCGTATTTTTTGGCCCCTCGGCATTCATGTTGACGTAGAATAGCTAGGAGGGAGGGCTCTTGTGTGACGCGATCACTGCCAGTGGCAGCCACTGCCAGAGCGACCGGAGTCTCAATGAGACAATGGATCTACATAGGGGCCATTGTTTGCTGTGTTGTCCTCGCCGCCTGTAACGCGGACAAGCCGAAGGAACTGTTCGAGATCGCTGAGTTCGAAGAGCGCCAGATGAACCTGCCCCACGCGAAGCAATTGTACGAAGATGTAATCCGTCTCTATCCAACCAGCAAAGAAGCCGCCATGGCTAGAACGCGCCTCGCCGCTCTCAAGCATAGCCAGTAGCTCGCCCGGCCTGGCCATTCTCTCACCCCTCTCCGCATTCACTTCATCCGATCACACTGCAGCAGGGCTTCCCTCTCAAGAATCCGTCTCCCCTTGCTAGCCTGGCGCTTACGCGCAAGCCTGCTATACTTAAGTAGACACCAGACAAGAAAGGACGATCACCAGGGAGGGTAAGGTGTCCAAGAGCTATGCCGTTCGAGCAGGGCACCGCGTGTCGATCCGTTGTCCCTTTCTCTACCATGGAGAGGGCTTCCACGGGAAAGGGCAGCTCTGGAATCTGTCGACATTCGGCTGGCGAGCCACAGGAGACCACCCGGTCACACCGGGTACGAGTATGCCGGTCTACCTCGAACTTGCCGATGGGGGAGAGTCCAAATATTTACTGATCGACTCCGCTATCGTCCAGTGGGCGAATGGACGCGATGCTGGGTGGAAAATCCAATCGATAGACCCGACTGCGCTGGCTAGGCTGAAATGTTTTCTAGATCATGCGGGAACTGAGTTGTCCAACAAGTTGTAGAGGCAAGACCTCGGTAGCGCACTCACAAAGCAAGTTGTCAGGACGAGCGGGACGGATCGATTGTCATGGCCCGATGTAATCCCACAAGTCTGCATCTTGATGTGAACGTCCGGTGAGCCATTCACGAAATCCTGGAAGGCGAAATGACAAGAGGCGCTGGATCTTCTCGCAGCGGAGCGAGAGGTCGGCGGGCCGGAAGCTCCCAACGTGATTCCGTGCGAATCCTGTCACCAGGTGGCCTTTCAACTCCGGAAACCAAGGCAGCAAGGTTTCACCAATTTCCCAACGCGAGAGCCGCTCGCTCCCGCCCAAGTGATAGAGACCCGGCTGCTTGCGATCGATTAATTCCCAGACGGCTCTGGCGATGACGCCGGCAGGTAGCGGGCAACGGAACTCATCGGCATAAAGCGTCACGTCCCTACCGGCCTTAGCGGTCCGATACATATCCTCGACAAAGCTCCTGTCGCCGGTCTCCGACGTTCCGGCAGTCAGGACAATTCGAACGACGGTATGTCCGGAATTCTGCAAGACGGCCCGCTCGGCTTCCAGCTTCGTCTGACCATACACGTTGATCGGGTTCGGTTCATCCGTCTCGCCATACCAGCCGGTCCTTCCATCGAAGACTTCCCCGCTGGACAGAAAAATGAAGGGAATGTCCTGGGACAACTGCGCGAGATGCGCAGTGACCTCTACATTGGTGCGGTGGGCTTGTTCAGGATGTTGCTCGCAGTCCTTCGTCCGGCTCAATGCCGCGCAGTGAATCACAGCGGTGGGCTTGATGGATTGCCACGTGCGTTCGATGCTCGCGCGATTGGTCAAATCGAGATCGGCACGGGTCAGCCCCTGCACATCCCAATGAGAAGCCCATCTCGGGGCAGCCTTCACAAGGTACTGTCCGATCAGTCCCGCTGCCCCGGTGATGATCGCGCGAGGTGCCATGGTGGGGGGTCACTAACGTGTCAGCTTGCGATATCTGATCCGGTGCGGCTGATCGGCTTCCTTGCCCAACCGCTTCTTCCGATCCGCTTCGTACTCGCTGTAGTTCCCTTCGAACCAGACCACCTTGCTGTCGCCTTCGAACGCCATGATATGGGTCGCGATCCGGTCCAGAAACCAGCGATCGTGACTGCTGATGACGGCACAGCCCGCGAAACTTTCTAATCCTTCTTCGAGCGCGCGCAAGGTGTTGATGTCGAGATCGTTGGTTGGTTCGTCGAGAATGATAAGGTTCGCCCCTTCTTTCAGCATCCGGGCGAGGTGCACCCGGTTGCGTTCGCCGCCGGAGATGTCCTTCACCTTCTTCTGCTGATCGGTGCCGGCAAAATTGAACCGGGCGCAGTAGGCCCTGGCGTTGACTTCGGCCTTGCCGAGCATGATGGTTTCTTGGCCCCCAGATATGATGTCGTAGACGGATTTGCTCGGATCCAAACTGCGATCCTGGTCCACGTAGCCCAGTTTGACTGTCTCACCGACCTTGATCGTTCCCGCATCCGGCTTCTCTTTTCCGATGATCATACGGAACATCGTCGTCTTGCCGGCCCCGTTCGGACCGATCACGCCGACAATGCCACCCTTGGGGAGGCTGAAGTTCACATTCTCGTAGAGGACCTTGTCCCCATAGGCTTTGCTGACGCCCTTGGACTCGACGACCACATCGCCCAGCCGTGGGCCCGGCGGGATGTAGATCTCTAAATCCGCAGCCTGCTGATCCTGTTTCTGATTGACCAGTTCTTCATAGCGGTTGAGCCGCGCCTTGCCCTTCGACTGACGGGCTTTCGGTGACATGCGAATCCATTCCAACTCATGCTCCAAGCTTTTTCGGCGCTTCGATTCGGCTTTTTCCTCTTTCTCCAGCCGCACCTGCTTCTGTTCCAACCAGGACGTATAGTTCCCCTGGAAGGGAATACCGTGGCCGCGATCGAGTTCGAGAATCCAGCCGGCGACGTTGTCGAGGAAATAGCGATCGTGCGTGACGGCGATGACTGTACCTTTGTACTGCTGAAGATGCTGCTCAAGCCATTGCACGGACTCGGCATCCAGATGGTTCGTCGGCTCGTCGAGCAGTAAAATGTCCGGCTCCTGGATCATGAGGCGGCAGAGTGCCACCCGTCGCTTCTCACCGCCGGAGAGCACGCCAACCTTCGCATCAGGTGGCGGGCAGCGCAGTGCATCCATGGCGAGTTCAAGCACGTTCTCCAATTCCCACCCATTCGCCGCTTCGATCTTCTCTTGCAGCTGGGCCTGTTTTTCGAGGAGCTTTTCTAATTCATCGGGGCCGGCCTCGCCCATCTTGTTGCTGACCCCGTCGTATTCGTGCAGCATGGCCACGAGTTCTTTCTTGCCCTCTTCGACGATTTCTTTCACCGTCTTGTCCGGATCGAGCTGCGGTTCCTGTTCAAGCAGGCCCACGCTGTAGCCCTTCGAGCGAGTGATCTCTCCCGTGTAGTTCTGATCGACTCCGGCGATGATCTTGAGCAGCGAACTCTTCCCCGATCCATTGAGACCCAACACGCCGATTTTTGCGCCATAATAGAACCCGAGATAGATCTCGCGCAGCACCTGCCGTTTCGGCGGATAGACTTTGCCGACATTGACAAGTGAGAAAATGACTTGCTTGTCGTTCGTAGTCGCCATGTATTCCTCTGATGATTGAGATGGGCAGCAAGGGAGCAGCCACGATAACAAAAGCCTATCCGGTTGCACAACCGGCGGGATGAAGTCTGTGAGGGAGGGCGCGGCCCATCACATGCCCAATTCCTCGGAGAGCCTGACTTCCGATTCGTCGTCTATTTCCTCAAGGCAACTGAAGCAGGTAAAGGGAAACCGGTCGATGGGGATGGCGCAGACTTCTCCGACCGGCGATTCGTCCAGCGCGGGTCCACCGCATTCTTTATGAATTAACGTCAGCATTATTGTGCCTCATGGGGTTTCAAGGACAAGCCGACGAAACCGTTCAACCTGTTCCTCACTGCTCAATCGATGATCGCCAGGAATCAGTTGAAGTTCGACGGGGAATGCGGGGTCGTGCGTGAGTACTTGCTCGACAAACTCACTGCTCCCAGTCGGCAGAATCGCCGTATCCTGGAGACCGTGGAGGATCGCCGTCTTCACGGGCCTGAGTCGACCGAAGCTCATTTTCCAATAGGCCTCGCTTTCTTCGACCCATTTCCACGACAACGGCCAATCCTTGTGAGCAGGCTCGTCGTCCCATGGCATACAGCCGGAGGTGAGCCACGCCTGTCGACGTTCTTTCGAAATCGACCGCGCACGGACACCCATCATATTGAAGGCGGGAGCGATGAGAATCAGCCGCTCAATTTCCTGAAACTCCTGCGCCATGAGCCAGGCAATCCAGCCACCGAGTGAATTGCCGACGATTGTAATCGGCGATCCGGCCTTGAGCATACTCAGAACGAGCCGTGCATCGGCAATCCAATCGGACAACGTGTAGTCAGTAAATGTCCCGTCGGACTCCCCAAACCCGCGTACATCGTAACAACAGAACCCCCAGCCTTTTTCTTCACACCACTGTGCGAGGGCCTTGCTCTTATTACCCCAGCGTTTGGACAAGAACCCCGTGATGAAGAGAATCTGCCGGTCGTTCCCCAAGACGCGATCTCCACGAACGCGCTTGCCATCGGGCCCGGTGAGAAAAAACGGTTCGCGCACGCTCATGATTTCCCCAGCACCTTCGTGAGAAAGACACCGAGTCGTTGGAGGACTGGTTCTGGAATTTCGTGCCCGCCGCGGAAACTGTGCCATTCGACAGCGAGACCGGATGTGCTCAGTGCATCACGAAGTCGCTCCGCTCCGACATATGGCAGGAGCTCATCCTGCGTTCCATGGCTTTGAAAGACCGGCAGCCCTTTGCGTCTCTGCAGCAGCGGGGTCCATTCCTGTGCGGCGAGGAGCGTTCCGGACAGTTGGACCAGCCCGGCATAGGGCTGCGTCGTTCTGAGCATCACGTCACACGTAAGCATTGCGCCCTGGGAAAATCCTCCAAGAACGATCTTGCGAGGATCTGCCCCGAACTGCCGTTCGACTTCTTTCAAAAATGCCAGCATCTTCTCGCGCGCTGGCGCGAGACCTTTGGGAATGTCTTGCGAGAGATCCCGTACCCGACCTGCCGCTTGATCCGCTGCAATACGCGCCATGTCGATGAGCCACCAGGCGCGCGCATCCCTTGGCCCAAAACTCAGCGAGAGCGGACCCTCGGGAAACACAAACCTCGTCCCGGCCGGCACAGTCATGACGTCGGCCAGCGAGACGAGATCATCTCCCGGCGCGCCGAACCCATGGAGCAAGATCACGATCGGGCCGTTGCCTCCGCCCTTTCCATCCGTGCCGCCTGTAATCCTGGTCCGTAACCCGCCGATGTGTTCTTCGCGCATGAGCAGCCCGTTATCTCATATACAAATATTGCAGCAATGCCACAACGCCGTAGAGAGAGGATTCCACGACAGGTTGTTGATAGAAGGGAACGAAGGCGCCCTTCTGGTTGGCCTCTACCTGGTCGATGATGTACTGGACTTGTTTCGCACGGATCTCGTGGTCCTTGCCGAGCCCGAGGGCTTGGATCATTTGCTTGCTCAGCCCGACTAAAACAGCCTGCTTCGCTCGGTCGGCAGATCGATAGAGCAACAACGCGCCGCTCAGCGCCAGGACGGCGTTCAGTGCCCAGGCCAGCAGCAGGATGAGGGGGTAGTTCCAGATATCGAAGTAGTCGTTGCGCGCAGCAACCATGATCAACAGGGCGATGAAGGGGTATCGAATAAGGCGGTTGACCGTTTCCGTCCGTCGGCTGATCAGGTCGATGCCGGCTAAGTACTTAAGCTTCTCAAACTCGGCCTTGTGGCTTTGGCTTAATCCGTACTCGCTCAGGTACTCCTGCTGCACCTGCTCCGACCACCCGCCGCTCGAGAGGGTCACCCAGCTGATCCACCTACGGCATAACATGACCTCGTCGAACACGGCCAGATTGAGCAACACGACCAACGCCATGGTGCTCAGCGCCATGATCCAGTCCACTTGGCAACTCAGCCAACCCCGACAGGGGTGGATCATCTCTTCGCCAAGCACCCAGCGGTCCAGGGAAAACATGATCGCGCCATACAAGAGGGACAAGACCAGCACGCGCGCGATCCGCTGCAGTGGGCGTGACGCATCGAGATACCAGACCCAGGCTTGATCCACGGTGAGGGCAGTTCTGATAGCTGCCGAATGATAGACCCGTTGCAGATTGGTCCAGAAGGTTCTCACGGTGAATCGTAGGCGATGGCCGTGATCGATACGGAATCGGAAGTCTTCGCTGAGTTGGTCGCTGTTCTTGACTAGATCGCGCGCGCCTTTGACCAGGAACACGAGGCACAAGATCACTGCGAGAAGCCGGAGGCCCTGGCTGGGCCAAATGCTGACGCCTGCAGTCCATGAAAAGGGTTCACCTTCATCGTGATTCGCCATCAGCGCCGTCTCGCCGCCCGTAGCCAAAAAAGCCGCTGATCCGACCAGGATGAGGAGGCCGATCAGGGCAAACAGGCGCCAGGAGCGCGAGACCCGGAGCCAGAGTCGTTGATTGGTCCAGGTCAATACCGTCACGAGCAGCAACCCGACTCCGATCAGTGCCATCACGGTTGCGCTGCCGGGACTGATTCCCTGCTTCAGCTGGCCCTGATCGTCCGTGCGCTCGAGATCCGCCCGTAAGGGGTGGACTGTTCTCACACCTTCGACATCGACGACGCTTATGTCCACGGCTCCCTCTCGCCCCACTTCGAAGGTCCGAGGGTGTTCAGCCGCGTCGTAGATTCGGTCTTCAGGGGTCATCGCAACGTGAAATCCCCCTGGACAGAGGATCCCCGGACTTTGCCGATCGCCCAATGCGCGACAGGTCACGTGGTTCACCGCCCGAAGCACGGCAAAGAAGGTGGCCGTCTGATAGCTGCTTCGAAACGGCGGAACATCGCGCTGCAGACCGCCGGCCAGCTGCAAGCCAAAGGGCGAAGCCACAACCATGTTTCTGGTCCACTTGTATTCGCTGGCGTGCAGCTGGCGTGCATCCAGACCGACGGTGAAGAAGATGGCGTGCGGAAAGGCCGGACGGAGCGCTTTGAGTATCAACACCGTATCATAGGGATCCGTGCCCAGGATGCCGATCGCCTTCGCTCCTTCTCCTTCGTCTTGAATCCTCATGGCCAAGGCGCGCACATAATCCAGCTGACTGGTGCCTTCGGGACGTTCCTGCAGTCCACCGGCCAGCGCATCCTTCGCCGTCCCATTCGCTTTGGCTTTTTCTTCACGCCCGGCTTTTGCGCTGTAGCCGCCCGACGTTTCGCCGTCGAGACCGCTGAGATAGCTGTACCGGAAGATGTTTAAGGTGAGGGATTCGTAGTCCGCCGAACGTTGAATCTGTAAATCGATCGCGCGCTGGACGGTGGGACACCAGGCCTTGATCGTCTTCGGGACCAGGATCTGTTTCAACTCGGCTTCAGTGAAGGTCGCCACTTTCGCACAAGCCGCCGCGCGAAATTCGATGGGCAACGCTCGACCATAGAACGAATCCCACTCTCCAATGAGGATCACCGCATCCCAGCCGAGTCGAACCTGGCGACGGTCTAATTCCTCGATCAGCGTGTCGAATAACCGGTTGTCGGACCCGATCTCGTGGACGAGCCGCACGTCCGCAATTTTCAGCCGGTGAAAAAACTCGTCTTCGCAGGCCTCATACGTCTGGCAGACAGGGCCTTTGCCCCCTTCCTGCTTGAGTCCGTATGCCAAAATCCCCTTCATTGCGCTGGCCCATGGCGAATAGAGCTCGATGGTCCCGTCCGCGTTCGGCCAGACCCCGAGCCCCACATGGGGCTCGGCATACAAGTCTCCGGCCTCATCCAGCAGCGCACGAAAACCCGAGGAATTCCGAGGCCCCACGATCTTGAACGTGACGGCCTGTTGCACGGTCGGATCCAGACGGACCAGCTTCCGTTTGTCGCCGGTCAGAAGGCATTCGCTCTTCTGGGCCGCTTCTTGGCATACCAGGGCCTGCGACAAGGACGTCAGCGTGGCGAAGAATCCCCGGCTGAGAGCGTCGTCGGGAATCCAGATCACGAGCGTGCTCCGAGTTGGATCCTGTGCTTCGCCACAGACTCGTGTCTTATGGGGCCGATACCACTCGTAGGGGAGAGCCTGACTCGCGTCCTGATTGTCCCCTTCGATGAATGAAAGGTGCCCTTCGTATTCGGGAACGTAGCAGGCCACACCCAAGGCAGTGCCGACGGCATAGCGATCGCGGATGCGGGATTCCGTGCTTTCCGCATAGGGGCCGCCGCTCGTGGTGACGAGCAGGACCGTGATGTGCTGATGGCTTTTGACTCGATCGACAATCGCGTGTCGGAGCGGTGTGAGACGCTGTGCGATGGACTGCTGAGCCGACTGGCCGGTTCCTGACGCGCCCGATCCGGCCGCTGGTGACCGTGATTCGCGAATCCCCCGCTGCACCGCCGCCAGCGGATCTTCCCACAGCCTGGCGCGGACCATTTGCTCCCCGGTGGTCTGCTTCATCTCCAGCCCGCTCCCTACGGGACGCGAACTGCGCAGCGGCTCTTTCACCAACATCACGCCCGCGATCGCAAGCGCGAGGGTCAGGGCACCCACGATGATAACCTTCGATTCTCCACTTCCTTTGGCCATAGACCCGCTCAGCCTTTCCGTCATCCTCGCTCAAACGGAGGCCGTCACTCTACAACAGACAGTGAGGGGGTCCGCAAGGTGTATTACGGAAATCGGCTGACAAGGCCTGTGGGGTCGGAAGATTGATGAAGAGGAGAATGCCCGGGGTGTTACTGCGGAACAACCCTGAAAATGCTACTGGCGTTGGACACGTACACGAACCCGTCCGCGCCGAGCATCAGACTGAGCAGACCGCCCTGACCTCCATTATACGCCGTGCTTGCGGAGCCCAGCAAGGTGAGATCGGGCCCGCTCAGGATCACGCGGCGGATCCTGCCGTCGTTCCAGGCGGTGAAGAGGAGGTTGTTGCGGTAGGCGATCGGGTACCGGGTGGAGTTCTCGGGAATCGCGATGATTCCGGTGGGAGCGATCACTGAAACATAGGCCAGGATCGGGTCACGGAAGTTCGCATTGCCCGCAAGCCCTCTCACGGTGGGCCATCCGTAATTGCCGCCGGACACGACACGATTAATCTCGTCGTTGTCCGACGGACCATTTTCAGTTTCCCACAGGTGGCCGGTATGTCCGTGGAACGTAAACCCGTAACTGTTCCGATGCCCGAGGCTATAGACCTTCTTGGCATTGGCATTCGTGTTCGAGAAGAACGGGTTGTCCAACGATGCGCTGCCGTCCGGATTCACGCGCAGGACTTTACCCTCCAGTGACGTTACGCTCTGAGCATTGGCCGTATTCTCCGCATCGCCAATGATGACATACAGTTTCCCATCCGGCCCGAACTGGATGATCCCGCCGTTGTGGTTCGTGCTGGCCGGCAGATTGTCGAGAATGATCGTTTCTTGCGTGCACGAGCCGCTGGATTCGGTGTAGCGCACCACGCGATTGCGCAATGGACTCGAGGCCGAGTGATACACGTAGACAAACCTGTTGTTCACAAAGTCGGGGTCGAGCGTGAGCCCGAGCAGACCCTGTTCCCCGTTCGTCGCAATTGCGACCTGACAGAACGGCGTTGGGACGAGTTGCCATTGTGGATTGATGAGGCGAATCCTTCCGGTCAGACGCTCATTAAAAAATACACGGCCGTCGGGCGCCAAAGCCATCCCCACCGGAAAACTCAGCCCTGAAAGGACAGATTGCAGCTGTAAATCTCCTGTCGGCGGTTGGCTGATCGAGAAGTTCCGAGTGATTGTCGCCTCGCTGTTCGCCAGTTCATTTATGGTTCTGATCGGCTAGAACCAAACTGACGGTGTGGGAAGTGGACGGAAGTCCGAAGATATCGAACGACGTCGCCGATTTCCAATGGACGAAATGGGTGTGGACACCATTGTAAAGGACCCCATGGTTCTCGTTGATCCCGGCGCCTCCGTAAACGTGATAGGCGGTCGTGTCCGTATCAAGATAGAAATGGAGATGCGAAGTTCCCGGATTTCCGATCGTATGGTTCTGAACCGCGAAGGCGACGGTGACCGGTCCAACAGGAACGGTCGCCCCGGCCGATGGGCTCGTTATTGCGATCGTCGGCACAATACCCGGAATCAGGCCCGGCGGAGTATTGGGGTTCTCGGGTTGAGGAGTGACGTTCACCGGAGGAAACTCGGGCGTCGATCGGCCTGTTCCCACATTCATCGTCACGAAACCGAGGTTGGCCGGTCCCGCACTGTTGAAGGTGAACACATTGGTCCCGCCAAGGTAGAAAGGAAACAGACTGCCGTTGCTGATGAAAAACAGACGAAGATTCGATCCGATCGGCAAATTGGCCAGGGTGAAAGTGAACCGGCCTGGTGCGCTCGGGGATCGACCGGCCGTGTCGTCTTCGACAACGATGTGGTCGTTGTCGTTCATCGCCACAATGCGCGTCCCTCCCACCGTCCCGCTGACGGTGACGGTATTTGCCGCGGCGATCGGATCCGCTCCTCCCCCACTCTCCGTGCAGGCGCCGAGCATGAGCGCCAGCCCTGCAAGGGCGAGGGACCGGACGAGGATGCTGTGTGCCGCGATGATCATGGACCTGCCCGGAAAATGGGAGGTCGCTCAATGAACCCACCGGGACAGTGAGTCGAGCGACCCCCCGAGGAGGAAGCACTCTTCATGTCCAAGCATAAAGAATGCCGGGTCTAGGATGAGCAACTGACGGCTAAATGCTTGCCCCAGTTGGGAGGCGAGACTGCATACCCATCCATGCCAGGTTGGTCGCTGTAGGGATTTTGCAGCAGGGTGAGCAACCGATCGATCTCAGAAAAGTCCTTCTGCTGGGCTTTTTCGATAGCCGTCTGCGCCAGGTAGTTGCGCAGGACATATTTGGGGTTGACGCGGTTCATACGTGCCAGGCGGTCGTTGTCTCGACTTCCCTCTTCGCTCAGCCGGTCCTTGTACCGACGAGCCCACTGTTCGAAGGCCTCGCGATCCAAAAAGAAGTCGCGGAGCGGCTCATTCAGCGATTCGGCTCCGGTCTCAAACAGCCCCATTGCTCGAAAGAAATTCGTGTAGTCGACATGGTGCAGCTGCATGAGCGCCAAGAGATCCTGGATCAACGATGCATCCTCATCCTTCGTCTCGATGAGTCCGAACTTAGCCCGCATCAACTCCATGTACTGGCCTTCGCAGAGAGGGGTATACCGGTCGAGGGCGGCCTTCAATTCTTCCTTTTGGGCCAATGGGAGCAGCGCCTGCGCCAGGCAGCTGAGATTCCAGAGACCGATGTACGGCTGTTGATTGAAGGCATAGCGGCCATTGTGGTCGGAGTGATTACAGATGAAGCCCGGATCGTAGTCGTCGATGAAGCCGAAGGGGCCGTAGTCGAGGGTGATGCCATGGATCGACATATTGTCCGTATTCATGACTCCATGCGCCCAGCCGACGGCCTGCCATTGCGCGATCAGCGTTGCCGTGCGTTCGACGACCTCCGAGAAGAATCTCGCGTACTTATCTGTGCCTTCCGCCAGATGGGGAAAGTGAGTCGCGATGACATAGTCGGCCAGCACTTTGAGCTGTTCGTGCTGCTTCCGATAGTAGAGGATCTCGAACGAGCCGAACCTCACATGGGACGGCGCCATCCGCACCAGCATCGCACCGGTCTCCACCTGTTCGCGATAGACCTTGTGGTTGCTGCCCACGATGCAGAGCGCCCTCGTCGTCGGAATGCCGAGGCCGTGCATCGCTTCGCTGCAAAGATACTCCCTGATGGTTGAGCGCAACACCGCACGGCCATCGCCTTCTCGCGAGAACGGTGTCAGTCCCGCCCCTTTCAGGTGCAGATCCCACTTTCCCCCCTTCTCATTCCGTGCTTCGCCCAGAAGAATCGCGCGGCCGTCGCCCAGCTGCGGCACATAGACCCCGAACTGATGGCCGGAGTAGAGCATCGCCAACGGCTCCATCCCTGGGATGAGCATGCTCCCGCCGAACACAGCTGCAAACTCAGGCCGCTTCGCTTCATCGGGATCAAGATCGATCAGTTCTGCTGCTGCGGGGTTGAAGCTGATGAGATGGGGCGGTTCAGAAAATGGCGTCGGGTGCAGCTTCGCGTAGAACGCCTCGGACAGCCGGGCATAGGTATTGTCGAAGGTGAGGGACTCCAGCCGACGCTTGGTCATACATTGAGCATGCCAGGACTAGCGCGCTGCTTTCAAGCGAGGAGACGCGTCATCCAGCAGAGAGGTGAATTGCTCGGAGTCGAAGTCATAGACCCATACGTCGCCGGTCGAGATGGAATAAACCCACCCATGAAGATCCACTTTCTTTTTGCGCAGCTGCAGCGCGACGGATGGATGGGTGCGAAGATGGTCGAGCTGTGAGCGGACGTTTTCTTGCGTCGTCTTGATGAGGCGAGCATTGCCCCGGAGACCGGTATAGTGCTCGCGCATGAGGCGGCGGGTGGTTTCCGCTTGCCCGACCCACTCCTTGACGGCGGGCAGGTCTTGCACATCCTCCGGATGCAAGAGAGCTCTCATGACCGCACAGTCGGTATGACCGCATACAATGATGTGAGGGACCTTCAAGACGGCCATCGCGTATTCGATCGTAGCGGTGCTGCCGCCTTGCATAGAGCCGTAAGGTGGAATCATGTTGCCGGCGTTCCTGAGAATAAAGAGCTCCCCAGGATCGGTTTGTGTGAGGAGGGTGGGATCGACCCGGGAATCGGAACAGGTAATGAAAAGCGCTCGGGGGGCCTGGTTTTCAGAAAGCCGGGTGAAGAGTTCTTTCTTCTTGCCGAAGACTTCGGTTCGAAACTTGAGGAATCCTTTGACGAGTTTTTCCATCGCGCGGATTTCCTCTATCGACTTCCGCCCTGGATTTCGCGATCGAGGGTGAACACGAAAACCCGTTCGCCGATCTGTACGTCAATGTCGGTAAAAAGAGCCAGGGTTTTGGCGCCCGTAATGTCGCTCACTTGCTCGCAGAGTTTGTCGCGGCCCAGTGCGATCAAGTTTTGCCGCAGCTGCTTCACCATCTCGACGCCTTCCGTCGTTTTGGCTAATTGACGTTCTGCGAGCGTGAGCACCCCTTTCAGCCGGACAACGACCAGATCCCGCACGACGAACGCGCGCACTTCATCCGGTCCGCGGCCCATAAATTCCTGTTCAAACTTGATAATGGTGTTGCGAATGGCGTTTTCCACGTGGTGTCCTATTCCTGATTGAAGCCTGTAGCTCGGCCCGGTGCACGATTATAGGGGGCGCGAGCTTGCCTGAACAAGGGCTATCAGTCCTTTGTCAGGCATCCGGCAGCGTAGGGCTTTCGGACCATTGCATGATGGGCAAGAGAGCTAATTTCCCCCCGGAGCTTGACGCCAGTCAAGGAACCGTACTATTGAATGGGTGGGTTTCATCGTACAGTGCGCCTCCGGCTCCATGGTGGTTCTCAAACAGGCAGGGCCTCGATTTCGATAGACAGGCCGTAGGGCAGCCGGCGATTCGAACGAATGGCTGGTTGTAGTACAAGCCAACTGGAGTTACCTCGACGAGCGATCGAGGATCTCGGTTGGCTTTTGTGTTTTCTAGCAACCGGCACGCGAATGTGGTGAGGTACCGTTGTCTCCTGTTGTCCTAATTACGTTCCTTCCGCTCCTTGCAGCGCTCGTTGTACTGGTGGGCACCGAGAACTCGCGGAATCTACGAGCCAAGATCGCGGCCTTTCCCTTTGGCGCCACCTTTCTCGGTGCCGTTGTGATCCTGTGGCTTGTGGCGACGGAGGGGCCGATCACCATTCGTTTCTACGACCCCGCTTCTCTCGCGACCCTGGCCTTTCCCCTGGGATTCTATATCGACCGCTTGAGCGCAGTCATGATGGTGCTGATCTCCGGTGTCGGTACCGTCATCTTCACCTATTCCATCGGCCATATGTATCAAGACCCCCATGACCGCCGGTTTCTGTCGCTGATCGGCTTTACGACCACCGTGCTGCTCTGCATGGTCTCCAGCGTCAACCTGATGATGCTGTTCCTGGCCTGGCAAGTCATCAGTTGTCTGCTCTATGTGCTCGCTCACAATCATTCCCATGAGGGGACGCGCAAGGGGGCAGTGAGAACCTTTACGCTCTTGCGGGTCGGCGATGTGGCCTTCCTATCCGGCATCGTGCTCACCTATCAGCTGTACGGGACGTTGGAATTCCAACCGTTGTTCGCCAAAGCCGCCGAATCGCCGATCATGCTCTCGCCTTGGCCTGGTACCGAGATCAGCGGGACGACGGTGATCACACTGCTCCTGTTCATTGGAGCCATGAGTAAGTCGGCCCAGTTCCCCCTGTTTATCTGGCTTCCCGGCTATCTCTATGCGCCAACCCCTGCGACGGCGTTGCTGCACGCGGGGATCATCAACGCCGGCGGATTTCTCATCAATCGACTGGCCCCGCTCTTCGGTTTGAGCCCAACCACGCTGCATGTGGCGCTTGTGGTCGGGGCACTCACAGCGGTCCTCGGCGCGACCATGATGCTGGTTCAGAACGACATCAAGAACACCCTCGGTTTCTCGACGATCGGGCAGATGGGGTACATGATCATGGAGTGCGGATTGGGCGCCTTCTCGCTGGCCGTCTTCCATCTCATCGCCCACGGACTGTTCAAAGCCACGATGTTCTTGAATGCTGGCAACGTGATCCACAAGGCCCGCCAGGAGCCGACATCCCCCCATGCGGATCCTCATGCGGAAGAACGGGAGTTCTCGCGCCTGACTTGGTTTACGGGATTCACGACCACGCTGCTGATTCCACTCCTTATCCTCCTCGTATCGCACGGCGCGCTGCACCTCCCGCTCCTGGAATCGCAAGGGACCGTGATCTTTCTCTTCTTTATCTGGGTCACCTCCTCTCAAGCCATCTTGACGCTCATCCGCCTGCGCGCCGTCGCGTCATGGAAGGTCTCCGTGGCGATGCTGTTCATCCTGCTCTTCGTCGTGTTTGTCTATCTGTTCGCCGTCGAGTCCTTCACGGCCTTCCTCTATCCAAATCCGGGAGAGGTGGCGGCCTACTTCCAAGCGGCGGCGCTCCCCTACTGGCTCTTTGACGGACTTATCGGCGGAACGGCCCTGGTAATCATTCTCGGATGGTTCTATATCTATGCCCGAGCCCATGGCCGGACGATGTGGGTGCCGAGCTTGGCGGAAGGGCTCCGTCTCCGTTTGTATGTGCTGTTCATGAACCGGCTCTATGTGGACCAAGCCTATGAGCGACTCGGCAGGGCCGTCACGCACACCGTCCACAGCCTAGACAAGAGCGCAAAGTGAAGGGTTTGGAGGATGGCCTTCTAGCCGGGATCTGTCTGTTGTGGGACTCCTACCCCGGCCAGTCCTTGACGCGAGTCTCAGCAGCGTATTAATGATGAGTGCGCCGGTGACGTGGGAATGCCCTCCGGTCACGATAATTCCCAGACGGGGCGAAACGATGATCCGCCGGCTAGGGTTATGAGGTATTTGTGTCGCTCGCGCTTGCCGTCCCGCTCCTCCTGCTCATAGCTTCGTGCCTTGTCGTGATCGGCCCCGATCGCACGCTACACACACGCACAAAGCTCGCGGCCTATCCCGTCGGCATCGCGTTCGTCTGCGCCATTGTGATCCTGTGGCTTGTGGCGACGGAGGGGCCGATCACCATTCGTTTCTACGACCTCGGGTCTATCGCCTCCCTGGCCTTTCCCATCGGGCTCTATATCGATCGGTTGAGCGCGGTCATGATGACACTGATCACCGGCGTCAGCACCGTGATCTACTGCTACTCGACAGGTTATATGTACCAGGATCGTCACGTTCGACGGTATTTGGCGCTGATTTGCTTTACAGACTTCGTCTTGATCTGCATGGTCTCCAGTGCGAATCTCATGATGTTGTTTCTGTTCTGGCAAGTCCTGAGTTATCTGCTCTATCTCCTGGCGCACAACCATGCACATCCGGCGACTCTCAGGGGAGCGTTCAAAACCTTTACACTGCTCCGAGTTGCCGATGCCGCATTTCTTGCCGGAATTGTTCTCGCGTACCAACTCTACGGTACACTCGAGTTCCAAGATCTCTTCGCTCGAGCCGCCGGGAATCCCATCACCCTCTCGCTCTGGCCTGGGTTGGAAATCAGCGCGACCACTGCCGTTACATCTCTCCTGTTCATCGGCGCAATGGGGAAATCGGCGCAGTTTCCCTTACACCTTTGGCTGCCGGGATCGCTGTTCGCCCCGACGCCCGTCCATGCCCTGTTGCACGCGGGGATCATCAATGCCGGCGGGTTTCTCATCAATCGCCTGGCCCCGCTCTTCGGCCTAAGTTCAACGACCCTGCACATCGCGTTCGTGGTCGGGACCCTCACGGCGATCCTCGGCGCGACGATGATGCTGGTCCAGAACGACATCAAAAAGACGCTGGGTTTCTCGACGATCGGGCAGATGGGGTACATGATTATGGAATGCGGATTGGGCGCCTTCTCGCTCGCTGTCTTCCATCTCATTGCTCACGGACTGTTCAAAGGGACGGTGTTCTTGAATTGCGGCAACGTGATCCACAAGGCCCGCCAGGAACCGGCCCTCCCCCATGCGGACCCTCATGCGGAAGAACAGGAGTTCTCGCGCCTGACTTGGTTTACGGGATTCACGACCACGCTGCTGATTCCACTCCTTATCCTCCTCGTGACGAACGGCGCGCTGCATATTCCACTGCTGGAGTCGCAGGGCACGGTGATCTTCCTGTTCTTCATCTGGATCACCTCCTCGCAGGCCATCCTGACACTGACACGCTTGAGAGCCGTGGCCTCGTGGAAAGTGTCGTCGGCCATGCTGCTGACCCTGCTGTTCGTCATGTTTGTCTATCTGTTCGCCGTAGAATCTTTTACGGCATTCCTCTACCCGAATCCGGAGGAAGTCGCGTCCTATTTCAAGGCGGGCGATCTCCCGGATTGGCTCTTCGACCTGATGATCATCGTGGCGACGCTGACGACGATCGCCGGATGGTTCTATCTCTACATGCGAGCCCATGGGCGGACCGTCTGGATGCCGTCGTGGGTCGAGGGTGTAAGGACTCGGTTGTACGTCCTGTTCATGAACCGACTCTACGCCGACGAGATCTATCAAAAGCTGGGCGGGGTCGTCGTGCGACTCCTGGACCGGTTCGACAAAAGCGTACGAGGATGGTCGCAATGATGGATGGCGCCATCGCTTCATGGCTGCTGGCAGGCGTTCCTCTTCTGGGAGCAGCGTTCAGCATTGTGGTCTGGTCGAGACCAAACTATCTCAGGAACTGGTCTGTCGTCCTGTCGATCCTGAGCCTTGCCGCCGCTGCCGGAATGTCGGGATCGCTCGCGACCTCACCTGAAAACCTGCTGCTGGTCTATCTATTGCCGATTGCCGCCTGTGCATCTCTCCTGGGACAGCCGGCTCACAAGAATCTACGGCTGTCCTGGATCATGACCCTGCTGTTCCTCGGACTGGGATTCGTCATACTGACCAGCCAACACATCGTGGGGCAGGTGTGCTTGCTTGTGCTGCTCAGTTCTCTCATTGCCTTGCTCTACCGCCACCATACGCAATTGTGGCCCATTTCCTGGTTTGGGATCGGCGCCTATGCGCTCGCCGTCGGGTGCGCGACGATCTCTCTCGTGGCTGCTCCACCGCTTTCTTCAGTCACGTCCTTATTGGCCTGCGCAATTTTGTTGCCGCTCGTGCCGTTTCACACTGGACACATCACGGCGCTCACGCGGCTCCCCGGCAGCCTACCCTCGTTCATCATACTGCTGCTCCCCGCGATAGGAATCCACAATCTGGCCACAACCATATCGACGGTGTCGGATGTCGCGATGTCAACGATGACGGTGTTGGCGTTGGTGAGTGCCCTCTACGGTTCGATCAAGGCATTGGCACAATCGCGCGTCAGATTGCTCCTGGCCTATGGCAGCCTCTCGTTCTTCTCCATCCTCTGGTGGTTTGTAGCTATTTCGCACACCATCACGCCGCAGGCGGTTGTCTTTCTGGCAGCCTTGTCACTCGTGACGAGCGGTCTGCTGATGTCCTGGCAAGTCGTCCGCACGCGCTACGGGGACGATGTGGATCCGCAGGCCATCAGCGGGCTTGTCAGAAGGATGCCGCACTTCGCTGTCTTGTTCTCACTCCTGGCCCTGGCGGCTATGGGCCTGCCCCCGTTCGGCGTCTTCACCGGCTTCATCGGTATGCTTCTCACCACCGCTCTCACATCTTCTGTCGCCCTGCTCGTCATAATGATCGTCTGGCTGGCTGCATCCTGGTACATCCTCGATATGGTACAGCGGTTGCTGTTTGGCCGGGAACGGTCGGATCTCCGCTATGAAGATCTTCGTCGATCGGAACTTGCCTCTCTACTGGTTGTATTGCTGATCGTCATTGCACTGGGTATCGCCCCATCTAACCTCTTCGGAATCACCCAACAACCATCGAATGCTGAAGCCGTCAAGGAATCTGTTTCATGGAATCGTTAGACAGTTCGATCAACGTTGAAACCAGGCGCATGGAACTCCGGGGCGTGATCCGCCTGGCGGGCGAGGTCATTGCTCAATACTGGCCGATGCGAACCTTCGTCCACCACAACCCCCTCCATAGCCTAGAATATCTCCCGTTTGAGGAAACCGTCCGGCGCGGGAAGCAATTCATGGGGGGCAACGGCTATCTTCCCGGCCATCTCTACCGCGACTACTTGAAATCGGGTCGTATTCAATCTTCCCACCTCGATGCCGCGTTGAAGCCGCTCGTTCACGATAAGAACCTCGCCATCGGATCCTGCACGGTCACACATGGCGATGTCTTGCGCGCCTGTCTGGCGGAGGGTCTTTGCACGCCGGTCCTGGAGCCGCTCGACGATCAACTACCCGATCCGGCAAACGAGCTGATCAATCGCGTCGCAGCCCGGCTCGAACCAGTCCTGACCTTTCCGGACTTGCGCGAACGCATCGGCGCAATCGCCGAAGGCGATCAGGCCGCGCTGTGCCGGTGGCTCACACTCTCGCACTGGTGCGACGACACGCTCGGCACGCAGATCGTCCAGCAGATCAACGATCAGTTGATCAAATGGTGCGAGGCGTACCTCGACGAAGGCCATGCGACCTGGACCATGCCGGGACGAGAGAAGGGGTTGTACGGCGCATGGAAAGCTCTCGCCGTGCATGAGTGGTCTCCCTGTGGAATTGTAGACAGCAGCAAGAAAATCTCGCAGCTGCCAGAACATCCCGAAGATGCCCTGCTGGAAAGTTTGAACGCGCTCGGGATTCCGACCGAGCTGCGGCAGGACTATCTGTCGCTGCAATTGACCGCGCTGCCTGGCTGGGCTGGCTTCATCAAGTGGCGAGCAGAGGAGCGGGATTATCCCTGGCAACAGGCCTATCCGGTCGGTCTCGTGAAGTTTCTCGCGATTCGTCTCTGGTATGCGCGTGAATTGGTTCAGCAGGCTTGCCGCGAAGAACTCGGCATCGAAGGGCAGTACGAGGCGGTAACGGCTTACATGCGCGACCATTCCGAAGAGTACTATTTGCGGCGGCAACGAATCGCAGGCCGATTGCCCGCCCTCTATGCCGAGGAAGTCGACCGGCTGGCGCATCAGAAAGGCGACGGCTGGAAGACTCTGCTCGCTCGCTATCGAGTAGAGGTGGTCCCACGCCAAGAGGCAGCCGCACGGCGCGGCGCGGCAAGGAAGCTGCTCGCGCTTGCCCGATCATTGAACATCGATGCGGCACAGTTCGCCGACTGTTCCCCGCCAAATTTGAAGCAACTGGTCGATTGGATGGAGGCCTTCCCGGAATCCGACCATGGACCCGTCTGGCTCAAGGCTTTCGAGGCAGGGTATCAGGAGCAATTGCTCGCAACGCTCGCTCGGGCGCAGGCTGTGTCCAGATCGGCCCCTCAGGCGCCTGCCGAGAATCAGGCAGGACAGCCGCTCTCTCAATCGGTCTTCTGCATTGATGTGCGTTCCGAACCGTTCCGGCGTCATCTTGAATCCACCGGTGCCCACGAGACCTATGGGTTTGCCGGCTTTTTCGCCGCCTTCATCCGTTATCGGGCCTGGGGCAAGGAGCATGACACTGAACAATTCCCGGTCATTATGCGCGCCAAGAACGAGGTCAGGGAGATCCCTCGCAGCTTTCTGGATCACACCCTGTTGAAACACGAGTCGCGAACCAGGATGGTTCATGCGGGCCATACCCTTCTGCACGACTTAAAAGAAAACGTCATCACGCCCTATGTCATGGTGGAGTCGTTGGGGTGGTTTTACAGCCTACCGATCTTCGGGAAAACCTTACTGCCTTTGTTGTACGGTCGCTGGACCGCCTGGTTGCGGCGACTCTTTGTCCCATCGCTCGCGACAACACTCACCGTCGACAAGCTGGCGCCGGCTGAAACGGCAGATGTGCTGGCAGCGGAGCAGCAGGCGACCGTGCGGCACGCATTGCAAGAGCGAACCGGTGTGCGTAGCTCTCGGATCACGCCGGAACTCGTCGAAGCTTTGCGACAGCGGGCCTTAAGCGGGGAGGATGACCCGGAACCTCCTTTGACCCAGGCAGCGACGGAGGCAGGGTTCTCCTCTGAAGTCCTGACATCATTCATCGCCGCCTTACGGCAGCATCACGGTATCAATCAGCGCGCATCTTCCAGACAGAAGGAACGGATCACGCGGACCGGCTTCACGCTTGAAGAACAGGTGCTCACTGTGGACACGGCCCTGCGCATGATGGGATTGACGGAGCGCTTTGCGCGGCTCGTCCTGTTCTGCGCACACGGCAGCACGTCCGAGAACAATCCCTACGAGTCCGCCTTGGACTGCGGAGCCTGCGGCGGCAATGAAGGCAAACCAAACGCCCGCGTCCTCGCGATGATGGCGAACAATCCACGAGTCAGAGAACGACTGATCAAGACCGGCATCGAGATTCCTTCCGATACGCACTTTCTCGCCGGCCAGATGAACACGACGACCGACGAGATTCAGCTGTTCGACCTGGAAGACGTGCCGCCGACGCATCGGGAGGACCTTTCACTGCTGCAGCAAGACCTCAACAAAGCGGCCGCGCTCACGAGCCGGGAACGCTGCGGACGGTTCCCCGACGCGCCACAGGCATCAGAGGAAACGAAGGCGGAAGCGCACGTTCGGCGCAGGAGCATAGACTGGAGCCAGGTGAGGCCGGAGTGGGGGCTGTCGGGCAATACCGCCTTCGTCATCGGCCGACGGGAACTCACCAAGGGGCTCGATCTGGAAGGGCGCGTCTTTCTGCATTCCTACGACTATCGGGAAGATCCGAGCAATCGACTGTTGGAAGTGCTCTTGACCGCCCCGCAAGTCGTGGCCCAGTGGATCAACATGGAGCATTATTTTTCGGCGGTCGACAACGAGGTCTACGGCAGCGGGAGCAAGATCTACCACAATGTCGTGGGGCGCATCGGCATCATGTCCGGGCCCTGGAGCGATCTCCGGCTTGGATTGGCCAGACAAACGGTGATGAACGGCGACGCGCCGTACCATGAACCGATGCGATTGCTGACCGTCGTCGAGGCGCCGCGCGAACGTCTTGAAAAGCTGATCGCGCGGCATGATGTCTTACAGCACTTCTACCACAACGTATGGGTCCATCTCGTCGCCCTCGACCCCGAAGATGGAGTATGGTATCGGTATCTACCCAGCGGAGCGTGGAGCCCCATGGATCGTCTTCCATCGCAGGAGCGCATTCACACCTAAACATGGCCGGGAAAGGAGTCGTCGATGGGCGGTTTGATCTTGCATCCGATGAAAGAAATTCGTGTGATCGTGGCGGGAGAACATCGGGCGTTCGTGACCGAGTTGCTGGACCAGGTCAAGGCAACCGGCTACACGATCATCGGCAACGTATCGGGAAAAGGGCATGGCGGCATGCATGAAGCGCACTTCATGTTCAGCGAGCAGGAAAGCCTTGAAATGATCATGACCGTCGTCCCGGAAGAAAAAGTGGAGCCGATCCTCGCCGGACTCCGTCCGCTGTTCGATCGGCACTCCGGAGTGATGTTCGTAGCGGACGTGACGGTGAGCCGGCAGGAATACTTCGGCAAGAAACAGCGCGGTTCATGACGTGTGATGATGCCGAAGAACGCTGCTGGAGCGCCGGCCTATACGAAAGTATGGGTTGACGCTTCTTGAACGAGAGTGCTACAAAATCACCGTCGAGATGAAGGGGCAATGGCGCTCAAGTTGAGGTTTTTGACCGAAGGCAACGGACAAAGGCGTCCGTCATTCTGCAAAGAATGGCGGACGCCTTTTGATTTTGTCAGCCGAGCCGCGAGTGTCTTGTATAGTTATCCACTGTGTAGTCACAACAAGGCCAAGGAGTACCGATCATGAACTTGAAAATGTTCTCCTTTCTGCTTGCAGCTGTTTCAGCCATTGCCATGTCGAGCTGCGCAGTGGTTCCAAAAGATCCTCCGAGTTTGAACGGCTCCCCCCGTGTCGTTGCAAAACACACGGAAACCTGTGTGGCAGAGAGTGAAGAGGAAATCGCCGCGTTGTTCGACCGCTGGAACGACTCACTCAAGACGGGCGATCCCCACCAAGTCATAGCCAACTACGCGTCGAACTCGGTCTTGATCGCCACCATGTCGAAAAGACCGCGACTAACCCTCGACGAAAAGGAAGATTACTTTAAGCATTTTTTGGAGAATAGGCCGGTCGGACATATCGATTCGCGCACGATTGAATTCGATTGCAACACAGCGGTTGACGGAGGGCTCTACTCATTCACCTTCGAAAAAACCGGAACCAAAGTCAGTGGCCGGTATACCTTTACTTACAAATGGGATGGGCATCAATGGCTGATCACCAGCCACCACTCATCGAGGTTGGAGCCGGAGGAAGTCATTCCAGTGAATGCCCCCCATGCCGTTCCATCGCACTCAGAAGTCTGCGAGGAGGCTAGTGATGCGCAGATTGCCGCGTTGTTCGACCGCTGGAACGACTCGCTCAAGACGGGCGATCCCCACAAAGTCATAGCCAGCTACGCGGCGACGTCGATCTTGATCCCCTTAATGTCGAACCACCCACGATTGACTCTCGACGACAAGGAAGACTACTTTCACTATTTTTTGAAGAACCAACCGGTCGGACATATCGATTCACGCACGATTGAAATCGATTGCAACACGGCGATTGACGAAGGACTCTACACCTTCACCTTTGAGAAAACCGGAGCCGAAGTGAAAGGCCGCTACACCTTTACCTACAAGTGGGACGGACATGATTGGCTGATCAAGACCCATCACTCATCGACATTGCCGCCCGGAGAGTAACTCCCGAGGCAGGTACCTGCCTCGTGGCCACACGAGACGAAACTCAGCGGATGCTGAGTTAGGACATGTACCCCTATATGTTCGGCCGTTCTCTTTGCTCAACCTTCGCTTAGGTGTTGCCAGGGAAGCATATTTCTGAAATGTACTTCCCAGATTCACGCACGCTGCCGGCTGAATGTCTCAACATACTGCGTGGACTATACGCCCTTGTCTTCTTCGGACCGCTTATCTAAAATGTGCCTACTCGTAGGAAATCCATAAGAAGAGGGAATCGGTGAAGGGTCTAAGGTTCGAGCGCATCGGGAAAAACCGCCACTACAATGTGGTGTTCCACATGGGGAGCAGCTACGTGCCCGTCACCGATGAAATCGTGGAAGAACTCAAGGAACAAAGTCTCCTTCCCGTTGAACGGTTTCTCGACCTCTTGATCGACCGCGTCGGATACTCCTCCTACCTCAAAGAGCAAATCCGCACAGAACTAAAAGCCTCCGGCGATCCGGTGACGCAGATTACGGTGCTGCAAGGCGCCATCCGCGACCTCTAAGCGGTTGCTGAAACAGGCGCCCAACTTCGTTCTCGTCTCAAAAAAATCCTCAACGTACCCGAGAGGGTACGCCTCCGGTGTTTTTTTCGCCTGCGGCCTCGTTGACCACCTGTTTGAGCAACCGCTGTTACGTCTACTCCAAACATACCGCTAAATAGCATTTTCACGGGGCTCCACTATGATTACACCGAATGGTCCTTCAAATTGACGGGCAATCCAGGCGTTACCCCTTGTGTTCTCGTCGATAACCACCTTTGCTCCCTCGTACAACAGAACAATTATCGGCCCATTAAGATGGTATGGATGGGCTCGTGAATGATAGAGCCTTAACTCATGCAATGAGGGGGCCTCCAACAATCCTTCACGTACTGAGCAATTGATTGCGTTGAACGATTTTCGTGTGGACGAGCGAATACACTTCGTAGCAATTCGATCCATCGCGGCCTGAGCATCGGGATCGGTTGCTTCGCGGTGATATTCAAACGACTCATGGATATGGCGCCATAATTCCCTGGAATCATTCATACTGATGCCCATTTCGCAGGATGCTCAAAAAGGCCGTTCAGCAAGGCCGCAGCCGATGGAAGCACCGGAGGCGTAGCCCCTGGCTACGTTGAGGATGCTTTCGAGGCGAGAACGACGCTGACGGCATTTTTCAGCATCCTGTTAATCTGCCATTTGGCCTTCTTGAAAGAGCTGATTCAGTATCGCGTTTTTCTTTTCGGGATCTTTGTAGTACTTGAGCGCTTTCGCAAAGTTGTCCAGAGCGCTCTCGCGTTTTCCTTTTTGGGAATAGTATTCGGCTATGCCGTGGTAGGCCCGTGGGTCTTGATCGTTGGACTTGAGGGCTCGATTGAAGGCTTCGTATGCGGCCTGCATGTGCTGGTTGCTCAGTGCCAACCAGCCGATCGCCGAGTGCGCAGGACCGAAGTTCTGATCGGCGATGAGGGCCGCGTCATACTCCTTCTTCGCCAGGTCGAAGCGGCCGCGATCCTCATAGAGGCCGCCCAACGCAAAATGCACTTCGGCATCGTGTGGATTCAGCCGCAACGCCTCCTTGTAGGACTGCAACGCCGGCTCCATCTTGCCCTGTTCCGCAAGAGCGCAGGCGAGGTTCGCGTGGGCGGTCGCATCGTTCGGCGTCAGCTTGATCACTTCGCGATATTGGGGAATCGCCATCTCTATGCGGCCCTGCTCTTGATAGGCGACGCCCAGGTTGATCCGCGCCGGCGTATAGGAAGGATCGAGGCGGACGGCTTCGCGATATTCTTTGATG
The DNA here is from genome assembly GCA_041748925.1 of Nitrospiraceae bacterium. GTDB lineage: Bacteria > Nitrospirota > Nitrospiria > Nitrospirales > Nitrospiraceae > Palsa-1315. The sequence goes on along the minus strand of JBGTCI010000007.1, from coordinate 91,568 downwards.
GCCATTTCGAGATGGTTGGCCCGCTCATGAATCTGTGCGAGAAAATAATGGGGGTAGGCAGACTGTGGCGCGAGTGTGATCGATTCTTTGTAGGGCGCGATCGACTGTTCGGATTGGCCCGATTGGGCCAGGAATAATCCCATCACGAGATGGGCGTTGGCCTGCGCCGGATGTCGCGCAACGAATTCTTCGATCCACTCTTTGACCTGTGCAATGTCGTCTGGTTCCTGGAGGCACTCCGGGTGAGTCTTCCAGGCTTCGGCGAATTCCCCGCGGAGCAGGTGGATCACGTTGAGAGCGAAATGAGGTCGAGGATCTCGGTCTCTGCCAGCAGCAGGATGGCGGGCCCAGGCCAGTGCAGCCTGCTGCGCCTGATCCCAATGACCCTCCAACAGCGTTGTTTCACATTGCGCTTGGTACTCGGCCATCGGGGTCGAACATATGGATTATCTGGTGAGGGTGTCTTCGATATCCGGCGAGGTGACCTGGATACGATCCCCGAGCGCGGGATAGCGCGCCGCGATCTTTTGTTTCATCAACCAGGCGATGGTCCGATACGACCAATGGCCTTTCACACCGGAACGGAGTCTCGCGATGTATTCAGCTTCGGCATAGTCCATTTTGAAGAGGCAACGCACCTTGAATCCGAACGGCGTGGCGTAGAGCGATCCCTCTGCACTCGTTTTCTTGAGCTGCTCGATGTCCGAGCGTACTGCGTTCATGGCTTGTCGATACTCCTGATCCAGTCCTGCTTGCACGAGCGGCGGTGGAACTTCGTACCCGTGCAGCGTCGTAAAGTTTTGTTGGATCTGCTGACAGCGCCGGTGCCGATGCATGTCGCGCCAGCCTCCGATGTCCATCAGCACGTCGAAGGTGAAGGCGTAGCCGCTCCGGAACTCTTTGATGAGTTCATCGTACGGCCCTCGTGCGCTCATCGCCACATCAACAGCTTCCTGCTTTTGTTTCTCTGTCCAGGTGCGGACGACCGCGAGGAGGCTCCGGTAGGGCGCATGCGAAACACGGTACAGCAAGGTCGTCACGATTTCGTCCAACGGATCGTGGGGGTCTAGGAGATCCACCGGCTCCGGCTCGCCCCAGGACGTCGGTTGGTCCAAGCCGGTACCCCTGAGCGCATCCTTCGCATATTTGGCGAGGTCCTGGTAGACCGAGGCTTGATAGTCATTCGACTTGGCATGGCGCGCGAGCGTCGGGGCGAGAGGTTCGTGTGCTCCGGCCGGTTGGCCACAGAGTTCGCCCCAAAGATTCACGGGTGACCGTTGACAGGCATCCTTGAGTTCGTCTCCGATCGTGCGCAATTCCGGCAGTTGTGACGACAGCAGCCTGGTGATTTGCTTTTCCAGTGTCCTGATGCTGACGACTTGCCCGACGTTCGTCCTGGCCGCGAGGGGCAGGAGATACCGTGTCACGTCGAACGCGCGCGCGGCAATCGTCCGCTGGTAATCGGCCGGCTTCATCGATTCGGGGCGCGGCTCACGCTCGGAAAGAAATTGGGTCAGGGGTTGATGCAGGACCCGATAGATCTCGGCTAGGCTGCGGAGAATGCCGTGGTAGGTGCCTTCCGTCTCCGACCCTCGAATGGAATCCGGCACGAACCACCCGCCGGACGCAAAGTTCTGATACCGGCTTGATTTCGCCTGGCCATCCCACAAGGGCTCGTCTTCGAGTCGAATCGCTGCGAGTTCGGAGATGTCCTCGAAACAAATGATGACGTGGCCGAGATCGGCGATCGAGGCATGGCCATAGTCGAAATAGAACTGATCCCAGAATTTTTCAGCAGAATGTCCGTGCACCCACCGGAGGCTGTCCTCGATTGAGTCGGGCGAGCGGCTGTACCGGGCAAGGGCATAGGCGGATTTCTCTGGCGGCATCGGTGCAAGCGCAATGACCCGGCGGGTCGGTTGATCTGTACTCATGAAAGATCTCCAAACGGCAGATAGGCCGCGAACTATACGCCCGTGCGCCATTCGGCGCAAGAAGGCGCGGAGTTCCTCATCTGATGTTCCTCATGAAGCGGCAAAATCTCCGACCTTTCGTTTTCGCGAACGACCGACTTCAACCTGCGTTGACTTGCCGGTAACCCGTCGTTATAGTCCCGAATCTTTCGCGATAATCGCTGAATAATATGGATACGATCAAGGGCATCAAAGGCGTCAAAGATATTCTTCCTGAGGAGACCCCTCGATGGCGCTTCATCGAGGATGCGGCAAGGCGCTGGGCGCTCTGTTACGGGTATCAGGAGATCCGTATCCCCATCTTCGAGCTCACCGCACTCTTTGCACGGAGCATCGGCGCGGCGACAGACATCGTTGAGAAGGAGATGTACACCTTTCCCGACCGGGATGGAACCTCGCTGACCTTACGCCCTGAGGGCACCGCGGGGACGGTTCGCGCTTTCATCGAGCACAATCGGGCTGCCGATCCACTCCCGCAGAAGTATTTTTATCTCGGGCCGATGTTTCGTCATGAGCGGCCGCAGGCGGGACGCCTCCGGCAGTTCCATCAATTCGGAGCCGAATCGTTCGGCACATCGGATCCTCGCGCAGATGTCGAAGTCATTGCGCTGCTCTGGCGTCTGTTGTCTGATCTGTCCCTTCCGGACCTGACGCTGGAAATCAATAGCCTGGGAAGCTCCGGAGACCGCGCAGCGTACAAGCCCATCCTGCTCACGTTTCTCTCACAGCAGGCATCCCTCCTCTGTGCAAATTGTCGGCGCCGCATGGAGACGAATCCCTTGCGGGTGCTGGATTGTAAGGTGCCTGACTGTCGGGCTGCGACTGAGTCAGCACCTAAGCTGACCGACCATCTCTCTCCTGAGGCCCGTGTACATTTTGACCAGGTCCTTGCAGGTCTCTTGGCAATTGGAATCCCCTATCGACTCAATCCTCGTTTAGTGCGGGGGCTCGACTACTATTGTTTGACAAGTTTTGAAATTACCTCGAATCATTTGGGGGCTCAGAACGCAGTAGGTGCCGGCGGCCGGTACGACGGTTTAGTGGAAACGCTCGGCGGTCCCTCTGTCCCTGCCGTAGGATTCGCGCTCGGGCTTGAGCGCGTGTCGTTGATGCTTCCTGAGGCATTACTGTCCTCGTTATACGAGAGTCTCTACTATGTCGCGGCTTTCGGAGAGAAAGGAACTCAGCTTGGACTTGTGCTGCTCGATGAACTCCGCAGAATCGGAATTTCGGCCCAATGTGACTATCGCGCCACCACGCTCAAGGCTCACCTTCGCCAAGCCGATCGATCGAAGTGCCGTTATGCCATTCTTCTAGGTGATGACGAGGCAGCTCGTGGCTCTGTCATTCTTCGGAATCTCGAGTTGAAGGCTCAGGAAGAACTCCCTCTGACCGGTCTCTCCTCTCTCCTGAAATCCCGCATATTTCCTTCATAAGAAGTGCAATTTTTGCTGTTGACTTTGGATTGAAAAGCTCGTAGGCTCGCGCATCATTTACTTCGTAAGAGATTGATTGTATTGACGTCTTTTGGTTTATAACTATGGCCGCTCGTAAGTTGGGTCTCTTGTTATCCACACCCCCTTCTCATCCCAGTGTTGAGACGGTTGTCCAGCTGGCTCAGGCGGCTTTACGCAAAGGAGTCGACGTCTATCTCTACCTGATTGATGAAGGAGTAAAGACAGTTGTGGATCAACGCTATCTTGAGTTGATCGATTCTGGAGCGAAGATGTCTGTCTGTGCCTATGGCTGTCAACAGCATGGTGTTCTTACGGCTTCTGTCGATTCGCGGGTGTCTTTATCTGGTCTCGTTGTGCTGTCGGGAATTATTGATGGCTGTGATCGCTTTCTCGCCTTTACATAAGAAACCGTGGTCACTGCGGTTGGCTGTCTATGTCGAAACGCATCGCGGTGGTGATTTCAGAAGATCCTTGTGTGACGGCTCGTCCTGTTGAGGCACTTCGTATTGCGCTTGGACTGTGTGCCGGGGACCATGAGACAACGGTTGTGCTCCTAGGCCGCGCGTCCATCCTCCTGAGGGAAGATACAGACGAGATCATCGACGTCGACGTACTTGAAAAATATCTTCCTTCATTTAAACAGTTATCCGTCCCTTTTGTTGTCGAGGCAGGGACGGCAATGGATGCTTGGTCTGATGATTTTTCCGTGACGACTCGAACAGTGTCTGAGATCAGACAGTTAGTTCGATCGGCTGACAGAAGTCTGATTTTTTAAGACATATATTCCGTGTGAATATGAGTATGACGCTTTATGTTCTGCGACAACATCCAGATCGTATTTCTTCGTCGATCTTTCGAGCGACTGATACAAATACGGATGTCGTGTTTATTGAGCAAGTAGTATCGAGAGTCCCATCTTCAGTGCAGGGGGCTGTGGTCGCGACTGAGGAAACGGCTATTGGATTTTCACATCCGACAATGACTTATGATGAGTTTGTCGAGAAAATTTTCTCATCCGAACACATTATTGTTGTATAGGTCGGTCTATAACCAGCTCTTTTCCGAAAATATTACATGTTAAAGAAAGATCGTCGTAGGAGTAGGAGTAAGAGTAGGCTCGGTGGATACTGTGAATCGAGATTAAAGATTTGAATCTTCTGGTTTCCTGTGCCGATGTCTTTGTGGAGAAAGTTGGGGGTTGACTCTGGGTAACCCCTGCATGCAGAGTCCATACTCTGAGGGAGTTCACATACAAGACACGTGTTGTGATCTATTGAAGGTCTGATAATGAACGAGCGTACAAAAGATAGACCACACAAAAAACCAGGTTATCAACAGGTGTGAATAAGTCTGTGTACGAAGAATGATACAGAGATTATGACTAGTTTAAATGTGTGGCAAGAGACCTTGGTGTATATCCAAGGGAAAGTGCCAAAACAAGTTTACGATACGTGGTTTACACCGGTTCACCTCGAGCAGATTGAGGACTCCACAGCTCAACTAGGCGTTCCAAATAAGTTTTTTGGGGACTGGTTAAGCCAGCATTATGGACCTCTTCTGGCTGAAGCCGTCTCTGCTGCCAGGGGTGGTGAAGAGACCGCGATCACGTTCGTGATCTCCCATAAACAGACGTCAAGGCAGCCCGAGAACAGCGGGAGTACCACTGCAACGAGTCGCCAAAACACCGGTCCGCGGTCGAAACGGGGAATACAACTTAACCCAAAGTATACATTCAAGAATTTCGTAGTCGGCGCAGGAAATCAATTTGCCCATGCCGCCTGTATGGCGGTTGCTGAACAGCCGGCTAAAGCTTATAACCCATTGTTTATATATGGAGATACAGGTCTGGGGAAGACGCATCTCTTGAATGCCATTGGAAACTATGTGGCGGAGCGGACGGATCTTCGTATTGCCTATCTCACAACCGAGCAATTTACGAACGAGGTCATTAACTCCATCCGATACGACAAGATGATGGATTTGCGGAAACGGTATCGTCATATCGACATGTTGATGATCGACGACATTCAATTTTTGGCGGGCAAGGAGCGCACCCAGGAGGAATTCTTCCACACGTTCAATGCTCTGTATGAAGCGCATAAACAGCTCGTCCTCTCAAGCGATCGCTTTCCGAAAGACATGCCCGATATCGAGGAACGGCTGCGGTCGCGATTTGAATGGGGACTGATCGCGGATCTCCAGCCGCCGGACGTTGAAACACGGATTGCCATTTTACGGAAAAAATCCGAGGACGAGGGTGTGACGTTGCCGGAAGATGTCATCCAGTTTCTTGCCACGACGATGAAAAGCAATATCCGCGAACTCGAGGGCTCGTTGGTGCGCCTTGGCGCCTATGCCTCGCTCACCGGTCAAACGATCACGCTGGAGATGGCGAAGAGCGTGCTCCGTGATCTGATCGGCACCAAGAAAAAGATCGTGTCGATGGATGATATTCAGGAAACGGTGGGCGCGCGCTTTCATGTGAAAATCGCCGATCTGAAATCACGTCGCCGGAGCAAGACGCTGGTACACCCGAGACAGATCGCGATGTATCTCTGTCGAGAACTCACAGACTCCTCGTATCCCGAGATCGGGCGGCAGTTCGGCGGCAAAGACCACACGACGATTATCCATGCCTGCAAACAGGTCACCAAAGCGAAAGACAACGACAGCGTGTTGAGCGCCACACTGGACAGCTTGAAGGAGCAGATCCTGCGAGCGTGAGGGGCTGCGCCAAGGGGAAGAGATTATGAAACTGCGTATGGGACGAGTTGAACTCTTGACAGGTCTTCAGCGGGTCCAAGGTGTCGTCGAGAAGCGTAACGCGATGCCGATCCTGTCGAATATTCTGATCGAGGCGAAGCCGGATGGGGTGGAAATTGTCGCCACCGACCTCGAAATCGGCATGCGCGGGCACTACAAAGCTACCGTGGAGAAGCCAGGAGGAATTACGGTCTCGGCTCGGAAGCTGTATGAGATTATCAAGGAACTGACAGTTGGTGAAATAGAAATCACCTCGGGTGACAATAATTGGACGACGATTCATGCCGGCAAGAGTCAATTTAAGATCGTCGGTCTCCCCAGCACCGACTACCCCGCATTGCCTACGATTGAACGGGAAGGGCTCATTCCTCTCGCCGGGGCCGGCTTCTTAGAGTTGATTCGGAAGACCCTCTTCGCCGCCGGTGACAATGACGCGCGCTACATTCTCAACGGTCTGCTGGTCACCCTCATCACGTCGGAGAAGAAAACGATTTTGCGTTTGGTCGGCACAGATGGTCATCGGTTGGCGGTGGCCGAACAGGAGGTCGGAAAGGCCGGCGCCAAAGGCGTTCCGCAAGAGATCAAAGCGATCATCCCGAAGAAAGCAGCGCATGAGATGCAGCGACTTCTGGAAGAAGGCGGCGAAGGCGAGCCCTTGATCGGATTCACCAAAAATCTCATGATCTTCCGGAAGAGCGGGCTGCTGCTGACCTCGCGGCTCATGGAAGGGAACTACCCGAATTATCAGCAAGTGATTCCGAAGGAGGGCGGAGGGAAGATCGGCGTCAATCGAGGCGAGCTTGAGAGTGCGCTTCGGCGCGTGTCCGTGCTGTCCCGCGATAAGGCGAGTGCGGTGAAGGTGTCCTTTGTCTCCGGACAGATGACGTTGTTCTCCAGCAATCCTGATTTTGGAGAAGCGACTGAGGAGCTTGCGGCACGGTACGAGGGCGAAGCCTTGAACACAGGGTTCAACGCCCGCTACCTGTTGGATGTCCTCGGGGTGATGGACGGAGAAACGATCACTCTGCAAATGGACAATCCGTTGAGCCCTTGTTTGATCCAGGAGTCAGACAGTCCCGGGTTCAAGTGCGTCGTCATGCCAATTAAAATCTAGCTGAACCCGCCAATCATCGGTCAGGTCGGTCGCTGAGGGTGGACAACAGAAAGCCGATGGCGGTATCGAAACGGGAGACTGATGGCCAGTAACGACATCGAGACCACACCGAAATCCGAGAGCTACGGTGCGGATCAGATCAAAGTGTTGGAAGGCTTGGACGCCGTGCGGAAGCGTCCGGCGATGTACATCGGCAGCACCGGTGTGGACGGCCTCCATCATCTCGTGTACGAGGTCGTCGACAACAGCGTCGATGAGCATATGGCGGGATTCGGTGAGACCATCGAGGTGACGATCCACATTGATGGCAGCGTCACGGTTGTGGATAACGGCCGCGGTATTCCTACCGGTATGCACTCCACGCAAAAGAAATCCGCCGCTGAAGTGGCGTTGACGGTCTTACACGCAGGCGGCAAGTTCGAGCAGGGCGCCTATACGGTGTCCGGCGGGCTCCACGGCGTCGGGATCTCGGTAGTCAACGCGCTCTCTGAATGGCTCGAGCTGGAAATTTGGCAGGACGGCCAGGTGTTCGAGCAGCGCTACGAGCGCGGCAAAGCGACGGCCCCGCTGAAGATGACAGGTAAAACCAAGCGCCGTGGCACAACAGTCACATTCAAGTCAGACGGGCAGATTTTTGAGACACTCGACTTCAGCTTCGATGTGCTGGCGCAGCGGCTGCGCGAGCTAGCCTTTTTGAACAAGGGACTCGAGATCACACTCAAGGATGAACGGAAAGAACCGGTCAAAGAGCAGGTATTCAAGTACAAGGGCGGGATCGTGTCGTTCGTCGAGCATTTGAACGAAGCCAAGACGCCGCTGCACAAACCTATTTACGTGCAGGTTGAGAAGCAGGAGATGGTGCTGGAGGTCGCGCTTCAATACAACGACAGCTATGCCGAGAACCTGTTCTCCTTTGCGAACAACATTAATACCAAGGAAGGCGGCACGCACTTGGTAGGTTTCAAGGCGGCGCTCACCCGCACGATTAACAGCTACGCAAATGCCAACGATTTACTCAAGAAAGACACCGAATCACTGACCGGTGACGATGTCCGTGAAGGGCTCACCGCCGTCGTCAGCGTCAAGGTCCGGAATCCTCAGTTCGAAGGCCAGACAAAAGCCAAGCTGGGCAATAGCGAGGTGAAGGGTATCGTCGAGTCCGCGGTCAACGAAGCGCTGGGGACCTATTTCGAAGAAAACCCGACGGTGGCCCGAAAGGTCATCGGAAAAGCGATCGATGCCGCTCGTGCTCGTGAAGCGGCGCGAAAAGCGAAAGAGCTCATCCGACGCAAGAGCGCGCTCGACGGGGGATCGCTTCCCGGTAAGCTGGCCGACTGTGCGGAAAAAGATCCGGCGTTGAGCGAACTGTATATCGTCGAAGGTGATTCGGCCGGCGGGTCCGCGAAGCAGGGACGCGACCGTAAATTTCAAGCGATCCTACCGCTCAAGGGCAAGATCCTCAACGTCGAGAAGGCACGCTTCGACAAAATGCTCTCGAGCGACGAAATCCGGACGTTGATTATGGCGCTGGGCACCGGCATCGGTCGCAAGCGAGAAGAGAGCGAAAAGGCCGACAAAGACTCATTCGACATTAGCAAGGCCCGGTACCATAAAATCATTCTCATGACGGACGCCGATGTGGACGGCAGCCACATCCGGACCTTGCTCCTCACCTTCTTTTTCCGACAGATGCCCGAGCTGCTCGAGCGGGGCTACATTTATATTGCGCAGCCGCCGCTCTTTAAAGTGAAGAAGGGGAAGACGGAACGGTATCTCAAAGATGAACCGGCGCTCAACGAGCATCTGGCCGATATCGCTGTCGAGGGGGTAGAAGTATATGTGGAAGGGGTCCAAGGGTATGTGACGGGACGCCGGCTCCTGCCCATTCTCAAAAAGTTGATCGCCTTCGAGGCGCTGCTCGCGCGGCTCAATAAGAAACCACATGAGGCCAGCATGGTGCGGGCGTTTGTGGGCGAACCGGGACTCGACCGGGAACTGCTCAAGGACGGAGAGGCTCTCAAGAAGATCGTGGTCAACGTGAAGAAAACCCTCTCAGCGGTCTATCCGAAGCTCACCCCGACCTTGGAGATCGTCGAGGACGAAGAACATCGATCGAACAAAGTCATGTGCCGGCTCCAGGCCAACGGGGTCGTCCATAGCGTCGATGTGACGCACGAGCTGGTCGGTTCCGCCGAGTTCCGGGAGCTGCAGAAACTCTCACCCTCGGCGATCGGGCTGGGCCGGGCGCCGTACAAGATCAAAGCCGACGGGCAGGAACAGCTCGAGCCCGCGACGGCTGAGTTGGTCAAGGCGATTCTCGACAAGGGCAAACACGGGCTCAGCATCCAACGTTACAAAGGTCTCGGCGAAATGAATCCGAATCAGCTCTGGGAAACGACGATGAATCCGGAAGTTCGGACCCTGTTGAAAGTGACCCTGGAAGACGTGCCCGGCGTCGACGAGATCTTCACGATTCTGATGGGTGACGAAGTCGAACCCCGACGGAACTTCATCCAAGCCCACGCATTGGAAGTCCGCAACTTAGACGTGTAATGCCGAACGCGGGGCTATAAACGGTAGAAGTAGAGCCGTCTTCTACACTATGTGCGCCGACTGCTTTGGAGGATGCTCAAAATGGTCATCCAGCAAGGCCGCAGGGAACGGGACGACTGAGGCGTAACTTTCTCACCCGCCCAACCCCGAGCTGTCAGAACAGCTTCTTTCCCGTGTGTGGTACGTCGCAGGGAGGCACGTGACTGAGAACGAAGCTGTGGAAGGGCGCGTCTTGGCGCGCCGGGGCAGGGCCGGGTGAGAATCGAATCATTTTCAGCATCCGTGGAGAATTAGATGCCACCTGATGAACGACTAGGACAGATCGCCATCGAAGACGAGATGCGCTCGTCGTACCTGAGTTACTCGATGAGCGTCATCGTGGGCCGGGCGCTCCCCGACGTGCGTGACGGCCTCAAGCCGGTCCATCGCCGTATCCTATACGGCATGAACGAAATGGGCTTGGCCTCGAACCGGGCCTACCGTAAATCCGCCAAGATTGTCGGTGAGATCATGGGGAATTACCATCCCCACGGCGACAGCGCGATCTACGACACGCTCGTTCGCATGGCGCAACCCTTCAACATGCGCTATATGCTCGTGGACGGTCAGGGGAATTATGGATCGGTCGACGGCGATCCCCCGGCAGCCATGCGCTATACCGAAGCCCGGCTGACGAAGGTCGCCGAGGACATGCTTGCCGACATCGACAAGGAGACGGTCGATTTCGGGCCGAATTACGACGAGTCGCTGGTCGAACCGCTGGTGCTCCCCTCGAAAATCCCGAACCTCCTCGTCAACGGCGCCGGCGGCATCGCGGTGGGCTATGCCACCAACATTCCGACCCACAATCTCGCCGAAGTGATCGAGGGACTTCTCTTATTCTTGGATAACCCGAATATCACGATCGCCCAGTTGATGAAAAAGATTCCAGGCCCCGACTTCCCGACGGCCGGATTCATCTATGGAACGGCCGGTATCAAGGACGCCTATGAGAGCGGACGGGGTCTCCTCACCCTGCGCGCGAAAGTAAATATTGAGTCGGATGAACGCACGGAGCGCGAGCGGTTGATCGTGACGGAGCTGCCCTATCAAGTTAATAAATCCAAGCTGATCGAAAAGATCGCCGAGTTGATCCGGGACGAACGAATCAAAGGAATTTCCGATCTGCGCGACGAATCCGATCGGGAAGGTATCCGCGTCGTCATCGAACTCAAGCGCGGCGAAATCCCGCTCATCACCCTGAACAATCTGTATAAGCTCACGCAACTCCAGACGACCTTCGGGGTCATCATGCTTGCGCTGGTGAACAACCGGCCGGAAGTGTTGAACCTCAAGCAGATCCTGCATCATTTCATCGAACACCGGCGCGAGGTCGTCGTCCGTCGGACCGCCTTCGAGCTGCGCAAGGCGGAAGAGCGGGCCCATATCCTCGAGGGCCTCAAGATCGCACTCGATCACCTGGATGCGGTGATTGCCTTGATCCGGCGGGCCCAATCGCCCGATGAGGCCCGAGTCGGCCTGATGCGGCAATTTACGCTGAGCGAAATCCAGGCGAATGCGATTCTGGAGATGCGGCTCCAGCGGCTCACGCAATTGGAGCGCAACAAACTCATCGAAGAGTATACGGAGGTCTTGAAGCAGATCGAGCGTCTCAAGTCGATCCTCGGCAGTGAAGCGCTGGTTCGTACGATCATCAAGGATGAGTTGATCCAGGTGCGCGAAGCCTACAACGACGACCGCCGCACGAAGATTGTGAAAGAAGAAGCCGAGATCACCCTGGAAGACATGATCGCGAACGAAGAAGTGGTCGTCACGATTTCACATGCCGGCTACATCAAGCGCAACCCGGTCACCCTGTATCGGGCACAGCGGCGCGGCGGCAAGGGTAAAATCGGAATGGGGGTCAAGGAAGAAGATTTTGTCGTGACCCTGTTCACCGCGTCCACGCACGAGTCGCTCCTGTTTTTCTCGGACGCCGGGAAGGTCTATTGGCTGAAAGTTCATGAGATTCCGGACGCAGGCCGGGCCGCCAAAGGGAAAGCACTCGTGAATTTGCTGGCCCTGTCGGGCGAGGAGAAGGTCACCGCGACCGTGCCGGTCAAAGAGTTCCGCGAAGACCGGTTCATCGTGATGGCAACTGCGCAGGGCATTATTAAGAAGACCGAACTCTCGGCCTACGGCAATCCCCGCCAGGGCGGCATCATTGCGCTGTCATTGGATAAAGGGGATCGTCTCATTGGTGTGCAGCTCACCGATGGCCAGCGGGAAATTCTGTTGGGCACGAAGAAGGGGATCACAATTCTCTTCAAGGAAGACGGCGTCCGTCCGATGGGGCGCACGGCGCATGGGGTGCGCGGCATTACGCTCGAGGAAGGCAACGAAGTCATCGGTATGGAAACCATCACCCCCGATTCCACTACCCAAATCCTCACGGTCACGGAGGGCGGTTACGGAAAACGCACGCCGGTGAATGAGTATCGTGTTCAGGGCCGTGGAGGGAAGGGCATCATCAGCGTGAAGACCAACGAGCGCAACGGGCTCGCCGTCGGATTTCTCCAAGTGCGGGACGGCGATGAGATCATGCTGATGGCCGCTCAGGGCAAGGTGCTTCGGTGCAAGGTGGATGAGTTCCGTGAGATTGGTCGGAACACCCAGGGGGTTCGGATCCTCGATCTCGAAGGAGCGGGCGATCGGGTCGTAGCCGTCGCGCGCTTGGCGGAAAGCGCCGAGGCGCTCCCAGAGGAAGGCGGCGGGTAACGGATACGCGCGATACCTACGTCTTCTTCGTTCGCGCAGGCCTTCCATGCAAGAGCAGAATTCTTCTCCAATACCCCTTCCCATACCCAAGCCTAAGAAGCCCCTGGATATGGTCGTCAAGTTGGCCCTCGGCGTGCTCATCTTGTCCTTCACGCTGATCTGGGGGGGAATGTATCTCAGTCGTCCCGATCGAACGATTCCTCCTTACAGTGTCGGCTCCCAAGTCGGCCACATCGTCGCCACGCACGTGCCACGTGACACGACCGACCAAGGGGTGGAAACCCTGCTGAGGCGTTTTCGCAAGGTCGGTCGCAAGACGCACCATTTTGCTGCGATGAAAATCCAACCGACGACGCCGGGTGATCCGGGCGGTTGGTACAGGCGAATCGTCGTGTACGTGTTCGATGATTACGGATGGACTGAACCCGAGATGCTCAAGAAATACCTGGACGGAGATGCGTCCGTGGTCAAGAAGTTTGAGCAGTCGATGCGGGGGTACTATCGGCTGCACGACCAGGAAGAAGAAGGAGGGTTGGGCCCCGTGCCCAAGGGTGGCGAGGCTTCCGATTCCACGCGCATTCTGTTCAAGGGCCGTGTGACGGACTCTATCCCGGACGAGTTGGAGCCCGAAGATTTCTCGATATCGCCAATGTAAACCGCAGACGGAGATCGGGATCTTGTATCGCTGAGACGTGAGGCAATGTTTCAGCTAATACCGCCTCGGAGATGGTGGGGTCGCCATCACCGGTGGGTGTCGTGGCAGACACGACGACCCGTGATGGGATCTCGCCCACGCGCAACACAATCTCGGTGATGAGTTCTCCGCCAGCTACCGTGTTAAGTTTCTGAAGGAGTGTCGGCTTCAGGAACGTGAGCTGGTGCAACCAGACACTGTTGTGCACAAGGAGATAGAGTTTCTTGTAGCGAATCTGGTCGGGCCAGGTATTCGACGCGATGGGCTCCCCGACGATAGAGACCCAGTTCCTGCGCAAGCGGCATTCGAGCAGCTTGGATTCGAGACCCAGGCGACGAGCCAACCCTTCGAGGACGTTGGAAAGAGAATCGATGGAACCCGGTCCGCGCATGGTGGCATCATAGCAAAAGTCAGTTGGAAAGTCTGACAGTCATCAAGTCAACAGTCTCCGAATACTTGAAGACTTTTGGACTTGAGGACCTTGAGACTCTCGTGGCGAGGGCGGACCAATGGTGCAGCAACAAAAAGAGAAGAGCGAAAAATCCGTCGCTACAAATCGCAAGGCCTACCACGACTATTTCATTGAAGAAAAGTTCGAGGCGGGCATCATGCTTCAGGGTACGGAGGTCAAATCCCTGCGAGACGGGCGTGTGAACCTACAAGATAGTTACGCCAGCGTGAAGGGCACAGAGGTCTTTCTCCACCACTGTCACATCAGTCCCTACAGCCACGGGAACATCATGAATCACGAGCCTCTTCGTACTCGGAAGCTGCTCCTCCACCGCAAAGAGATCAATAAGCTCCTCGGCAAGACGCAACAGCAAGGGCTCACGCTCATCCCGCTCCGCATCTATTTCTCCAAGCGGGGCTTAGCCAAGGTCGAACTCGGGTTGGCCAAAGGCAAGAAGCAGCATGACCGTCGGGAAACGATCAAGACGCGTGAAGCCAGCCGCGAAGTGGAACGGGCGATGAAAGAAAAACGGTGAGCTGAACGTCTCGTAACCGATCCGAGGTGTTCACAAGGGTACACGTACAAGAATCTCTCGTTTTGCCGGACTCTCTGGCAGGCGAACACCTTGAGCTTGCCATGACGCACGTATCCTAGTCTCTTTGGTCAGAGGGTTCCCCGCCAGGGACTAATTTGTCGGTAGACCTGACCTGCCGTCCGCGCTGGCTTTCGACTAGGAGGCTGGATTTGGTTTTCCAAGATTACAGGATCAATGCGGTGCCCGCATTGCACACAGCGCAGGACCATTGGAATATGTGAGCCGGTGGTATCAAAGTCATTACACCAATCGTTCACGAGCAGGCCGGCGCAGCGGGCGCAGGATCTCGTGCTGAACTGTTCGCCCGAGGGCAGGGGCCGAGTGGTATGCCCACTCCTGCTTTTTGCTACAGTTCCATCTCGCAGTACTTCTCTTGATCCAGTCCTTCGTTCCATGACTCAGCCTCCCGGTTGTTGGTTTGACTTCGGGTGCTCTTGGTTTCGGACAGTCAATAAGTCCTCAGCCGTTGGTGGCACCCTAGCTCCGTCACATGATAGATCCATGAAGAGATCATGAAAAAATCTTCATCAGGCTCTGAATGACCGGGAAACAACAGCTACGGAATGGTCATGTCTCACTAGCGAGAATGCGGCATGGACTGTGGTGGGTGTACTCGGATGGATACTAGTGGCGAGCCAAACACTTGTGGTGGCGGACGTGGCGATGACGAAGCGTCGGCAGGCGGTTCTCGACTTCAAGACAGGAAGACCCGCGGCTCATCAAGAACCGCGGGTCTTGTTCATTAGCGGCCCAAGCAAGGGCGTGTATGGTGTGTGTGAATTCTTCGGAATCGTCGCAGGCGACTGTGGCTCTCACCAGTCATGAAAACTTGCCCGGAAACTGTTTTATCAACGCCTCTGTCAACGTATCTGCTATAACATAAATGTGTGCTCGCATCATCTTCCAGGTTTCCTCTAAGTGCGCATAATCCTTTTTCTTGTACTGGTTAATTTGGAAGACATGGTGAGTGCCATGCGCGGCGATCAACCCACGAACGGTGTGTTCCGCAAGATAGGGGTTGATTCCGCTAAGGAATGCGCCGAAGTCGTTGGCATTGCTCGCTAAGCGGGCAAGTGCGGCCTCCTGCTGATTCTTATTCCCCGCAGTGGTGGCTTCCGAGTATTCTCTCACTGCGTCGATGTTGACATCCAGCAGGGTCTGGAATTTCTGCGACCGGGCTTCACCGTAGAATGGTGTCAGCATACTCGCAATCTGTTTCGTATTGGCGTCGACTTCCTTCTTGACGGCATCGCGCTCCAGCAGACTGTTCGTCGCGCTATCCAATACGGCGTGCTGCACCCAATAGATGTGCCCAAGCCAGAGATCTCGAAAATCCTGTTTCATCTCCGCCGCACGAATCGGATTCGCATCCCCGGCTGCATGCGATTCGTAGTCGCAACCTACCAAACCAGCGAGCGCGAGTACCAATACTGCCTTAGGCTGAAACGTCTTGCTTGTGTGGCTTTTCATCACGTCGTGTTCCAAGGTGATGCTGAATTGCATTCATTCAAAATCACTGAAAATGAATTCGATGTCTCGCAGGATATAATACATTACACTATCCACATTCGTATACGAAGTGTTTGGAGGATGCTGAAAGGATTCTTCCTCATCCTGAATCAGATTAGCCCGTATTATCCATGCAGCTCATCGCGAAATAGCATAGCGGAGCGAGGCAAGCGTAAGGAGCGAGTTTGGTGAAATAGGGGGAGGACTTCAACTGCGAGTCCCACAATCTCGCCCGTTTCGTTTGAGTTAGGTTTAGGCGGCAAGCTCCCCCGCAGCTTCCGACCTCCGCAGCCGAAGTGGCTGCTTCGGTGGAGTAGACTGCTGCGGGAGAACTTCGCCGAGTGTGCCAATTCAGGTGTATTTTAGACGAGCCCGCATTATATTCACTCCCAGTCGTCTCGAAGTCACATAGAAGCAAAGCCGTGGCAAGAGCACGATGTGGGAGGAAATGAGTTCAGGTCACATTAGTCCGGTCCCCTCTCGCCTGAACATCTACGATTACGAAAGAATCGCACCTGTATAAAGTTTATGGACAATTTGCTAGGGAATTGTCGCTGGAATCTGAATACTGATCGCACCGGCAAGATCACCTTCCTGGGCGCCTTCCCGTGGATAACCAGAAATATCCAAGATGCCTTTGGGGTTGCCATGACAGACCAGGCAATCTTTCGAATAATATATCGGGGTCATGGCCCGCAGGGTCCTTTCATTGTCAACCCATTCTATGATGGAGGTGTCTGAAACCGGTTGCGTAGCCAGCCGCTTCAACACGTCTTCTTCGTATGCATCCGGCGTGTTTTTCAAATTCCTTGGGTTGAGTGCGGTTTGCTTGATTTTCACGTGAGAGCGATTGGAGAACTTTCGAGCGGCTTGGCTGGCAAAGGTTGCCGGAACGAAATTCTTAAACCCAATGCCTCGTTGATTGATCACAAATTGTGCATCAGCCACCACCTCCTTGCTCGACTGAAGCAGTACCGGCAATAATTCTTTCGCAACAGAGGAAAGATTCGAGGGGAGTCGCTTTAGATCAATGGTTGTCCGGCGCATAAACTCATCGACAACCTGATGTTCAAATATCTCCGGCGTAAATCCTTTATCGCCTATCCGGGAATCATTAATACGTGTTTGATTGCGTTCGACGATGACACGTCCGACATTGAGCAGCGTGGCTAAATGTTGGGCGGTTTTTTCGGTTTCTTCGCGAGGTCCTTGCGCCCAGCCAATACTTGACCACATAAGATACAACACAAGGCTCAGGGGTATGAACAGCAACACGCGAGATTTCATCAGTAGTTCTTTCTTCCTCACCGCCCAGTTGCGAAACGACACTGTCCCTGGTCGTAATGTTCCGGCACTTTCGAAACTTCAAACGGCAAGCCTTCTGTGGTTGCCCGTCGAGTCGGCGCATAATCTTCTTCTAGCCAACGCTTGCGGAGATGCTCCAAGCGCCCTGATTCTTCTAACCGATACAGCAGGTTGTTGAGGAACCACTGTAGACGCCTGTGTTCTATACCCGTGGCAATAGAAAAGTATTCCTGCGTCAGGATCAAGGGCGTCCCATCATTTCGCGTGAGGAGTTGCCAGTCCGGCCAAACATGCTTCGTCACATAACCGAGGACGGAATGTTCGGACAAAATCACATCGATGCGTGGGTCCTTCGTCTCCACAGCGGCTGGAAGCGAATCGCATATGAGCAACCGGATATTCTTAAGATTGGCTTCTGCATAGAGGTGAGACGTTCTTCCTCTCTGAGCGGCAACGGTCAAGCCGGAAAGCCCTGCTTGGATCGCCGCAAGCGTGTCGGGATTTCCAGCTTGCTGTTGGAACTGCGCCCGTACTTTTTCAGCTACTTCTGGCTTTTGGACCATGGCCCCGATGCCCCCATGATGAAAATACGGGATTGAATACCATAGCCCTACAGGGCTTGCACCGGGAATATTCCCACCCACAGATGAGACGAAAAGATCAAGGTGGCCTTCATTCATCTCAATAAAGAGATCACGAAACCGGGTAAGGCGCAATCGAGGAACAATGGGTTTCTGTCCGCCACAATATGCGGTCAGCGCGTCGCCCACGTCACGAATCAGCTCCACTTCGAGACCGGTGACACGAACTCCTTCATCGGTGTACACAGCTGGAAATATAAAGGGACGAACAGGTTCAACAGAAATTCCTACACGGAATTGCCCCCGCGAACAGATCGCAGACAATTCATCGCGTTCAAAAGGGTGCACCAATTCCACCGCGTCGAAGACAAGTCCGCATCCTTGCAGAGAGAATCCAAGGGTGATCGCGATAAGGAACGGGACGATTCTTTCAGAGCCGTCGCCTTTGAGGCGGTTTCGTAACCACCGTATCATCAATCGCACGCATATGATGGGTTCACCAGCGATCATACTATTTAGAATCGAACTCCGGTTGTAAAGAGCCATTGTTCTGACAGCTCGGATTTCCCCTCGAAATAAATTTCAAGTCTGGTGTATTGCAGCCCCATATCGAGCGACAGTCCTCGAGCAACAGGGAATCGCACTCCCACCTGGCCTCCATAGAGATAGCCAGGAGAAAAAGTATCTCGACCCGGCATCGTTCCTCCAGCAAGGGCTCCAAGATATGGCACCGCACGGTCCTCCAGCGGCCCAAAGAGAATATGTCGAATCATTCGATTGATCGGTTTGCCTGTTGGAAAATCCAGAATATCAATGAAATTATTCCAGCGGGGATTCAGATACAAAGAATTTTGATCTGTAGCAAATGTAGGGGTATGCTGACTATAGTATTGATAGACGGTTCTCACTTCAAAGTTGTCGTAGCGAAAGGCAGTGAGTCCGGCCTGGAGAGCAATGATTCTAGTCTCTGGCGCAAATGTGCGCTGATTAAACGAAACGTCGAAACTAAATGGGCGAAGCGGGAAAAAATCTGGAATCGAGTCTCCGGCTGCAGCGTGAGATGAAATCGCCGTAGCGAACATGACACTGGCGAACACCAATATGGGTTGGGATGGAAATCGGCGGATATGTCACCAACCATTCAGAGTCGAGAACCTACGACAGGAGGGAGGCATACATGAAACACGATGTTGACCATCTGGGCGGGAAGCCCGCCTGTCTAAACTCTATACCAACTGCGTCCAGGTTCCTCGTAGCGGCGAATTCGGAACTGCAGTGATGCATTCATAAATAATGCGGAAGTATTTGAGGCCTACGATCAGAAGCGAAATAGCCCTGCGTCGGAACGCATCAACCATTGATGCGACCAGACGACGCCCTCTTACTCTTCGGCCTTGCACTACTGAGACTCCTTATTCCGTCACGCCTTACGAGGAAGAACGCGCCCGTTCTCGTTCGGACGGTATCCTCCAGAATGTGACCCCGCACCGCTCATCCACCACATGATCAGCAGCACCATTCCTACAATGTACAGCGGAGAGTAGATCGCTATCAGGATAGTATGGCCCATGTTGGTACCTCTCCTTTCTTTCCCGCACATCCTCCAGCGAAGCTTGTTTTGCGTCGCTGGTGAGGGTTCAGCTTTCTTAGCGTGCACTATACATGTAGCAGACTCAGATGAACGGATCGTGAACCGACCATGAAGAATTCTTCATCATCATGACTGTCTCATCTGTAGCATTCATGAATATTGCTGCTGTGTTGCGGATTCACGGCTGCGATGAGCCCGGGTGGTGGACGGCGAACCCTCAGGAATAATGTGGGCTAGGCAGAAATCGTCTGGTGAATTGGAACTGGCAAATGCAGGGTAAAGATGGAGCCCTTGTCGACTTGGCTTGTGACTGAAACTGTTCCCCCGTGGGCCTCCGCGATTTCCTTGACGATAGGCAGTCCAAGTCCGGTACCGCCGGAATCCTTCGCCCTTGCCCAATCAGTCCGGTAAAACCGCTCGAAGAGATGAGGGAGATGTTCCGGCTCGATCCCATGACCCGTATCCTCGACAGCCACGGCAACCCCTTCTCCGCATGCCTGCAAGCGGACCGTCACGGCTCCACCGGATGGCGTGTAGTGAAGCGCGTTGTCGAGTAGGTTGATCAGCGCTTGTTTAAGCCACTGTGCATCGCCGAGGACGGGCGGGACCGCTTGGGACTCAAATGACAATGTGATTTGGCGGTCATCGGCGAGCAGGGTGAGTTCATCCACCATATCCTGAATCATGGGTTCCAGGGCGAGTGGTACGAGCTGAACGGGAGGTTTGCCGCTGGTGAATTTCGCGAGGGTCAACAGGGAGCGTGTCAGCGCGATGAGTCGTCCCACCTGCTCAAGATTGTTGATGAGAGCTTCGCGATATTCCTCAGAGGTCCTGGCTTTCAGGAGCGCGACCTCCAGGTTGCCCTGCAGGATGGTCAAGGGGGTTTTCATTTCGTGGGCGGCGATGTCGCAAAAGCTCCGCTGAATCTCACCGCTCCGCTGGAACCGGTCCATCACGGAGTTGAACGCCTGGGTGAGACGACGGAATTCCTGATAGGGTGAATCCAGAGTGAATCGTTTCCCCAGATCGGCTTCAGACATCGTTTCGGCGCCGGTACTCAACACATCGATCGGGGTCAAGATTTTCTTGGCCAGCCACCCACTACCGACCCAGGCGACGAGAAGGATGATCCCAGATCCCAGGGCCAGCAGGACCACAAGATCCTTGCGTGTCTCTCGGTACAGAAGCAGAGATGTTTCAGCCTGCAGAACGTACCGCACCGGACCCTGCCGCGGGATAGAAATGAAGACATGCCGAACAGGCTTACCCTCGGCTGTCTCAACGGTGTCAAACACGGTGTTACCGAGGCGGACTTGTTCGAGCACGGAACCGGGGATCGGCTGTTCTACCAACGCGGTTGGAGCTTTCCAGAGGAGCCGACCATCCGGCGAGAAGACCCGAAGAGAATGGGTGACATCCTGGAGTTCGTGCTGCTCATTCTTGCTTCGGCTCACATCTGCAGAAACCGAAACGTCTTCACGTGAACTTTCGATGATGTTGGGGTACTGCTCAACGATCTTGGCCAGCGTCTCCGCCAACGCTAAGAGCCGGCCATCCACAAAGCGGTGCAACAAGGCGTCGCCCCCGATGTAGGTCAGAACAGAAAAGACAAGGAGGAGTCCTGCCATCAGGATGAGCGCAGACTGGCGGATCGAGCTACGCAGGGACTTCATGCAACCGGTTCCGGCTCCTCCAACATGTACCCGGCGCCGCGCACCGTGGCAATCAGCTGGGGTGAAAAATCTCGGTCAATCTTCGCACGCAGGGCTCGAATATGGGCGTCCACGATGTTCGTCATGGGATCATAGCTGATGTCCCACACGTGTTCGATGATCGCTGTTCGCGTCAACACCCTATTCTTGTTTCGTAAGAGAAACTCGAGCAGGGCATACTCTTTATTCGTCAGTCCGATTTCTTGCCCTGCCCGCCAGACGCGGTGAGAAGCCGGATCCAGCACGAGGTCTGCCGCTTTCAGATGGATCAATTGCTGAGGACCTCCTCGACGCAGCAAGGCCCGGACTCGAGCCAACAGTTCTGCGAAGGCGAAAGGCTTGGGCAAAAACTGGTCCGCGCCGGTATCGAAACCGGACACCTTGGCTTCCACGGTGTTGCGCGCCGTCAAGAGCAAGACAGGAGTTACGTTGCCTTTAGCCCGGACACGGCGACAGAGCGTGAGACCATCGAGCTTGGGTAACATGATGTCGAGGATCAAGAGGTCGTAAGGATTTCCCAAAGCCAGCTCCAGCCCTTCTTCACCATCGGCTGCGAAGTCTACGGCATACTGCTCTTCCTTCAACCCTTTGCGTATGAACTGAGCGAGGTCCACATCGTCTTCAACCAGCAGTATGCGCATGATCTCCTTTGCTCCCAATTCCTGAGCGACCCGTATGGATAGCGGTCCGGCGTCCACTAGGCGGGGTCCTTGACCGACGCTATTATGACACCTCTCGACAAACCGGTCACCACACTGCAGGTCCATCGTGATGCCCTCGGCGTGCCCGGAACTGCTTGATACGACAACGATTCCTTGCTCATTCATCATGCTCATTTCTCCATCACAAAGTCACGGCGGTTTGCACTAGTCGGCAAGGATCACCCGATCGTCGCCGGAGATTCACAAGTCGGAGTCCAGGCTGAATCCTTGAGAGAGAGTATCGCTTGCGAAAGGGCAGCAGCGCACACGTCGCTGAGGAACTATTTTGTCAAAACCATCTCTATAGACATTCCCAAGATTCCAATGACGCAGAACGTGTTGTGAGGGCAGTGTAATGACCGAGCATGAACCGATGATGAAGCCATCGTGAAGAAACTCTAATGGTGACCGAGACGAGTCGCGTGCCGCATTGATTCATGGCAGAGCGCAGACGATGAAATGTCAAAACAGTCTTTGTGGAATGCGGGAAACGAGTCGAATAAAGAGAAGGAGCGGGGTTATTCCTGGGCCCGTTCTATCCAGAGCGTGAAGACTTCAAGCGGACTTCCTGGTCCGGAGGTTTTTCCGATAACATGGACCAGCAGCTCGACGCGGTCGCCGGCGGCGAGCGTTGGCGCTCGCACGACGCCGGTTTTTTTCCACAGGCCCCCTGATCGATGACGTCCACCATGCCACTCTCATCTTCCAGCGAGAGCATGGTCAGCTCGTAGGGTTTACCGCAGCCCCGCGTCATGAGCTGCGTTTCAACGGTGCGGACGATGCCGGCTATTCTGATTTCCCGCAGGTGGTAGCTGGCGGAATCTGAGAGAAGTGCCGAGATGGGAACGCGGTTGTACGAGAGAAGAGGAATTCGCAATGATCCCACTCTAGGAGAGCGGGGAAGAGGGTCGAGCGCAAAACTCGATTGAGGGCTTCCGACCATGAGCGTGCCGAGCATGGCAAGAAACCAGAATGTGAAGAACCGTAAATGTGTGGTGCGAGGAGGCATCGTCTGATGATTGCATCCACGGGTCTGCTTGCTTCACGGAAAGAGTCCTTGGCCTACCCTACCATAGCCATGCGAAGCGGCCTGAAATTCAGCGGTTGTCCCAATATTACAGTCCAGGTCAGATTGGATCATGGATCGAACCAAGCCCGTCGTCCTGTCAGCGACAACCAGTTCTTGCGCACGGCCCATTGAAGGAAGCGCACCCTCCCGGAGAAAATGACCCACTTGACTTGGTTCTAATTAGAACTATTATATTGGGGTGTCATGATTCACGTGCGGCTGGGGATTCTCACGGTGCCATGATTCTCGTAGTGGCGCCGGGAAGTGGTCAGTTGATAAGGTGATGGCGGAGCGGACGTGCGCGTGGTTCGCAAGCGATGATTTTTACGGGACAGAACATGGCGACGATACAAATAACTCGGAGGAGCGCCCCATAAGATAGGGCGATCATGAACTCCAACGCCAGGTAATCGAGGCAGCACTTGGCAAGAGTCAAAGAAAGGGAGGCTCATCATGAGAGACACGATGCCGGTAACCAATGTGGAAAAGACGGATCAGGTGAAGGTCTATCACCCGGGGTCTCAGCACGTCGTCGGTGACGGATTTCACGTGCGGAATCTGTTTCCCAGCAACGACCTGGACCGCGAGCTGAGCCCGTTTATCATGTTGGACTACGCGGGCCCCACGTTTTATCCGGCGACGGACACGCCGCGAGGGGTCGGCGAACATCCGCATCGCGGGTTTGAAACCGTCACGATCGTCTATCAGGGTCGTGTGGCGCATCGAGACTCAGCCGGAAATTCCGGCGTCATTGGTCCAGGCGATGTGCAGTGGATGACCGCAGCCTCCGGGATCGTGCACGAAGAATTGCATGAAAAGGAATGGGCCAAGCAAGGCGGGACATTACAGGCGATTCAATTGTGGGTGAATCTGCCCACCTCGTCCAAGATGTCCGCGCCCCGCTATCAGACGATTGTGAACGATCAGATTCCAGTCGTACAGCTGGACGGAGGCGGCGGTTCGCTTCGTGTGATTGCCGGATCGGTGGGAAGCGCAAAAGGCCCGGCTAAGACATTCACGCCCGTCGAATTGTACGATCTCCGTCTGCGCGCGGGGCATTCGATGCCGTTGCAGATCCCGAACGGTCACAATATCGGACTGTTGATCCTCAGTGGCCAGGCATCCGTCGAGGGATCGCACAGGTTAACGGAGGCCGAACTGGCTGTCTTTGTCTCGACGGGAGAGCCGGTGACGATCGTTGCAGAGGAGGATGCCACAATTCTGGTGATGGCGGGCGAATCGATCAATGAGCCGGTGGCTCGCTATGGACCATTCGTGATGAATACGAAAGCAGAATTGGTCCAAGCCGTGAACGATTATCAGGCAGGCAAAATGGGGCACTTGGCAGAACGCTGAAAAAGCCCGCCAGCGGCGTTCTCGCCTCGAAAGCATCCTCAACGTAGCCTATCGGGACAGAACTGCGCTAGCAGTTCTGGGCGGGTGGGTGAGAAAGTTACGCCTCCGGTGCTTCCGTCGCCTGCGGCCTTGTTTGGGAAAGGCGCGTCTCGGCGCGCCAGGGTTGGGCGGCTGAGAAGGCTGGCCATTTTGAGCATCCTGCGGGACAGAGCAGCAAAGGAATCTAGGATGCGTATCGACATCTATTCCGACATCGTCTGTCCTTGGTGTTATGTCGGGAAGCGACGGCTCGAGCGAGCACTGGCCTCTGTTGGTGGCGATGTGCATGTGACGTGGCGTCCATTTCAATTAAATCCGACAATGCCATCTGATGGAATGGATCGCACAACCTATTTAAAGGCCAAATTTGGGAGCTTGGAGGCCTTCGGCCGGATGGAAGAACAACTCCTCGCTGCCGGCACGGATGAGCAGATTCCCTTTGCCTTCGAGAAGATTCAGCTGGCGCCGAACACTTTTGCTGCCCATCGGCTGGTTTGGCATGCAGCACAGCAGGGGAAACAGGACGAAGTGGTGGAGAATCTCTTTCGCGCATATTTTCTGGAAGGCAACGACATCGGTGATCTGAAGATCCTTGCGCATGTAGCTGCCGAAGCTGGACTGGATCGAACAGAGACAGAATCGTTTCTTGCGAGCGATAAAGGAGCGGCGGAGGTCAAGGGCGAAGAAGCAGTCGGTCGTCGGTTGGGCATTCGCGGGGTGCCCTATTTCGTCCTCAACGGCAGTATCGCGATCTCCGGCGCGCAGCCGCTCGATATCTTTGAGTCCGCCCTCCAGCAGGCAGAGAAAACAGTCGCGGAGAGTAAGGAGAAAACATAATGTCAGTCCAAGTCTACGGCTGTAACCACATCGTCATTGAGGTCACCGATGCCAAGAAAGCGGTGAAGTTCTATTCCGATGTCTTCGGCCTGAAGATGCTCCGCGGCGGCGAAGGCGCGGCCTGGTGCAAGCTGGGCGAGCATCAGTTCATGGCGATATTTGAAGTCGACAAGCTGCAGCCGGATCGCGTGAAACATTTCGGCTTGATGGTCCGTGACGAGAAACAAATCAAGGAAGTGCGAAAGAAGCTCATCAACAAGTACAAGCTGAAACTGGCGCCCGGCTTTCGTTGCGACTTCCGCGATCCCTGGGGCAACCGTATTCAGGTCGGTGATCTCAGCGATGAATCGCTCGTCTGGCTCTTGCCCTACCAGGAAGTCCAGAAGGCCGGGATCACATTCACCAGCAAACCTCGAAAGGAGAAGCGGTCATGAGCACAGCGAATCTACAGCAGCGGCTGAACGATCTATTCGGCTACATCCGTCAAGGTAAGATCATTGAGGCCATGAATGAGTTCTATGACAAGGACATCATGATGCAGGATAACGCCAATCCTCCGACAAAAGGGTTAGCGGCGAACATCGAGCGGGAAAAGCAGTTCATGAGCAGCGTCAAGGAATGGAAGGGGTTTGACGTGACAGCCGTTGGTGTGGGCGACGACGTGACCTTCTATGAGTGCAACCTGGATTTTATCGCCACTAGCGGACAGCCAGTTCATATGGAGCAAGTCGTCGTGGCCAAGTGGAAGAACGGCAAGATCGTGCACGAGAGGTTTTACTACGATACGGGCGCGAAGAAGTAAGGTGCGGGGTGTGTTGGCGAGCGGAAAAGTCCTTCAGTGATTCCGACTTCCGAGACTCGTTGATGGTCTGAGCGATGCGAGAACGATGCATGGGAATAGGCGCGTCCCTGGGCAAAGAGGCTGTCTCGGCAGCCTCAGGGCGGGTGGGTGAAGTAGGCGCCGGGGTTGGGCGGGTGAGAAGAGCGACTTTTTCAGCATTCTGCTAATCGTCGAGGGAGTCTCTCATGCCGGATGGACAATGGATAGACGTCGGAAGTGTAGAAGACCTGAAGGGTAAATTCTTGCAAGAAGTCTCTTCAGGGAAGACGACCATTGCGCTGACATACAAAGACGGCTCGTTTGCCGCGATTTCCGGGGTCTGTAATCATGTCGGCGGCCCGTTGGGCCAAGGCACCCTCGACGGCGACTACGTCGTCTGTCCCTGGCATTACTGGAAGTTTCATCACAAGACCGGTCAAGGGGAACCAGGGCACGAACAAGATCACGTTCCGAGCTATACCACCAAGGTCGAGAGCGGCCGACTCTATATCGATCTATCGTCTGCCACGAAACGGAAGAAGCAGTCGCACAAGCCCCATCCGCTCGCACGTCCGGTGTTGAGACAGGCCGGCCCTGTCCGCGTCGTGGGGATCTCGACGACGGCGATGACCGCAGAGTATCCAAGATACAGCACCTCCGACGCGATGCTGGACGTGGCGCTTGACCACGCTCGAAGTGCGCTCAAGCTGGAGACGCAATGCATTAAGCTCCGCGAGCTGAACTTTCGCCCATGCGAAGGTTTCTATTCCAAATCGGCACAGGCCTGCACCTGGCCCTGTTCGATTACGCAGATGGACCCGACCGATCAGCTCGATCGCGTGTACGAAGCCATCGTGCATTGGGCCGATGTGATTCTCATTTCAACCCCGATCCGCTGGGGCAACGCGAGCAGCCTGTATTACAAGATGGTCGAGCGGATGAACTGCATCCAAAATCAAGAGACCATTGCGAACAAACATTTGCTCAAGAACAAGGTGGCGGCATTCATCATCATGGGTGGGCAAGACAACGTGCAGGGCGTAGCCGGACAACTTATGACCTTTTTCGCAGAGGTCGGCTGCCAGTTCCCGCAGTTTCCGTTCATCGCCCATTCACGGGGCTGGAGCGCGGAGGACATGGAACGGAATGTCAGTGAGGTGCAGAACAGCAGGGAATTGCGTGAAGGGGCGCAGGAACTCGTTGCGCGCGCCGCAGACATGGCGAAACTCATGGTCGGCGGTCAGATTCCCGAGCATCCACTCGCCCGTGGTGGCCGCAAGGCGCATCAACTCGATAGTGAACCGACGGGGTAACGATCGCGTGAGGTTTGGGAGGTCGGATCATGCCGGAACCGGGTCACCGAGACGCGCACCTCGACCATCTTTTTCAGGCGCTGCTTCGTCTGCATAAAGCCTTGCTGGACGACGAACGGATATCCTATGAGCGTGTGCATGGGCGTATCCCGTCCAATGGAGCGTTTTTGCAGCTGGTGCTAGGGGATGCGTGGTTTGCCTGGCTGCGTCCGCTGTCCCAACTGATGGTCAAGCTCGATGAACTGACGGAAGAAGGCGAAGCATCGTCCCGTACGGAAATCATCGACCTGCTCACGTCGGCCCGGACACTCCTGACACCGACGGAAGATGGAGAGGGGTTCGGCAGACAGTACCACGACGCGCTGCAACGAACGCCTGAAGTGGTGTTGGCGCACGCGGAGATCAGAGCGTTGCTCTTGCAGCGGTCGTCCAATAAGGAGCGATCAACATGAAAGCACATTACCTCGGACACGTTGTCTTCTATGTGAAGGATCTGGAACAGTCGTTGGTTTTTTATCGCGACCTGCTGGGATTTCAGGAAGTCGGACGGATTTTCAATGGCGCTGCTGCCGCGCTCACCTCCGGCCGCACGCATCACGAATTGCTATTGATCCAGGTGGGTGACGCGCCAGGACCTCCACAGGGCCACCGCCGCGGGCTCTATCATATCGGTATCAAAGTCGGCAATAATTTGGATGAACTCCGGGCCGCCAAGCGGGAATTGGAGCAAGCGGGTGTCGCGATCGACGGCATGAGCGATCATACCGTGAGCCAGAGTCTTTATCTGCGCGATCCTGACGGCAACGAAGTGGAACTGTACGTGGATGCGGATGAGTCGGTGTGGAAGAACAATCCGGCGGCCGTGGTGTCGCCTATCAAGCCGTTACATCTGTAGATATCCGGTTTCACTGGAGGAGCCCCATCGGTTCACTGGAGAGCTCCTCCCACTGGATAAACCGGAAAAGTACACAGTGACGGGCACTGTATAGTCACTAGGGCAACGTATACGTCATGTTCGGCCAGACCGCGTACCCGATGGCTTGAGCATTTTTCCCTTCCTGTAGCTCAAAGATTATACTTGTCTGGAACGGGGTTGTTCCTGAGACTCCGTTGAATCCACCGACCCCGCCGGTAAACGTAAAGTCGCCCGCACACTCTTTCAAATTTCCAGCGCACTTCCAGTGGGCGTAGGCGACATCCTTGCCCTCATGCGCCACAATCGTGCAGAGTCCTTCTATCGCTTGATAGTCTTTCTTTCTGTTGAGATTCACGCGCACCGGACACACCAGTCTGGACGAATGGACAACCGTCTTGTCTTCACCCTTATGACGGGCGATCAGCACCCCTTTCAGAATTCCATGGATGACCTGTTCTCCATTTACAAGATCCTGAACCTCGCCGCTGCCGTTCCAACTTGAATTGGACTCTCCTGCTTCGACGGTCTTTGCATAAGCCAAAGAGCCATCGCTTTCTCCAAGGGCGAACACTATTCCAATCACAATCACGAAGTAGTAAATGCCCCTCATGCCATCTCCTTTCAGTGATGAACCGCGCGGAATCTCTGTGTATAACTTTAAGGCAAGCTTATACAAGAAGAGGTCAAGATCTAGCAAGTGGGCGTGCGAAGTTCATGATGAAACGATATACTGCAGCCGCGCAGTCCGATCCCAACCACCACAGAGGGAGGAACGCTCATGGAGAAACCACGCATCGCAGCCAAGCAGCCCGAAGTGCTTACGTTGGAACAGGGAACGTACTATTGGTGTCAATGTGGGCGATCGAGGGACCAACCGTTCTGTGACGGGTCTCACCAAGGAACCGGGATCGAGCCGGTCGAGTTCACGGTAGACGAAACGAAAGAAGTCTCCTTGTGCATGTGCAAGCAGACCAAAACCCCGCCGTTCTGCGATGGTACGCATACAACGCTGTGACAGTGCGAATCGAGTGTTAAAATGAACATCACGTGGATCGAGGCAACTAGAGTGGAACGTCCAGCGCATATCCGGTAACCTTTCACGATGGATAATTGATGAGCGACAGACTCTGCCTGGAAGCCACGATCACTCTTTGCTAAGGAGGAAGTAGCATGGACTGGGAAGCACCGTCATTCGTGGAAGTGAAAATGGATGCCGAGATCAACTCGTATCAAGATGACTTTGCGGATAGGCCCGATATCGAAGAGCCATCTGCAGAAGGGCCGGTCGTGACCGCCCCTCAATAAAATCGATGGGTGGATGTGATGATCGTACGTGTCTTAGGGTCGGCAGCGGGAGGAGGATTCCCCCAATGGAACTGCGCCTGTTCTCAATGCCGAGGCGTGCGGGAAGGGCTGATCAACGCGAGCCCTCGAACACAGGAATCAGTCGGTCTGAGCACGAACGGTGAAGACTGGTTTCTCATCAACGCGTCTCCGGACATTCACTCGCAGATCGAGAGCTTCGGCCCTCTCCATCCTGGAAAATCACGCACCACACCCATCCAGGCGATTTTTCTGACCAACGGAGATCTGGATCACTGTTTAGGGCTCCTTTCGCTCCGAGAGAATCATCGACTTGTGATCTACTCCACGGAATCTGTTCGTCGTGGATTCGCCGACAGCAATGTCTTGTATCGAACCCTGCAACGCTTTGCCGGTCAAGTGACCTGGCGAACGTTGAAACTAGGTATTGAAGAGGCCATGCTGTGCGCGGACGGACGCCCGTCAGGTTTGACGGTGGCAGCCTTGGCCGTCCCGGGAAAACCTCCTATCCATTTGGAAGGACTTGTCTCGCCTGGTGATCCGGAACTGAATGTGGGACTCAGATTTCGCCAGTGTACCAACGGGCGAGTGCTGGCCTATCTATCCGCGGTCGGCAGGATCACGACATCGGTTGTCGAAGCGTTGGCAGCTGCGGATTGCGTCATGTTCGACGGCACCTTCTGGTCGAGTGATGAACTCTCCGCTCCGGGCTTCCTCGACAAGTCAGCCGAGGATCTGGCCCACTGGCCTGTCGGGGGGCAGAGAGGGAGCCTTGCGATGCTCTCGACAATCACGGCTCCTCGGCGAGTGTTCGTACACATCAACAACACCAATCCGATGTTGAGGGAGGATTCAACCGAGCGCAAGATCATTGAGGCAGCCGGATGGAGCGTCGCGTGGGACGGGATGGAGATCAGGCTATGAAAGACGATCAACATCGAGCTCCGCTTTCACAAGAAGCCTTCGTGGAATGGCTCACGCGTGAAGGCCGCACCCGCTACCATGACCATCATCCTTTCCACACACTCATGCACGAGGGGAACTTGACGAAGGTCCAGCTGCAACAATGGGTGCTGAACCGGTACTACTACCAAACGCGGATTCCGATCAAGGATGCCTTGATTGTGTCGAAGTCAGAAGACCCGAGCTTTCGACGGAACTGGCTCCGCCGTATTCAGGACCATGACGGACAACAGGATTGGGAAGGCGGACTCGCGTCATGGCTCGAGCTGGCGCGAGGCGTGGGG
The DNA here is from genome assembly GCA_041748925.1 of Nitrospiraceae bacterium. Classification (GTDB taxonomy): domain Bacteria; phylum Nitrospirota; class Nitrospiria; order Nitrospirales; family Nitrospiraceae; genus Palsa-1315. Next base: position 60,892 of record JBGTCI010000007.1, on the reverse strand, counting down.
CTCGACGTCGAGGAGGTCAGGAGCTTGCGGTCAGTGCTTCCGGGGGTCAGACTCGCCTGCGACGGGTACGTGCAGTTCGTCCGTGATTCATCGCTTCTCGAAGCCGTGGCTTCATCACTTACCGAATTGTTTGCTCCGACGCTCATGGCCCGTCGCATCGAAGCGTGGAAGCACCATTATCCCTGGGTGAGCTCAGACGCTCTGAGGTATTTTCAGATGCGTATAGCCCACGCCACCCTTGATTCGAAGCAGGCCGTTGAATTCGTCATTCAGCACGCCCTCACGCATGAGTTGCAGGAACGATGTGTGCGGGCCCTGATCAAGAAGGCGGAAATTCTGTGGCACCTGCTCGACTGCCTGTACCTGGCCTATGTCGAATCAGGACCGGGAGGAAAGAAGCTTGCAGATGAGCAATGGAATGACCGGCGACATAGCCAGACCTCGGCTTAGCCCAAAAGTCCGTCTTCGTTTCGATAGGCGAACCGGTCACGACCTGCTTTTGTATCCGGAGACGGGTCTTGTGCTGAACAGAACTGCGACGGAGATCGCGCGCCTTTGCACGGGAGAATGCACGGTCGAGGACATTGTGCAGCGACTCGCTCGCATGCATCGAAAAAGCTCTCTGGTCGAAATTACACAGCATGTACGAGACTTTCTCAAGACCCTTGCAGGCCGAGGTCTGGTTCACTTCAAATGAATAACGAGTATCGCCCGTATACGTTAATCGCCGAGCTCACCTACCGGTGTATGTTGCGATGCCCCTACTGTTCAAATCCTCCAGGTCATGCCGGTCATGGAAATGAGATCGACACCGACACATGGATTCGCGTCTTTCAAGAGGCGGAAGGACTTGGTGTCGTCCAACTCAACTTCACAGGAGGGGAGCCACTGTTGAGGGGTGACCTGGAGCTGCTCATTGAGAAGGCGAGCCGGCTTGAGTTGTATACGAATTTGATCACCAGCGGCATTCCCTTGACCCTCGAACGGCTGTCTCGGTTTGCAGCACTCGGCCTCAATGGTGTGCAGGTGTCCGTTCAAAGTTCGCGGGCGACAGAATCGGACCGGATTGCCGGAACACCATCCTTCCAGCAGAAACTCGAAGTCATGCAATGGGTCACATCGGTCGGACTCCCGCTGACTATGAACGTCGTGCTCCATCGCGACAACATCGATGAAATCGAGAAACTTATCGCTCTGGCCGAGCGCGTTTCCGCCGACCGACTCGAGCTGGCGAACGCGCAGTACCTTGGATGGGCTCTCAAGAACCGCGAGGCACTCCTGCCGACTCGCGAGCAGGTCGAAATCGCGCGAACCATTGCGGCTAACGCAAGGGAGCGGCTTCGGGGAACAATGGAAGTGATCTTCGTCACGCCCGACTATTATTCGGTGCACCCGAAATCTTGTATGGATGGGTGGGGACGACGGTTCATCATGGTGAATCCGGAAGGGCTTGCGCTACCCTGTCATCTGGCGCACACATTGCCAGGATTGCATTTTGATAATGTCGCGACGCGCCACCTCGCAGATATTTGGCATCATTCAGACGGCTTTAATCAGTTCCGTGGAGACGGATGGCTACCCGACACGTGCCGAACTTGTGATCGTCACTCCAAAGACTTCGGAGGATGTCGCTGTCAGGCATTTCATGTGACGGGGAACGCCGGCGCTACTGATCCCGCTTGTGCTCTCTCACCTGATCATGCCTTAATTGAATCTGCCCGAAGCCAGGCCCGCCAGTTGGCCGGTGTGCCGATCTTGTTCGAATATCGGACAGGTCGAGGGTTTGCTCAAGGATGAGCCGGCGTATGGATATCAGCCTGGTGATATTGCTCGTTTTGGTCGTCTGTCTCGGTGTGTTCGCTTTTGTAAAGGACCGCGCTCTGCCGTTGGAGGGGTTGTATGCAAGCAGCCGGCTGTTCGGGAGCGTGTGGATTGAATTGCTGTTGGGCTTTCTTATTGCGGGACTTCTTGAAGTGCTCATCTCTCCCTCTGAGATCACCGCGTGGCTGGGAACTGAGTCCTCCACGCGAGGAATTCTCGTGGGGTACCTGGCCGGCCTGGTAATTCCCGGAGGACCGTATCTGTTGTTTCCCATTGCGGCGAAGCTCTGGAATTCCGGAGCGGCTCCCGGCGTCTTGATCGCGCTGATTACCGCAAAGTCCCTCGTCAGCCCCATCCGAATGCTAACCTACGAAGCTCCCTTGCTGGGTTGGCCCTTGACCCTTGCCCGTTGTTTGCCGGCTCTCTTCGTTCCTCCAATTATGGGCATACTGGGACAATGGGTCTTCAATCTATTCATGAGGAAGTAATCATGAACACGGACCACAGGAACAAAGGGAATATGATGAGTCGTATCGTTGCGCTGGTATTCTCCTCGATGCTCCTCTTCTTCATCGGGAACCGGATCGATGCCGCCTCCCTTCCTCTCGATACCATCAAACTGCCCCCGGGTTTTGCCATCACGGTTTATGCGGACAACGTTCCGAATGCGCGCGGTATGACACTGGGGCAGAACGGCATCCTGTTCGTCGGCAGCAGGGGAAAAGGCGACGTCTACGCAGTCATCGACAAAAACGGTGATCAGCGCGCTGATGAAGTACTCATCATTGCCAGGGACTTGAACAACCCGGTGGGAGTCGCGTACCGAAGTGGCTCGTTATTTGTCTCCGCTGTGGATCGCATCCTGCGCTTCGACAAGGTCGAACAACGGCTGGCCAACCCGCCCAAGCCGGTGACGATTACGGAGGACTTTCCGAAGGAGCCCCATCATGGATGGAAATTCATTGCGTTCGGTCCCGACGGGAAACTCTATGTGCCTGTCGGTGCCCCGTGCAATATCTGCGAACCTGATCCCGACCGCTATGCCTTGATCGCCCGCGTAAATCAGGATGGAAGTGGCTACGAAGTCGTTGCGCGTGGAGTCCGGAATTCGGTCGGGTTCGATTGGGATCCAACGACCCAAGACTTGTGGTTTACAGACAATGGTCGAGACCATCTCGGGGACAATCAACCGCCGGATGAACTCAATCATGCGCCAAAGGCGGGGCTGCACTTTGGCTATCCCTATTGCCATGGGGGAACGATCCCGGATCCTGAGTACAGCAGCAAACACGCCTGCCGAGAATTTACGGCGCCTGCGATCACGCTCGGTCCCCATGTCGCCTCTCTGGGCATGCGTTTTTATACCGGAACCATGTTCCCCCTGAAATACCAGAACCAAATCTTTATTGCGGAGCATGGCTCGTGGAATCGGAGCGAGAAAATCGGCTATCGGATCACGTTTGTGTCACGAGATGAGCAAGGACAAATCCGGTATTCAGTCTTTGCAGAAGGGTGGCTTCAGGGGCAAAAGGCATGGGGACGCCCCGCTGACGTCCTCGTCATGCCGGATGGCGCTCTGTTGGTTTCAGACGATTTGGCGGGAGCGATTTATCGAATCAGCTACGGAGAGCAATAGAAAGACGTTTTTATCTGCTTGACCTGGACGAGGGCTATTCATTCAAGGAGGACTGTTCACGGAGAAACCACGAATTGCAGCCAAGCAGCCGGCCGTACTGTCGTTGGAGCCGGGAACTTACTATTGGTGTCTCTGTGGACGCTCGAGGGATCAGCCGTTCTGCGACGGCACGCACCCAGACGCTCTGATTTCACGGGGAAGGCTCGCATGCCTTCCATGATGTGTCGCAGGGGTAAGGCATAGAGACTGTGTATGCATCCGATCGTGATCGCTGTTCAAGGGTCAGATCTACCTACCCCCACGCTTGGATGAGAGAGGAGTTGCACCATGCAGATCGTAGTGATCGGCGCGACCGGGTTTGTCGGATCGGCCATTTTGCAGGAAGCATTGCAGCGAGGCCATGAAGTCACGGCCATTGTACGGCATCCGGAGAAGGTAAAGCTGCAGACGAAGCTTCACCCTCAGAAAGGCGATGTCTACAATGAGGACGACGTGATCCGGTTGGTCACGGGTCATGATGCGGTAATCAGCGCCTTCAATCCTGGATGGAGCAATCCGGACATCTACAACCAGCAGGTCAAGGGCGCTCGCTCCATTATCAACGGGGTGAAGAAAGCTGGTGTGAAGCGACTGCTGTTCGTCGGGGGAGCAGGCAGCTTGGAGGTTAAGCCGGGGGTTCAGTCCGTAGATCTTCCGGAGTTTCCTTTGGAATATAAGCAAGGGGCTCTCGCGACGCGCGAAGCTCTAAACATGCTTCGCAATGAACAGACTTTGGATTGGTCCTTCCTTTCTCCTTCAGCGGATCTTTTCCCGGGACAGCGGACCGGGCAGTTTCGTCTTGGTACGGATCAGTTGCTCACGAATGCTCAGGGAGAAAGCCGCATCTCGGTCGAGGACTACGCGAAGGCGATGATCGATGAAGTAGAGAAGCCAATGCATATCCGCCGGCGCTTTACCGTGGGTTATTGAGTTGGCGTGATTTGGGCGCGCGAGCACGATAATTATTGCCTCATCGCACGTGGATGCTATCGGTGCCGGACCATCACGATGGATGCGAAGTGAGAAGGATAACGTCTCGAACAGGAGGAGAGCCATGGCGAGCAAACTCAAGATTCCGAGCGCCGCGAAAGCCAAGAAGTATTTCCAGGACAAGATGGCCTTTACGACCGGTCCGGTTGAACTAGAGCGCTGGTTCAAGCAGGGAGAGCCGGTGAACATCGTGGATGTGCGCGCGGCCGAAGACTATGCAGACGGGCATATCCCCGGCGCGCTCAATCTGCCGAAGGACCAGTGGGGCAACGCGAAGATCGTGAAGGCGCGTCTCCACAAAAAAAGGATCAATGTACTGTACTGCTATTCACACGTCTGCCACCTGGCCGCGAGTACGGCGGTCCTGTTTGCGAGCAAGGGTTACCCCGTGATGGAACTCGATGGCGGCTGGCGCTGGTGGAAGAACGACGGTTTCGAGATTGAAAAGTAAGCAGAAGGCAGTTGCGTCGACCGGACCTCAGTTGAGGACATGAATATAGGAATGTCCTCTTAGGTTTCCCATTTGAAGTGGGGTCCAAAAGGTGTAGCGGAAAATGCGTCCCACTCCATGCCGTTGTTAGATGCCTGTCGAATTGAACAGCCTGATTCTTTCCGCTGGAATCCACAATCGAGCCAGTAAATACTCTTTAAACGATGCCTCATAGGGCTGAACAGCAGTGGCGTGTTGCATGCAGAGCATCCATGCATCTCGCTCGGCATATCCAATTGGGAATTGGCTATGAAAATCAGGGAGGTTGACCGGGCCGTAATGATCGATATACAGCCGAGGGCCGCCGAGCACTCCGCACAGAAAGTACGTGAGTTTTTTCCGCGACTCGGTTAAATCTTCGGGATCCATCTTCCTAATCACACGGGCTTCCGGAAAGGTATCCATGTTTGCGTAGAACGCATCGACGAGACTCGTTATCCCTGCATGTTCTCCAGCTGCACAATATGGGCTCATGTCATTACCGTCTCCGTATTCGCTCATTTGACTATGAATCCTGTGCGAGTTTGGTGAAGAAACTAACGGGATTGCGGCTCAGCGGCGGGCCGCGCAGTGGACCGTCCCCTGCAAGCGCTTGCTGTGCGGCGGGTTCTGCTGAGAGTTTGAACCATCCCCCATTTGTGCCAAGCAAGCGCGCCATACCCGAATGGGTCTGATTCGAATGCGTCCTTGCTGGGACGTAGATTATCGTGCGGCATTGTCATGTCGTACCGTTTCTTGTGGCCCAACCACTAGGTTAGCTGTGGGGCAATGTCCTGCGGTAGCGGCCTATTCCCCGCAGCATTTTTATTCTTTCATGCCGGATTTTCGAGCATTGTCATGAACTTTTGAACATGTGTCAATGAGGCCTCCCAGGATAAGATCACCGGCACGGCAGCGGATCTTCTCCACTTCGCTTTCAGGGGAATAGCCAGACTGTCCTTCCCTGCGCGCATTGAGGGAGCACATTCTGATCGTGCGGCCTCAGCGAGCAAGAAGACGGTCTGGCGCCTCCCATACTTCTGAGCTTGCTCGATATCTCTTCAGGGATGGGGACTGATTGATCTTCCACTGCGCGCGTCGAACGAGCACATTCTTATCGTGCGCGTTCCGCGAGCACAGAAGATCATCAGTCTCCATCCCCTCCCCCTCTTGAGGCGGAACCGACCCTTAGTCCATACTGACCCCCCATGGATACGTTTCCTATATCCCCCTGTGAGACGCTGGCGGAGCGGTATCAAGCTCTGTTGGAAGTTGCCGAGGCAATCTCCGTACACCGCGATCTCCACATACTCTTTCGAGACCTCGCCCAGCGCCTGCCTCGGGTCGTCCACGTGAATTTTGTCGCCCTGTCTTTACACGATCCTGTTCGAAACACGATGCGATTACACACCATTCAGGCGAACGTGCCGGCCGATCTCGTGGGTGGCCATGAAGGGCCGGTCGACGCGAGTCCCGACGGATTGGTCTGGCAAACGCAGCAGCCGGTCCTCGTTCCCGATCTTGCCGAAGAACGTCGCTGGCCTAAGGTCACTCAACTCATGAACGAGGACGGCGTCAACTCGTTTTGCGTCGTTCCCTTGACGACCGCGGTGCGGAGGCTGGGCGCCATGGGGTTTTTGAGTGTGCAGAAAGAGGCCTATGGGGAAACGGACCTGGAGTTTCTCCAGCAAGTCGCCAAACAAATCGCTGTGGCGGTGGACAATGTCCTTCATCATCAAGACCTGATCCATGGACGAGACCGGTTACGTCTCCTGCTGGAGGTATCCGAATCCATTGCGTCTCACCGCGACCTTGAGGAGTTGTTTCGTGATCTTGCTCAACGGCTCCCTCAGATCGTCCCGTTCGATTACATCAATGCAGTCCTGCATGAGCCAGCGCGCGATGTCATGCGCCTGTGGCTCTTGGTGACCGCGACACCCAGCACGATCAGTCCCGGTCTGGAGCTCTCCGTCGACGAGTCTCCTGGAGGGCTGGTGTGGTCAACCCAACAGCCTTTGACCGTGAACGATATCGCGCAAGAGCGACGCTTTCCGAAGCTGATGGCCATGCTGCGCGAGAACGGCGTCCAATCTTTTGGGGTGGTTCCTCTTACAACGGCGCAGCGTCGTTTAGGGGCGATGGGATTTGGGAGCTATCAGCAGAGAACCTATCAGGAGCCAGAGATCAACTTCATGCAGCAGGTGGCAAATCAGGTCGCGGTTGCCGTGGACAATGTCTTGCACGCGGGGAGCGCCCAATCTGCCCAGCAGCAGCTGAAGTACGAACGAGATCGGCTACGCCTCGTGCTGGAGATCAACAACGCCGTCGTGTCGCACCTCGAATTGCCAAAACTTCTGAAAGCGATTTCCGGCTACCTCGGACGTGTGATCCCGCACGATCTCGCGTGGTTTTGTCTCTATGATCCCGCGACTCACCAATTGCAGACTCATGCGCTGGATTTTCCTAACCATCAAGACTTTGCCGAAGCGGGAGATCCCATTCCGTTGGAAGGAACCCCGGAAGGGTTAGCGTTCACGACTCAGCAGCCAGTGCTGATCAGAAATCTCAACCTCACCGAGTTTCCCGCGGAGATTATCAAGCGGGGGGCCGCCGCGGGCCTGAAATCCGGTTGTGCCGTTCCTCTGATCTCGCACGGGCGAGCACTGGGCACTCTGAGCGTCGTCAGTACACGGGCGGAGGCGTTCAGCGACGACGATGCGAAATTGTTCAGCTGGATTGGCGCGCAGGTTGCGCTTGCCGCGGCGAATTCCATGGCGTATCAGGAAATCTCCTCACTGAGGGACAAGCTGGCGAAGGAAAAGCTGTACCTGGAGGAGGAAATCCAGACGGAGTATAACTTCGAGGAAATCGTCGGTGACAGTCGGGCGCTCAAACTGCTGCTCAAAGAGATCCAGACTGTGGCTGCGACTGATTCCACGGTTTTGATCTTAGGCGAAACAGGGAGCGGAAAAGAACTGGTAGCGCGGGCGCTCCACAATCGCAGCAATCGACGGGAGCGAACATTCGTGAAGATCAATTGTGCCGCGATTCCGACGGGGCTGCTGGAAAGCGAGCTCTTCGGACATGAACGAGGCGCATTCACCGGCGCGATTGCCACCAAGATCGGCCGGTTTGAGCTGGCCGACCGCGGGACGATCTTCCTCGACGAGGTGGGGGAAATTCCGTTGGAGTTACAAGTGAAGTTGCTCCGTGTGCTCCAAGAGCAGGAGTTCGAACGCCTGGGCAGTACCAGGACGATCCATGTCAACGTCCGCGTCATCGCCGCGACCAACCGTGATCTCGTCCGGATGGTGGACGAGCAGGAGTTTCGTAGTGACCTGTATTACCGGCTCAAGGTCTTTCCGATTACCGTCCCTCCCCTGCGCGATCGAGCGGAAGATATTCCTTTGTTGGTTCGACACTTTGCTCAGAAACTCGCCCTGCGGATGAAGAAACGCATCGAGACGATCCCTTCGGAGTCCATGAAAGCGCTGCAAGCCTATCACTGGCCTGGCAACGTGCGGGAACTGGAGAATTTCATAGAGCGAGCGGTGATTCTGACCCAAGGACCGGATCTGGTGGTGTCGCTTGCAGAATTAAAGCGTGCGCCAAGCCAGACAACGAACTCCAAGTCTACATCCAAGTCTACGACGCTTGAACAAGCCGAACGCGAACACATTCTCAAAGCACTTCGCGAGTCGGAATGGATCATCGGTGGTCCGGCAGGTGCCGCTGCCAGGCTTGGGATGAAACGCACGACCCTGCAATCAAAAATGCAGAAGCTCGGTATCTCTCGCCCATCTTAGCTCGCCTTCTTACTCTGCCTCGATGAATGCTCCAGCTTCGTGCCGACCTTTCGGCATCGTGCCGTCACTTCGGCAGATTGTCTTCGGCACTTCTTTTTTCGCGAGAGATATTCCCGAACGGGGTCGCTCAATCTCCTTTAGTTTCAGCGACATCAATGATTCAGATTGGCGGGAGCCTTCTGGAACGCGAGTTGCCATTCAATCTCGTTATGAATGACATGAGATAAGCCGGTGGATCGCCGAGGAGGGATCAATGGACACAGCGCTAGCAGTGACACAACAGCAATCGATTGAGTTGACGGATCGAGGTTGGACAAGAATCCACAACACAGATCGTTGTCCACGCTGTACCGGACTCATGGTCGCCGAGTGGTGCGAGGATCTGTCGGACTACACCGCTCAGCGCTGCGTGCAATGTGGTGAGGTTATCGACCCGGTCATTCTGCACAACAGAGGAGCCCTGCAAGGACCGATGACCACTCAGCTTGCAGGGAAGATGTTGCCGAACAATTGCGTGACGAAAGGTCAAGAGAGAGGTGACGCCGGAATGCTCATGGCGTCTCCCGCTGGGGTGGATAGGCCCCTCTCTACACCCCGGAGGGGCCTGTCCACTCGGTGAGCCACAGAGATGGGTGACGAAAACGGATGAAGGGAACTGTCGGAAGCGACAAGGAGGGCAACATGGAGCAGATGATCTTGGTGGTACTGGCAATAGTGGCACTATGTTGGGGCTTCCGTGCCACGCCATGGAAAACGGTGAAGGCACGTGTGCGCATCGCCCAGGGCGTCTCGTTGCGTCGCTTGCGGAAACGCCTCTGATTGGATCGTCGGACGGAATAGGCAGATGAAGGGGGATTCAGCAGCTCATCGCAAGGTCCCCACACAGGAGGGTTCGACCATGAAGACACACGTAACATGGGCATGTTCGACGGCGCTCATTCTTGTTGCCGCACTGTCCCTCCCTGGCGTAGCAGCGGCACATGGAACAGCGAGCGGAGAAGACGACCCCTGTATACGCCAGGTCGGAGAGAGGGTGATACATTTCAACGCCTATCAGCCGCAATACCAGTTGAAAGATCAGTACTGCACAGACATTCCCAAAGAGGGCGAGACCTTCCTGGTCGTGGACCTCGTAGATCCGGCACTGCGCAACGAGCTGGTGGGGATGCGGATTGTGAAGGGGAATGGGAGCAAAGAAGAAAACGATCAGATTGTAGCGGATATTCGTCCGAGCACCCACCCGGACGGCGTACTCCGAAGCGAGGTCCGGCTGGACGAGGGGCTGTATACGGTCACGATTGCGACGGAGAAGCAGAATCTGATGAAGCGCCCGCAGTATCTGTTACGGGTCCAGATGACCGACTATCAGAAGCTGGTGCAGACCCTGGCCGTTCCCTTGTTCGGGGTGTTGCTCGTGGCGTGGCTCGGGTACAAGCTCCTCCGCTCGACCTGGCTGCGGAACTGGTGGACCGTCCTCCGGTCCTAGGAAGCTCGGCGCTCCGTGATGAACAGAAATGCGTGGATTGTGAATTGTTGCTGACGTCTTTTCGAGTCACGCGGAGCAATGACAGATGTTTTAGAAGCTCCTCCTGGAAAGGCGGGGCTCTTTATTCACCGGTGCGCTAGTTCTCTTTTACACCTGGGACTGATGGCGCCGTATATGAAGGGAGTAGCCATGCGATTCAGACAATCCCTGATCCTGACAGTCACCCTCCTCGTCATGAGTCTGGGGCTTTTCTACGGAGCCCAAGCCACAACCATCGACGCAGGGCATGCGACCGTGAGTTGGACGGGAAAAGGCGTCATCGATGATCTGGGCGATGGGGACAGAATCTTTCGAGGCGCGATTACCGGAACCATGCTCGTGAAGCATCTTGCCGTAGGTTCGGCGCCGCCTCAGATTCATAAGGGCAAAATGGATTGCCAGGCGATTCTCCATATCAGCGAGAATCAAGAGGGACCGAAGACGGGCGTCTGCATCATCAGAGCCCATGACAAGGACCTCGCGTATGTAGAGATTCGATGTGCCGGAGTGAAGGGTGAATGCAAAGGCGACATGACGTGGGTCTGGGGAAGTGGAGGATTCAAGGGTATTACGGGCACGACGCCGTTCGTCGCCGGCATCTACATTGAACAAGGGAAAGCGGGACGGATTCACGGAAGCGCGCATTGGCCTGAGATGACCTATATGCTGCCCTAGAGGATCAAGCAAAGTCTCCGCTGTCACGTCGTTGAGTCATCATGCTCGGCACGTCGCATTTTTCTCGATAGAGATTCACGAACAAGATCAATTCTGAAAGAAGCGCAACCGATGACATCGGCAAACCGGTATTTGACATCATGGGAGAGTTTTTGGAGTACCTCGACCGGAACGCCTGGCGAAATTTTTTGGGACGCCGATCCCGCTCATGCGGCCCAACAAGATTTGGCGCTGTTCCAAGACTATGCCGACCCACGGCTTCCGTTAGTCGATCTGGGGTGTGGCAACGGAACGCAAACGCGCTTTCTTGCGAATCATTTCGCCAGGGTAATAGGCACTGAAATTTCGCCCGCAGCCGTTCGGATTGCGCAAACGAAGAATGCGGCTCCCAACGCGTCATACCGGGTTCTTGATGTGCTGTGTCCTGATGACGCCCGGGCCCTCCATGAGGAAATTGGCGACGCGAATGTCTATATGCGGGCAGTGTTACACCAACTGTCTCCGGCAGACCATACGACGGCGATACAGAGTATCGGGCGGCTGCTTGGAACAAAAGGAACTCTGTATCTGATCGAGCTGTCGTCAGCGGCTGAGCCGTTCTTTGCCCGGCTGATTCAGCAGTATGGACCACCCCCCGGTCTTGCACGGGTGTTCCAGCATCAGATTACCCCCGGCATGCTGCAGGAAAATAACCTGGAATCCTTGTTCCCATCGGATCGATTCACTTTGCTTGGAAACGGCCAGAGTCATATTCGAACCGTACATACCCTCCCGACGGGCGAAGCGGTAAAGGTCCCGGCCTTCTTTGCCATCTTCCGGCAGCGACAGAGCTAAGCTCCATTGCGCCAACGGAGAGTCTATTGTTAACGATCGAAGCCAAGCAGATTGGGGCCGGACATTGTCGCGTAGCTCACTTTGGGCGTAGGGTTGAAAAACAATAGTGCTCAGGGAGGTTTCGATGGAACTGAAAATACCGAGTCCAGAGCAAGCCTATTGGGGGTTGCGAGCGATGAAGACCGTCGCACTGGCGGATGGGATGCTCGACAATTCGGAGCGGCATATGATGGAAGCGGTTCAGCGGATCTTCGGCACGACCTATTCGCCGGAAGAACTTGCTCCAATCACACCCGACGAGCTGGCCCGGTCCTTTCCCGATCCGCAGCTCAGACAGCAACTGGTGCAGGGACTCATCGTGATGTCCCTCATCGACGGGAAAGCCAATGCCCAGGAGACGAACCTGGTTGAGCAATTCGCGCAGGCGCTCGAGGTCAACGCTCTCGAGGTGAAGGGCCTTCGACATGTTCTCAAGGGAGAGATTCTCCAACTTCGACTTGATCTGGTGCGCCGGTTTTGGCTGAGAGAGAAGGTCAAAGAGATCTGGAACACAGAGGGCATACGGGGCCTCTACACATTTATGCGCGGGATGCTCGGGGCGAACGAAGATGCGGCGCTCGCGGCCCGCTACCAGGCGTTGGAGCACTATCCGTCCGGATCTTTGGGGCGCGCGTATTGGGAGTATTGTCGCAAGAACGGGTTCGCGCTACCGGGGGAAAAGGGTGGCGCGCCAGAACAAATTTTGTTTCACGATTGCGCGCACCTTCTATCCGGTTATGGAACGGCTCCGGAGGAAGAGGTCCAGGTGGCCTGTTTCAGCGCCGGTTTCCAGCGGCGCGACCCGTGGCTCTTCGTCTTCTTCGTCCTCCTGCAATTTCACGTGGGCATTCGTATGACGCCGATCACTGAGGCCAGAACGGGATTCTTCGACCCGGCAAAGGCGCTGATCGCGATTCGACGGGGGGCTGCGATGAACGTGGATCTGAACAATGGCTGGGAGTACTGGCCTGTGATGGGTGGACAAGTCGAAAAACTTCGAAGGCGGTACAACATTCTTCCAGTGGAAGCGTTCTCTCCGGCGAATTTTTCGAATACACCAGAGAGACCACGGCTGTAATGCCATGGGGCTCCACAAACAGACGTGTAAGGACTAAAAGCGTGATCTGTCTCACGAGTCACTCCTGGCAGTCCTGGCCAGCGCCGATCCATCGTCATCTGCCGAAATGTCGGCAGTCATGAAGCCGTCACGGCGCTATTTCGATCCTCCTGAAACCGCTCTCAATGTGCACTAATCCAAAATCGTTCAATCACTTACAAGGGCAACGTCGAATCGGCGTCTGTCGGGAACAGTCTATGCCATATGCCGGGTGGGCAAGCGATGTGAACATGAATCGTAACTCCATCGAAAATGTGAAAGGAGTGAAACATGAGATTACAGACGAAACCATTCAACTCAGTCGCACTCGACTTTATGCAACGGAAGAATCAGACCGCGTGCCGGCACTGTTATGACACGGTCATCGGTGGAACGGGGCGGACCGTGCTGGATGACAGCGGGTCTTTGGCGATTACGGCCTGGACTTGCGCGAGGTGCGGCAGAGTTATCGAAGAGATCCGTATTATGGTGCAGAACGGAAAGGCGCAGCCACGTCCGATTCGGTACGCCGTGGCGCCACTGCGCTCGACCGGACGACCGGCGCCTGTTGCTCCGCGCGCACTCAGGAACTGAAGTGGAACGGTGGCGTTGGCCAACCGGGGTGAGGGATGAACATGGCGCTCAGTCCATCGAATAAATCGACTGCACATGCCGGAGGATATGAACCAACCGACCGGACGGTTGACACCAGACCGTCCGGACGGTATCCTTCGCCCATGAAACGCACAACCCCGAAACTACAAGACACGCTCCTCGATGCCACCGAAGCCGTGGTCGCCCGCCAGGGCATCGCGAATCTCACGCTAGACGCCGTCGCCGCCGAGGCGCGCATGAGCAAGGGCGGTCTGCTGCATTACTTCCCGTCGAAGGACCGGCTCGTCGAAGCGCTGGTCATCCGCACAGCCGAAGGCTGGCGATCGTGCTACACCGAAGCCTACGAGCGAACACCGGAAGGCCCCGGGCGCATGGCGCGCGCTCTCTTGGACCATTGCCTTTCGGACGCCAAGTGCTGGACGGAGGAACTGCGTCGCAGTTCCTCCGCGGTGTTCGCGGCGCTCGCTCAGAACCCCGCGTTGATCCAGCCCATGCGCGCGGTCTACGCCGATCTCCACCGGCGCATCGCGCAGGACGGCCTGCCGCCGGGCGTTGGTGAAGCGGTCGCTGCCGCGATCGATGGACTCTGGCTCGACTGGGTGCTGGGAATCGTTCCACTCGAACAAGTGCGTGTCGTTCGGGTGCGCCGCGCGCTCGAGGACATGCTGGCCCGCGCGACACCGGTTCGCCGTTCAACCAAAATCAAGGATTCATCGGGGAGGCGTTCCGGAGGGCGTCGCGTATGAATCGTCGGAGTTGGATCGGATCTTTTCTACTGCTCGTCGCGGTTGTCTCGGTGGGCGTAGGTCTGGCGGCCTGGAAGTATACGTCCATACAGGCAGCCGTGGCGGCTTCCGCGAACCAGCCGGAGCCGATGGAGTCGGTGACGGTCGCCCTCACGAGGGAGGTCGAACACCGCCAAACCGCCACATCCATCGGGACGGTTCTGGCGCTGCGGTCGATCACGTTGCGTAACGAACTCCCCGGCACTGTCCGTTATGTCAGTCTCACGCCCGGGCAAATCGTCGACACAGGCATGGTGCTCGTCGCACTCGATGTATCCGTCGAGGAAGCTGAGCTGAAAGCGCAGGAAGCGCAGTCTGCCCTCGCGCGCGCGGTGCTCAAGCGAAGGAACAACTTGAGTCATGACCGTGCCACGACCCAGGAGGAAGTGGATCGTGCGCGCGCAGACCTCGATGTCGCACTGGCTCAGATCGCGCGGACCAAGGCGATCATCGCCCGCAAGACCATTCGGGCGCCATTTCGCGCGCGCGTAGGCATGGCGGACTTGCATCCCGGCCAGTATCTGAACGAGGGCACCGAACTCACGACGCTGCAGGGTATCGACGACGCCGTGCATGTGGACTTCACAGTCGCGCAGCAGATCGCCGCCGGCCTGAGGGAAGGCGACAGCGTCGAGGTATCCGCTGCCGCCCAATCGTCTCCGATCTCAGCCAGAATCGTCGCGGTGGACGCGCGTATCGACCCCACGACTCGCAACGCCACGGTGCGCGCCAGAATCGAGGGCGCGGCCAACCCGCCGTCTCCCGGTTCTTCGGTGCGTGTTCGAGTGCCGGTCGGCTCGCCACGAAAGGCGGTCGCCATTCCGGCGAGCGCCCTGCGGAAGGGTCCAGGCGGCGATCAGGTGTTCGTGATCGAGTTAGACAAGAGCGGCAAGACGCGTGCGCACGTGCGGCCGGTCGAGAGCGGTGCGATGCTCGGCGACGAGGTTGTGATTCACTCCGGGCTGTCCGCCGGCGAACAAGTGGCGGTCTCGGGGTCCTTCAAACTGCGAGAAGCCGCGCTCGTCGTGATCGCCGGTAGCCCAGAGGATAAGAACGGATCGGGTCAGATGGTCGTCGGCGAACGCTGAGGGGACCGGAACGACAGGAGAAGAACATCCGCATGCGCTCGTTCACCGACATCTTCATCAAGCATCCGGTGCTGGCGGTCGTTGTGAATCTCGTGATCCTGCTCGCGGGGTGGCGGGCGCTGACGACCCTGCCGTTGCAGCAGTACCCGAAGATCGAAAGCTCGTCCGTGATCATCACGACGGTCTACTACGGCGCCAGCGCCGAAACCGTCCGCGGTTTTCTCAGCACGCCGATCGAGCGGGTCGTCTCCGCGATTGGCGGTGTCGACTATGTGGAGTCGACCAGCCGAGCCGGCGTCAGCACTGTCACGGTGCACTTGAAGCTGAACCACAACAGCACGGCAGCCCTGGCCGAGGTCACGGCGCGGCTCCAACAGGTACGGTCCGAGCTGCCGGCGGAAGCTGAGCCGCCGGCGATCGAAGTGCAACGCGCCGATCGCCCCTACGCATCCTTCTATCTCAGCTTTACCTCTACGGAACGCAGCGTGCCGGCCGTCACGGATTGGCTGTTGCGCACGCTGCAGCCCCAACTCTCGACGTTGCCCGGTGTCCAGCGGGTCACCTTCGAGGGCGGCCGTCAGGTCGCCATGCGAATCTGGATCGACCCCGATCGCCTCGCCGCGCTCAACCTCTCGCCCGGAGACGTGCAGGCGGCCCTCAAGCGCAACAACTTCCTGGCGGCCGTCGGTCGAACGAAAGGCAACCTCGTGCAGGTCAACTTGCTGGCGAACACCGACCTGCGCTCTGCCGTGGAGTTCGAAAACCTGATCGTCGCCGATCGGGGAGGCGCGATCGTGCGGCTGAAAGATGTGGCCCAGGTCGAGCATGGGGCCGAAGAAGCCGACATGATCGCGAAGTACAACGGGAAAGAAGGTGTCTACCTTGGGATTTGGGCGCTGATCGGCTCGAACGAGATCGATGTCGCGCACCGGCTGCGCGAAGAGATGGACCGTATCCGGCCGACGCTGCCGAAGGACATCGATATGCAGCTCGTCTGGGACGGCACGATGTTCATGCGGAATGCACTGACAGAGATCAGCAAGACGTTAGCGGAGACGATCTTGATCGTGGCGCTGGTCGTGTTTCTCTTCATGGGCTCGGTGCGCACCGCGCTGGTGCCGCTCGTCGCGATGCCGGTGTCGCTGGTTGGTGCGGCGACGTTCATGTTCGCGTTCGGCTTCAGCCTCAATCTATTGACGCTGCTCGCGATTGTGTTGTCGGTCGGGCTGGTGGTGGACGACGCGATCGTCGTCGTCGAGAATGTCGAGCGGCATGTGCGCCTGGGTAAGTCCCGGATCGAGGCGGCGCTGGCCGGTGCGCGCGAATTGATTGGTCCGATCATCGCCATGACGATCACGCTGGCCGCGGTCTACACGCCGATCGGTTTCCAGGGCGGATTGACCGGCTCGCTGTTCCTGGAGTTTGCGATGACACTTGCCGTGGCGGTGGTCCTGTCGGGGGTCGTGGCTGTGACCCTGTCGCCGGTCATGAGTTCGCGGTTTGTGCATGCTCAGGGCCAGGAAGGCCGGCTGACCGCCTTCGTCAACAGAAGGTTCGAAGAGGTGCGCCGTATCTACGCCTGGCTGCTCGACCGTGCGCTGGAGATGCGCTGGGCGGTCGTGGCGGCGTCACTGCTCATCATGATCGCAGTGTGGCCGTTGTATATGTTTTCGCGGCAAGAACTCGCTCCCGTTGAGGATCAAAACCATATTAGTCTGTTTTTCCAAGCGTCGCCGGACTCCACAGTGGCCGCCACCAACCGCGAGCATTTGCAGGTCGTCAAGACCATCACATCCTTTCCCGAGACGGAATTCACGTGGTCCCTGACGGCGGCATGGGGCGGATTTGGAGGCCTGGTCGCGAAGGACTGGCATGGACGGGCACGCTCGACCGAGGAGATGTACGGCGAGGTGTTCGGTGCGGTGTCGCAAGTGCCGGGCCTGCGTGTGTTTCCGCGATTGGATCCGCCGCTGCCCACCCCAGGCCAGTACGACGTCGAACTCGTGCTGCAGAGCGATGTGCCGCCCGAGCAGATGCTCGAAACGGTCGGCGCCGTGCTCGGCGCCGGTTGGCAAAGCGGCAAGTTCATGTATGTGGATACCGATCTCAAGATCGATCTCCCTGAGGCGCGTGTCGTGCTGGACCGTGAGCGTGTTGCCGACTTAGGGCTCGACCTGGCGGGAGTCGGCCGAGAGCTCGGCACCCTCCTCGGCGGCGCGTATGTCAACCGGTTCAACTATTTCGACCGCAGCTACAAAGTCATTCCACAGATCGGCGACAAAGACCGCGCGACGGTCGATCCGCTCCTCAACCTCAAGATCAAGACCCCGGGCGGCCAGCTTGTGCCGGTCTCGACGTTCACGCACATCGAAACGAGCACCGCGCCGCGCACGTTGAACCGCTTCCAGCAGCGCAATGCGGTGCGTATATTCGGCGGCGTCATCCCAGGGTTCACAAAGGAAGAAGCGCTGCGTGTCCTCGAAGACGCAGCTGCTGCAGCAAGCGGGTCCGGCGTCACCATCGACTATGCGGGCGAGTCACGACAGATCCGTCACGAGGGATCTGCGCTCATTGTCACGCTCGGGTTCGCGGTCGTGCTCATCTATCTGGTGCTTGCGGCGCAGTTCCAGAGCTTTCGGGACCCGTTGATCGTCCTGGTCGGCTCGGTTCCGCTCGCGATTTCCGGCGCGCTGATATTCACCTTCCTGGACCTGACCACGATCAACATTTACTCACAGGTCGGGCTGATCACGCTGGTCGGACTGATCGCGAAGAACGGCATCCTCATCGTGGAATTCGCCAACACGCTGCACGCCCGCGGGCTCTCGAAGGCGGCCGCGTTGCGCGAGGCGGCGTTGACGCGGCTGCGACCGGTGTTGATGACCTCGGCGGCCACAGTGTTCGGGCATCTCCCTCTGGTGTTGGCTTCGGGACCGGGAGCGGCTGCCCGCAACAGCATCGGCATGGTGCTGGTCACCGGCATGACCGTGGGCACGGTATTCACCCTGTTCGTCGTACCGGTGTTCTACTCACTGATCGCGGCGCAGCACCAGCCGAGCCCCTCGCAGGAGGATCATGAGCGCGACGAGTTGTCGACAGAAGTGAACGGTCGGTCGCTTGAGCAGACTGTTTCCGCTGGTTGAACGGCTAGCCTGCGCCGGCTTACGTGTAGAAACTCGTCTTGGCAGCCCATTCTGTAGTCTGTTCCTTTATTTTCTGCCGATGGTTCGTCGTCTGCCGGGATATCGGCAGAACGTCCTCGGCAGTGAGACATGTCTGCCAGATGAGGCTTAAACCCCTTACCGAAATAACAATGGGTTGTAAAAATAGACTCGATCTTGGCCGCTGGAATGCCCCTTGCGCTTCCATGCAAGCAAAGTAGAGAATTCATGCTGAAAATCACAACACTGATTCATGCAGAATCGACAACCTTGAAGCTTGAGGGACGTCTCGCAGGACCTTGGGTGCAGGAGCTGGAGCGGTGTTGGGTGTCGACCGTTGGTATGAGGAAGAGATACCCTCTGTCTGTGGATCTGTCAGCGGTGACCTATGTGGATTCGGATGGGAAGGATCTGTTGAAGAAGCTCCATCGACAAGGGGCCAGGCTTGTTGCTTCCGGCTGTCTGACAAGCTGTATCGTGAATGAGATTGTGCAAGCGACTCGAAGAGGTGAACGTGCGAAGTGACCGGATGATTTCAGTAGAACGATTGATGGCAAACATGACGACACAGAATCCAATACCTAGACTCACGTCCAGCGTGACCAGTTTTCTGCTCGTTCTCGGCCTTACCGGACTACTTGGCTGCAAGCAGGAGGCGGCCTCTACGCCGGCGCCTCCCCTCCCGGAGGTACCGGTGGTCACGGTGTCGTCTGGCACGATGCCGGATGAGCCTGAATTCATCGGTCAGACCGAAGCGTCGCGACCGGTCGAGATCCGTTCCCAGGTGACGGGTATCCTCAAGGAACGATTTTTTGCGGAAGGGCGCGACGTCAAGCGAGGCGACCGGCTCTATCAAATCGATCCGATTCCGTTCAAAGCGGCTATGAGCAGCGCCAATGCCAGGGTGGCGCAGGCAGAAGCAAGGCTGGTGCAAGCCAAGCAAAATTCTGCTCGCGTGAAACCGCTGCTGGCAGAACAGGCCGTCAGCCAAAAAGATGTGGACGATGCGGTGGCGGAGGAAATGGCTGCCAAAGCGGCGCTGGAGGGAGCCAAAGGCGATCAGGTGAAGGCCAAGTTCGATCTCGGCAACACGCTCATCACGGCGCCGATCAGCGGTCGGATCGAACGGAGTCGGCTCTACGAAGGGCGCCTCATCTCCGCGCAGACCGATCTGCTGACCACGATCCACCAGTTAGATCCCATGTATGTGAACGCGAGCGCCCCGGAAGCGTTTGTCCTCAAACGTTTCCGAGACCGCGCAACTCATCGAATCCAAGGCGCGACGCTCTACGAGCTGCGCGGTGCCATCACATTTACGGACGGCAGCGCCTATGCCCATGAAGGCAAGTTTGATTTGCTCGAAGTCGGCGTGCGCTCGGCCACCGGCACCAGGGATTTTCGCGTGATCTTCCCTAATCCGGATCGAGTCCTGTTCCCGGGACAGTTTGTGAAAGTCCGAATTTTGGGCGCCGTGAGAACCGGCGTCATCCTGGTCCCCCAGAGCGCCGTTCAGCAGGGACCCAAGGGGCCTATCGTCTTTGTCGTCGGCCCCGACAATAAGGTGGAGATCCGCCCTGTTCGGGCTACGTCCTGGCGCGGCAGTCAGTGGTCCATCGAAGACGGGTTACGCGAGGGAGAGCGAGTGATCATTGCGGGATTCCACATGATCGCACCAGGCGCGCCGGTGAAAACCGTTCCATATACTCAATCCGACCAAGCCGCCTCCGGCCAGCCGGCAGATGCGAAGCCAGAGCAGATAAAATGATCTCGCACTTTTTCATCGATCGTCCGATCTTCGCGTCGGTCCTGTCCATCGTGATTGTCGTCCTGGGGTTGGTCGCCTTACAAGGCCTGCCCATCGCCCAGTTTCCTGAAATCACACCGCCCGTGATCCAGATCGACGCGGACTATCCAGGCGCGAGCGCGGAAGTGATCGCGAATTCAGTCGCGCGTCCGATCGAAGTGCAGCTTCCCGGCATCGACAACCTCCTCTACTACGACTCCACCAGCACCAATGACGGGCACATGACCATCAAGCTCACGTTCGAGATTGGAACGAACGTGGACATCGCGCAGGTACAGGCTCAGAACCGCCAGAAGCTGGCGGAGCCCCAGTTGCCCCCCGAAGTCGTCCGCCAAGGCATTTCGGTCAAGAAAGTGTCGCCGGACCTGCTGGCCGTCGTCGCGCTCAGTTCCAGCGATCCCACGAAAGACACCGTGTTTATTTCCAACTACGCGCTCCTCAACGTGATCGATAATCTCAAACGAATACG
This sequence comes from Nitrospiraceae bacterium, assembly GCA_041748925.1. Taxonomy (GTDB): domain Bacteria; phylum Nitrospirota; class Nitrospiria; order Nitrospirales; family Nitrospiraceae; genus Palsa-1315. The sequence goes on along the minus strand of JBGTCI010000007.1, from coordinate 40,040 downwards.
TGGCGTCGGAGACGCGGTGGTCTTCGGTGGACAGAATTATTCGATGCGCTTGATCCTGGACCCGACCAAGATGGCGCAACTCAGCCTCACGCCCACCGACATTGCCAATGTCGTCCGTGAACAAAATCGAGACTTTCCCGCTGGGACAATCGGGCGAGAACCGGCGCCGAAAGGCACCGAACTGACGATCCCGGTGATCACACAAGGCCGTCTCACGGACGTGAAGGATTTCGAGGAGATGATCGTCCGGGCGCTCCCCGACGGGTCGATGATCCGTCTAAAAGATGTAGCCCGGATCGAGCTGGGGGCTCAATCTTACAGTCTCGAGGGCCGGTGGAACGGCAAACCCAATGTGTTTCTCTTGACCTTCCTGTCGCCAGGCGCCAATGCCCTCGACACAGTGAAGCGAGTCAGGAAGGAAATGGACCAGGTATCGAAGAGCTTTCCACAGGGGGTCTCCTACGATATTCCGTACGATACGACCAAATTTATCGAAGTGTCCATCCAAGAAGTGGTCAAGACCTTGGCGGAAGCGATGGTGTTGGTCATCCTCGTCGTATATCTGTTCCTCCAAAGTTGGCGTGCGACGCTGATTCCAGGCGTGGCCGTCCCGGTTTCCCTCATCGGGACCTTTGCGGGCATGCAGGCACTCGGTTTTTCGATCAACACCCTCACGCTCTTCGGGATGGTTCTGGCTATCGGGATGGTGGTCGACGACGCCATCGTGGTGGTAGAGAACGTCGAGCGCCACATGGGAGAGGGACTCTCGCCGAAGGATGCCGCCAAGAAGGCGATGGATGAGGTGACGGGACCAGTGATCGCGATCGTGCTTGTGCTCTGCGCCGTGTTCGTGCCGGTGGGTTTCCTTGGCGGCATCACGGGCGAGTTGTACAAACAATTTGCCATCACCATCGCCATCTCCGTCATCATTTCTGGGATCACGGCTCTCACGCTGAGTCCAGCCCTCTGTTCCTTGGTGCTGAAGCCTGGCCATAGTCATCGTAGAGGCTTTTTCAGTTTCTTCAATCGATTCTTTGGTTGGACGCAGGCTCGCTATACGGCCGTCGTGGGAACGATCCTCAACCGGTCGGTCTTGTCCATGGTCATCTTTGGCATCATCGGCCTCTTCGCCGCCGGGCTATTCAAGACGATTCCCTCCAGCTTCTTGCCGGAAGAAGATCAGGGTTACTTCATTACGATCGTCCAGCTGCCGGATGGTGCGTCTAAGCAACGGACCGATGCGGTGCTGACTAAAATTGAAAACTACTTTCTCTCAGTTCCCGCGATCCATTCGACCGATGCATTGGCCGGCCAGAACTTCGTTTTCGGCACCAGAGGGCCGAACTCGGCGACGATGTTCTTGCCCTTGCATGACTGGGATGAACGGCAGGGACCACAGAATCACGTGAAGGCCCTGATCGGCGCCGCGTATGGAGAGTTCGCGAAAATTCCTGAGGCGCTGATTTTGGCTTTTAATGCCCCGTCTATCCGAGGACTCGGCGCCACAGGCGGGTTTTCTCTCCAGCTTCAAGATCCTAGCAGCGGGGATTTCAACAAATTCTCCGGCGTGGCCCAAGAATTTCTCGCCAAAGCCAGACAGCATCCGGCGATCGGAGCGATCGGCTCCAGCTTTCGCGTGAGCGCGCCGCGAATCTTTGCCCATGTGGACCGAGAGCGAGCCAAATCGTTGGGCGTGCCGATCTCCGAAGTGTTCGACACGCTGCAGGCCTATTTCGGCAATCTCTACATCAATGACTTCCTCAAGTTCGGCCGTGTCTATCGGGTGCAGACGGAGGCTGAGGCGCAATTTCGATCCACGCCTGAAGACGTCGCCAAGATCTACGTGCGTGCCGTGAATGGACAGAGATCCACCATGATTCCGCTCGATACCGTGGTCACGACGGAGTTCACCAGTGGACCTGATCCGGTCACCCATTTCAACGGCTATAACACGGCCCTGGTCTTGGGAGCCGCGGCTCCGGGGTACAGTTCAGGTGAGGTGCTCGATGCGCTGGATCAAGTCGCCAAGGAGGTATTGGTTCCCCAAGGATATGGGATAGATTGGAGCGGGATCTCCTACCAGGAACGGATGGTCGGGCAGCAATCATTGTTTGTCTTTGGCTTCGGCTTGTTGATGGTGTTTCTTGTGCTGGCCGCGCAGTATGAGAGTTGGGCCGTGCCGTTTGCCGTACTCCTCGCCGTGCCCTTTGGCGTGTTCGGAGCCTTGTCCGCCGTGTGGGTGATGGGGATGTCCAACGACATCTACTTCCAAATCGGATTGGTCACGCTGATAGGACTCTCTGCCAAAAACGCCATTCTGATCGTCGAGTTCGCGAACAAACGCTATGAAGCCGGACACTCTCTGGTCGATGCCGCGATGGAAGCCGCCAAGATTCGGTTCAGGCCGATCGTGATGACCTCCATGGCTTTTATTCTGGGTGTCGTGCCATTAGTCCTCGCCAGCGGTGCGGGCGCAGCCAGCCGTAAATCTATCGGCACCGGCGTATTCGGTGGCATGCTTGCCGCGACCTTCTTGGCCATCTTCTTCGTGCCGCTCTTTTTTGTGCTGGTTCGGAAGCTGAGTCGGCGAGGTGCCGGTCAAGCGGCTCCCCGGCCTGGGACAGACTCAATTCCATCAAGGATAGAAGGAGGACAGTGACATGCGCAGCTTGGTCCTTGCAGTCTTTTCGTTTCTCCTGCTCGCGTGCGCGATGGGGCCCGACTATTCTCGTCCCGACATTCCCACCTCCGATTCCTTTCGCATGGCCGAGGAACCGAAAGATTTGCCTTCGCTGGCGAATATGCCGTGGTGGGAGCTCTACCAGGACGAAGAACTCCAGCGGCTGATCCGGATCGCGCTCGATGAGAACAAAGACCTTAAACGAGCGGTCGCCAGTATCGAAGAATTCCAGGCCCGCCTGTACACGGCTCGAATGGACTTTGCTCCTCAATTCAGCGCAACGGGCAATCTTCCCGTCGCTCGCCTGGGCGGCGTGACGTTCCCCGGTTTCCCCAGTCCCTTTGCCCATTATGGGCAAGGAGCTTTGGCCTGGGAGCTGGATATCTGGGGACGTATCCGCAGGGTGAATGAGGCGGGCTTGGCGGATCTCTTGGCCCGGGAGGAGAACCGACGAGCCGTCACGCTCCAAATCGTGGGCGGCGTGGCGCAGGCGTATTTCGATCTTCGGCAATTCGACATGCAGATGGAGATCGCCACGCGCACATTGTCGGCATGGGAAGAGTCGGTGAGAATCGGGCAGGCGCGGCTCCGGCAGGGACTGATCAACAAGCTGGATGTCGACCAATTTGAGGCGGAGCGGGAGAATGCCGCCGCTCGCATTGCGGAGCTGAAGCGGCATATGATTCAGAAAGAAAACGAGGTCAGCGTGCTGCTGGGGAGAAATCCCAGTCAAATCGCCAGAGGGCGATCGCTGACCGAACAAATGATGCCGCCTGTGGTGCCCGCCGGTCTTCCCTCAGAACTCCTCCAACGCCGTCCCGATGTTGTGCAGGCGGAGCAACAATTGGTTGCAGCCACCGCCAGGATTGGCGTGGCGAAAGCCGAACGGTTTCCCAAACTGTCGCTCACGGGATTTCTCGGTGTGGCAAGTCCAACTCTATCGGATTTTGTGTCGCCGGGAACCAGTTTTGGGGTCCTCGCCCCGGTATTGACCGGCCCCCTGTTGAATGCCCAAACGTTAGGGTTTCAACAACAGGCCGTCGAAGCTCAAGCCAAACAGGCTGTGGCCCAGTACGAACAAACGATTCTCGTCGCGTTCAGGGAGGTTGAAGACGCATTGGTGGGGGTCAGCACGGCCCGTGAGCAAGCGGCCGCCCAGGAAAGGCAGGTTAATGCCCTGCGGTCAGCCTTGCATCTTGCCAATTTACGATACAAAGGCGGCTTGGCAAACTATTTGGATGTCCTCATTGCGCAGCGGAGTCTGTTTGTGACGGAATTGGCGCTGGCTGACACCCATCGGCTTCACCTGGTGTCGGTCGTGCAGCTCTACAAGGCGTTGGGTGGTGGCTGGTCTCTCGAGAAGGACCGACCCAAGGGCGATAGCAAAGGATCGTGAAGACATGGAAAAACCGGCTGACACGCAGTACCCGATTCATGACCTGTTGCGCCGGCGTTGGAGCCCACGCGCGTTCGACGATCGGCCTATCGAGCCGGAAAAGCTGCGGAGCCTTTTCGAAGCGGCACGGTGGGCGCCTTCATCGAATAACGGGCAGCCCTGGCGATTCCTGGTGGCCACGAAAGAGAACCAGGCTGAGTACGATCGGTTGTTTAACTGCCTGGTCGAAGCCAATCAGAAATGGGCTTGCCGTGCTCCGGTGTTGTTGCTCTCGGTGGCGGAACTGCAGTTCGAGGATGGCTCACCGAATCGCCACGCGTATCACGATACGGGCATGGCGGTAGAGAATCTCGTAATCCAGGCCACGGCGCTCGGGCTTGTGGCCCATCAGATGGCGGGTTTCAGAATCGATCAGGCGAGAACGGACTGTCAGATCCCAAATTGCTATGAACCCGTGGCGATGATAGCGGTCGGCTATCCAGGCGATTCTTCGCTGTTGTCGGATCGTCTGCGTGCACGGGAGGTTCAACCGCGAGTCAGAAAACCAGTGACGGAATTTGTCTACTCAACAACCTGGGAGCAATCGTTGCCTCTTCTCAGATGAGGCATGAAGAACGGCGCGTTTTAACAGGCTGCGGAAAACCTCGGTGTGATACAGAATACGCGAATGGAATCTTACGTATGGCGCTGATATCACAATAGTTGCAGGATGCTCAAAAAAACCGTCCAGCAAGGCCGCAGCCGATGAAAGCACCGGAGGCATAGCCTCTTGGCTACGTTGAGGATGCTTTCGAGGTGAGAACGCCGCTGGCGGACTTTTTCAGCATCCTGTTAAAGGGGAGAGTCGGTCACATCAAGGAAAGGGACAGGTTGATATCATGGCATCACTCAGTGGAAAAATTGCGATCGTCACCGGGGCCTCCAACGGGATTGGGCGGGCGATCGCAGAGCGATTGGCCGAAGACGGGGCGATTGTGGTGGTGAATTACGGCATGAGCGTGGAGAAAGCGCAGCAAGTGGTGACCGGTATTCAAGCCAAGGGCGGGAAGGCCGTCGCTGTTCAAGCCGACATGAGCCAGGTTGCAGAGGCCCGCCGCCTTGTGATCGACACGGTAAAACAATTTAGCCGGCTCGATATTCTGGTCAACAATGCCGGGCGGTTTATGCCCAAGGCGCTTCTCGATACGACCGAAGCCGATTTCGATCAGATCATCGCCTTGAACGCCAAAGGTCCCTACTTCGCCATGCAGGAAGCGGCCAATGCGCTTAAAGAGGGTGGCCGCATCGTAAACATTTCGACGGATGGAACCCATTTGAGTTTTCCAGGAGCGACAGCGTATCTTGGTAGCAAAGGCGCATTGGAGCAATACACCAAAGGGCTGGCGCAAGAACTCGCGCCTCAAGGCATTACGGTCAATACGGTCTCGCCCGGTTTTACCGAGACGGGTATGATGACCGATCAGTTCCGTCAGATCGGCATCCAGCTGTCGCCGTTGAAGCGGCTTGGGCTTCCCAAGGATATCGCCGACGTGGTGGCGTTCATCGTGAGTGAGGAAGCGCGATGGTTGACGGGACAAAATATCCATGCCGGTGGCGGCATCGTGATGTAGTAGGCTGCGGATAAACTCGGTTGATGCCGAAAATAGGGTTGGAATTTTCCGTATGGCGCGAACGTCAGAATAACGTCAGGATGCTCAAAAAGGCTGTCCAGCAAGGCCGCAGCGAGCGAAGAGGTGAGGCGTACGCTTCGGTACGTTGAGCCTCTGAGCGATGCGAGAACGATGCTGGCGGACTTTTTCAGCATCCTGGTAGGAGGAACCGGATGGGGCGGCAGAATATTTCTACTGGTGGTCCGTGGGAAGCCAAACTCGGCTACTCGCGAGCGGTACGAGTCGGGGCGTCGATATCCGTTTCTGGTTCGACAGCGATGACGGCGGCAGGTCTCGTTGGCAAAGGGGATCCCTATGCTCAGACAATTCAGACGTTGAAGACAATTGAAGCGGCGCTCCACCAGGCCGGCGCGTCGCTTACCGATGTCGTGCGAACGCGTATGTATTTGACCAATATCGATCAATGGCAAGAAGTTGGCCGAGCCCATGGCGAAATATTCGGGACTATCAGGCCGGCGACGACGATCGTGGAAGTGAAACGGTTAATCGATCCGGAAATGTTGGTTGAGATCGAAGCCGATGCCATCATCAGTCAAGGGTAAGAGCCCGAGTTCTCAGAGGAATCGGCAGACACCGGAAATGACGCATTTGTCCAAGGCGGATCCGGTCATGTGCCGGTTGATCCGTGAGGTGGGTCGCTTCACCTTGAGTCCCCGATCGAAGCGGTCGCCGTTTGAATCGTTGGCACGAGCGATTGCATATCAACAACTCCATGACAAGGCGGCGGAAAGTATTTTGCGCCGTTTCGTGGCGTTGTTTCCGAGAGGACGGTTCCCTCAACCAAGCGATCTGCTGGCGATAGACGAGCAAGCGATTCGTGGCGCCGGTTTTTCACGGGCCAAGGTTGCGGCGCTCCGCGATCTGGCTGCCAAGACACTCGATGGCACGGTGCCGGCAGGGGCCATCGTTCGGAAGCTCGACGACGAGGCGATCATCGAGCGGCTCATTGCGGTCCGTGGGGTTGGACGCTGGACGGTTGAAATGCTCTTGATCTTCCAACTGGGGAGACCTGATGTCCTGCCGGTCGACGACTTCGGCGTGCGCAACGGGTTCCGCATCGCCTATGGACGTCGCTCGGTGCCGACGCCAAAAGAGGTGCAACGATACGGGGAGCGCTGGAAGCCCTACCGCACGGCCGCAGCCTGGTATCTGTGGCGCGCGGCCGATCGAGCGAAGGAAGCAGGATGCTGAAAAAGTCCGCCAGCAGGGGAGGGAGCGGCCAGGTGCCCTTCTTGCTCGCAGAACGCGCACGATAAGAATGTGCTCGTTCGATGCGCGCAGTAAAGGGCAGCCTTGGCCGTTCCCTTTAAATAGGTAGTACGATGGCTGATGAGAAAAAACGACTCGACTCCAATGTTGCAGGCAATTTTTTTGTCGATTCGACCTGCATCAACTGCGATACGTGCCGTCAGTTGGCGCCGACAAGTTTCGAGGAAGTCGGCAAGTTTTCCGCAGTCACCACACAGCCAACCGATGAAGGGCCCACTCGTCAGGCCTATCAAGCGCTTCTTGCCTGCCCGGTCGGTTCGATCGGCACTGAGCACAGCGACCCGTTGCAGATGAAAGATGCCATGGCGAGCTTCCCGGTCCAACTGGAAGGCGAGGTGTCGTACTGCGGTTTTAATTCTGAGAAGTCGTTTGGCGCGAATAGTTTTTTCATCGAACATCCTGAGGGCAACTGGCTCGTCGACTCACCTCGGTATCTCAAACATCTTGTCGAGGCCTTCGAACGCAAGGGCGGCATCGCCTATATATTTCTCACGCACAAAGATGATGTGGCCGATGCGGAGAAGTATGCCGCACACTTTGGCGCGAAACGGATCATTCATCGGGCGGACATCGAAGCGGCTCCGAATGCAGAATGGGTCATTGAGGGCGCTGACAGTATCCACGTCATGCCGCAGTTTCAGATCATTCCGGTGCCAGGCCACACGGCGGGCAGCATGGCCTTGCTCTACAAGAACCGATTCTTCTTTACAGGGGACCATCTCTGGTGGGACTCCGCACAGCAGAGGCTTAGTGCTCCCACTCAGCTGGTGTGGAGAAAACATGTGCTGGTGAGCTCCATTAAAAAACTTCTCGACTATCCCTTCGAATGGGTGCTGGCCGGACATGGAGACCGGACGCATTTGCCGGTTCACGAGATGCGCGCGCAACTGCAATCGCTGGTCGAGCGTCGCCAGCCAGCCAGACCCTTGCCATAGCCATGTTTACAGGTCTCGCCCAGTGGATCGACCGCAACTTGCTGTCCCTCGGTCGTGAGATGCGGCTCTCCTACCTGCCGCCCCTCATGGTCTACATGGCCTACGGGATTTCCGGCCTCACCGGCATCGTCGGCACCTTTTTCGTCAAAGACTACCTCGGCCTCTCCGCCTCCTTCCTCGCCGCGCTGGGATTTTGGGCCGGCATTCCTTGGGCGCTGAAGATGCCGATCGGACATCTCATCGATCTACTGTGGCGTTGGAAGGGGTGGCTCGTGGGGCTGGGAGCCGGTTTGCTGGCTGTCAGCCTTGGGATCATGGCGGCATTGATTGGGAATAGGGAAGCGATGACCGCCATTCTGCCGGCGGAAGTCTGGTTTGTGCTTAGCACGTTGCTTGGCCCGATCGGCTACGTGGTGCAAGATGCGGTTGCGGATGCGATGACGGTCGAAGCGGTGCCCCGAGTAGATGAAGGGGGACAGCCGTTCGACCAACCGACACTCAAGCTCATGCACACCACCATGCAGACACTCGGGCGGGTGGCGATCATCGGTGGCGGGATTCTGGTAGCGATGATCAACGTGTATGTCTTCACCGGGGTCGAAGGGCTCCCACAGACAGAAGTCATTCGTCTCTACCAACAGGTCTATCTCATGGCACTCGTCATCCCATTCGTCTCAGTACTCGGCGTCGGTATGGCTTGGTTGTTGAGGCGGCAACAGAAACAGACGCTGCTCCGGCAAGGCCTCTCTCCCGATCACATTGAGCGCCTCGTGAATGTGCGCGACGACACGCATGAACCGACGAAGCCCAACTGGTGGATTCTTGGCGGGAGCCTCGCGTTTGTCCTGTTCACGCTCACGATCGGGTTCGGCGGTTTCTCCTATAGTGAAGAGATTGTCTTTGTCGGCTCGATGGCCATCGTCTTGTTCTTGATGGCGAGGCTGGTCAGAGAACTGGAGCCGGATAAACAATTCACCCTGGTCGGGACGGCGGTCGTGGTCTTCATCTTCCGCGCCATTCCTGGGACCGGGCCAGGGACGACCTGGTGGATGATCGACTATCTGAAATTCGATCAGCAGTTTCTCTCCGTCCTCTCGCTGATCGGGAGCACATTGACCTTGGTAGGCATGTTCGTCTTTCGCCGTTTCATGGCTGAACGGTCCATCGCCTATGTCGTGGGGTTTCTGACGGTGGTTGGAACCATTTTGACTTTCCCGATCGTGAGCATGTTCTACGGATTGCACGAATGGACGGCGAGGATGACGGGTGGGATCGTGGATGCGCGATTCATTGCGCTGATCGATACGGCGCTCGAATCACCGCTCGGTCAGATTTCCATGGTCCCATTGTTGGCGTGGATTGCGAACAGCGCCCCTGCAAACTTGAAAGCCACCTTCTTTGCCGTGATGGCCTCGTTTACGAACCTTGCCTTGTCATTGAGTCAGCTCGGCACCAAGTACATGAATGAAATCTTCGTGGTCAGCCGGGAAGTCCGTGATCAAGCGTCCGGCGTTGTCCAAACCCCCGCCGACTACAGCCAGCTTGGCACGCTCCTCATCGCGCAGTTAATTCTGGGTCTGGCTCTTCCTTTCGCTGCGATTGTGTTTGCCAAGGTCACCCGCTTCAAAAGCGCCTGACGGTTCTGCTGCAATCGCAGATCCGCTGCTACGACAAGCCCGGCCATAGCCGAGCGTGGCCAGGCCGACGGGCTCGTCGCTTAGTCCCTCAACGTACTTCTCCAGTACGCCTCGGTCCTGCGCGCCTCCGCACGTCGGTCTCGCGACGCGGCTTTGCGATTTCGCCACGAACCGTCGTGGGAAAAGATGCTGTCGCGGGAGGCTAATGATTCTCGAAATATTGCCAGCCGGCCTCCTCATCCTTCATCGCTGCAACCTCCATGGCCCCGACCTCTTCGTTACTGGGCTTGTGGGAAATGGTTGACGGGTCGCGGGCTTCTCGCCAGGGTTGGTCGCGAGCGGCACGGCGACTACCCGATTGAACGGTCGCTAACCGTTTCGCGGTGTAGGGGTTCAGCACGGTACGGTTCGTCATCTGAACCTGCATACTTGCTTGTCCTGTTCCCAGATATTAATGACGCCGAAGGTCAGCGCCACCTCCTCCCAGGGCGACGACACGTTGCACACGTTGACATAGGAACTCGATCACATCGAATTGGACCGTTGGATTGATCGTGAATAGCCTGCTTGACTCATGTGCTGAAGGTAAAAAAATGATGACAATTCACAATAAAGACGTACCTTGGTCCTAGCTAGGTCGTATAGGAACGGTCGATGGTCGGTGCGCAAAGCCTTCAGACCGCACTGGATCGGTGCGATTATCTTGGCGATGGATGCCTCAATGTCCGGCGTGCCATGAGACAAGTTGGAAAGCAGATTCATCATTATGCGTCCTAAACAGCCGAATCGACATATTTTGGTCGTCGATGACAACAAGGTCATTCAAGATGACTTTCTCAAAATCCTTCAGCCACAGGTAGAGCCTGATGCTATGTCGCTCACGCGATCTAACTTGTTTGGTGAATCGTCTAACCCTTCGCGGCTTGACCCCTTCCAAGTGGATTGTGTCGATCAAGGAGGAACGGGATTGGTGTTGGCCCGTCGTGCTCGTGAAGAGGGTTTCCCGTATGCGGTGGCGTTCGTTGATATGCGTATGCCGCCTGGGTGGGACGGTCTGGAAACGATCGAACGCCTCTGGGAAGTGGATGCAGAGCTTCAGGTGGTTATCTGCACGGCACTCTCAGACCGCCCGTGGGGGGAGATCGCAAAACGAATTGGCCAAAGCGACAAGTTGTTGATTCTTCAGAAGCCGTTCAACAGCATTGAAGTGTCGCAGCTTTCCACCGCACTCTGTCGAAAATGGGATCTTGCGCATGAGGTAGCAGGACAACTGGATGAATTGAACAGACAGGTCGACAAACGAACGGCAGAACTCCAGGGCGCGAACGAGAAGCTGACACAAACAAACGCGGACTTGGTACGAACTGTGGTGGATCTTGAAGTGGCGCAAGCGGAAAGCTTGCGACAAAATGATGCGCTGGAACGGCTCGCGTCTCGAGATCCGCTCACGGGATGCTTCAACCGCCGCGCTTTTTACATACAATTTGAGACGGCGTTTGCTGAAAGTCGTGAACATAACATCGAGCTGTGTTGTCTGATGGTAAACATCGACCATTTTAAACGCATCAACGATCAATTTGGACATGCGGTGGGGGATCAAGCCATCCAAGCAGTCGCTGGCTGTCTGGGCGCCGGACTGCGATTGACGGACACGGTCGGCCGCTATGGCGGAGAAGAGTTTTGTTTGATGTTTCCGTGCACCACGCTGGCAGAAGCCCCGGATCTGGCAGAGCGTATTCGGATTCAGATTGAAACGGAGGCTGGGGAAAGGGTACGAGCGGCACCTCACCTTGTGATCACAGTGAGTTGCGGCATTTCATCCACGGCATTAGGCGCGCGAACGCCTTTGGAGCTGATCGATCAAGCAGACAAAGCGCTCTATGCGGCCAAGGAAGGTGGGAGAAATTGTGTCATGGTGCTTGATCCGATTATTGCCGGGACGAACGCGTCCGATCAGTGTGAGCCGCAAGTCAGGCGGATCACTCCACGGGTGTCGAGCCCACCGATGTTTCGATAAATGAGTCTTGCTTTGTTGTCCCTGTGAGGCAGCGAGGCTCTGCATGGAAGTGAGAAGGAACAGATGATATGAGCCGTGTTCTGAGCTGCCCGCGGTGCCAGAAGGCCGGTCCCTTGCGATCTTCCCCGCAATCGCCACGCGAGCATTTCGCCTCCTTCCTCTTCGTGGCGCCGTTCCTTTGTCCGTCGTGCAGTCATCGTTTTCTCGCGTCCCACCTTTGGCTGGACCATTCCACGCATCCTCTCGATCGCCGTAAACACCTCAGGATTCCTGTACGATTCTCTCTCTCATTTTCCGGGGGCAAGGTTCGAGGTGAGGGAACGGTGCTCGATCTCTCGATGGGCGGCTGTATCATCAGGAGCGAGACACAGGTCCATAAGAACGACATTTTCTATTTGCAATTGTCGCTTGATGAAGGGGAACCCCCTCTTGAATTGGCCGCGATGGTCCATTCTGTGAGTGCTCGCGGCATCGCCTTCAAGTTCCTTCGAGCCGCTCAAGAAAATAAGCGCCTGCTTGCGTTCGTCCAATCCCAGACTCCGGATCAGCCCGACAAGTCCCCACGCAACGCTGGTATCGCCGCTTGAACGTCCCGTCGTTCGTCTCTCGTCCAATGAACAGAACGTACGTGTATAGCCAGAGGGCTCTTCAAGGCAATTCTCTCCTGCTATGGCCATTAGCTATCAGACCCACCCTCCTACGAGATACGCTTCACGCTTCACGAGCCACGGCCTGAGGTGCTGGCGGGCTTTTTCAGCATCTTGCTAGATCGGAGTTTCCCAGGCAGACGGAAGCGGATGGTTGTTGACCAATTCTTCGTGTGCGGCAAGGTCATAGGGTTTAATGGTGAGGTCTCTTTCGTCAAGCGGTTCGGGGCAGGTGGGAGAACAGAGATAGGTACGATACGATTCAGCCTTCTCTTTCGTGGAGAATCGGCATAGTCCATATTCCGGCATTCCGGATGAGGGATACCAAAATGCCAACTCGATCGCACTGCCCTGATAGATCCCAAGGGTGCGGTGTACGATCTGAAACCCACCGGGTAAATGTGAAGAGGGCTCAAGCGACATCGGGCGGTCTCACTTCCGAATCAACATAGTTTTATCCATGATAGCATGATCAATCATCTGTGCTATAGACCGGAGCGATCGAGAAAATATCCCTGCTTTCCGAACAGGCATTCGATACGCATGGGTGTCGATACCCTCACCGAGCTGCCGGACACGTTGATTCAAGAACCATAATAATTGGCTTGATAGACTGATCGGCATCGTTCCGCTAGAATCTCGATACATGTCCGATCCTACGGTAGTGACCCCAGCCCCAACGAATACGCAAGATGAGACGCGTTCGGTGGTCAAAGCGGCCGGTGTGATCGGTGTGGCGACCTTCTCCAGCCGCATCCTCGGGTTCATCCGCGACATGGTGTTGGCAACCCTGTTTGGCGCAACGCCTGCAGCGGATGCCTTCTTCGTGGCCTATCGTGTTCCCAACCTGCTCCGTGAGCTCTTTGCGGAAGGGTCGATGTCTTCCGCCTTCATTCCGGTCTTTACGGAGTATCACACTCAAAAGTCAAAACGTGACGCGTGGGAATTGGCGAGCGCCGTGTTCACGACGTTGCTCACGATTGTGATCGGTGTCACGATCGTGGGGATTCTTGCCGCGCCTGGGATTGTCTGGCTCCTGGCGCCGGGATTTCATGACGATCCGGCAAAGCTGAGTGCGACAACCCTTCTCACACGGGTCATGTTTCCCTATCTCATCTTTATCAGTCTGGCCGCGCTGGCAATGGGGATCCTGAATTCCATGCGCGCGTTTGCGGCGCCGGCCTTCTCGCCGGTATTCTTCAACATTTTCATCATAGGCTGCGCATATTTTTTATCGCCGATGATGTCGGAGCCGATCCTTGGCGTGGCTATCGGGGTTGTCGCGGGAGGTGTGGCGCAGTTTGCCATGCAGTTGCCAGGTCTGCGTCGACGAGGCATGTTGTTCGGATTTCGCTTCGCACCAGGCCATCCGGGGGTACGGCGGATCGGCAAGTTAATGCTACCGTCGCTCCTTGGTCTCTCCGTGACGCAGATCAACATCACTGTGAGCACGATCCTCGCCTCTTTTTTTGCAGGAGGGCCGACCTATCTTTTCTATGGGATGAGGTTGATTCAGTTTCCGCTCGGGATTTTTGGTGTGGCGTTGGCCACGGCCATTTTACCGACACTCTCGGCGCAGGCTGCGCGCGGGGCGATGGATGAATTGCGGAAGACGTTCGGATTCGGCCTTCGCATGATTCTCTTTATCATCCTGCCGGCTATGGTGGGCCTCATCCTCTTGCGTCAGCCGATCATCCATCTCTTCTTCGAACATGGCACGTTTACGGCGCACGATACGACCGAGACCGCGTTGGCGGTGCTCTGCTATTCAGTCGGCCTCTGGGCCTTCGGCGGCGTTCGTATCATTGTCTCGGCGTTTTATTCGTTGCAGGATACACGCACGCCGGCCATTTCTGCGGGGATCGCCGTTGCGGCCAACCTTGTTTTCTCGCTCCTGCTGATGTCGTCTCTGGGTGCGGCAGGGCTAGCGTTGGCCACCGCCCTTGCGGCGATGGTGAATGGCGGTATCTTGATCGCAGTACTGAACCGAAGATTGGGCGGGGTGGATTGGGGCTCTGTGGGACGATCGTTGCTGCGTGTGCTGGCCGCATCCGTCCCCTTGGGCGTGGTCTGCGCGTGGGTAGCGGCGGCGCAGATTTGGACTCATCCAGGTGAATGGATTGAAAAGTCAGCCATGCTCGTTGTGGCCATAGGAGTGAGTGGGGGATGTTATATGGGTGTCCATGCCTTGCTCCGGTCCGAAGAACTCGGTCTGGTCTGGGGAATGGTCAGACGGAAACTCAAACGAGGAGCGGCCTGAGTCATGGACAAGAGAAAATCTATATTCAAACGCCTCACGCCTGACGCCTCACGCGTCATGGCTTGCGTATTTCGGACGCCCTGGGGATGGATGGGAGTATCAGAAACAACGATAGGGATCGATGCCGTGGTGTTGCCGAAGTCCTCGCGGCAGGCTGTGTTGTCAGAGTTGGGATTGCGTTCAGCGAACCTCTTAAAACAACCGATTTCTCCACGATTGCGTGAGGCGCAGGCGCAACTGATCGGCTATCTGGCCGGAACCCGCCAGTCCTTCGACTTGCCGTTGGATCTCTCCCGTGGGACAGGTTTTCAGCAGAAGGTCTGGCGGACTCTTCGACGCATTTCCTATGGCCGCCTTCGATCCTATCAGTGGGTAGCGGGCCGTGTCGGAGGTCGCCAGTATGCTCGTGCTGTCGGCAATGCGGTGGGGGCGAATCCGATGCCGATCGTGATTCCTTGCCATCGGATTGTGGCGCAGGATATGTCGCTGGGCGGATTTTCATGCGGTTTGCCCGCGAAACGAAAGCTGCTCACGCTCGAAGGCACTCTGGCTGAGCTTCGACCGGGACGATCATAAAGATGAAAGCCGTGATTCAGCGGGTGACGAGCGCGTCGGTTCATGTTGAGGGCAAGATCGTGGGGCAGATCGAATCCGGTCTCCTGGTCTTGCTGGGTGTGGCGAAGGGCGATGGAGAAACCGACGGGCGTTATCTGGTTGAAAAGATCCGCACACTCAGGATCTTTTCCGATGAGCAGGGGAAGATGAACCGTTCGTTGGTAGATATCCAGGGATCGGTTCTGCTGGTGTCCCAGTTTACGCTCCTTGGACGAACGGCGAATGGCTGTCGCCCCAGTTTCGACGAGGCGGCTGCTCCGGATGAAGCCAAGCGACTCTACAAGCAGGTCGCGACCGACCTACGAGGCCAGGGTATTGCCGTTGAAACAGGGGTTTTTGCCGCGCACATGCAGGTTGAATTGCTGAACGATGGACCGGTGACTTTTATCATTGATAGCCGAGGACCGAGTTAGTTCAGGTCCTCAAGTCTGCTTCATGAAGACCGATAGAAAGATCAGAGGGGCGACATCATCGCGCAGCGAACATCTGCTATACTGAGTTCATAGGTTTCGGAATGTGTGAGAGGTGGATATGCGAACGCAAGTTCCGCCACGACATCCGCTCCGGCAGCTCTTCGGCGCCCTGACCGAGAAAAGCTTTACGGAGCATCTCGGGTGGCCTGATCCGAACGTCACCAGCTACGTCTCCAATCTGCTCGTCGATTTTACCCACACAGACCACCTGTATAAAATCAGAAATCAGCAAGACCAACCGGTCGATACGGTGATGGACTTGTTGTTCGAGTCGGAAGTGTTGCTTCAGGCCCAGTCGATGGATCGTGAACGGGACGTGCATCAGCATATCGGCGATTTCACGCTTTTCATGGCCGGACTGTTTCCCGAATATCTGCGCCGACTCAAAACAGCCGGGATGATCTACCATAAGGATTTTCTCGTGGACTATATGAAGACGGGAAAGCGCTCCTACGGGATTGTCGCGCAAATGGCCGACGGTCCGTCAGGGGAAGAGCCTCCTCTGTTCCGGACACTCTCCGACAACTTCGAGCTCTGCGTGACCGGCCTGGGGTTCGTGCGGTCCGATCTGGATCGCATGAAAGATCCAGCCTACCGGCAGGCTCGGAATATTCTCCTCAATTGATCAGCCCGCATTATTCATGATGGTTCGTCGCGAAATCTCCTGAAAGTTCGTTCCTCGTGAAGCGTATCTCGTATCTCGCATGGACGATACAGACACGCTCCGTTCGTCGGTCCTGCGCTTCACGCTTCACGCGCAGGAGCAGCGAATGCGCGATTGCAGCAGAAGTGCTCATGAATAATGCGGGCTAACTATCGTCCTCTCATTCTTGCCCACGGAGGCGCCGGTTCCCGACAGGTGACGCCTGCGCAGTCTACATGCCTGGCCGATGCAATCGCGGCGGGCTATAGCATCCTCGCGAAAGGCGATTCTGCTCTTGCCGCTGTTGAATGTACGATTGGCTTTCTGGAACAATCGAGACTGTTCAACGCAGGGCGAGGAGCGAATCGTCAATTGGATGGGGTGCAACGGATGGATGCCGCCATCATGGAAGGGGCGCACCTGAAAGCCGGAGCCGTTGCTTCGATCGAGGGGATCGTGCATCCGATTTCGGCGGCCCGCCTGGTCCTGGAAGAGACGAATCATGTTCTGTTGGTCGGACCATTCGCCGGAAAATTTTCTCGACATTTCAAGCTCAAGCGACATCGTTCCACTGGCCCGTCTCGCCGTTTTCCTTATGACCGGATGCTCTCGAAGCA
Source organism: Nitrospiraceae bacterium (assembly GCA_041748925.1). Taxonomy (GTDB): domain Bacteria; phylum Nitrospirota; class Nitrospiria; order Nitrospirales; family Nitrospiraceae; genus Palsa-1315. The sequence goes on along the minus strand of JBGTCI010000007.1, from coordinate 23,181 downwards.
TACACGTTCAACAGCAGAGCGGCACGGGACCGTCGGCGCAGTCGCCTTGGATCGGCTCGGAACAGTAGCGGCGGGGGCCTCGACCGGTGGGGTCGAGTCGATGTTACCGGGGCGGGTCGGCGACACCCCCCTCATCGGTTGTGGCGTGTACGCGGACAATCAGAGCGGTGCGGTGTCGATGACCGGAATGGGCGAAGGCATTATTCGTCTTGTAATCGCCAAGGGTATCTGCGATCGTTTAGCTATGGGGAAGAGTCCTGCGGTCGCCGCTCGACAGGTGTTGCGGATGTTGGTGTCTCGGATCCGTGGGTCAGCTGGGGCTTTAGTCCTCTCTCCAGATGGGAGATTTTCTATTAGGCATGTAACGCCTTATATGGCTGCGGGTTGGTGGAACGGGATAGGACAGCCGACTGTTCAAGGACAATTTCCATGAAGGACGTGCTTTTTCACCTGGCGTTTCCCACGCACGATATAGCGGCGGCGAAACATTTCTACGTCGATGGGCTTGGTTGTACGTTGGGTCGGGAGTCGAGCCACGCTGTCGTGTTTGGACTCGTGGGGCATCAACTCGTAGCCCATCTCACGACAGAACCGCAACCGTCTCAGCAGGGAATTTATCCGCACCATTTCGGGTTGGTCCTGACTTCTCAAGAGGCGTGGCAGGCCTTAGCTGATCAAGCGAGAACCAAAGGGTTGACGTTTTACCAGCAGCCGCGCGTGCGGTTCCCTGGAAACCGTATTGAACACCGTACATTTTTCCTCGAAGATCCCTCCCGCAACCTGCTCGAATTCAAACACTATACGCATGAGTCGGCGATTTTTGGCGAGCGAGACTATTCTGAGGTCGGCGACTCGTTGTAACCTTCCGCCTGCTCCTGGTCTTGAGGCTCTGTGGAATATTGGTCTGGCTCTGGCTCAGGCTCAGGTTCTGCGTCTGGCTCTGACTGGGGCGCTTGTTCTAACTGGGGAGATCGGGGAGCTTGAGGAGATCCCCGGGTAATCCATTTGAGGATTCGGTTGTGGCGGCGCGTCAGGAAGTTCGTTTTTCGTAGCGGATCGTATCGCCGTGGTGACGGCAAGATGGCCGTCAGCCATGCGGCTTCGTCGGCTGTCAGGTCGTGTGCGGACTTCTTGAAGTGATGACGTGCCGCCGCTTCAGCGCCATAGATACCCTGTCCCCACTCAACGACATTGAGATACAGCTCGAGAATCCGCTCTTTCGTGAGATGCTGTTCGAGGGAGCGTGTAATGAGCGCTTCTCGCGCTTTTCGCAGCAGAGACCGTTCGGACGATAGGTAGAGATTTTTGGCCAGTTGCTGGGTGATGGTGCTTCCCCCACGCTTGAATTCGCCTGCTTCGAGATTGTACTGTGCTGCCTTTTTGATTCCTTCCCAATCGAATCCTTCATGGGTAAAGAACGATGAATCTTCTGCAGCCACGACCGCATGGCGAAGGCTGGGAGAGATACGCGAGAGCGGCACCCACGTCCAATGGCGCCCGATGGCGCGACCTTGTTCCGTAGCCTGAGCCTGTCGCGTTTCTATCAGCGCCGTCACGGCTGGATTGGTCGCGCGTAAGATCGATACATCCGGCATCGCCAATAACCAGAAGAGGAGGACCGCCCCGACCAGGAGGCCCAGGCCGATGATCAGAAAGGCTTTCAGGCGGGACCGGGATTGTTTGGTTGACTTCCTCATGAGAGGCTGCGTATCACAGAGACCATCGGCGCCTGTATTAATACCATGTGTAAACCGTGAATGGCTGGGGAGCGTATGAGAATCCTTTCGGCAGAGTTTATCAGAAGTTGTGCGGGGCCAGAGCAGTTTCTGAAGAGCGACCTTCCTGAAATCGCCTTCATCGGGCGGTCGAACGTCGGGAAGTCCTCTCTCATCAATTCTCTCTTGCAGCGCAAGGGATTGGCCAAGGTGAGTCGCACGCCGGGAAAGACCCGTTTGGTCAATCTCTTTCGGATCGCCAGCGACGATCCTGGGTTGGCGCGTTTCGTGGTGGTGGATTTACCCGGGTATGGGTACGCGAAGGTGTCGAAAGCACTGCGGGCTCAGTGGGCTCCATTGATCGAACAGTATCTCGACGGCAGTGAACAGTTGCGCGCAGTGGTGGTGTTGGTGGAGAGCCGGGTGTTGAGTGAGCAGGACAGAGACACGATTGCATGGCTGCTGTCCGTCGGACGTCCTCCTGTCGTGGTCGCGACGAAAGTCGACAAGTTAAAAATGAGCGAACGCATCAGTGCGCTTCGCCGGCTGCAGGAAGGGCTCGGATTGGTCGGGCTCGACGCAGTTATTCCTTACTCTTCGGTAACGGGCGAGGGGCGGGAGCGCTTGTGGGCTGTCTTGAAAGAGCGGATTCGAACTTGATTTCGATGTAGGCCTTATTCTTGAGGTTCGTTAACCACGTTTGAAAGGCGTCCTCGCTTTTCTGCTGAAACACGAGTCCCTGGATTTCATTGCTGACTTGCGCATACGGGCGGAACTGCTTGGGTGTCTTGTCTTCCAAGCGCATGATGTGAAACCCTTCCGGGGTCTCGATCACATCTGAGATGCCACCGGGTACCAAGGAGGCGACGGTGCGTTCGATCTCCGGCAAGAGTTCTCCCTGACGTACTAAGCCAAGATTTCCTCCGTGTGAGGCGTTCGGGCCGTCCGAAAAACGCAGCGCCATGTCCTCGAAGGACTCCCCCTGTTTGAGCCTCGTCATCACCTCACGAACCTTTTCTCTTGCGTCGGCCGTATCCTCGGGTGAGCGGGGCTTGATGAGAATTTGGCTGAGCGTATATTCCTCGGAGAGTGCAAATCGATCGTGGTGCTCCTGGAAATATCGTTTCAAATCAGAATCTGCGACCATCACCGCACTTCGCACATCTCGGTCGACGAGCTTGAGGAGCGTCAACTGTTCTCGAACCCGTTTCATGTCTAGGGGGTTCGCTTCGTCGATCGTTTCTCCCTGTTGCTTCATCTGTCGAATCATTTGCTGGATTTCTTGATCCGTGACCGTGATACCACGAGTTTTGGCGTCCTGGAGCTGCAATTTGCGTTCGATCATCGAGGTCAACGTGGCGTACTCCGCTGTCTTGAGGCGACGCGCAAGCGCATCACCGCGAGAGTCTTTCTGAATCCGTTCGCGCTCCGACGCGAGTTCCCGCTGTATCTCGGACAGCATGATGAGGTCTGAGTTGACGATCGCGACGATCCCATCCTCCACCTGTGCGGCTGAAAGTAGGGACGCTGGTGCGATGAGCCCGAGCGTGAAGAAGATGGTATGTCTTAACCAGTTTGGCGCCATTGTGCTGAACGGACGGATCGTGGATAGAGGTCTCATTCTACGCCAGGGTGGTCGGCCGCACGGCGGAGCCCGACGGATTGTACACGAACTTCATGGGACTTGAAGCCTCTGAGGAGGGAAATTTTCTGCCCTAGCAGGCTGCGGAAAAACTCTGTTGATACACAAAACCCCGTTGGAATTTTCCGTCTGGCACCGACGTCATATATATCGTTGCAGGGTGCTCAAAAAGGCCGCCCTGTCGTCCATGAAAGGTGAAACGTCCGAATCCTGAAACGAACGACGCTTCACGAGATACGCTTCACGGATGTCGAGAATGCCGCTGACGGGCTTTTTCAGCATCCTGCTAGACAGACTCAGCGTTTACCGACATCGTCGGTGACATAGCGGGCGGCATCGGCGAGGCGAATGACCGCTTTTGTGCGGATATCGGCAATCACGCCGGTAAATCGTTTCCGGCGCTTCTCGTTGAGTAGTTCCTGACGAAGGCGTTCCCGAACGGCCACGTCCGCCTGAATAATTTCCTTGTCGAGCGGTGCAATCATGACGAGGTAGTAGCCGGCGGCCGTCTTGATCGGTGCACTGATCATACCGGTCTTGAGGGTATGAATGACCGCATCGACTTCTGGGTCGACCAGTTCCTTTCGATAGGGTCCGAGATCGCCTCCGTTCGCTTTCGTTTTGAAGTCGATGGAATACCGCTGCGCAAATTTGGCGAAGTTCCCTCCATGATTGACCTGGTATTCGAGATCTTTCGCGGCAGAAATATTGGGCAGCAGCATCTGTGACACTCGCACTTTCAGGGGCGGGAGGAGTTCGCCGGCATGCTGCTCGTAGAAGGCGGCCAATTCCTCATTCGTGAGTTCGACTTTGGCTTTGATCCGGTCCTTGAGCAGTTCATCGATAATGAGTTGCTCCCGGTAGCGTTGTGCGCGATCTCGAATGGCATCGCTCTTGTCGAGCCCGAGCTTGCGTGCTTCCTGCATGAGTAGCTCTCGGGTGATGAGTTCATCGAGGAAGAGGCGCTTCCCCCCCTCTTTCAGGTACCGCGCCCTGGTGGCCTCAGCCAGTTCTCCCCAGTGGATATCGAAGTCGGTCTGTGTGATCTGGCGACCGTTGACAAGGGCCAGGACGCCTTCCTCCGGGGGTGGCGCACAGCCAGTCAATACGAGGAAGATCCCGCTGATAACGCAGGCGAGCAGGGTGGCGAGACGGACAGTGGCCACGTTCATGGATTCCTTCAAGTGTTGAGTTATGGGCGTCTGAGATCGTGTCATGGATATGAGTAAGATGGCATTGTGGTGTTGGTATCACAGCCTCCCAGGCTTTGCAAGATTCCGGTGAGTTCTGGAAAGATGGAAGGCCAGTCTTGATGCGGCATCTGTAGCTCAAATGACAGCGGGGATAGGAAGCACACCCGTTTCTTGTACCGGTCCATCATCCGGTGAATCGCCTGGCTTGAGACCCGGCTTTTGGCGTCGAGCGTGACGACGACGGAGTGGGTTTTGAGTTCGATTGTGCTCAGGTGCAAGGCTTTTGCCTGGATCCGTACCTGCATCACTTCGAACAAGCGCTCGACGGAGTCCGGGGCCAGCCCATATCGATCCTGTATTTCGCCGTGAAGAAGGGCGAGATCTCCAACTTGGGTACAGGACGAGAGTCGTTTGTAACAAGAAAGTCGCTGGTGGGGGTCGGCGACGTACGCATCGGGAATAAACGCGGAGACATTGAGCCGCAGGGTGGGGTCTGGTTCTTCTTCCACCGTCTGGCCTCTCAGTCGCTGGACGGCCTGTTCCACCATCTGCATGTACAGATCGAGCCCGATGGCGGCGATGTGCCCCGATTGCTGTTTCCCGAGGAGGTTCCCGGCGCCCCGGATTTCCATATCGGCTGCGGCGATGCGGAAGCCGGCGCCCAACTCGGTAAATTGCTGAATGGCTGTGAGGCGTTTCTGCGCGTCGTCGCTCAACCGTTCTTCATCGGGTACCAGGAAATAGGCATAGGCTTGATCGCCACTTCGGCCCACTCGTCCGCGCAATTGATACAACTGCGCGAGCCCGAACATGTCGGCGCGATTGACGAAGATCGTATTGGCATGGGGGACGTCGATTCCCGATTGAATAATGGCCGAGGCGATCAGCACGTCCGCCTCACGGCGAAAGAACTTCAGCATCACGGCTTCAAGCGGTTTGGCGTTCATTTGCCCATGAGCCATCACGATCCGCGCATCGGGCACCAGTTGGTGGAGCCAGGCCCCTGTCTTTTCCATTGTTTCGACCCGGTTATGGACGAAGTAGACCTGCCCGCCACGGCCCAGCTCGCGTAAGATCGCTTCCCGGATGAGACGGTCGTTGGATCGGACGACCTGCGTGCGAATGGAGAGGCGGCCTGCCGGAGGGGTCTCGATGATCGAGAGATCTCGCACGCTCGCCATGGCCATTTGCAAAGTTCGAGGAATCGGAGTGGCCGTGAGCGTCAAGACATCGACTTGGGTGCGGAGCTGTTTCAATCGTTCTTTATGTTTGACGCCGAACCACTGTTCTTCGTCGATGATGACGAGGCCCAAATCGCGGAATATCACATCCTTCTGGACAAGTCGGTGCGTCCCGATTACCACGTCGACAGCGCCGGATGCCACGTCTTTGAGAATGGCTTTGGCCTCTTTCGGCGATTGGAATCGGGAGAGTAGCGCGACGCGAGCCGGGAATGGCGCAAACCGTTCGGAGAAGTTGTCGTAGTGTTGGTGCGCCAACAGGGTCGTGGGGACGAGTACCGCGACCTGGCGATTGGCTTCCACGGCCTTGAAGGCCGCCCTCATGGCCACTTCCGTTTTCCCGTACCCGACGTCGCCACAGACCAATCGGTCCATTGGTTTGCTGGACTCCATGTCATGCGTAATGTCTTGGATCGCTTTGAGTTGATCGTCTGTTTCTTCGTACTCGAAGGCCGCTTCGAACTCGTGGTACATCGTGCTGTCGAATCCGTAGGCATGGCGTGTCACGAGCTCGCGGTTGGCATACAGATCGACCAGCTCGTGAGCCATCTCTTCAATGTCCTTCTTCACACGTGCCGTGGTCTTGGCCCAATTGGCGCCGCCAAGCCGTTCCAGGCGGGGCGCATGGCCGTCCGCCCCGCTGTACCGTTGCACCTGGTCGAGCCGTTCCAGGGGAACATACAAGGTGTCGCTGCCGGCGAACTCCAAGATCAAATAGTCGCTGTCAAAGCTCTGCACCGAGAGACGTTTAAGGCCTCGATATTTGGCGATGCCATGTTGGACATGGACGACATAGTCCCCCACATTGAGATCTTCCAGCGATGAAAGGAAGGTCGCTGCTTTACTTTTTGCCTGCGGCTTGTGGCGTGCGCCTTTCGCAAACAATTCTTCTTCCGTCAGCACGGCCAGGCGCAAGTCCGGTGCAAGGAATCCAGCCGACAGATCGCCGTGCAAGACATAAAACGGCGCTTTGGTCTTGCTCGTCACGGCCCAGGTTCCCGTTGTCCACCCCATCGCCGGCACATCGTGCTCGCGCAAGAGCGCCAGCAAGCGGTCTACTTGGCCACGACTTCGTGCGACGAGCACCACACGGGATTCATCTCGCAGGCGATCCATGATGGCGAGGGTCTGGCTGAAAGGCATGCCGCGGGCTCCAAGGCCGGCGCTGGCCGGAGCCTGAGCGGGAAAGGCCTGAACCGGATTCCATGACGCATCGCTCGGAGTCAGAGGCTCAAGCGCGAGCGTGGGCCAACCGTTCGTGTGATCCATGAGTTCCGGCCAGGAGAGAAATAACCGTTCCGGTGACGGGTAAGGCATGACCGTTTCCCGGTCGGCGTGGCGGAGATAGCCGTCGTCGATTTTTGCCCAGAGGTCCGCGCATGCTCCTGTCAATGCCGCCGGCTGATCCAGGACTAACAGAGGTCGCTCGGTGAAATAATCGAAGAGGCTGTCCATGTCGGGATAGAGTTCCGGTGCGCGCCATTCAGCGTCCGCAGGAATGGGAGCGAGGGCGTCCGGCGACGTCTCCGCACGCAGGTATTCGCGTGCGGGAAGGACGACGGCACGATCCAGCTTCGCGGTAGATTTCTGGGTGGCGGGATCGAAGAGTCGGAGCGAGTCGATGGTTTCACCAAGAAACTCGACACGTAGCGGGTCGGCATAGGCCGTCGAGAATATATCCACAATACCGCCTCGAATACTGAACTCCCCGGGGATCTCCACCACTGAGACCTTGCGGTAGCCGAGGCGTAAGAGCCCTCCTGTGAGGACCTCTCGTTCAATTGTGCCGTTCAACTTAAATTGCAGGGTGGTGCTGATGAAGGTCGTGACGGGCAGCAGTCGTTGCATCAGAGCCGCGATGGAGGTGACGAGACAGGTGTGCGGTGTCGATCGGATGTGATGCAGGGCGTTCATCCGACGCGCGATGAGACTGACATGGGGCGCGCTGCCCTCGTACGGCAAGGTTTCCCATCTCGGGAACAGGGCGAGGGAGGTAGTCGGAATGCCGGTGAGATCATGGAAAAAATGCAGGTCGTCAAAGAGGCGTTCAGCCGCCTCATCCGACCCAGTCACGATCAGCCACGATCGATGCTCCAGTTTCCCCAATTGGGGATGCAGGAGGGTGGTGAGGGCAAGACCGGCAGCAGAACCATACAGGCCGGTTACAGAGGGACGACCTGTTCCATTCCCAAGCGCCGTGGCGACAGGAACGAACCATTGGGATGCTGAATAGGTGGGGGTGATTTCAGACACTGCGACTGCTTAGGTTGTGGTTGAGCGAATGCGTTCGATCAGAGACGTGGTGGAAACGCCTGGAACCAACGGAATGGTACGGACGACTCCACCTCGCGCTTCGACGATCTCGCGGCCGACGATCTGTTCCACTGCCCAATCTCCGCCTTTGACCAGGACATCCGGTTGCACTGTCGCGATCAGGCTATGGGGGTCCGGTTCGTTGAAGAGAATCACATAGTCGACCGAACCGAGCGCGGCGACCACTTCCGCGCGCTGAGCCTCCCACACGATCGGCCGATCCGACGCCTTGTTCAAACTCCTAACGGACGCATCGCTGTTGACAGCGACGACCAGGAGGTCGCCCAGGTCTTTCGCAGCCTGGAGGTAGCGTGTATGGCCTACATGCATGAGATCGAAACAGCCGTTGGTAAAGACGACCCGTTTCTTCTGTGCGCGGGCTTGTTGTAAGAGCGGAGCGAGCTGCTCCTTGGTCACGATCTTCGTGGGCATGGCCCCATCATACCGGCTGTGAGTCTAGATGGAAAGAGAGGAATAATACCAGCAGGACGCTGAAAAAGCCCGCCAGCTTCGTTCTCGGCTCATCGAAATCCTCAACGGGGACCCGGCCGCCTCACCACTCGGCGGCGCGCACAGACGTGGTGCTCCTTATTCGTCGCACCGTGCGCCCCAGAGGGTACGCTTCCGGTTTCGATTCGCCTGCGGCCTTGCTGGACGGCCATTTTGAGCGTCCTGCGGAAACGTTGCCTTGTTATGCCATACGTGTAGGTTGTTGAAGTTCTGCGGTGATGAAACAGTTTTCCTGCGGCCTACTCGGCATCATCATGGTTCACGCCGCCTAACCCAATCACCGAGGACCCATGCTTGGTCATCAGCGCGTCCATCGTCTCGATAGCCTTTGTGCGTCGTTGGTCGAACAGTCCAGTTGGCGCAGGAGTCAAGGAGGAGAGCGCGAGTCCGGCCAAGCGGTACTCGATGCCGGGCCGGAGGAGTTCCTGTAGCGCCTGTTGGACGGTCGGCCACATGTCGGGATCGTAATTCAACGGGTGAGGAAAACGATGCTGTTTGGTCGAGATGGCAAAACGGGCATTCTTCAGCTTCACCGTGCAGGATCCGGCGGCCAATCCTTCTTGTCGGAGATCCCGTGCGAGGTCACGGAGGAATCCGCGCAGGGTATGTTCTAAAAAAGGACGGTCATGTGTGTCGTGTTCAAATGTGGTCTCGTGGCTGAGGCTTTTGGATTCTCGGTCGGCCACCACCGGTTCGTGGTCGATCCCTCTCGCCAGCTCTCGAACCCAGTGGAGTCGCGTGCCGAAGATATGACGCAAGGGCTGATCCCAGCGTGGGTCCAACAGTTCGCCAATCGTCTTGAGTCCAAGCGGTTCCAGGCGCGCGGCGGTTTTAGGACCGATTCCCGGCATTGCACGCAGAGGCCGCGGTGCTAAGAATGCTTCTTCCATACCCGGCTGGATCGTGACCAGCCCATCAGGTTTGTGGCTATCTGCGGCAATTTTTGCGACGGTTTTGCCTGTCGCGACGGCGATGGTGCAGCGCAATCCCGTGGCCTCGTACAGCGCATCCTTCACGAGTTGTCCGAGTAAGCGTGGATCAGGATGGCGGGTTTGGAGATCCGTCGTGTCGGCATAAAACTCGTCGATGCTGCTCCATTCGGTGAGAGGGAATAATTGGTCGGTGACGTGCTGCATCGCATCGTGTAGCTGTCGGTACAGGGGTCGATCAGGAGGAAGCAGTATGAGGCTGGGGTAGAGCTGGAGGGCTTTCGCCGTCGGCATGGCCGAGTGGATGCCGAATGGCCGCACAGCGTAACTAGCTGCAGCGATGATCCCCCGTGGCGGTGGGCCTCCGACCACGACCGGTTTACCGGCGAGGCTCGGGTCCTTCACCACGGCCGCCGAAGCGAACATGGCATCGACATCCCCGAAGACGATCTGGCGCGACCAACGCATTGTCATCCCTGTCGTTCGTGAAGCGTCGTTCGTCTCTCGTCCGAAGAAAAGAGCCCTATAGCGTATGGACGATAGTATGCCCCTCGAACAAGTATATAAAGATCTTTGCCCCTGCCCGTCCTCTTACGAAATACGCTTCACGAACGACGTCTCACGGTCTTTTCGCTGGCGGACTTTTTCAGCATCCTGTTAGAAGGTAAAAGACAATTGAAGCGGCTGCAAGGGACGTTGAGATAGGGGGGCTCTCGTGTGGGGAATGCGTTCGGAGTCGGTTGGAATACGGCCGACTGATCCCACCAGCTCCTGTAATAATCCTCGACAGATACCGCAATGGTGGCGACGTGGCTCAATCGTTCGTCGCTGGCGTCGGTATACTCGGCCGCATTGCCGACAACGCCAGGCGAATTGTGTGAGAGCCAGGACTTCCTTCTGTAGGGAATGGTAGATGGTGATCGCGAGAGCGCCGTCCCGATTCATTTCGGTCATCTTTCGGAGAAAGCTCGCCCCATGGTTTGGCCGCCGCTTCAGGATATCGTATTGCCATTGATGAATCATTTCGTGCGCCAGCGTGCTCCGGATCTCCTGCTCGCCATACTCGCTCTGCTGGACAACTTGTTGGAGTAGAGGAAGAGACAAGCGAATTTCACGTCTTGTCGGCGGGCGAAGGCCGTCCCTATCTATTCGGGGCCGCGGTCCTCGACGAGTCACAAAGAGGCCGACTGAGGAGGTCAGCCTCCGACTCCAGACCAGATCAATCGGGGGCAGGAGGCCTCCGAAGTAGCGTTCATTGAGAGCGCTCCACATCTGGGTCAGATGCTGCGAGGTCACGGGAGGGGATGCGTGTGAGCGTGAAGACATGCGAAGGGGTTACCCCAATTCTTCGTACACGGCTGCAGCCAGCAACGGCACCATAATTTCGTGGTGGCCGATCAGGGAGTAGCCTTTCCCACCCTTCTGGGTTGGCCGCCGCACCACGTTGGTCAGCGGGCGGTAATGAGCGAGGAAGTCCATGTCCACGGTCGTAATATTGGTCAGATGATGGCCGAGATTGCGTCCCAGCGACACCGTTTTGAGAAAGACTTCCGGCAAAATAACGGCCGAGCCGAGATTGAGGTACACGCCACCTTCCATCCCTGACACCACGGCTGCGAGTCGCCGAAAGTCCAACAGCGAAGTTGCGCCGATCGCGGCTCCATCCGCCGCAGGATGCATATGGATGATGTCGGTTCCGATCGCGACGTGCACGGTGACCGGAATTCCGAGCTTCGCTCCGGTCGCGAGGATGCTCGTACCGCGGTGGGGAAATTGACCCTGGCGTCGATTGATGTAGTGGCCGATGGATTCCCCGAGCCCTTCCCGATCATGGGCTCCACGGATGATCGCCTCGTTGAGCATGCGGCCGGTTTCCTCTGCCATCCCGAAGCGCCCCTCGTCGATTTCCGCGTCGACCTCTTCAGACGTGTGCCCCATGAGCGCCAACTCGAAATCATGAATAATCCCGGCTCCGTTCATAGCCACGGCGGAAAGGATCCCTTGCTGCATGAGGTCAACGAGAATCGGGCTTAATCCAACTTTGATCACGTGTGCACCGAGTCCCACGATAACGGGCCGGCCTTTACGATGAGCCTTGACCATGGCCTTGGCGACCGCGCGCAACGATTTCACGCCCAGGATATCCGGCAGCGAGCGATAGAATTGGCTGAAACTGCCTCCTCGGCGCCAGGGGCTGGCAAAATCGGAGATGCGAACCTTGCTGTGCCGTTTCTTGAGCGGATAGGTCGTGAGGTCCGTCACGTTGATCGGCGCGATCAGGCTCGGAGTCGTGACGGGGGGCCGCTGCCGGTCAGGAGGCTTTGCCAAGGAGTTGTTCCTCGATGAGTTCACACAGGACGTGGCCGAGCGTGATGTGGCTTTCTTGAATGCGGGCGGTGACCGTCGAGGGCACGACGAACGGATATTCCACCAGACCGGCCAGTTTCCCGCCGGTCCCACCGGTCCAGCCGATGGTGGTGAGGCCACAGGCCTTTGCAGCCTCCACACCTTTCAACACGTTGGGAGAATTGCCGCTGGTGCTGATGGCGATGGCGACGTCGCCTTTCTGGCCATGAGCGCGGATCTGTCTGGCAAAGAGTTCTTCAAACCCGTAATCGTTGGCGATGCAGGTAATGGCAGCGATGTCGGTGGCGAGAGCAATGGCAGGGAGCGGATCCCGTTCGCGTTTATAGCGACCGACAAATTCGGCGGCGATATGTGCCGCGTCCGTCGCGCTGCCGCCGTTGCCGAAGAGTAATGCTTTTCGGCCTTCGCGAAAAGCCCTGGTCATGAGTGTTGCGACCTGTACGATGCGATCGGCATGCTCGCGCGCGAACTGTTGCTTCACGTCGGCGCTGTCGGCAAACGCGCTGAGTATATGTTCCTTCATCGGAAACGATTCTAGGCAACCCTCCGCCGTCTGTCAAACGTGACGTGCTGGTTGGTTATGGCTTTATTGTGGCGATGGGGCCTGTCTGTCGAATGGCGCTCATCGCCAAGGCGATCATCGAACCGACATCGGAGACCGTCGCCGGCAGGATGAGGGTATTGGTCGTTTTCGCCAGTTCTCCAAACTTGGTGATGTACTGTTCCGCCACGCGCAGCTGGACGGCTTCCTGGCCGCCAGGCACTTGGATGGTCTCCGCGACCTTCCGCAGCCCCTCGGCTGTGGCTTGAGCAATGGCGAGGATAGCTGCGGCGGCTCCCTCTGCCTCGTTGATTTGTTGCTGCTTCTTTGCCTCGGAGGCTTTGATGACTTGCTGCTTCTCGCCCTCGGCCTGGTTGATCGCCGCGTCGCGTTCGCCCTCCGACGTGAGAATCACTGCCCGCTTTTCCCGCTCCGCCCGCATCTGCTTTTCCATCGCATCCAGCACGCCTTTGGGGGGCGTGATGTTCTTAATCTCGTACCGGAGGACTTTGACGCCCCAGGCTTCTGAGGCTTTGTCGAGCTCATTGACCACTTGGATATTGATATTGGTCCGTTCCTCGAACGTCCGATCCAGTTCGATCTTGCCGATCTCGCTCCGCAGCGTGGTCTGCCCGAGCTGGATCAGCGCGAAATGAAAGTCACTGATGCCATAGGACGCGCGCTGAGGGTTCAAGACCTTGAGGTATAAGATGCCGTCCACTGAGACCTGCACGTTATCGCGCGTGATACAGACCTGCTCGGGGATGTCGATGGCCGCTTCCTTGAGCGAATGTCTATAGCGAATGCGGTCGATGAAGGGGAGGAGCATATGAAACCCTGCATCCAGCGTCGCAGAATATTTACCGAGTCGTTCAACGACATAGGCGCTTTGTTGCGGGACCACCACGGCGGTCTTGGCGATGATAATCAGCACCAGTACAGCCAACAACAGCACGACAAATAGTCCGCCGCTCATTGTTACCTCCTCCATGGTCGTTGGCCCTCTAGCAAGTTGTAGAAAAACTATGTTGACTCGTGAAAATTATTACGGTCTGCACGGGTGACACAACAGGGGAATGCTCCCGCAGGCTGCTCAAAAAGGCCGTTCAGCAAGGCCGCAGCGAGTGAAGAGCCGAGTCGTACCCTCTGGGGCGCACGGTGCGACGAATAAGGAGCACCACGTCTGTGCGCGTCGCCGAGTGGTGAGGCGGCCGGGTCCCCGTTGAAGGTCTGAACGATGCGAGAACGATGCTGGCGGACTTTCTCAGCATCCTACTAAGCTGTCTTCACTCATTCGGCTGTAATCCACAAGGTCAGCTCTTCGACCCGCTCCACCTTGCAGCGTTGACCCTTCTTCAAGAGGGCTGTCCCGGCATTATGGGCGGTCCATGTGGTGCCGCGCAGTTCCGCCTTGCTGGTGCCGCCTGGAGCCAGATCCTCAAGCGGGATTGCACTTTCGCCCACCATCGAGTCCACGGTCGGCAGTTCTTTGTTTTGGGTTTTGATCCAGGCCAACAACGGTCCGCGAAAAACGAGCAGTGAAAGGATGGCGAGCACCGAGAACAACAGCCACTGGAGCCATTCTGCTTGGATGAATCCCACTCCGGCCACAGTGCCCACGGCCAATGCCGCGAGCCCAAAGAAAAGAATATAAAAGCCTCCGGGCGTGGCCATTTCGACGCCGAGCAGTACGAGACCGAGAAGCATCCAATACCACCAGATCATCGGGGGGGCCTCATGTACGGTTCGAAAGAGCTGCGAGGAGTGAGAGATCGTTCTGAAAGTCTAAGCGCCTTTCCGAAGACCGTCAAGCAGAAGACGCATTACCCGACCAGGAATTGATCGTGTTGCGGGCCGATGTTATAGTCCGCGCGCAATGGCGCACGACCAACCAGTCAAAGCCTTAGTGATCGCACTCACCGAGCATGCGGCGGCCGCTGTCTATTCGATTAATCGCCTCCAACCGGACGCGCTCTGCTTCGTGTTGCCGGAAGGGGCGAAATCCCTTGTAGAATCCGAGGTCCAGCCGAAGATCGAGCACTTGCCTAGACGGTGGGATTGGGTGATCCTCGCTGGGACTGGCGAGTTTGTCGGTTGTTATCAGACGCTCGCCCGCACGCTCCCTGAGATGTTGCGTACATGGGAGGTGCAGCCAGGTGAGCTCGTCGTTGATGTGACTGGAGCCACTCCGGCCATGGCTGGTGCGCTCACGTTAGTGACGATGCCGATGAGTTCACGGATTGTGTCGCTCGTACCGGCACGAGAGGGACAAGAAGAGGACAGGATTGATATTGCCGGAACGCCGTTCATTTGGACGCAGGTAAATCCATGGGATGAGGCGGCCTTTGTCTCACGCCGCGAGGGCTGTGAGCTGTTCAACCGAAGATTATTTGCCGCAGCGGCGAAGCTGTTTCGTGAGATCGAGGCACGGGTGAGCGGCGGGCAGAAACCCCTCTACCGCGCCTTTGCAGATCTGGCCGATGGCTACGATCTGTGGGAGCGATTTCATTATCGTCAAGCCTGGGAGAAATTGAAGGGCGCCGTGAAGGCGTTCGAGATGGCGGCTCTGTGGGGCGGACCGCCAGGACTCATGTCACTGGTACCGACCATCAAAGCCAACGCGGGATTTTTGGAAAAGCTTGTCCTCGATCCTGCTTCTGTGAAAGACATGCAGGCTTCTGATCTGCTGGCCCATGCCGGCCGGCGACTGCATGGGGTGCAGGATTCTGAGGCCGCAATGATTTCGCTCGTGCGTGCGCTCGAAGCCTTCGCCCAGCGACGACTGTTCAAGCAATACCAGATCAAAACGTGGGACGTGCAGCCGGAGCAATTGCCGCAGGCTCTTCAAGAAACCTGTCGATCCTGTTGGCTAGAGGATCTTGACGGCAAGTACAAGTTGCCGGTGCAGGCGCAGTTTCGTGCGCTGGCTGGATTGGGCGACCAGATGGGCCAAGCCTTTTTGCGGGAGTGGCCGACGATGAAACCCTTGCTCGACGCCGCCAACCATGCCGTCCTCGGCCACGGCTTTGAACCGGTCAAAGCCGAGCGGGTGCAGCAGTTGTACGATGTCGTCGTCAAGCTTTCAGGCGTCAGCGAAGCGGCATTGCCGAAGTTCCCGATGCTAAATATCTCGTGAAGCGTCGTTCGTGAAGCGTCGTTCGTGAAGCGAATCTCGTTTGAAGATGGATCAACGGAGTGAAATGGGCAAGATACGAAACTTTCGCGATCTCGAGGTGTGGAGACTTGGGAAGGCAATCGTGCTCGATGTGTATCAATCGACAAAGGGCTTTCCTCAAGAAGAACTCTATGGATTAGTCTCGTAAATGCGCCGCGCAGCCGTATCAATCGCGGCAAATATTGCGGAAGGATTCAATCGAAAGCACAACGCAGAGTATCGCCAGTTTCAGTACATCGCTCTTGGCTCCTGCGTAGAGCTGGAGACTCACATTGAAATCGCTCATGATCTGAAGTTCTTGCGGGAGCTGGTCAGGACAATCTTTTAGAGAAGCTTGACCATGAGCCCAAGATGCTCAGAAACCTCATCAAACGGCTTTAACGAACGACGCTTCACGAGATACGAACGACGATCTCCTATGGAAATTAAAATCTACTACGAAGACACCGACTGCGGCGGGGTGGTGTACTACGCGAACTATCTCAAGTATTTCGAGCGGGCGCGGACCCACTATCTGGAGGAGCGCGGCTTGTCGGTCGTTCAACTGATGAACGAAGGCACGGTGTTCGTCGTCGTCCATGTTGAAGTGGACTACCAGTCACCGGCCCGTTATGGCGACCGATTGATCGTCGAGACGGTCGTCTCCGACATGACGGCAGCTTCCTTCACGTTTTCGCACGTGATCCGAGAGAGGGAGAGCCGGCGTGTGGTCGTCGAAGGGTCGGCCAGGTTGGCGGCAACGGATGATAATGGGAAAGTGAAGCGACTCGACAAGGCCATGGTCGCCGCGCTGGGGGTCGGTTCTGCGAAGCGACCCTAAAGGGGCAGGCTTGGGGCCGTGCTTGCCATGACTGGCTCCGCAGTTTCTGGCGGGCTGGTCCGCACTGGCCTGAACTCACGATTGACACGAATCACGCAGCGAAACTCTGTCTCGAGATCAGGGAATCGCCCGCATCTTTTTGGGTTCCGATGTCAGAACGTTGAACCGTGTTTGGTTGTGTTCGGCAATCAAAAACTCAACTTCGGGGCATTGCTTGGCGAGGTAGCGTAGCAGTGCCTCTTTCATCTACGCTCAGTGATCTCGGGCTCACGAGTTGGCGTCTTGTCCGATAACGGGATAACACAGTGGGGCACAACGATTCGTTCGCTGGTCAGCGCGCAGAGGATACACACACTTCTCCGGAGCCTTTCAGCCTCAACTCGAACAGCGCTTTCTCGAAACACTTGTCATGGTGCCTCTCAGTTCTGGCCGAGCGCCATCATTCGTCGTGGGGCAGGTCCAGGATCTTGGCCTATATGATAGGGAGCCATCTCTCTCACGCCGAAGAGACATTAGGCACGACGGATTGTCGGGAATTCGACTGACCGTGCGTGAACACGCATGAAACGGCATGCAGGAGTCGGCGGCAGCGGATGGAAACGAGACCGTGAAGCGTCTCGACAAGGTGAGGGGTGTCGTATTACAATGGGAAGTCACAAGGAGTCATGAAATGGAAATGGCATCGCTCGGAAGCTGGCTTATTATGGCTGGCTGGTCAATTGGCTTAGCCATACTCGCCTGGTGGTTTTTCATGCCAAACCCAATGGATAGAGACAGAAAGCACAAGAAGAAGCGGTAATTTCACTTCTGCTCCTCTCTCCACCGTAGTCTTTGCCGCCGCCCCAACATCATAACCGTGTACCGGTGTTGATCGTTCTCTAGGCGCCCGGCGCTCTAGGGCAAGGCCGCTGGGCCGCGCGGTTCACCCCTCTGGCAGGACATCTGTATCGCGAAAGCGCTGGTTCAACGCGATGCCGAGTTCTTGGGATGTTTTCACGAGGTCTTCGTAGCTCTTGAGATCGGCGTTATATTCCGACATCGGATACGTACTGAGACGGCCCTGGCTCTGCTCGTGAAACCGCCGACAGATCTCTCGGAGGGCGTGGATCGCTTCGAGCAACGCCGCCGTGTATTGGTGGGAACCCTCCAACGCCCCTGGCTCCGCCTTCAATGCTGCAGAAGTTTCCGTCAGGTCTGATGCCAGCCGATCAAGATCTTTGACGTGAGCTCCAAAGTCAGTGGCCTTGAACAGCCTTGGAATCGATGAGAGGGCTTTGCGCCATGAAAACTTAAAGATGGCATCATGAATGGCGACATACTCGCCAAGGATGTCATTCGTTCGGATCAGTCCCTCAGGAAGGTCCGGCATGTGTCACTCTCAAGCCTTCGATGACGCGACTCATGCGAGCGTGGGTTGCCTCCATCGCGGAATGGTCGCATCCACTGCAACATATAGTTACGAACGATGGTGCTCGTGGTGCTTCTCTAGTTTCCACGCTTTCCAGGCGAAGAAAAACCCCACCGGCGCGCTGAGGATGCACACAATTGCCAGAGGAGACGAGTCTGCGGCCAGCCACCCGCCAAGAGCGGTATAGATACTTGATCCAACGAAATAGACATACCAGGGAATCCCGCGTTTATTTTTCGTCGAGGGGTCAGTTTGCGATGACATGTGAGATCCTCTGAATGTCTTGGCTAACTATGAATTATCTGATTTCGTTTAACAAGCCTGTTGTCAAGAGATCGAGGCGAAACATAGAACCACCAAGAGTCAATTTACTGAAACCTTTCACATGTGACGATTCCCGGTTCGCAAATTATCGGACGGTCAGCCATCGACTTTGCCACCTGCAGCGCGAACACACTGCACAATATACGCTTGTGTTTCTGGTGACAAGCACGCAAGCGGCAACGTGGTGAACTGTGCTTTGGAGTACAACAACAGCCATACATTTGAAAACTGCCACAACTCTTTGACCGCGGACCACTGCAGCGTGGTCGTGCCGATGTCAGAAACCATGGTGAACGAGGACTCCTCAGCGCGGAACGTGGCTTGAGGGCTGTTCATCTGGCGAAACTTCTGCAGCGATCTGCGATAGTGTACGATATAGACCACAATGGCGAATGCCATGCCCACTGCCAGCACAGTCGCAAGCCCACCGATGATCCAAGAGGATTGACCGAGCGCGACAAGTACGACGAGCCCGAGCGCAGCAATGAGCAGCGCAACAAAGAAGCCGATCCCGACGGATCGGTGCCAAAACCCGAACACGGCCTGACGCAGCAGCGACTCGCTATAAATGAGCGTGGCCTCGTGGGGCATAGGGGCTGTCAATCCAAGCTTTGAGACCCGGTCCACGAGGGACTCGGATCATCACCACGGCGCGATGGTTTGCTTCGCAGCAGCGCATGGTCAGGCGTCGTCATTCCCCAATGTACCAATCAAAAGGGATTGAATGCTAGCTGCTGTTTTCTGAAGGAACGAAGGGTAAGAACGAGTCGTGATTCGTGCCGTGTCGTGCGTCAATCAACGGCGGCATGCAATAAGAAAAGCGAGAACGCGCCGTTCTTACACATTCCTGCCCCGCAGATTGTCATAATAGCAATGCCGGAACATCACGCTGGAAATTGCAACGTATATTTTTAGGCGGGCGTGAGTGTTTTCGCCCGCCCAGTTATCCTACAGGCCACGATCTCGACACCACTTGACCCGTGGTATCCCCCTCCCCATGCGACGCGATTACTGATGCCCCACTTTGCGCGCTGCCTGATTGACGAAGATGGCCGTCCAGCGTTGCTCGATGCGCCGTTTGAACGTTCACTGGTCATCTCGCCCCCCACGCACGGGCTGCTCTTCACTGCATGATCTTGGACAGCAGGAGGGGGAACCTCATTTGAAAACCGGATCAACGCTGTCTATACAGCGCAATTCACGCGGGGAGGATGCTGACGGGCAGATTATTTTGGACAGCAGTGGGTAGTCCATTTTACTCTGGTCCTCAGTCTCTCATTCCCGCGTGACAGAGGTATCAATCCCCCAAACCGCTCACGAATCTGATCTTCTTGGCCCACTTCGGGTAATCGATGACCGGATTGCGATTGCCCTGTCGGTGAAAGATGGCTTGGTTGCGATGCCGCTCATAGTCATCCACCGGGAATGCCTGGTGCCATTGGAGCAGTGTGGCAATGCGATCTTGGGTGTACTCCCTTGCCATGGCATTGATCTCGCCGGGATAGCGGAGCAGGAAGTAGAGTGTCGCACGTGCGACGACACCCTTGCCTCCGCTGGGTTCGAATTTGCTCTCTTCCCGCTTGCCGCACTCGTTTCGCGTGACCTCTTCAAAGTCCGTGAAGTCGAAGTAGGGCGTATTGCCACGGAAGCTATTGCATCCCGATTCGCAGGCAAAGAGGTGATGAAGGTCTCCGCGCATCGGCTCCTTTTTCCCAAACCAGGACTGGGGCACCACGTGTTCGCAGTTATACGGTAGCGCCGCCTCCAAGAGGTCCAGCTCCTGACCGAATTGCGAGGCTGTCATGGTGGATTCCCGCAGCGCCAGCTCCCTCATTCGCAGACCACGTTCCTGATCGATCCTGAAGTCTTCCCGGATCAACTCTTCCGGGTCAAACTCCATTCCCGAGTAGATGCTGCGCAGTTTGAGATTCGGGCGAAGATCAATCCACGGGTAGACTTCCTTGCTCGGCTTGTATCCGGGTTTTGTCGCATGAGTGCGTCTGACCAAATCGGAGAGCTTGCTGAACAGTTCGTTCGGTGACAGTAAGAAAGAGAGGCCCGCGTAATAGGATTTTTTATCTTTTGCGTCGACCTTCTTGTCATAGTAAAGCCGGGTCCGTGCTTGGCGCGCCTCCTCCAGATAGGCTCGGAGTTCTTCATCCAGCGTCGTACTCGTGGCGGGGAGTGGCTGTACGGTGGAAGGCTGAGACGGCTTGGCGTGACCGGTTGCAGCTGGTTGGGGGAAGTCTTGCGTGAGTCCGGCGCCGCCCAGCTGAACGCTGATGCTCAGCGGGATGGTCCATGTGGCTACCTCTTCACGAATGTGCGGTGCGCCAAGTGATGGCGAAATGCGCGGCGGTCCGAGCGCCCCTCCCACCGACATGCTTGGGGTTTGGGCGGCCATCGTTGGTACTGCCTCGAACATTTGGTCTCTCAATCGATGACCCAGGCTGGCCAGCGACTGGTTCTTGATATGCTTCACGATGCGACTGACTCGGACCCCCTCGTTGGCAATCCAGTTGATGGCCCCATCATCCATGTCCGTCGTCCAGAGTGTATTATTCCGGGTCAGGATCCGACCCCGGTCGTCTCGTTTCGGCACACCCGAATGGTGGAGCCCTACCACTTCCCACTGGTCATTGAACAATGGCGACCCCGACGAACCCGGAGCCGTATCCGTGTGATAGTGGATAAAATTTTCCAGCATGTCGATAATTTGGTTCTCACGCAGGGCAATCTGCTTAGGGAGCCCGTTCGAATGCTGCACAATCGTGACATACTCGCCATTGATCACCTTGCCTTCGTCTTCGATCAGGCGAAGCCAGCCCAACTCCTCGATCCCGTGCCCCTCCACCGATCGTTCGACCACCGCGATGAGCGAAAAATCCAGCGGCTTGCTGGTAAGAAAGAAGCTCTCAGGGTCAAGTGCAAACGTCACAGTGGGCTGGGCATTTCCCTCGGGGTTGTCCTGGAAGTTGAACACGACGCGGGCTTCACGTCCCGCCTCTGCATTCTCCAGCACATGGTTGTTCGTGAGCAGTAGCCGCGGTGAGACCATGAAGCCGGTCCCCGATCCTATGTGCCGGCCATTCTGAAAGAGGCGGACGCAGCCCACGGCACGACTCGCCCGTAGGCCTAGATCCATATATGAAATGCCCAAGAGATCGTTGCTCCCGATAATTCGCTCAAAGAGGATGTCGCTGAGGTTTTGGCCGGGGATGATACCTGGCGGTGGGAAGGCCCCGATTGCTGGTATCTGCTCCCGCCACGGCGAATCGTTCTCCCGTCTTGAGGGGATGGCCGCTCGGCCTTTGGCCCCGCGACGTTTGCCCAGTTCAACTACCGCCCGGGAAATATCTTCTGCAGCTATGCCGCGACGTGTGGATAACATAGTCTCCACCACGCGCTCGTTGATCCCCAGGCGCCTCAACCGAGCCCGTACTCGGTCCGGCCTATCTGCTTGCAGAATATGTCCCGCTCGAATTGCTTGAATGCCTTTCTCTCGTTCGGTCCGGCGTTCCGTGTAACGCTGTTCGGTCTCGGTGAGCATCTGATCTTCATGAACCATAGTCCCTCCTTAAAGAGCAGGGGCCGCCTGCACGCAACACTCATGCTCACCCCTGTTCGCTTTTTCTGTTTTGATCCCGACTTGATAACGTTAAAGAGCAGAAATATTTTTAGGAACTTTTGTTAGTTCCAGGCCAATTACTCAGAAGGTCCTCCTGGTTGCGAGTACCGCTTTCCCTGATCTTCTGGAGGTGCGAGGGAACGATGAGGCAGCGTCGACGTGATGCTTTGGTCCAATGAGCGATGGGTTCCCTTTGCGTTCTTGTGCGGGCGCAATCCTTTCTCGCGGTGAAGTCGTCGAGGTCGTAGGCTGCTCCCTGGTTTGGACTCTGGTTTCCTGCAGAGGTCGCAAGAGGGTCGGAGTTCGGACTCATTCGCCCCAGGAGCTAAGGGTCTTGTGGACAACGAAGAAGGTGGGGCAGTTGATTGCTGTGCAGAAACCTGATTGGCGAAGATCAGCATGATGCCGATAACGAAGAGTGCGCCGAACATGGTTTGGCTGTGTGTCATGACAGTGTAGAAGAAGGCACACTCTATGCCAGGGCGGTTTGGTTGACAATGGAAAAAGCCGCGTGCTGTTATAGCGGCGTATCTCGTCGCTCGTGAAGCGTATCTCGTAGGATGGTCTCCTTCTTCTCTTACGAGATACGAGAGACGAACGACGCTTCACGATTTTTTGGAGGTTAGGTCATGGATATGATGGGACGTGTGGGGCTGGTCGAAATTCCGATCTTGATCGCGCCTGATCAAAAAGTTTGGATGGATCGCATGATTAAGGAAGGCAAGATCGCCATTCCTCCAGGCGGGACGCTGGAAAAAGGCTCGCTCTATTCGATGTTTGTAAGGATGCTGCTACATAACGCCATGGAAGAGCAGAAGCGGCAAGAAGTACTCGACGCGGAGGACGAAGACGACGAGTAGGAAGCTGTTGAAAACAACCGCCAGCTTCGTTCTCGCCTCGAAAGCATCCTCAACGTAGCCGGGGCTACGCCTTCGGTGCTTTGATCGGCTTCGGCCTTGCTGAACGGTCGTTTTGAACAGCTTCCTGACAGGTGCAACCGACCGTTGTGAAGTGTTTATTTAAAGGGGATCTTGCGGGCAGGATCAGTGGATCACGTCATCATCAACGGCTTTATACAGTATCTGAAAGGATTCAGATACTGTATCCAAAGAGAATCATTCGCCATGCAGCAGGCCACGGCTGCCCCCTCCTCCGCAGGAGTCTGCTACGGAGGATGGATCAAGCTGTGGGGCTCCACTGGCGGCGTGATTAGAGGCTCTTCATTGCGGAATGTGCGGCTTTGAT
This sequence comes from Nitrospiraceae bacterium, assembly GCA_041748925.1. GTDB lineage: Bacteria > Nitrospirota > Nitrospiria > Nitrospirales > Nitrospiraceae > Palsa-1315. The sequence continues at coordinate 130 of JBGTCI010000007.1, read as the reverse complement.
GGTGTATTCGATATCGCGGGATGAATGTGCGGTTGAGAGGAAGGCGGCTTCGAATTGAGAGGGGGCCAGATACACCCCCTGTTCCAGCATCGCGTGAAAGAATTTCCCGTATCGTTTTGTGTCCGACAGT
>JBGTCI010000006.1:0-3136 GCA_041748925.1 Nitrospiraceae bacterium | reverse complement strand
GCAACTGAAGCAATGCTCTCCCGACTATCAAATCATCGAAGCCGCAGATGGGCTAACAGGACTGGATGTCTACCGATCCCGGCGGATTGATTGTGTCGTGTTAGAAATCGAGTTGCCTGATCGATCGGGATTCGAAGTATTAAAGAACCTAATTCCGAACGCCAGCAAGCCGCAGGTCGCTGTGATTGCCCTCACGCAACTCAACAATCCAGGATTGATGAAGTTAGCCGAGAAAAATGGTGCCTATGTCTCTTTCGTCAAACAGCGCACGTCAGGCGAGGATTTGTATCGCGCTATTCAGCGGGCGGTCGCATTTGTGAGGCAATTACCCAAGGAAGATTGATACCGGCCTAGGGCCGTGTAGGGGTCGAACCTACGGCCCGCTGATTAAGAGTGCGAACAGAGCAGTTTTTGTAACGGCTTGATTGGCAACCTGGTTTCCCCGTTCCCTTGAAAATCAACGCCTTTTTGTGATTTGATTGGTTCCATTCATTCTTACTCTGCAAATAAGTCCACGTAAGTGATTGAAAAAGTTGAATGCGCCCGTAGCTCAGTCGGATAGAGCATCAGCCTTCTAAGCTGAGGGTCGCTGGTTCGATTCCAGCCGGGCGCACCATATAATCAACGCGTTGTATGCTTTCCCATCCTTGCCCATCCATCCTACTCCCTGTTTTACTCCCGGTTCCACCCTCAAGTTCTGGCTGATAGAGATCGCCATCCAGGCTTGGCGCAGGCATGGGAGGTGGCATGGTTGGGTTGATGCTCCTCAGATGGTCGTCAAAACTGCCTCGGTTCACGGCTTGCCGGAGGTGATTGGGGCTGAGGTGGCTATACCTCATCGTGGTCTCAATGTTGCGATGACCCAGCAACGACTTTACAGAGACGAGATCAACGCCTGACATTATCCTCCGGCTAGCCGCCGTATGTCTGAGCGTATGCCAGCATGCTCCCAGGATGCGTGCTTGTCGGAGTGCGGGTTTATAGACTCGCCGCATAAAGTTTCTGGAGTCGAGAGGCTTCCCTGGCGTCGTGAGGCTCGGGAACACCCACCCGGACTCTAGGAATGACGGGAGTGCACGCAAAATCGCTTTCGCGCCCTCGCTGAGCGGAACATGGCGCGTCCGTCCTCCCTTTGGGAGTGGGATTGTCAGAATCCCATTTTCCATATCAACTTGGTTCCACTGAAGATTGAATTGCTCTTCTCGTCGAAGCCCGGTCTCAATCGAAAACACCACAAGCCGCCAGTGCTCCGATGTCATAATGCCGCGCAGGCTCCCTAACTCCGTGTCTGTCAAGAAGCGCGTTGTGGTGGCCTCCGCCAGGAACTTCACGCCACTGACGGGGTTGCGGTCGAGGAGGCTATCCGTGATTGCCAGATTCAGGACGTGCCGCAAATATCCGAAATGTCGGTTGATCGTGCCAGATGCCCAGGCACGTGGTTCCTGACCACTGCGCGTTTGCAACTTGCTCCGCCGCGCCTTCATCATGGCTTGGATGCGGCGAAGCTCTTCGACGGTGATGGGAACACAGTCATGGAGCATCGATTGATTGCGACAGTTCCATCGGGGCCTGCCGGCCCACTTCTCGATGTAAGCGACCAGCTCGATCCGCGCGACCCAGGCCTTCACCGTGGGGACGATGGATGGGTAATCCCGGATTTCGCCGATCGTTCGGCGCAGGCTCGCCGTGGAGCCGCGCATCACGCCTCCGGGAGTTTCGCCCCGGGCGGTGGTGGGTCAGTCCCTCGGCGCTTTTGGTCATGCAGTTTCCCGATGGTGCTCTCGATCAATCTAGTCAACTTATCTGCCGCGCCGTCAACGGCTTCATCCACGATCGCTGCCTGGTGCGTGACCGCGACGGGGTTGCGCCCCTCGAGGCGGGCTTCCATCATGCAACGGATGTCGTCATGGCCGCCCTTCTTGGCGCTGTTTTCATCGCTCAGATGCACCTCCACGCGTGTGATGCGATCGCTGAATCGGCTCAGGGCGCTTTCCACGACGCCACTGACCTGAGCGGCCAGCGCCTCGCGCCCTTCGATATTGCGGTCGGTATTGATTTGGATCTGCATGGTGTTCTCCAATGTGAGTGTGGGTGCTTGGTGTTCCAAGACCGCACGGTCGACGACGCGGAAGAAACGTTCCGCGTCGATGTCTACCTCAGACTCTTTCCCGCCATGGCCATGGTGCATGGGCATGCTTCCCTGACCGACGCCACCATAGGAAGCGACGGTTGAATGAGGTTCGCTCAGTTCATCGCCTAGCGCCTGGGTGATCGTCCGCGGAATCCCCTGAGCCAGTTCGATCTCGACCAAAGCGTCACGGTTGCCTTCGAAAAGCTTGATCTCGTGTCGGTTCAAGCCGAGGACGTGATAACGATCGACTGACTGAAGGATCCGCTTTAGGGGTTTGGTGTGGAAGGTATCCGCCACTACAGCCAATTCGGCGATCGGTCGCTGGAGTCTGTATACTTGGAACATGCCTTTCGTGCCCAGCACGGCCAGTCCGTCAAGGGTATGATTCCAAAAGTTGCGATCGCCAGCCAGTGCCAGAAACGGTTCCAGGAATGACCGAGTCTCGTTCTTTGGGAATTGTTGCTGGAGCGACTCCTCCAGCGCCTTCACGAGGTTCCCAAACCGGATCGGGTCCTGCTGATTCTCAGGATGGCGTCGATGCGTCGGCTGGTACAGCGAGAGGCACGGCGGCTGATGAACCGATGTCAACTCGGTCAGGGCTTCGGGGGTGAGCAACGTGCTGTTTTGTGTCATCTTCCATCTCCTGTTTCGCGATTCGTTCCCTTCACGATTGCCATAATGGCTTTACGCCTAAGCGTGTGCATCAATTGGCTTTTCGCCTTTCATCGTGCAGGTTGAGTCAACACTGACTGTTTATTCATTGTCCACCATCATCGCTACTCACGGCGGAAGCGCACGACTTTGCCATCTTCGAACTGCAGCACTAGGTGCTCGCCTTCAAACGAGTATTTCGCCGTCGTTCCACCACGAATTGCCTTCGAGCGAATCGTATCGCGATGCACTTCATAGGGAGCTTTGAGGTCCTTGACTTTGCCGACGAATGGGATATCGGACCATGCGAGGAGTCTCAACGTCCCGACTCTACGGAACGTGACCTTGATCTTC
>JBGTCI010000005.1:0-5581 GCA_041748925.1 Nitrospiraceae bacterium | reverse complement strand
TGCTCGACCATCGTGTTGATGGTTTCCTTGAGTTGTAAAATCTCGCCGCGCACATCGACGGTGATCTTGCGGGACAGATCGCCGTTGGCCACGGCAATCGTTACCTCGGCGATGTTGCGGACCTGGCCGGTGAGGTTGTTGGCCATGGAATTGACGTTGTCGGTGAGATCCTTCCAGGTGCCGCCCACACCTTTGACCAGAGCTTGGCCGCCGAGCTTGCCTTCGGTGCCGACCTCGCGCGCCACGCGGCTGACCTCGCCGGCGAACGACCGGAGTTGATCCACCATCGTGTTGATCGTTTCTTTCAATTCGAGAATCTCGCCGCGCACGTCGACAGTGATCTTTTTGGACAAATCGCCATTGGCGACGGCGGTGGTCACGTCGGCGATGTTGCGGACCTGGCCGGTGAGGTTGTTGGCCATAGAATTGACGTTGTCGGTGAGATCCTTCCAGGTGCCGGCCACGCCGGGGACCACCGCCTGGCCGCCGAGTTTGCCGTCGGTGCCGACTTCGCGCGCCACGCGGCTGACCTCGCCGGCGAAGGCATTGAGCTGGTCCACCATCGTGTTGAGCGTGTTTTTCAAGGTGAGGATTTCGCCCCTGACCTCGACGGTGATCTTCGAGGAGAGATCGCCCTTGGCGATGGCCGTGGCGACGTCGGCAATGTTGCGAACCTGCCCGGTGAGGTTGGAGGCCATGAAGTTGACGTTGTCGGTGAGATCTTTCCACGTGCCGCCCACGCCGCTCACTTGGGCTTGACCGCCGAGCTTCCCCTCGGTGCCGACTTCGCGCGCGACGCGCGTCACTTCGGACGCAAAGCCGTTCAGCTGGTCCACCATCGTATTGATGGTGTTCTTCAGCTCGAGAATTTCGCCCTTCACATCGACGGTGATCTTCCGCGAAAGATCGCCGCGCGCTACCGCAGTGGTCACTGTCGCGATGTTGCGCACCTGCGCGGTGAGATTGGTCGCCATGGCATTGACCGAGTCGGTGAGATCCTTCCAGGTTCCGGCCACCCCCGGCACCACCGCTTGGCCGCCGAGACGGCCGTCGGTGCCGACCTCACGCGCCACACGCGTCACCTCCGAGGCGAAGGAGCGGAGCTGATCGACCATCGTGTTAATGGCCTCCTTGAGCTGTAAAATCTCACCGCGTACATCGACGGTAATCTTTTTGGACAAATCGCCGTTCGCCACCGCGATGGTTACGTCGGCGATGTTGCGCACCTGGGCGGTCAGGTTGCCGGCCATCTGGTTGACCGAGTCGGTAAGTTCCTTCCACACGCCCGACACGCCCTTGACCCGCGCCTGGCCGCCGAGCTTGCCCTCGGTGCCGACCTCGCGCGCCACGCGCGTGACTTCAGAAGTGAAGACTGAGAGCTGGTCGATCATCGTATTCACCAGCTTCGCCGAGCGCAGGAATTCACCTTTGAGCAAGCGCCCGTCTACCTCCAGGTCCATCGACCGATCGAGGTCTCCCTTGGCTACCGCGCCGATGGTTCGCGCGATTTCTGTTGTGGGCCGCACGAGATCGTCGATAAGCGTATTGATGGACTCCACCTCCGACGCCCACGCACCGACGGCCCCAGGCAGCGACATACGCTGCCTCAGCCGTCCCTCTTTTCCCACTGTGGCGCTCAGTCGCGTGACCTCCTGCACGATCCGCTCCTTTTGCGCAATGGTCTGATTTAAAGCCCCCGCAATCTGCGCGTCTATCCCTGTCCAATCCGCGGGCAACCGCACAGAGAAATCCCCTTCGCGAAACGCCACAATTGTCGAAAGAATCAGCCGCGAACGAGCCTCAGCTGAATCCTTCGCGGCAACGTACGACGCTTTTTTCTTGGCGAGCTTGCCATTGCCCAGCGCGACCTCGGGCCGTGACTGCTCGCGGGAGGGAAGAGTGGTTGTGGTATTCATATCGTTCCTTCTTTCAGGAGGATAGTTGAAGAACACGGTTGAGCACAGAGCGTGAGCAGAAGCGCCGCATCCGCCACCACACGAAACTGCGCTCCGCTGTGCCGAAGGTTTTCCTGAGCCGTGCTGACCTTATTGCGAACGGCACGGACCACCCCCCGCGGAGCGTGTATTTTTCTCCGGAGCTGAACGGAAATAGTCCGCAGCGATCAATTGGGTGCATGCGAGTGCGACCATGGGAAGAGGGACAGCAGATGTACATGAGGCTAACAGGTCGAGGAGAAAATAGTCGAGCATGCCATTCTGCTTCGGGAGCAGTCCATGCACCTCGGTCAGTTTATAAACGAATGGGGTCCCCTCATCGCAATTTCCTCTCTACGGCCAGGTCCCCCTGGGGAATGCGCGGGAAGATACTATATGCAACATAGATGTTCTCATCCTAGGACAATCCCTAGTCGAACGAGTTTTTTGTAGTACTGGGATCGACGCGTTTCCCAATGAAACCGTCATCCCTCGGCGTTGTAAAGTCTTGCAATATCAGGCAATTGTATTAGATTCAGCCTGGATCTTTACCCGGGACGACAACTTCTCCGATTCTCGATGTTCCTCTGCCAGGATCTTCCGGCCTTCTCTGATTTCACGTCATCGTTTGTGTCGATCTCCGACCTTAACCTGCCAGGCACCCGAGCCATCCATCCTCTCGATGTCCTACCGCGCACCACTGATTTACTTGTGACCAAGTAACTGTGATCAAAGTGGGCTAGCACAGTCGATCGCCCAAACTAGGGAAGCAGCCAGGACGATCGCTATGCGGGCGGCACTAGACTATGCGTATGGATCGGGAGTTTTGAAAAACTACAGCGAGGAGGTTCATATGAATACTACGATGATTCTCGAGACAGCGGGGGTAACCAAAAGGAACCTCACTCAGCAGAGCTGCAAGCGTTGCAGTGGATATATGGTACATGAAATGTGCATTGATCTTGAGAATGACAGCGGATATTGCACCTGTTGGGTTTTCCGTTGCCTCCAGTGTGGCGACATGGTGGACGAGGCAATTCTGCGAAACCGGTCGATCTTGAATTCTAAGACCGTGCTGGTTGCCGCAGCTTGATCATTACACGGCTGCTCACCTGCATCGTGCATGAGCTGCCGTTCACGAATTCCCCATTTCGAAAGGAATTTCCGTCATGGCCAACGACGTGTCAACAGGCGCCAGCATCGCCACCCCGAGATTACGTGGAGAGATATCATTCACACACAGACGACTTACGCCATTTAATCCCATGACCTTCCTCGAAAAAGTCGGGGAGGGCAGAATGACTGCGCAGTGCCGGAAACACCAGATTCTCTTTGCCCAAGGGGATGCGGCCAATGCCGTGTTTTACATTCTAAAAGGCCTGGTCAAACTCACTGTCATCTCCCCACAAGGCAAAGAAGCGGTCGTCGGGATTTTGGAGAGCGGAGATTTTCTCGGTGAAGCCTGCCTCGCCGGGCAGTTGGAATCCATAGCAACCGCTACCTCGTTGGGCGAATCTACGGTCGTGCGCATCGACAGGGCCGCCATGACCCGCGTACTGCACAAGGAACCGGCTTTCTCCGAGCTCTTCATGTCTCATCTCGTGATGCGCAACTTACGCACGCAAGAGGACCTGGTGGATCAACTCTTTAATTCTGCCGAGAAGCGGCTGGCGAGAACACTACTGTTGTTGTCCCACTGTGGAAGAGCAGATCACCCAGACACGATCATTCCCGGAATCAGCCATGAAATGTTGGCCGAAATGGTCGGTACCACACGGTCACGAGTGAGTTTCTTTATGAATAGGTTCAAGAGACTGGGCTTCATTGAGTATATGTATCCCAATGCCGGCTATCAGGTGCACAGATCCCTTATGGATGTCGTCCTACCTTCCGCAAGTACGACATAAGCTCGGAGGTCGAGTTGAAGGTGATTTCCTGAGCTTGTAGTTAGCTTTGACACGATAGTTCAACCACCGTTCGGCCAGATCTAAAAGTCGTTTTGGGTGAGTCCTAATGGTATGACCGTACGGAAATAACGGTCGTTTAGCCACAAAACGGACGACACGTTATGGCCCTAGGTTACTGAACACGCTTATCATGACGGATCAAGGCGGGAGATTTCTTACGGTTCTTATCAATGATGCCATAAATAATCAGCCCATAGGCGACCAATCGTACCAGATAAATGACCGGATGTTCGTCCGATGAGACGATGGCCCTCAGCACCCGAGTGAGCGACATGAGAAAGAAGGAAAGGGAGAAGCACAGGAACAATCGATCATTGGTCATGAGCCAAAACCGGAGAAAAAATAGGCCGGCTACGATGCCCCCGACCGCGATCCCGCCAAGCAACATGCCTTTTATCATCATCACATCCATCAATCCACCTCAGCCCGCATGATGAGCCCATACAACAGCAGACCGACCGCCACGAGTCCCACCACATAGCGATAGATACTCAAATCCATGTCCGGCACCACCAGCTTATCGACGACGAGAAAGGCGTCGTTGCAGGCCAGGAGAGCAAAAAACACTCCGCACCAAAACAGAAGCGTATTCTGCTGTTCCCAATATGCACGGAGCAGCAACCAGGCACAGAAGAAGGATGTCAGCGCGCACAGGCTGTAAATGAGTGCCAACACCGCTATGTCTCCTTATTGAGTTTGAAAGCTTCCGCAATATCCTGAATGTTCCGACGGGATTTCTTGTGCACCAGATCGGTGACCGGTACAAGGTATTTCGCATATACTGCGGCCAGTTGATCAAGGAGCCGGGCTATCTCCTGACTGCGCGGCGCGTACCGGAATGAGGCAGGCGTCATTCCGTCAGCCGTGAGAAAACCCTTCTTCGCCAACTTCATCAGTAAGCCAGCAGTGACTTCTTCACTCAAGTAGATCCGATCTGCTACCAAGCTGCAAGGCCAACTTTGGTCGCGATGTTCCCGGAGAATGAGCAGGGCCTCTAACTCGGCAATGGAGTCGATGTGATCGACAAGAAAATGTTGGACTTCCACTGGAATCAGGTCGGGCATTCTGTCTCTCCCGTTGAGCGGACACAGCTAGATGCATCGGAGGCAAGACTAGTACAGGCCATTCTGAACTATCTACTTGCCTTCGATTTCTGAAGAAATGAGTTTTTGAATACGTTGCTCTATATCCTGCTCGATGTGTTTGTGCTCAGTCACGTCTTGAATCACCACGACTACCCCCACAATTTTTCCTTCAAAACTTCTCAGAGGTGAAGCGGAGCTGAGAACAGATTTTGAAGTGCCATCGGAACGCTTAATCTGAGTGAGTTCATTGTGGGACGGCTCACCACTCCTTAGCGAACGCGCCATTGGTCCTTGCGAGGCCTTGATGAGCTTGCCATCATGCTCCCACCAACCCAAAAATTCTCCATACGATTCTTTCTCCTCAAACCCTGTAAATCCCCAGATTTTCAATACCTGTTCATTGGCCTGGCACACCCGGCCCTCGGCGTCCGCGATCAGAACTCCAACAGGAAGTGATTCCAGTACATCAGACAACTTTCGGCCTGTCTTCAACAGCTCTTCGGTCTCCTTGAGGCGTTGTTCTCTCTCTTGAAGCAGGTAGGTCTTTTGGCGAAACGACGAATAAAGGGCTACTTTCAGTTGTAGAATTTCTGGG
>JBGTCI010000004.1:0-3212 GCA_041748925.1 Nitrospiraceae bacterium | reverse complement strand
CCGCGCCAAGAGAGGTGAAAGAAATGCTCATGCAAATGACAGGACAACGGGAAACACGAGGGTATCCGCAATCGAGGGGAAATTTAGCCTTAACCGGTGAGAGTCTGGGCGTCCTTCAGACACCCAAAGCCAAGCCCTGCTTCCCTCGGCTGATGGTGGTACCGACAATTACGGACGAGGAAGTCGAGACTGAGGCTCTTGCTCCTACCATAGGAATTTTGAATGGAATACGGCTATCTCTCACTTTGTGGAGTATCATCGGTGCCATCATCCTATTGTTGAGAGAACTTCTAGCTTTTTAACCCGTTCCACTCACATCGCATCCCGCCCGTCGGGCAGCGTAAAGCGGCCCCGCAAACTCCAAAAAGCACATCCAGCTGAGTCATGTAACTCCAACCACAATTTCCTGTGGATAAAGGCGCTTTAAGTCGCAATGCCTAACAAATGGGCAGCGAGTTCAAACCTTACGAAAAATGAGTAGGCCGCATCAGCCTTAGCTTTCGGGAGAGATGTCATCCTCCAGACCCATGGCCGGGACAGGTACAAACGCACCCTTGCAGATGTGTTTTTACCGGATGGCACCCATGTCAATCACGAGCTGGTCAAGGACGGCTGGTGCTGGTGGTATCGGAAGTATGCGCCAGTGGACACAGTCCTTGAAGGGTTAGAGAGCGAAGCTAGAGAGGTGAAGAAAGGGTTTTGGGCTGATCCGCAGCCGGTGCCGCCGTGGGAATGGCGAAAGAGAACACGGTAGTGTGCATAATTCCATGATCCCGGACAATTCATTTACTCCGATGAAGTGGGACGATGCGAGACACCCGACGCGTCGGATGAATCGAGACACATGCGACGTGTCGCTTCCGCTGGTGTGGTGAGCGGTGTCCTGTTGCGCCTAGAGTCGAAGCATAGATTACTTAATTACCGTCACCGAAATGATTGGTTGAGATGCGCAATTGCGCCTGACAGTGCATGATCGAGAGCTGAGCGCAGCGCGGGTTGTAATTCATAGTCGCTTGCGTAGTCACTCCACTCGCCGGACAGGGGAGTGGGCATGGCGATGACGGTGTCGTGGTATAGCACCTCGCCAGTCTCCACCGATATTATCTTGCTCGATATAACCAAAGGCGGCATCCTCCCATAGAAGCGAGCCAGCATCCGATCCCGCAAACTCGGCATATCGACTCGAAAGCAGAGCACGCTATCCGCGCCGAGCCACTTCCCGATTCGCATGGCGCTGTCGTCTGCAACGCGCCCGGAGAGCTGCAATCGCTGCTCATCTGTCAACAGCTCGAGGTTCCGTCGATCCACAATCTTGATCCACGATCGCTGCCTCTTGAGTTCAAAGGCCGCTTGCTCAAGGCGACTGTACCCGTATGACACGTCCTGTTCCCACGTGCGGGGATACCATACGGCTAAGCGCCGGACATGTTGCGGGACTGGAAACCCACTTATCGCCAAATCTAGTCGGACTTGATCGACGGCGACGTGTCGCGTGGGCCCACACGCTGTGAGCATCGAAAGACTGCACATTGCGACAGTGGCAGCGAGGTGCCCCAACCGTGTTCTGCGTAGTATGGCAGTCTTAGGCTGCCGTCCCCCTTGAGCGATCATATATGCGCATGATAGTGGGGTAATGGGATGTGTGGATATTCCTCAAGAGATGGGCATCTTGCCAGAATGGGGTGATCGCAAGACACAGGAGCTATCTCCGAGCCGGTGCCGCCGTGGGAGTGGAGGAAGGCGCGAGTCTCGCCCGTTGAGGCACTACGTGCCGTGGCCCTCTCGGATCATCGTGTCCCTCACACCCCCCCAACGGGGGGATTGCTCGACGGTGTGTTGAAGCACAGTATCCTCCGATCGCTGAGCATCTCGTGACCCTCACCGCAGGACACAGGAGCACATCGTGAGCCTCGCATGGGTCCGTCGGGTGGGCATGGTGTCGCTGGTCGGAGGAGTGCTCCTCGCAGGTTGCGGGAGTGGTGGTACTCCCGATCCCACGCTTGCGCCCGTCCAGTCTCCACCGGAGCCCCCGGCGCCCTCCTCCGTGCTCGTCTGGGCGGTCACCGGCACGCTGGCCACCGGCACCCTCAGCGGGACGTTCAGCTACGATCGGACGATGCCAGCCTACGCTACTGATGCCCATGGGCTCGCGCCGAATGCGCTCCACCATCTCACAGCGTGGGATCTGACGATCACCCCGACCGTGCTGGGCGAGGCCCCGATTCATTTCGTGAATGACGGGAGCACCGTGCTGGAGGAGCTGTGCCTGGGGCAATGTATCTTTGATCCACGCCTCCTCATTCGCGTGCTGCTCAAGACGGAGCAGCAGAGTCTCCATCTCGTCTTTGAGCCGCCCGTGGCGATGCAGATCCCGACGACTGTGGCGGAGTGGGGTGTCTTCGAGCCCCGAGGCAGTGCCCTGCGGGCCATACAGACTGATGGCACGTTTGGGTCTCTGATTTTCGTACTGGGGGTGACGCTCACGCTGGTGCCCCCGCCCTCGTGAGCGAGTCTGAGAAGGCGCGTCACGATCGGCGCGGGAATGGCGTCCCGCTGGTTGGTCACCGTCCAAGCCGTGCTCTCTCAATTCGTCATCGGTGAGTTTGGAGAGGTCGAACTGCGGCCCCTTCTCACGGGGGATGTCTCCGGCCAGTTTCGAGTAGTCCATGATCGCGGCCCGCTTATCGATAAACTTGATCTTCGTGACAAAACTCACCGGATCGACCTCATAGGCCGCAATCGCTAGAGATCCCCTACATTCGGGTTATTGCGTATAATCGTTTTTACGCATATGTTTCGACCATTGGCTGTCTGCGTCTCATTCGGTCCTGTATGAACTATACGGAAGCGTTCTGCATCGCATGTATCGGTGACCTAGCACTTGAGGATAGCTCTCTTGAGGCCAAAATATTTGTAGAGGTCCGCCGCCAGTCTAGAGCGCATCAAATGCTCATTGGGGAAACCGGACACTGTTTCCAATGCAGAAAGTCCGGTCTGGTCATGTCTTACGTTATTGACGCGACCATGCCGGCCTTCCCTATGATGAAGTAGACTTACCGCAACTTTTGTGTGGAGCCCACGGTCAGCGGCATCCTTTTCGCATGGGGTACGGTGAGGAAACTGGCCGTCAAGGCCCGCGCCAAGAGAGGTGAAAGAAATGCTCATGCAAATGACAGGACAACGGGAAACACGAGGGTATCCGCAATCGAGGG
>JBGTCI010000003.1:0-5756 GCA_041748925.1 Nitrospiraceae bacterium | reverse complement strand
CTTGCTCCCTCAGGATGCTGGTCGATCCTCGATTGCGCGTGTCGAACGATATACATGCTCCTTCCAAGCTCGCTCGTTGTCTCTTCAGGGATGGGGGCTGATTGATCTTCCACTGCGCGTGTCCAACGAGGGCCTTCTGAGGCCGCGCGTTGCGCGAGCACAGAAGATCATCAGGCTCCATCCCCTCTCTTTGAAAGGGCGGCGGAGAGTATGTTATACAGCGCTTCCCCTGAATGACCGAACTGCTCAACAATTCCTTGTCCTTGCCTCATTTCTATGGAACGAGAAACTAAAACTTATGTGCTGAAGCGGCCGGTTGATGAGGCTGTTTCCCTGAAGCTCTCCATTGACTATGCGGCGGCGTTGAATAGCCAGCAGCTTGCGGCGGTGACCGCGGGCGAAGGGCCAGCGTTGGTCATTGCCGGTGCCGGCAGCGGCAAGACTCGGACCCTGGTCTACCGCGTCGCTTATTTAATCGATTCGGGGATTGATCCATCCCAGATTCTGCTTCTGACCTTTACGAGAAAATCCTCGCAGGAGATGCTCGAACGGGTCGGCGAATTGATTGGTGTACGCAGCGAGCTGGTTCGTGGTGGCACATTCCACTCCGTGGCCAATATGTTGCTCCGGCGCTATGGTCGGTCCATAGGTCTTGAGCCGGGCTTTACGATACTCGATCGGGGTGACGCCGAAGACTTGATTGCCTTAGTTCGGGCTCAGCTGGGCTTGAATGAAAAAGATAAACGGTTTCCCCGCAAGGGTACGATTGCGGAGATGTTCAGTAAGTCCGAGAATACCTTGCGCCCGCTCGACGAGATTGTCGTCGAAGAGTTCAATCATTTTGCGGACCATCTGGAGACACTGGGTCAGTTGCAGCGGGGCTATCAGTTGTCGAAGCGTCAGCGCCAGCTGGTGGATTATGACGATTTGCTGGTGTTGCTGAGGCGGCTCTTGATGGAAGATGAAATAGTCCGGCGGAAAATCTCATCGCTGTATCGGTACATCCTGGTGGATGAGTATCAGGACACGAATCGCTTGCAGGCGGATGTCATCCGGCATCTCGCCTCCACCCATCAGAACGTCATGGTCGTGGGCGACGACTCACAATCGATCTATGCGTTCCGTGGTGCGACGTTCAAGAACATCATGGAGTTCCCGTCGCTCTTTCCCGGAACTACCATCTATAAGCTTGAAGAGAATTACCGCAGCACCCAGCCGATTCTAAACCTCGCGAATACCATTATTGAAGCGGCGACGGAGAAATACACCAAGCGTCTCTTTACGAGGAAACTTGATGGGCCGTTGCCGACGTTGGTGGAGGCGGCAGGGGAGAATGCCCAATCACGCTTCATTGCGCAGAAGATTTTGGAGTTGCGGGAGGAAGGGGTTCGGCTCGATGAAATGGCGGTATTGTTTCGGTCGAGCTTTCATTCGTTCGATCTTGAGATCGAACTCTCACGTCATGGACTGCCATTTATCAAGCGCGGCGGGGTCAAGTTCATTGAGACCGCCCACGTGAAGGATCTGTTGGCCCACTTGCGCGTGGTGGCCAATCCCTTGGATGCCGTAAGCTGGCATCGAGTGCTCATGCTCATTGAAGGTGTGGGGCCAAAGAAGGCGCAGGACGTCATGGCCGCGCTCGTGAAATCGGCCAATCCCTATCACGCCCTTCGTGAGATGACGGGGCGATCGGGCCAAGGGCTCAGAGGTTTGGCCTTGACGCTCGAAAGCCTAGCCGGGGCCGGTGATCTCCGGCCAGCTCAACAAGTTAGCCATATCTATGAGTACTACCTGCCGATTCTGAAGGCGCAGTACGACGACTATCCCAAACGCACACGGGATCTGGATCATTTGCAGACGATCGCGGAGGGGTATCAGGGAGTCGAAACATTTCTGTCTGATCTGGCGCTGGAGCCGCCGGATGGAAGTACCGCGGGCGTCGAGGCGTCCGATCGCGGCGACGAGCGACTCGTGTTGTCCACGATCCATTCTGCCAAGGGACTTGAGTTGCAATGTGTATTTGTCATCTGGATCGTGGATGGAAGATTTCCGTCGGTCTATTCGTTTGCTGAAGATGAGGGGCTGGAGGAGGAGCGTCGGTTATTCTATGTCTCCGTGACGAGAGCCAAGCGGTATTTATACTTGGCCTACCCGATCAATGTGTTCGATAGAGGAAGCGGCATGGTGCTGTCGAAGCCGTCCCGTTTTTTGGACCCTGTGTCGCCTGCGCTGCTGGACCAGCTTGTCCTGGTGGAGGAGGGTGGGAGGCAGGACTGGTATTCTCGCGATGATCGAGCAGGATGCTGAAAAAGTCCGCCAGCGGCGTTCTCGCATCGCTCAGAGGCTCAACGTACCGAAGCGTACGGCTTCGCCTCTTCGCTCGCTGCGGCCTTGCTGGGCGGCCTTTTTGAGCATCCTGCCTGGTGTGTCCCTATGACCCAGGATGTACAGACCAATTCTCGTGTTACCAAGGAATGTTCAGTTGAACATTAAACATTAGAGCATTATGGTCATGAGTAATGCGGGTTAAGATCGATGGTGCGTGCATTGTGCAGAGTGGTCGCGATGGGACTCCTTATGGGTGGACTGCTGCTCGCGCCGAATGCGGGGCTGTCGGAGGAGCATCTGCCGTTAACCGACCGGATGTGGCATCAGTTGCTTCGGGAGGCCCACGCGTTGGGCCTCCCGACAAAGTTCCTCAAGGCAGTCCCACCGAACTTCGTTCAGTTTGAGTTTGACGATTTGCACAGTTATGCCGCCGAATATCATCTCGGGGCGCATCGGATGGTGCTCAATCGTGCGCTGTCCTTCAATGGAGCCGGGGCCACGTTGCGTCCCCTCGGGCGACTCACCCATGCCGAGATCGAAACCCTCTATCACGAACTGTTTCACGCCTACATCGACTTCCTGGTGACGGCTGCTGAGGCATCGCCCGAGGTTGTGTCGGATCCCGTCCTCGCTTTTGCCAGGGCACAGCAGGGCTGTCACTACGGAGCGGTGCTGATCACGCCGGTGGTGCAGAGGAAGAGTGAGACTGAGGAGCGGTTTCTGAGCGAGCGCGAATCCTGGGAGGCCCTCAACGAAACATGGGCGGTGTTTGTCGGGTGGGTGGTGTGGAATCAATTGGAATTGACGGGCCGTGCAGGACCATCGATTCAGAAATCAGGGAAGAGTCAGGATGAATGGGTGAGTCGTCTCAGGAGTGCTGAGCGAGAAGGAATTCTCCGTGGGTATTACGAACCGGATGATCCAGGAGAGCGGGCCGTTGCTCGAAAGCGGTACTTGGCTCCAGCCTCGCGGTTATCGGAACCAGAAGCCACGGTACTGATGAAGAATGTCATTGAATTTTCCCCCGGCCTCCTCGTGCGTGCGAGGGGGGTGCTTTCTGGGTTAGGCCAAGGGGTTGAACGATACGGTCAGTGCGGATTAGGAAAGGACGTATTGCCATAAGTACATGAAATGTGTGTGAGCTGTTCAAGGGAAGTGAGCTTGGTCTAGCAAGACGGTATCGAGAAAGGCAAATATGAAAAAGCGTGGACCTGGCAGGACGGTGCCGGGAAAATTCAGACGGATAGGCGGGTGTTGGAGAAAAAAACAAGAGAATTCTACTTTTGGGTCTTGACATCGCCAGACTTCATCAATAGAATCGAGCGTTTCCTGAATAAGGCTGTGTCCCCAGCTCACTACTTTCATCCTTGATTCATAAGGAAGGGGGAGCTGTGCGTGGACCAGCTCGCTCTTCTTTATTCATCATACGGATGAATAAGACAATTGAGCGCTTAGATTTATTGTGTCGTGTGCAGGGTGTTTCGGGCAGGTACCCAAGTGGCCAAAGGGGGCAGACTGTAAATCTGTTGCCATCGGCTTCCAAGGTTCGAATCCTTGCCTGCCCACCACATCAGGCTCGTTCAGCCTGGGAGTCTAAGGCTTGCTCGGGAGCGAGGTTGTACGCGGTTGGATATTGTGGGCTGCAGGGCGTGGAAAGAAACCGGGCGGGCGTAGCTCAGTGGTAGAGTTCCAGCCTTCCAAGCTGGCTGTCGTGGGTTCAAATCCCATCGCCCGCTCCAGAGGACGTGAAAAGTGAAACGTTATTCGCGAAACGTGAGGCATGCGGAAGTAGAGATTGAACCCACGACAGTGGGGATTCCGAAAGGGGCTAGCCCCTTTCGTGGGGAGGGCGCGAGGGGGCTGGCCCCCTCAGCGGGAGTCAGCGAAAGGGTTTCAGGCTTGAGCTGACGACGGAGTGCGGTTCAAATCCCATCGCCCGCTCCAAAGGAAGACGTGAGGCGTTAGGCGTAAAACGTGAAAAGTCGATGAAGCAGCCTGGGGCAAGTGAGTCGAAGTGTCGTGTTACCTTTTACGATTCACGTTTCACGGAGAGGGACGCCCACGTAGCTCAGTTGGTAGAGCACGTCCTTGGTAAGGACGAGGTCACGCGTTCGATCCGCGTCGTGGGCTCCAAGCAGAACTTGCTCGATCCGCGCGTGCACTAAGTGAGCGCGCCGGGAATCAGGGCTTCTGGAGATTTTTAGAAAGGGAGTACGGTATGGCGAAGGCGAAATATGAGCGGCGGAAGCCGCACGTAAATATCGGGACGATCGGGCACGTGGACCACGGCAAGACGACGTTGACCGCGGCGTTGACCAAGGTGTCGGCCGATAAGGGCATGGCGAAGTTCATCTCCTACGATGAAGTGGCGAAAGCCAGCGAGAGTCAGGGCCGGCGCGATGCGACCAAGATTATGACGATTGCCATCAGTCACGTGGAATACGAAACGGCCGCGCGCCACTACGCCCATGTGGATTGCCCGGGCCACGCCGATTACGTGAAGAATATGATCACCGGGGCGGCGCAGATGGATGGGGCCATCCTGGTGGTGAGTGCCGCGGACGGCCCGATGCCCCAGACGCGGGAGCATATCCTCTTAGCTCGACAGGTCGGGGTGCCCTTCATCGTCGTGTTCTTGAACAAGGCGGATAAGATCGACGATAAGGAGCTCCTGGAGTTGGTGGAACTGGAAGTCCGCGAGCTGTTGACCAAGTACGGGTTCCCGGGCGACAAGACGCCCATCATTCACGGATCCGCGTTGAAGGCGATGGAAGGGGATCAGGGGCCGCTCGGCGTGCCGGCGATTCTGCAGCTGCTGGAAGCCGTCGATACCTACATCCCGACGCCGCAACGGCCGATCGACAAGCCGTTCCTGATGCCGATCGAAGACGTGTTTACCATCAGCGGGCGCGGAACCGTGGTGACGGGGCGCGTCGAGCGAGGCATTGTGAAGGTGGGCGACGAGATCGAAGTCGTGGGGCTTCGGCCGAATCAGGCCACCGTGGTGACCGGCGTCGAGATGTTCCGCAAGGTGCTCGATGAGGGGCAGGCGGGGGACAACGTCGGGGTGCTGTTGCGGGGGACGAAGAAGGAAGACGTGGAACGGGGGATGGTGCTCTCGAAGCCGAAGAGCATTACGCCGCATACGAAGTTCAAGGCGGAGATCTATGTGTTGGCCAAAGAAGAAGGCGGGCGGCATACGCCGTTCTTCAATGGCTACCGGCCGCAGTTCTATTTCCGGACGACCGATGTGACGGGGGTGATGGCGTTGAATCCGGGGGTGGAGATGGTGATGCCGG
Source organism: Nitrospiraceae bacterium (assembly GCA_041748925.1). GTDB lineage: Bacteria > Nitrospirota > Nitrospiria > Nitrospirales > Nitrospiraceae > Palsa-1315. Next base: position 129 of record JBGTCI010000003.1, on the reverse strand, counting down.
GGGACAATGTGAGTGTGACGGGGGAGCTGATCAGCCCGATCGCGATGGACCAAGGGTTGCGGTTCGCGGTGCGCGAGGGCGGCAAGACGGTCGGCTCCGGCGTCGTGACCGAAATTCTGGCGTAAATCT
>JBGTCI010000002.1:0-106399 GCA_041748925.1 Nitrospiraceae bacterium | reverse complement strand
CCGCCGGTTTTCCTCTTCCAACTGGCGCAACTTCTTCACGTCGCTGACTTCCAGGCCCGCGTATTTCGTCCGCCACTTGTAGAAGGTGGCATCCGAGATGCCGTGCTTCCGGCACAGCTCCTGGACACTGACCCCGGCCTGGGCATCCTTCAACACCGCGATGATCTGCTCTTCCGTATGTCGTTTTCGCGTCATGGGCCTCCTCCTTTCGGCCCATCACAGCACAGTCGGACTTCCTAGCCAATGGTGTAGTTTTCGGGGGGAAGGTCAGGCTTATCGGTTGTATGCAGATCGCCAGGGAGGAATGGCTTCTTCACCGAAATCTATTATGCCCATACATATGGCTACTGCTTCGCTGGAAGCACGTTGATGGGGCAAAACACTTACTTAGCACTGGCACCTCTTCTGAGCAATTTGATTTCACCAAGATCCTACATTCCCTCATTAGCCGATGTCGCCAAGCATATGCATTCATACCTCCGCCTTAGTTTTGATGGTTACAGGCAAGGGGAAAGCCCGCAACCGTTTGAAATTGGCTTGTTTGGCTACTGCAGCAAGACTAGTAAGCTTTCAATGTTTCACTACACTATTAAGCTTGAGGACGACGGTGTCTGTAGGGTGACTTGTGAGCCCCATGAGAATATGCAGGACAAGGAATTCATCTACCTAGGGGATAAGAAGACGCTCATGTACGCGAAAATTAGTGCGGCTTTCGCAGGTGAGTCCATCCCAGGTAGACCGTTGAGCCGCATACCACGGTACGTCATTCAGGATCACATTGACGATCCAGAATTTCTGAGCATCGGTGGAGATCTTCAACTTGGAATCGCCGACAGATTTGGATTTCGCCCTTTTATGTTGTGTAAGCCGCGCGTAACGGGGCAACCAGCAGCCCTCATCAGCTACTTGGGGCGTGAACTCACGCCTGAAATCGCAAACGTGGGTGAGGCTGAAGTTGGTGGTCCAGCTATCGTATGAAAGTGCCCGAGAGTATGCTCCAGATGTTTATTGTCAGATCGGGGATTTCCATTCGTATCACCTCGGGCATGACGCTGATTCAGGAACTCATAACTTATTGATAGTGTGACACAGGTGTGTTACACTATAAAACATATAAATTATTGAAATCTATGATTATATTATTGTAGGTGAGACATGATGGACGTGCTGAGTCTCCGATAGTCCCTCCTCCCGGTTCCGGCTCCCCACGTCGTGAATCTGACCGGCAATCATCTGTTGTCGTGACAGATCCTCTGGTGAAGCGTCATCGGGTTCACATCACCTCAGCCGCCTTATGCTCGTCGTACGTGAGCGGTTTCGGTTCTGTCATAGCGCCGGCTAATGTCTCGCGGTAATAGGCCGAGGTTCCTGGTCCGCTGATTTCCGGCGACCACAATTCAAACAGGCAAACACTGTGATCGCAAGCCCTGCGTTCAGATCCACCGCCCGTTCCGGCAACATCGCCCCGCGGCATTTATCGCAGATCGTCATGCTCGGCAATCTACCATGCTAGAAAATGGAAGCATATCCATCTGAAGTACTGGGTCTTCATGGGAAATAGGCCCTTCCTCTCATATGCAGCTAGGCCATTTGAGTAGAGGGTAGGAATGAGAATCCGTTAGCTTATCAGCCAGAACAGATTATGGAGTCCTTGACAGTGGTCGTGCTGTCCCATAGGATTGTGGTATCAGAAAGAGTCCCCCACTATGTATAGGATTATCCTCATTCTCGGGCTACTTGTAGTGCTGTATTTTCTCCTCCGGCGTGCCATTCGAGAGTTCAAAGGCCAGGGCAAGCCGGACCTTCTCCCTCCTGGTAAGAATCACATGGTGCAGGATCCCGTTTGCAAGGTATTTGTTCCGAGGGGCGCGGCGATAACGGAAGATATCGGGGGGCAGACATATTACTTCTGCAGCCGATCCTGCGCGCACAAGTTCCAGGAACAGCTCGCGGGTTAACAGCCCGAGTAACTAGGGTCGGAAAGTTTTCCTTCTTTGTCGAATTTGAGTGTGATCTGGCACTGATTGGGCGAGAAGTTAAAGAGGGGTAGGCCGGATTTGCCGCCGGCGATGCGATAGTAGGTCCAGGTTTCTCCGCCGAAAAATCTCGGGGCCTTGCCGCTCGGCGCTCCCCAGTTCTTCTCAAACCAGGCCTTATCCTTGCCTTGAAGCTCAGCCGGTTTGAGCGACTGTTCAAGATAGGGATTACTACCGCCGCAGCCGGTCAGGGCCAGACCGAAAAGGAGAACCCAAGCCGATCGTTGCATCGTGCACGAGCCTATGGCTAATGACCGGATTCTAACCGGCGGTGTGGGGCCTGTCAAACCGGCGTATGCCAGCGGAAGATTGCAACCAGGTTGAGTTCTTCATAGAATAACCGATAACGAATTAATCACAAGGATTTCTCATCCCGACATGAAAGGAGAAGCCCATGAAATTCTTTCTTGATACCGCCAACGTCAAGGAAATCCTGGAGGCGGCCAGCCTCGGACTTCTTGACGGAGTGACCACGAATCCGTCGCTCGTCGCCAAGGAAGGGCGCAGCTTTAAGGAAGTGCTCGTGGAAATCTGCAACATCGTGGATGGGCCGATCAGTGCAGAAGTCGTCAGCCTCGAAGCCGATGCCATGGTGAAGGAAGGGAAGGGACTTGCGAAGATCCATAAGAACATCGTCGTGAAGGTGCCTTTGATTCCGGAGGGATTGAAGGCCACCAAGAGAATGGCCGCCGAAGGGATCAAGGTGAACGTCACATTATGCTTTTCTCCAACCCAGGCGCTCCTCGCAGCCAAAGCCGGTGCGTGGTGTGTCTCACCCTTCATCGGTCGGCTTGACGACATCAGTTCAAACGGGATGGAACTGATCCGCCAGATCCTGACCATCTACCGCAATTACGACTTTAAAACCCAGGTGCTGGTGGCCAGCGTGCGCCATCCTCAGCACGTAGTCGAAGCTGCGCTAGCTGGTGGGCATATCTGTACGATGCCCTTCTCGATTTTTCAGCAGATGGTGAAACATCCGCTGACGGATAGCGGACTCAAGAAGTTCCTGGCGGACTGGGAGGCTCAATCCAAGAAGTAATGCCTATTAGCCGGCTCGGCAAGGCGTAGTCGAGCAGTGGCAAAGATATGGTGAAACATCGGCCTGGTCAATAGCCCGGTGAAGGTGTTTTGTTGGCTTGGATGGTATGAGCCGATCAGTGTAGTGCCCCACGGAAGGACCTGCACAATTCCATGGGAAAATTTCGGGAGCGGTGAGGGAAGTTGCAACTCCTCATCACGGCAGGCTTTCAAGTAGTGATCGAAGGCAATCTTACCCAGCGCCACTACCACTCGGACCTTCCGTAATAACCGGAGCTCTTCCCTCAGATAGGGGCGGCAGGCCTTGAATTCTTCAGGGACCGGTTTATTGTCGGGCGGCGCGCAACGGACAGTGGCGCCAATGTAACAATCCGATAGCTTCAGCCCGTCATCCCGGTGGTGAGAGTTGGGTTGGTTGGCGAAGCCGAATCGATGCAACGCGTCATACAACCAGTCCCCGCTGCGATCGCCTGTAAATACCCGTCCGGTTCGGTTCCCGCCGTGCGCGGCCGGCGCGAGGCCGAGTACATAGAGACGCGCATGCGAGTCCCCGAATCCGGGGACCGGACGTCCCCAATAGATCCAGTCCTCATACTGCTTCCGTTTCTCTACGGCGATCGTCTCCCGATAGGTGACGAGCCGTGAACAGGCGGTACAGTGGGTGATGCGATCGTTGAGGAGGGTCAGTGCACGCATAGAGTTGGCGCAGTCTAGCACGAAATCTGAAAGTCGATCATTGCTTGCCGGTCCCTTGTCAGCCTGTTAGCATACGTACTCGACTTTGGATCGTTCACCGGATGTAGGAGGCAGGATTGGCATGACAACGTGGCTTCGACGAACACTGGTGCTCAGTGGGTTGTGTATGATGGTCACGGTTCCAATTCCGACAGGAGCACAGCCGCAGTCTGAACATTCCGAGGCGAAGGAGAGCGCGCCTCGATCCGCAGCCAATGGAGAACCAGAGCGAGAGGTGATCCTGCTCGATCCCCTTGAGAACCCCAACGAGCCAGAAGATCGCCTCGTCATTCTTCCGGAAATCAAGCGAGAAGGAGAGCGCTACTTCCTCAGTTCGTTCAAGCTGCCAGACAAGCTGACCTTTGCCGGCCAAACAGTCCCGCTCGATAACTGGCAGGTACGTGAACGCATCGAGTATGAGTTCTATCAGTTTTTAGAAGATCAGGGCGAAAGTATCATCCTCGCCAAACGAACCGGACGCTGTTTCCCTCCCGCCGAAAAGCAGCTAGCCGATGCGGGGTTGCCGGACGACCTCAAGTATATGCTGCTGGTGGAAAGCAAATGCGTGGCCGCCGCCTATTCAAGGTCGAAGGCGTCGGGGCCGTGGCAGTTCATCCCTTCCACCGGGAGACGCTATCGTCTCAAGAGCGACGCGGTCCGGGACGATCGCCGTAATTTAGAAATGTCCACGGAAGCGGCGGTCAAGTATTTGCGCTATCTGAAAGACTTCAAAGAGAACGATTGGTTCTTGGCGATGGCGTCGTACAATGCGGGCGAAGAGCGCATTCGCAAACTGATCAAGGAGCAGAAGATCACTGATTATTGGAAAATGCACGGGCCACGGGAAACGATGCGCTATGTCCCGAGAATCATCGCTGCCAAGGAAATCTACTCGCAGCCGGAGAAGTACTTGGGGCTGAGCAAGAAAGACCTGTATTTGCCGATGGAAACTGAAACGGTCACCGTCAACGTGAAAGATTCCCACCGAGCCCTCACCTCGATTGCCGAAGAATTTGGCACCTACTTCTTGGAACTCAAGATGCTGAATCCTGAATTCAAGAAGGACGTGCTCCCACGCGGGACCTATCAGATGAGAGTCCCACGGCAGAATTGTCCGACTCGTTGTTTCAATCAGGACAACACCCCCTAGTCCCTCGGTAGCGTGATGCAGATCCCTCCCTCTCCTATCCAGCCACTTCTGAAGAAATTAATCGTTCGAGGACTGGCCGCGGTCGACGCCCGTACGGCAGTCGGTCGCGCCATCTCAAGAAACGGCGAGGAGCTGATCATTGGCCGGCGCCGGTATGACCTGCGTCGGTATGAGCGTGTGGTTGTGGTCGGGGCTGGGAAGGCGACGGCCTCGATGGCCCGGGCACTAGAGCAGCGACTGGGACCTCGACTACACGGCGGATTCGTCGTGGTAAAGCACGGCCATGTCATGCCGACGAGGCGGATTGTCGTGGCGGAAGCCGGTCACCCAGTTCCCGATCGACCTGGCCAGCGGGCGGCCATCAGGCTCTGTGCCATGGCGGAAGAACTTGGTCGGCGGGACCTCTTGATCGTCCTCCTGTCGGGCGGTGCTTCCAGTCTACTGCCTGCTCCTGTCGCAGGGGTTACGCTAGCCGACAAGCAGAGGACCACACAGGAACTCTTGCGATGCGGAGCGAGTATCCGAGAAATCAATACCGTTCGGAAGCATCTCTCGCGCATCAAAGGCGGACGTCTCGCCGAGTTGACCGAGGCCACCGTTGTGACCGTGATTCTGTCCGATGTGTTGGGTGACGATCTCAGCGCCATTGCCTCGGGGCCGACAGTCCCAGACCCCACGACCTATCAAGACGCTGTCGCGATTCTGAAACGCGATCGCATTTGGCAGGCAGTCCCTCAGCGAGTGCGTCGGCATCTCTACCGTGGATGTCAGGGACTCGTAAGTGAGACTCCGAAGCCCGGCTCCTCTCTGTTTCGTCGCGTCCATCATCACATCGTCGGGAACAACGCAGCGGCCGTCATGGCTGTGACCCGCGCAGCCAGAGAGGCTGGTCTTCGAACCTTCGTCCATACGCCGGCCTTAACCGGAGAGGCCCGGGACGAGGGGCAGCGGTTTGGCGCCCTGGCGAAGAATATTGTGGGCGAAGGCAAACCGCTGCGGAGGCCCTGTTGTGTGGTGGCCGGTGGGGAAACCACCGTGACCGTCACCGGAAAGGGAACAGGCGGACGGGCGCAAGAATTCGCCGCAGCCGCCGCTCTGGAAATCGCCGGTCTGGCCAAGGTGTGGGTGGTGGCGATCGGCACCGATGGCACTGACGGTCCGACTGAGGCGGCTGGAGCCGTTATCGATGGTAATACCGTGGCACGCGCGCGGCGCATCTCGGTGGATCTCAAGGGCGCGTTGAAGCGCCACAACACCTACCACGCATTGAAGAGACTCCATCAGCTCATCATCACCGGTCCCACCGGCACGAACGTGAACGACCTTCACCTCCTTTTCGCCCTCTAGGTAGTGATCGAATCAGCTTGGATGCGGAGCGAGGAGAGATCCTTGTCCAAGAGCAGGCTGGAGACTAGTCTGTGATGTCACCAATCATGATGCATTCTTGCAGAGGCGAACGACCCTAGTCGTTGTGTGGTCTTGACCTTTCAAGGGGGTTTACGTATTCTTCAAAATCATTCTTTTCTCATCGCGACACCCAACAACCTGGTCGAATACGGGGCGGCGGCATGACGTGGACGGTCACCCATGATTGATGGCACGATCTTTGGTGCGGGGGTTCTCGTCGGAGGTCTCCTCGGCGCGCTGATCGTCGGGTTCTGGATTGCGTCCCGCGTACGCGGGAACTTGCAGGCACAACTGCTGACTACCAGTGAACGGGCGCAGCGGGCAGAATCGCTGACAGACGAATTGCGCCGACAGGTACGACAAGATCGCATCGACCTCGATCGGATCAGCCAGGATCTCTCGGAGGCCTCTCGGGCCCGTGCGGTAGCGGAGACCAGGGCTGCTGAGGCCGCGCTCCATCTCAATGAACAAAAGACTCTGCTGGGCCAGGCCAGACAGGAATTGGCCGAGACCTTTCAAGCTCTTTCCGGCGAAGCCCTCAAACAAAACAACGAGGCCTTTCTTACCCTCGCACGCAGCTCATTCCAAACGCTCCAAGCTGAGGCCAAGGGCGATCTCGCCCAGCGGCAACAGGCGATCGATAGTCTGGTCAAGCCCCTCCAAGACTCGCTGCATCGATACGACGACCAACTCCGGCAGCTGGAGCAATCGCGGCAAGCGGCCTATGGAGGCCTCGATCAGCATCTCAAGCTCATGGCCGAGTCGCAGCAGCGGCTGCAGTCGGAGACCGGCAACCTCGTGAAGGCGTTGCGCGCGCCGGCCATCCGCGGCCAATGGGGTGAGATCACGCTCAAGCGCGTGGCCGAGTTGGCCGGTATGGTGACGCATTGCGATTTTTTCGAGCAGGAGTCCATCACGGTCGACGACGGCCGACTCCGTCCCGACATGGTGGTCCAGTTGCCGGGTGGGCGGCAGATCATCGTGGATGCCAAGACCGTTCTGGCAGGCTATCTGGACGCACATGAAGCGGCGACCGAGGAACAACGGCTCGAAGGGATGCGCCGTCATGCCGCCCAAGTCCGGTCGCGCATGGATGAGTTGAGCCTGAAAGCCTATTGGAATCAATTCGCGCAGGCTCCGGAGTTTGTCGTGCTGTTTTTGCCGGGCGAACAGTTTCTTGGAGCCGCGCTGGAGCATGATCCACGACTCATTGAGGACGGATTCCTTCGAAGTGTGGTCCTTGCCACCCCCACGACGCTCATGGCGCTCTTACGGGCGGTCGCCTACGGGTGGCGGCAGGAGCGATTGACCGAGCATGCCGAGGAAGCAGGCCGGTTAGGGAAAGATCTCTACGAACGGATGGCCGTGCTGACAGAGCATTTGAACGACGTCGGGCAGGCGCTCGGGAAGAGCGTCCTGGCATACAACAAAGCGATCGGGTCGCTCGAAACCAGAATCTTGCCGGCGGCCCGTCGATTCAAGGAACTCGGCGTTTCGTCGGAGAAAGAGATTCCCATGTTGGGCCCGGTGGAACTGGTCTCGCGCAAGGCGTTACCCTGTGACAGCGAATAAGGAGCCCCTGATGGCCGACGAGCAGGTGATGGTCGAAGCCTTCCACCGGACGTTCGGTATCGTCGTCAACCCAGTCCCGACAGTCATCGACGGGCGGACGCGCGACCTGCGCGTAAAACTCATTCAAGAGGAATTCGATGAGTTGAAAGAGGCCCTCGCGTCAGAAGATCTTTCATCAATTGCCAAGGAGATGGCCGACCTCCTCTACGTTGTCTACGGCACGGCGGTGTCCTATGGCATCGACATGGATCCGGTCTTTCGAGAGGTCCATCGGTCCAACTTGAGCAAGGTCGGTGGCTATAAGCGCGAAGATGGGAAATGGGTGAAGCCGGCCACTTACTCGCCGGCGCTCATCGATCCGATTGTGGCGGAGCAGGGACCGGTCCAGCGCGAGGTCCGTTCGGGTTCATGAGTGGATTGCACTGTCCAATTTGCGGGACCCCGTTCGTTCGCGTGACCTGCCAGGAGGGTTGGGTCGAGCGCCTGTTGAGCCTCATCAATCTGATTCCGTTTCGGTGCCAGCTGTGCACGAATCGCACTCGTGCGTTCTATTCCGGTGCGCACCACAATACGCAGGCGTTTGATCGGCGTCAGTACACACGCCTTAGGGCCTCCATCGAGGCCCAGGTCTTCGACCACAAGCAGCTGCCGCTGACCAACCAGATTACTGATATTTCGATGGATGGCTGCGCCCTGCAGACGACGGGGTTCTTGAAGGGGGCCTTTATCGAATTGGTCTTGAAGCCAACAGTGGAGCAGGAAACGATCCGTATTGAGACGGCGATGGTCTGTTCCGTTCGGCCGTCATCGATGGGTGTCCGCTTTCTGGAGGTCTCACCGGAACATCGCCGCCGTCTGGGTCAGATCGTCCTCGGGCTCTTAGTCAGCCAAGGTCTTGGTCCCAGGCTCAACGCGTAGCGCGACTCTTTCCACCCGGCATTTTCACCAGCAAATTATCGATCAAGCGGATCGACCCGATCCGGACTGCACCCAAGAGGACCGCACGAGCCTCGACGGCGGACAGAGGCTCCAGACTGTCCGGGTCGCAGACGGCCAGGTACTCGACATGAATGGTGGGTGCCTGCTCGATGGTCTGCCGCATGATCCGCTCGATCGCAGCCCCGTCATTCATTCCACTCACGATCATCTGTCTACCGACTCTGAGCGCCTGAGAGAGCAAGGGAGCAATCAGACGTTCGTCGGGGCTGAGATACACGTTGCGCGAACTCATGGCCAGCCCATTCCGCTCTCTGATTGTCGGGCGCACTTGAATCGCCACGCCGAGATTGAGATCGTTCACAAGTTGCCGAACCAGTACTGCCTGTTGGAAGTCTTTCTGGCCGAACAAGGCGAGATGGGGTTGCACCATCCCGAAGAGTTTCGTCACCACCGTGGCAACGCCGGCGAAGTGATGAGGTCGGGCCTCGCCTTCCCATCGGCGCGCGAGCGCCGGGACCGTCACGGTCGTTTGGAAGCCCTCGGGATACATGCCCCTGACCGTGGGCTCAAAGCAGACATCCACCCCTTCCTCGCGGCACAGTGCACGATCGCGGGCAAACGGGCGGGGATACGTGGATAAGTCTTCAGCCGGGCTGAACTGTGTCGGGTTCACGAAGATACTCACGACGAGCGCATCACATCGTAATCGTGCGGCTCGAATGAGAGAGCGATGGCCGTCATGCAGGGCACCCATCGTGGGAACGAATCCGATGGTCACACCTTCCCGGCGTACTCGTTCGTTCCATGCTGCCATGGATCGTGGGGTGTGGATAATCTTCATGAGCCTGGGGGAGGGCTGCAAGCAGGGCGTGAGCCATAGCGGGTCGAGGGCTGGGGAAACAGGAGGCGGACCTCAGGCTGCTCCCCGGCCTCGGCGAGCAACTGGCTGATCGTGCGCTTGAGTGATGGGTGCAGGAACAGCGGATCGAGTTCGCTCAACGGCATGAGGACGAACCGGCGTTGGTACATTCGGGGATGCGGCACTACGAGATCTGGTTCGTTGATGATCCGTTGGCCGTAGAGCAAGATGTCCAGATCGATGGTCCTGGGGCCTGATCGGTTCTCCTCATTCCGGCCGAGCGAGCGTTCGATTTCCCGCAGGATGGCCAAAAGACTTTTCGGCGTGACATCCGTCTCAAGCTGCACGACCCCGTTCAAGAACCAGCCATCGCCCGGTTGGGCATGATCGTTCACGGGCGCGGTTTCATAGAGCAGCGACACGCCCACGACTTGTGAGTGTGGCAGCAGGCTAAGCAACGTCACCGCACGGTCGCAGAAATCGACTCGATCCCCGACGTTGGACCCGAAGCCGATGAACACCGTCTCGCGCCCCATCTTTTCCTACCCTCCCACCAAGGATGGCCGTGGTGCATCGTAAGCCGAGGTGTGGAGGTGAGGGGTGATTGCGCGCCTCGGACGAGCACAGCTTTATCGTGCGCGTTCCACGAGCAAACAACTCGCCTCGACACCCTGGCTCCAGTCTAGAACCCCGCCTTCTTCATACGCTCAACCGCCTCTGCTAGTCTTTCTTTCGGCGTACACACGGTCATCCTGATATACCCCTCGCCCGGCGCGCCGAAGCCGTTGCCCGGAGTCGTCACGATTCCGGCTTTCTCCAGCAAGTGAGCCGTGAAGGAAGCGGAGGTGTATCCCTTCGGCACCGTGACCCAGACGTAGAACGCGGCCGGAGGCGTATCGACCTCAAGCCTGAGCTGTTTGAGGCCCGGGACGAGAGTGTCGCGCCGTTCCTGATAGATCTTGCGCAAGCCATCCGTCACAGAATCATCCAGGCCGAGTGCGGTGATCCCGGCTTCCTGAATGGCCTGGAAACAACCGGAGTCGAGGTTACTCTTCACCTTGCCGAGTCCAGCCAAGACCTGCTTGTGCCCGACGGCAAACCCGATTCGCCAGCCGGTCATATTGTACGTCTTCGACAGCGAGTGGAACTCGATCCCAACATCCTTCGCGCCATCGGTTTCCATGAAGCTCGCGGGGGTCTTGCCGTCGTAGAAAATCTCCGAATAGGCTGCGTCGTGGCAGACAATGACCTGGTTCTCTTGGGCAAAGTCCACCACTCGCTCGAAGTAGTCCTTGCCCATGATGACCGAGGTCGGGTTGTTCGGCGAATTCAGGAACATCAGCTTCGCCTTCTTCGCCACGTCCTTGGGAATTGCCTTCAGATCGGGTAAGAAGCCGTTCTGCTTCGTGAGCGGCATGAGGTGCGAGACGCCCCCGGCGAAGCTGGTCCCGACGGGGTAGACTGGATAGCCTGGGCTCGGGACGAGCACGATATCGCCCGGATCGACGAATGCGAGCGGAATATGCCCAATGCCTTCCTTCGAACCGATCAACGTGAGGACTTCGTGTGCCGGATCGAGCGTGACATTGAAGCGGCGTCTGTACCAGTCGGCCACTGCTTTGCGGAACGACAGCATGCCCTCATACGAAGGATACTGGTGATGCTTCGGGTCTTTGGCCGCCTTGCCGAGGCTTTCGACGATCGGCATCGGCGTCGGCAGGTCGGGGTCGCCGATGCCAAGGTTGATGATATCAACGCCTTTGGCCATCGCGGCTTGCTTCATCTTGTCGATGGCGGCGAACAGATAGGGGGGCAGTGTCTTGATTCGTGTGGCAACCTCGATTGGGAAACCAGACATGTCCGATACTCTCCTTTCGTAAATCAATCGGTCCTAAAGTCGTCAGGTCGTAATGTGTTCAATTCGTGTAAATTCTGGCAGACTTTCGACTGTATGACATTAGAACTTTTCGACAAAGGGAACTAAGACTACTTCAGGAACAATACGGTAATCAACGCCAGGAGCCTGTCCGGCATTGCCTTCGTGACGAGGCAAAGGAGGCGCGGCCAGATGCGAGGGCGCAGGCCCGGAAAAACCAGAGGCGTATTCGGTGGAATACGTTGAGGACTTTTTCTGGTCGAGAACGACGCAGTTGGTCGCGGATCGTTTCGCCGCAGGAGAACGGTCAATGTCGGACAGGCTCCTATGGAGAAAGAAGGTGGCCAATGAGCCGATCGGCGATCTGATGGAGTTGCGGTAGATGGGGGAGGGTTGCCGCTTTCAGGTGGTGCAAGGTCACGCGTGCTTTCGTGAGATCCGACGCACATTCTCGGCATAACGATTCGATTCCGTTTTCTTCCATTTCCAAATGAAACAGAAGCCCGTAGGCACGATTGGCATAGCGGAAGGCTTGCAGGGGGGCGAGGTCGGAGCCAGCCAAGGGCACACAGTCTTTGGGGAGGTCGAACACTTCCCCATGCCACTCGAAGACTTCGAATGACTCCGGCAACGTGCCGAAAACAGGGTCCTGTTTCGCCTCGGCCGTCAGCCTGACCGCTGTCATGCCGATTTCCAGCGCCTTACCCGGACGTACGGTGGCACCCAACGATTTCGCCATGAACTGACTTCCAAGACACACACCAATGACGGGCTTGCCAGCCAGAATGACGGATCGAATGAATTCCGTCTCCTCGGCAATCCAGGAATCAGGATCATTCACCGACATTGGCCCACCCATCACGATCAACACATCGCCCGCATCCTTCGGCAGCCCGACTTGTGGGACGAGATAGCGTTCCAGGCTCACCCCGCGCTCAGTCAGTGCCGTCGCGAAGGCTCCGGGCCCTTCAAAGGGAACATGTTTCAGGCAGACTGCGCGCATTAGAAGACCTCGTGTAATGACAAAGAATGATAACTATTCGTACTCTCTAGTCCTTCGAGTTGGGAACATACACGGTCGCAATATTGACGGCAAGGGTTGTCTCATGAGAAGAGCCTTCCGTCTCTCCGCTAGCTGTTCGGGTCCTGCTGCGCTACAATTCGTCACATGAAGACTCCGATCAAGAACGTGGAGGATCTCCGCTGCCTGCTCGGCCAAACAGGAGGATTCCGCGGCGGCTATGTGACGGATGTGCAGATGTCGAAGCGACGGCTGTTGGACGAAGCGTCGGGCCGCGAGGTGCTGGCGGGGACCACGGTCACGGTCGTGATCCGCTATCGTATTCGCCAGATGGTTCGCGTCGCGAAACTCACGATGACCGGCGTGACGGATTTCTCGATGTTTGAACAGGAAGGGGCTGATTGCTCGACGCTGGGGGTTATCCAAGCGGAGTTGACAGACGGGAAACTCCGCTTCTGGTTCGATCCGCAGGGCGAACTCTATGTGGTGTGCGAGGAAGTGCAGCTGGAGGAAGTGGCGGCGCCGAGCCTCGAACCCGTATCGCTGGAGCAGGTGGCTCAATGGACGTTTCAAAGTGGGATGCCGGACTGGCCGACGGTAACATGGCTCTTGGCGGAACTGGATGTGGCGGGTGTTCCCTGTACTTGGCGGGCCACTACTTCATCATCTGGGCGTCATCCTTCCATTCAGTGGGAAGGGGATCTGCTTCCGGCATCGATGCATGGAGCAGTGGATGCCACAGGGGTTCGTTGTATGTTGTATGGGCCGCTCGATGGGCCAGGGTTCGGCGTGGTGCTGCGGGTTCGTGGGGTGCAGGATCGCCGCACCAGTCAGGTGCTCTCGCTCCTGGCGGACCTGATCGCCCAACGGTTCTCCGGCCAGTGCTTGGTGGGCAATACGATCATTCCAGGCGAGGAATGGAAGAATTGGAAGTCATTTGAACAGCAACGCGGGGCCGATGGGTAGGGCGTGAAGGCAAGGCGGAAGTTGGCGAAGTACGCAGTCAGTTCAAAAAGATGCCCTCGTCGTTCGTGAAGCGTGCAACGTCCGAATCCGAAACGAATGACGCGTCACGAGATACGTTTCACGGGTGTTGAGCACGCGGCTGGCGGGCTTTTTTACCAGCCTGTCAGGCCAACGCCTGTCCGTTGGCCTGTTCCGACAGAGGCGTGCCGTTGATATGTACGTAGGCCGCGGCGCCGTTCCCGTTTATTGCGCCGTTGATGTGCGTCCTGCCGTTCACGTGCTTCCCGTTCACACATTCCACCAAGGCCCAGAGCCGCATCGGATTCACATTCTGCTTCCGCGCGACGTGCAGCGGCGTCCCTTCCAGCACGGTCTGGAGAGCCAGGTCTGTCCGCCACCCTAAGTGCTTCGTGAGAGGGGAAATCACTTTCTCCATGGCGGCGATGATCTTATTGTCGTTGATGAAGTGATTCAGCATGATGATCCGTCCGCCGGGTCGGCAGACGCGGATCATTTCGCTGACTACCTTGCGGTAGTCGGGGACAGCGGTGACGACGTAGGCCGCGACGACTGTGTCGAAACTGTCATCCTTGAATTCCATCGCGCCGGCATCCATCCGGTGTAGTTGCACATGGCCCATCCGGTGTTCTGCCGCTCGCTGCTTTGCTTTGTCCAGCATACCTTCTGAAAAGTCGATGCCGACGATCTGGCAATGGCGGGGGTACATCGGCAGGGCCAACCCGGTCCCGATTCCCACTTCGAGGATTTTTTCGTCAGGCTGGACGTTCAAATTCCGGATCACTGACTGACGCCCTTCGTGAAACACTTTCCCGAAAATCTGATCGTAGATCCTGGCGTAGGACGTATAGACACGCTCGATCTTCGCTAAATCCATGTCACCTCCGACTCCACATTAAATGCAACGTGCACGCCTCTGCAAGGAAGGGATGAGCCGACCGTCGCCTCTACAGAGGGGGATAATTTGTGCGGCGGAGCACCTGAATGGAGCGAGGGGACCCGCCCGAGTTATACACTGGGCTACTCTAGCCAACTCGCCGCGACGAGTCAACAGATTATCTCGGTTCCCTTACTTGATTCACCCGCGACCCCTATGGGATAGGTACCAGCATGATCTTCGCTGGCCTCTTCGCCGGTGCATTGTGCCTCGCTCTCATTTTCGGAGACTGGCTCTACTTCGTGCGCCTCACGCCGGATGCGAGTCGGTATGGATGCGGAGTGGCCCGTACGCACGATCGATTCACGCATATGAGTTTGAAGCAGGTGGCCGACCGGTTTGATGCCGGCGGAATCTTGACGTTACCGCATGGAACCGCGCGGTTTTACCAGGGGCTGAACCAGATTGTGATTCGTCAGAAATACCGGCTGTTTGCCATAGGGTTCCGAACATTGTGGCCGTTGAAGGGGTTGATCTCCCTGTCTCCGGAAGGCGACGCACTCGCGGTGCTCTGCCGAAAGCTCACTCCCTGGTCCTCGGCTCTTCTCACCGGTATCTGGTTTGTCCTGGTGGCCGTGGGTACAGTGGGGGCCCTCATCTCCTTGTTCGTCGAGGGAGAAATGGAGGCACTCGGTGGAATGGTGTTGGCGTTCGGCATTGTAGGGTTGGGACTTGTGTTTTTAGTGTCCGGAGCCATTACGGTTGTATTTGCGTATCGGCTAGAGAATGCCCGGCTTATGACGGTGTATCAAGAGCTCCGGGAGGTTCTTGAAGGAACAAGATTGCCGTCCTGAGACAAGCCTGGTCTGTCTGGTTGATCGAAACTAACCAGATGAACCAAATCAACCAGATTAACGAAACAAACCAGAAGAACTAGATTAGGAAAGATACAGACTCAGGAATTGATCGTATTCCGCGGGGAGATTCAGGCTGGATCGGTTGAGGGCGAGACCCGCAATGATGCCGCGATGTTTCTTGCTGAGCCCGGACGATTCAAAGGCCTCACGAAAGTGCTGCCACCGCGCGGTCGTGTCGTTGGCCAGACGCGCGCGCTCCAACGGCGACAACGCGTGGACCGAGGTCGTGAGGGAACGGATGGCCTTTTCAACGCTCTCATAGGGCGGTGCCAGCTTGAGCTGGGCGTAGAACGTTTCGAGATGATGACGGAACTCCTCTCGAAGCGCCAGGGTATGATCGGTTGCGGGAGGAGTCGGTTCAGACATGGTGGCCGTGATGGATGATACGGGAGAGATCGTCGTTATGACAATAGGCTAGCAGGAGCCACCCCTGAGAGGAACTGAAAGCAAGTGGCCGGAACACGGAGAGTATTCGCTCAGCCTTGACCTCAATCTCAGCCTACTACTGGAGGCGCAGCCTTGAGCGGCACTGGCGTCCAGGTTGCGCCTGCGTCGGTCGAGCGGTAGAGGCCGCTTCCATTCGTGCCGGCATAGAGTAGGTGCGAATCGCGCGGGCTCATCGCAAGGCTACGAATGTTCAGCGAGGCGAGTCCGCTGTTGATGGCAGTCCAAGTTTGCCCGCTGTCGGGGCTTTTCCAGACTCCCCCCGGCCCTCCGATATAGAGGGTCTTCGGTTGGCCCGGGTCGAGGAGGATACTGCTCACGAATAGATCGGGAAGCGCTTGCCCGATTCGTTCCCTTTGTTCTCCACGCGCCGCGGTGCGGAAAAGGCCCTTCGTTGTTCCGGCATAGACGATGTCCGGGTTGACCACATCGAAGACAATGACATTGACCCCCAGCGCCATCGCCCCCATCAGCTCCTGTTCGGGAATCAGCCCGTTATTGATTTTCTTCCATCTCATCCCGGCGCTCTCGGATCGATAGATCCCTCCCGTCGTTCCCGCGAAGAGGACCCGAGGATCGCGCGGATGAATGGCGATGGAGACCACGATGTGGACTTCCTTCATCCCGGCCATGCGCTCTTCCCATTCACGCCCGCCGTCCTTGGTATAAAAGGCCCCAACGGTCGTGGCGGCGTAGATTTGATCGTGATCTGTCGGATGGAAGACGAATTGATTGATAAAGGAGACGTGTTCTTTGAGTCCGACGTTATGGGGGAGCCAATGTTGGCCGCCATCCGGACTTTTGTAGACGGCATCAGCCATCGTGCCTGCATAAATCGTGGCCGGGAACTGAGGATCGATTGCGAGAGTCGTCACCCGTCTTGCGCTGAAACTCGGGAACCGTTCCCACAGCTGGCCCCCATCGCGGGATTTATAGACCGCATCGTTCGTGGCGACATAGAGAATGTTCGCGTTGGAGGGATGAAGCGCGATCGAGACGATTGCCTGGCTCTCCTTCTCGCAGCCGGTGAACACCGGGCAGAGTAGTGTCGCGAGGACGCAGGCAATCGACAGTGGAAGGCTCGGAAAATCTCGACGCCGTGTCATCATTGCGAAGAGCCCGTCGTGAGAAGATCGGCGGGTGACCTAACCACAGTGGTCAGAGGGGAGTCAAGGTTGTAGTGAGGCGAAGAAAACCGTCGCGTGTGAAGTGTGGAGCGCGTGAGCAGGCTGGGTTACGTCGTACGGGAGATGGAGTCGACTGGGATTCGGACGTCTGCCCAACAGGTGATCGGCACGCGAAAGAGTCGAAAACCCCTCCGCGCGCAGAGTCCACTTCTCTTTATGGCTTCCGAGTATAGACGATCTCCATCACTTTCATTTCCTTGCCGCCGTGGTGAGTCCCGTACATGTCGAAGGTCTGGGTATTGCTGTCCACGATCTTCCACACCGCTCGATGCTTCATCTGTCCTCCACCCGGTTCATCGTGCCGGCCCTTCAGCGTGATGGTCTTGCCGTCGGCGCTCGCCGTGCCTTCCATCTGAAAGATCCCGGTGCCCCAGGTATCGATCCACGTCGAGACATAGCGCTTGCGCAGGTTGTCGTACCCTGTAGTTCCAATGCCTGAATAGGGTTGCCCCATCATGTCGCCGCTGAAATCCTGCTGGAGAAAGCGTCCGTCCAGCAACATCTTCATTTCGACGGATCCGGTTGACTCTGAGGGGGGCTTGCCGGGCTCCATCCATTCTGTGGTCTTCGTCGTCCAACTGCCGGCCAAGGTTGCGAACAGCTTGTGGGGTTCGCCGGGGGTCGCCAGCTTCTGGTACACCTCCATCATCGCCTGCGGGTCCACCTGTTTTTCGTGCTTCTTTTCCTTGGCCATGACGGCGGATGCGATAAGAGCCAGCGCGAGGCAGGTGAGAGGAACGAATGTGAAACGCATAAAAACCTCCTTCATTTGATTGTGAGCGATGAAAAGAAATAACGAAGAAACTGTATCCGCATGTTCAAGGCATGCTCTGGCCCTCCCTCATCCACTTGTCGAGAGATCGTTCTCGTGGTTGATTCAAACGGGCGCACTTCGATCGCGCCGCCGGCTGGGAGTGTCGGAATGCGTGCTGCGATAGCCAGCGCTTCGTCCCAACTGCTCTTTTGTCTCCGCGAACGGCCCGTTCGGATGAAGCGAGTAGTAAAGCGGATCGTCCTACTTTTAACCGCCGCTGTAACTACTTCTTCTTGTCCAGCTGCGCACGCAGGCGCTCCTCTTGTTCCCTGAGCTCTGGTGTGAACTCAGCCCCGAAGTCGTCCGCCTCGAACAGTTGACGGATTTCGATCTCGGATTCCTCACCAGGCATTGGATTGGGGCAGCGCTTGACCCATTCGATTGCTTCCCCTTTCGATTTAACTTGCCAGAGCCAGTAGCCGGCGATCAGCTCCTTCGTCTCAGCGAAGGGCCCGTCGATCACAGTCCGCTGCATGCCAGAGAACTTCACACGGGCGCCTTGCGAGCTTGGTTGGAGTCCTTCGCCCGCGAGCATCACTCCGGCTTTTACCAGTTCCTCGTTGAACTTCCCCATTTCAGTCAACAGTTGCTGACTTGGCAGCACGCCCGCTTCCGAATCCTTTGTGGCTTTGACAATAATCATGAATCGCATGGGAATGACTCCTTTAGCTTGATGGCTATGAATCAGGCCTCCGGACGGTCTTAACCGCATGAAGCCAGGTTCTACTTCTTAGTCGAACGAGCCGGCTTGAAATCGACACCCAGGCGCCTGGCAAAAATGAACGGGCGCGGTGCTGTTGCTCTCACACTTGGTTCCCATCGCTTACGCTTCATCATAGGGTTTGCTTGTTCGTGGAGCGCCAGGGACTTGTGTGTCTAACGATTGCCGATATCTGATACATCCCCGAATGAATTCGGGCCATTCCGGTACGGCCGGAATATGGTCCGTCTTTTCCGGCAACAAGCCCCACAATGCGGGGTGATGCCAACATAACTCGTGCTCGCTGCTGTCCCGATGCTCCCGAAGACCTTCTCTCAGTTTCTTTCCCTCTGCGATGAGTTGATTTCGTGTCATCTGTTCAAGATCTTCATCCACGACTCACCTCCTAAGCGCGGATAGAACACGTACGGACGGCTCTAACATCGACAACTCCTGAGCCCCCACGACTACCCTCCTGCCATGGCCCCCACAATCAGAAGCGGCTCAGCCCCTGTTGCAACCGCATCGGGCAGCGGGGTGTCTGGCGACTCGTGAGACAGATCCTGTTCACAGGCGAAGAACCTCACGAATGCTCGGCGCTTGAGTGAGCCGTGATCCCGGATGGTTCCCTGCAACATCGGATACCGTGCTTCGAGCGCATCGAGGATCGCGCGCTGCGTCACTGGGCCCGTGACATCCAGCCTCACCTCGCCATCGACGGGAGCCAACGTCCGCAAATGTGCCGGAAGCACGACTCTTATCATGACCATCCGTCTCCTCCAGCGAGTATCGCTGCTTCACGCGAGCGCTCAAAATGCCCTTTCGGCAAGGCCGCAGACGAAGAAAGTGCCGGAGGCGTAGCCCCTGGGCTACGTTGAGGACGCTTTCGAGGCGAGAACGCCGCCGGAAGCCATTTTCAGCATTCGCTACAGCGTTTGGACCTCGACAGAGAGTACCGCCGGAAGATCCCGGACGATCGCGGTCCAGCTGACACCGGCATTCGCCGAACCATACACTTGCCCGCCGGATGTCCCAAAATAGATGCCGCACGGATCGAGCGAGTCGACCGCCATCGCATCACGCAGCACGTTCACATAGCAATCGCGCTGCGGCAGACCGTTCGTGAGCGCTTCCCACTCGTTCCCGCCGGTCCGGCTGCGGTACACGCGCAACTTCCCGTCGGGGGGAAAATGCTCGGAGTCGTTTTTGATCGGCACGACGTACACCGTTTCCGGCTCATGGGCGTGCACATCGATCGGAAACCCGAAGTCCGTCGGCAGGTTCCCGCTGATTTCGTACCACGATTCGCCTGCGTCGTCGCTCCGCATCACGTCCCAGTGCTTTTGCATGAACAGCACGTTTGGACGCGTCGGGTGCATGGCGATGCGATGCACACAGTGGCCGACTTCCGCATCTGGGTCCGGAAGCTCATATTTTGATTTCAACCCGCGGTTGATTGCCCGCCAAGTTATGCCGCCATCGTCTGTCCGGAACGCTCCCGCTGCCGAGATGGCAATATAGATGCGACGTGGATTGCTCGGGTCCTGCACGATCGTATGCAGACACATCCCGCCGGCGCCCGGCTGCCACAGATGTCCTTTCACATCGCGCAGCCCGGACAGTTCTTGCCAGGTCTGCCCGCCGTCTCTCGATTGGAACAGAGCCGCGTCTTCGATACCCGCATAGACTGTATCCGGATCGGTCAGCGACGGTTCGAGGTGCCAGACCCGTTTGAACTCCCAGGGACGTTGCGTGCCGTCATAATGCTGATGCGTCGTGAGCGGTCTCCCGGTTTCTGAAGATGTGTCGTAGACGAACTTGTTGCTCTCTCCCTTCGGCATGCCATCCGGAGTGGTGGTCGGTTCACCTGGAGGGGTTCCGGGCTGGTGCCAGGTCTTGCCTCCGTCATCAGAGCGCTGAATGATTTGGCCGAACCAACTGCTGGTTTGCGAGGCATAGATGCGGTTCGGCTGAACGGGCGAGCCTTTGAGATGATACATCTCCCATCCGGCAAAGTGTGGACCGCTGACATCCCACTGTTTACGCGCTCCGTCCGACGTGAGAATGAACGCGCCCTTCTTCGTTCCAACAAGCACCCGTACCCGGCTCATACGTGACTCCTTTCGATGCTATTTGCTCTCTATGAAACAGTTCTTATTGGACATGCACCACCGGTTATTCCGGTAATCCCGTAATCTCCCGTACGGGCCGCACCTCAACCGTTCCGATACGCGCGCCGGGCACCCTGCCGGCGATCGCAACGGCTTCATCGCGGTCTCTCGCCTCGATCAGAAAATAGCCCGCCATCTGCTCCCGCGTTTCGATGAACGGTCCATCGGTCACCAGCGGCCGGCCGTCACGCACCCGCACGATGGCCGCCGTCGCAGCCGGATGGACCGGCGACGCACTGACGTACTGTCCGGTCCCGTCGAGTTGGTGGCAGAGCCGAATGGACTCCGCCAGCAAGTCTCCCTTTGTCTCCTCGCTCATTTTTTCGAATGCCGTTTCGTCGTGATGAACCAGCAATATGAACTTCATTCAGCGCCTCCATCAAGGCTCGTCAATCCGTTGCCTCTGTCCACGGAACAGTCAGGCGCATCCATCTTCTTTGATCGGCCGCACTTCGATGCTGCCGTACTGGGCTGCGGGAAACTTCGAGGCGATTCGTACGGCGTCATTCATGTCTCTGACATCGATCAGAAGGTACCCACCCAGCTGCTCCTTCGTTTCGGCAAAGGGCCCATCGATCGTTGAGACTTTCCCCCCCCCCCCCCGCACCCGCACCGTCGTCGCGGTCTCTACCGGGTGCAGAGGCGAGGCCCCGATGAGTTGGCCGTTTTTCTGCAGTTCGTTACAGTAGGCCATGGATTGATCCGACAGCGCGACCCGCTCGCTCTGCGGCATGGCGTGGAGTGTCCTCTCTTCAAGATAGACTAAACAAAGGTATTTCATGGCATGCTCCTGATGAATGAGGTGCCGAATCCATCCTCCGACTGTAAGAGCGTCACGCAGCCCGTTGGTTCGGTTCCCAGAGGGCAAATGCGTTATGTTCCGGATCCTCGCAAATCACGAAGTAACCCATGTGCGGCACAGCGGTTTTTTGTTTGCAGACCGTTCCACCCAGATTCTGGACCTTGGCCACGGCCTTGTCGATCGATGGGACAGTCACGTAGACCGTGATGGTGTGCCCGGGATGCATGCGGGGCAAGAGCCCACCGTCCGGCGAGGCATCTTTCCCGCCAGTGTCGATATGCCAGTAGTCGGCGACGGCCGCGGACAGCTTCGCAAACTTCCAGCCGAACAACGACCCATAGAATTTCTTCGCCCGTCCCAGGTTGTCGGCCGGCACATCGAACCAACAGACACTTGCCGTCGGACGGGATGGCTGTACCTTCCGCTTCCGAACGCGCTTCGTCATGACATCCTCCTACTCTGAGCGTAAATCCTACTGCTATGAGATAGTCGTTGGAAGAGCCCAAAATCGACATCTCGTAAGGACCTGTTCGTGCATGACACTGAAAACGGGTCTGACGATGGCCTGCCTCACATCCACTGATAAGCCTGGGTGAGTTCGCCCGCAAAGTCCTCGAACCGCGTGGGGCAGGTCACCGCCATAGAGGCTTATTTGAGCTGGTAGATGAAGGCTTATTGACCTTTCGGTTTTGGCAAACACCACACTTCTTTAATTTTGCAAAGTTTTGCAAGCATCTCCTCGTACTCTTTATTGATAGCTGCTCTTTCCGTCAGGCCGAGAAACTGTATGGTGTATCCATGGGGGCCGTGAAAGATAACAAAAGGATCCATGCCACCGGGCTTCCCACCACCTATGTCATTATTAGATACATGGGGGGCGTAATGCATGACGTGGGGAATGTTTAGCGTCGCTACGCTGTCGTTTTCTTCCGGATTAATGTAACCCCTAAGCACTGGGGACAGCATGTACGAGATTCCGGCTCGTTCCGGCGCTATATAGAATCCTCCATTGAAACGGTCTTGGAGGAGTTTCTTTAGTTCGCCGGGAGGAGTGCCCTTAGCTTGCATCTCTGCGGCATCAAAGAAGACCCGCATTTATGCCTTAACGCCCGCTTTATCAAAGGAAACCGGGTAGAGAATATCATCTCGATATTCCGTTAAGGGCCAGGATCCCCTGAACGTATCATCGCCGGTTCGAGCAACGAAGGCATGGAATTCATTTGTACCCTTGCGGGCAACTTCAAATCCTTTGTCGGAGTTTAAAGTATATACTGTTGCACTGTCTCTGAGGTGCGGCGGCAGTGCGCTCAGCGCTAGCTGAATTTCCAAATCTCACGGGAGCGGCTCGACCTTGGGAGCTCTATTATTTTGTGCGTTCGCGCTAAGCGTGAACAAGAGACCCACAATTACTATAAGAGTCTGAACATTTCTCATCTTGATCTCCTTTTGGTTTTAGAGCGTATGTCATGACCATTTTATATACCGTCATACGCTTGCTTGAGGGTCTTGATGTCGGGCTTGGTCATTTGAAGGACGGCCTTCATGACTCTTTCGGATTTCTCAACATCCTTGTCCCGCAACATCTCGTCCCACTCCGGAGACACGATTTGCCACGACAGACCATATTTATCCTTTAACCAGCCACACTGTCCTTCTTCTCCTCCGTGGGAGAGTTTCTCCCACATCTCGTCTATTTCCTTCTGCGTCGCGCACTTTACCATCAACGAAATAGCCTCGGAAAATGTGAAATGCGGCCCACCGTTTAAGGCAACGAATTCCTGCCCCTCGATCTCAAATGTAATGGTCATGACCGACCCCTTTGGCCTTCCGGAGACTTCTGCGCCTGCCTCTCCATAGCGGGTCATGTTTCGGATCTTAGATTTCTTGAAAATCGACACATAAAACTTCGCCGCCTCTTCAGCTTGGCTATCAAACCACAAACAGGGGGTGATCTTTTGCATATCGTCTCCTTGCGATTGCTAGGGCAGATTCGGAATCTCGATGACCGGACGAACCTCGACGGTACCTTTGCGGGCCATGGGGATCTTTGCCGCGACGGCGATCGCCTCGTCAAGATCGTTTGCCTCGATGAGAAAGTAACCGCCCAGTTGTTCGCGTGTCTCCGCGAACGGACCGTCGGTCAAGAGCCGGTTGCCATCGCGCACGCGCACGCTGGTCGCCATGGCTGTGGAGTGTAACGGATTGGCCGCTATGTACTGTCCGTTCGAGTGCAGCTGATGTGCAAGCTGCGTGGACTCTACGTAACAGTCCTTCCGCTCAGTTTCACTCAACCCATTCTCATCTCCGTAAATCAGCAACATGTATTTCATATGGGCGCCTCCTCTAGTTGTATCCGTCCTCTTCGTTGTCGCTCGTTTCTTGTGACGCGTATCTCGTCATTCGACTGAGATTCGCGAGAGGTGCGAGGCAAGCGCGATTGGTCGAAAGTTTCATCCTCGCGAGGCGCGCTTGTCGCGCACGTCTTGCTTGTCTCGTCCACAATGTCCTGACATAAGATAGTCGTTGGCAAGAGAGAAAATCGACAGGGGTATTTCGGTACTTGACAAGTCATCGTAAGCGAGTGACATTTCAGGCAGAATGGGGCTTCCTTGAAAAAGGGAGTAGCTAGGAATAGGCCGTTTGGACCACGATCACAGTTCCAGCTCACCTACTAGCCGGGCAGTAATTGAGAGAAGGAGGGCCGCGTGAATCTATCGTACGAAGATCAAGAGGCTCTGCGGTACGCGAAGGCTCTCCTTGAAAATCCCGGCCTCGCAGTGAAGATAACGGGATTGATCGGTATGCCGATTGAGAAGGCGCTCAAGCTGCTTCCAGAGAAATGGGCAATGGTCGTCAACGAGGCGACCAGGAGGTCGCTGGAGACGGCACTACAGGCGGCGCTGCTGACAATTGACGACAAATCGCAGCAGAATTCTTGGGAGTTTCTGCACAAGCTCGCGGTAGCGGCGACCGGCGCGGGGGGAGGCGCCTTTGGACTGCTCGGCCTCCCGCTCGAACTGCCTTTATCCACCACGATCATGCTGCGTTCCATTGCAGATATCGCACGAAGCGAGGGCGAGCGTCTCAGGACGCCGGGCGCCAAACTGGCCTGCCTTGAGGTCTTCGCTCTTGGCGGGCGTAGCAAGAGCGACGACGCGAGTGAATCCGCCTACTTCCTGATACGTGGGGCTCTGGCGAAGTCGGTCTCAGAGGCTGCAGTGTACATCACCGAGAGAGGTCTGGTTGAGGAGGGCGCGCCAGCAATCGTCAGGTTCATCACACAGTTGGCCGCGCGCTTCGGCGTGAACGTCTCCGAGAAGGTCGCCGCGCAAGCCGTACCGGTGATCGGTGCTGCCGGAGGTGTGGTGATCAATGTCCTGTTCATAGACCATTTCCAGGAGATGGCACGGGGCCACTTCATTGTCCGCAGGCTGGAACGAACATATGACCCGCAGTTTGTGAGGGCGGAGTATGAACGGTTGTAATGTTGTCGACCAACCAGGTGTTGAAGCAGATCGTCGACAAATCAGCCCATACACGGCCGGGCATGGTCAGCTATGGCGATTCAGACACTGCCTAACCATAACCAAATCACTCAACATGGACTGCCCGATGTGGATAGGTACGTTGTGTGAGGCAAGGCAGCACCCGCCGCATCAGTCCGGCAGCTCGCTCAGCCGTCTCTCGAGGAACCGCTGCTCCGGCTCTTGCTGGGTGAGACCGAGGGCCAGCTCGTAGGAGTTTCGGGCTTCCGCTGTTCGCCCAAGTCGCCGGCAGAGATCAGCTCGGGCCGCGTGTGCAAGGTGATAGTTCGCTAGTTCGCCTCGCGCGAGGATGGCGTCGATTAACACAAGACCCGCCGACGGACTGTCGCGCATCGCGACTGCCACAGCACGATTCAGCTCGACTACAGGCGACGGTCCCGCCCGCATCAGCAGGTCGTAGAGTGAAACGATCTGGGCCCAGTCCGTGGCGGAGGGACTGGGCGCCTGGGCATGCACCGCCGCGATAGCTGCTTGGATGGTGTATGAACCCACTTGGCCTGCCGACAGCGCCCTTTCCACCAGCGACGCCCCTTCCGCTAGCTGATCTTGATTCCACAGAGCGCGATCCTGATTTTCCAAAAGTATCAGATCACCGGTCGGTGAGGTGCGTGCGGCACGCCGCGAATCGTGAAGCAGCATGAGCGCCAAGAGTGCCATGGCTTCAGGCTCCGGGAGCAACTCGATCAGCAATCGCCCCAAACGGATAGCTTCGCCTGATAGATCGTGCCGTGTGAGCGACCCACCGGATGAAGCGGAGTATCCTTCGTTGAAGACGAGGTAAATCACACGGAGCACAGCGTCCAGGCGATTCGGCAGCTCTTTCTCCGACGGCACTTCATAGGGAATACGGGCGTCGCGGATCTTCGCCTTGGCGCGGACGATCCGCTGGGCGATCGTGGCTGGCTTCGTCAGGAACGCGCGCGCGAGTTCCTCGGTCGCGAGTCCGCAGACTTCACGGAGCGTCATGGCAGCTTGTGCCTCTGGCGACAAGGCCGGATGGCAACAGGTAAAGATCAGCCGAAGCCGGTCATCCTCAACACTCTCCTCGTTCCACTCTTCGGTGTCACTGGTGGTGTGTTCGAGTTGTGTGGCAAGCTCCGTCAGCGACGCATCGAACCGGGCACGTCGGCGTATGCCGTCGATGGCCTTGAAACGACCTGTCGAGACGAGCCAGGCTCTGGGATTCGCGGGCACGCCGTCCCGGGCCCACTGTGCGACTGCGGCGGCGAACGCATCGTGCAGCGCCTCCTCGGCAGTCTCAAAGTCGCCGAGGAGACGAATCAGCGTGGCAAGCACCTGGCGCGATTCCGCGCGATAGATGGCATCCACCACCAGACGCACGTCTTTGACTTCATCTTCGGTCATCAGCACTGAGCCTCTCGATTACTTCCCGATTTTCTCCATGTTTCAAGAGGACGAGACAGGCGCTTCATCGTACATGATCGAGAGGCCTGAGTGATGCAGGATGCTGGTCTGGCTGAAGGAAACCGACGTGTTTCCGGCCAAGGAGGCTGCGGAAAAACTTGGGTCGCGCAGAGCAATCGTTAGAATCTCACGGAACGGTGTTGATACCCCAGGAGCCTCAGGATGCTCAAAAAGGCTGTGCAGCAAGGCCGCAGCGAGCGGAGAGGCGAGGCGTACGCTTCGGTGCGTTGAGCCTCTGAGCGACGCGAGAACGCCGCTGGCGGCCTTGTTCAGCATCCTGTTAGAGTTTCTGCATGATCCGTTCGGCATAGCCGACCAGTTCCATGTAGCCCTGTCCGTGAATTGGCTTCCCCTGTGTTGTGCCGGTTGTTTCGATGGCGCCTTCCCAATAGGCCACTTGTGTGCTGCGTTTGGGGGAGAGTTCTTGATCGGCCATGCGGGGCACGAGTTCCAATGAAAGTTGTTGTGAAGGAATGGTCAAGTGCCAACGCTGCGGATAGTGGGCTTTGCTCGCAGGGCTGGTCCAATAACTTGTCGGTTTGAGCGTGAAGTCTCCGATCAAAAGATGGTGTCCACGTCCGTCTCGGTCGATTAACGTGCCACTTGAGGCTGGATGAGCCGATCCGTCTGCCCGGCGGAGTTGATAGAGCATGAGTTCCCTTTGGTCGTCGAGTTGCAGGCTGAACCAGTCCCATCCGACCAGGTCCTTATCGAGATCGGCGGACCCGAACTCATGGTCCATCCAACTTGTGCCGGTCACGTCGAACGATTCGTTCCCGATCGTGAGCTTGCCGGTTGTGGCTAGTCTGGTGAAGGAATAATAATGGGAGGCTTGTCCTGTGGCCGAACCTTTGCGGCTGATCCCGTCGGTGCCATGTACGACCAGTGGTTTCCCCGACGAAACCGTGAGTTGGATGGCCATGTCGCCCTCCGCTGCCTGGAGGGTTTGAGTGCCGGGAGCGACCGATGGCGATTCGGCGCTCCATCGATCGATCCAGACGTGGAGCCGATCGTGCGCCGCGCCGGCCTTGCCCAAACCGGCCCGGCTCATTTTGTCCGCATAGTGAAACCGACCCTTGCTGAGATCGCTGATGGCAAAATGGGCTAGATAGAGGTGCGTGACAGCCCACTGTGACGGCAGGGTTTTCGTCTGATCGCGCAGCATGCCACGGCGGAAGAAGGTGAGTTCATAACCGAATGGCCGACCGTCCTTCGCCCTGACCTGACCTGTGTAGTACCACCATTCGGTGCGAAACTCCTCATGCGCCCCGTGGTCGCGCGGAAAGGCATATCGATAGCCTTCCGTGGCGAAGCGGAATTCCTGTGCGGTATCGGCTGCGAGCCCTGGCACGACGATCAGCAGACTGCTCGACAGGAACAGTATGTGTCGAAGCTGACGCAACAATTCGTACATGTGTGATGGATGGTCCGTAAGGCACGGGAATCGTCTCGTGCGCTTATACCATGCTTAGCCCGCATTATTCATGACGGTTCGTCGCGAAATCGCTGACCCGCGTCGCGAGACCGGCGCGCGGAGCCGTGAGGACCCGATGCGTACTCGTGCAGTACGGTGAGGGTCCGAGGGGTGAGCCCGCCGGCCGAAGGCTCGTCGTAGTAGCGGATCGGCGATTGCAGCAGAAGTGTTCATGAATAATATGGGTTAGACTGCCGGCACAAATCTCCTGTGTTGATACGGGTTTTCGTCAATTCGATGGGTGAAAGATGCCCCTCTCACGCCGTTGACAACTTTGTCGACCATCAGCTATCGTGAGCCCCATGCAGATCGATCACGGGCCTGAGCACCACGAACGAGACCAGCCTGACAGCGTCATGCCGTTTCCCATTCCCGCGAGGATTCCGGTGTTTCCGCTTCCAAATCTCGTGCTGTTCCCCAAGACCTATCTCCCCCTGCACATCTTCGAGCCGCGCTACCGCGCTATGGTCTCGGATGCGGCGATGAGCGGGCAGTGCATCGGCATGGCCCTGCTCAAGGATGGATGGGAAACGGACTATTATGGTCATCCGCCCGTGTTCTCGATGGGCTGTGTCGGTCGATTGGCGAGCGTGCAGCCACTGGCCGATGGTCGATCCAACATCCTGCTGCAAGGGCTGGAACGGTTTGAGATTGAACGCGAGTGGTACGATAACCCCTATCGTGAGGCCACGATTTCTGTCGCTGTTCGAGGCACAGGGGCGTCGCTGGATCCCACGGTCCGCCGGCGCCTGTTCACCATCCTGGAGTCCTATCTCCGGTCCCGCGATGACGTGCCCACATGGCAGGAGCTTTTTCGGGAAGAAGTCAGCGATGAGATTGTCGTCAATACCCTGTCCACCTACCTGGAGTGTACGCCCTTGGAAAAACAGTTTCTGTTGGAGGCCGACAGTCTCCACCAACAAGCCCGCCGTCTTAGTGACCTCATCGAGTTCATGATGCACGATCAATCTGGCGCAAAGGGCTGGGGTTGATGGATCGCGCAATCGCGATCCAGGTATCTCGGCTCACGAAATCCTATGATGGCCATACGGCCGTCTCCGATCTGTCGTTTGAGGTCTATTCAGGCGAGATTTTCGGTCTGCTGGGGCCGAACGGGGCGGGGAAAAGCACCACGCTCCGGACGCTCATCACGCTGCTGACGCCGACGTCAGGCACGGCCAGCGTATTAGGCCACGATACGGTGCGCGAGGCGGATGTCGTCCGGCAACTCATCGGCTACGTGCCTCAAGAACGGGCCATCGATCGCTTTCTCACCGGTCGGGAACACCTCGAACTGCTCGGCGCACTGTACCACTTGCCGAAGGCCGAAGCCGCGAAACGCATTGCCGAGTTGCTGAAGCTCGTGGAACTGGAAGAGGCTGCCGATCGCCCGGCGAAAACGTACTCCGGGGGGATGAAGCGGAAGCTCGACATTGCCTGCGGTCTTCTGCCGGACCCCAAGATATTGTTCCTCGACGAGCCGACGTTGGGCTTGGATGTGCAGAGCCGGCTCAGGATTTGGGACTACGTGCGGATGTTGAAGGCGCGCGGCATGACGATCGTGATGACGACGAATTATTTGGATGAGGCGGATCAGCTCTGCGATCGGTTGGCCATTATCGACGTGGGAAAGATCAAGACGCTCGGGTCGCCAGCTGAGCTGAAGGTCGGGCTGGGCGGCGATATTGTGTCGTTGACCTTAAAGGACCAGAGTAAGATTTCTACGTTGGTGGCTGCGTTGACGAGACAACCCGCGATGCGAGCGGTCAAGGCGACGCCGACCGGCCTGGATATCCGGGTCGAGTCGCCCGAAAAAGCCCTGCCAGCAATCCTCGAGTCCGCCAATCGATTAGATTGCCAACTGGAGTTTATTGAGTACCACCGCCCGCGGCTGGACGACGTGTTCATCGCCCATACGGGGCGATCGATTAAAGACGAATTGCCGAAAGAGACTGTTGAGTGATGTTGGATATCCCGTCTGAATACTCAGCACTCAGCACTCAGCACTCGTAACTGGAGCGAAGCGGATGCAAGAGTACTGGCAGGAAATTCATGCGTTGACGATGCGATGGGTTCGGCGGCTCAGTCGCGAGAAATTCAGTATGTTGTTCACGCTCGTACAGCCGATGCTGTTCTGGCTGATCTTCTTCGGCAATCTGTTCCAGCGGGCCGCGGATGTGCAAGTGACGCAGGCCCCAGACTATATCAGCTTCCTGACCGCCGGCGTGGTCGTCATGACGGTGCTCAACAATGGACTCGCCGGAGGCGTCGATCTGTTGTTCGACAAGGAGAATGGGTTTCTGGAGCGGTTGATGACCACGCCGATCCATCGTAGTTCCGTGATCCTGAGTCGCTTCATCTTCGTCATGACGATTACCTCGCTCCAAGTACTCGTGATCCTCGGGGTGGCCTTTCTGTTCGGCGTCCAGCCGGCGACGGGCTTCCTAGGTATCGCCGCAATCTTGATGATCGGGATGCTCTTTGGCGTCGGTCTCACCGCGATTTCCATGGCGATGGCTTTTTCCGTGAAGAGTCACGGCGATTTCTTTTCAGTCCTGGGATTCCTGTCGCTCCCAATGATTTTCTTGAGCTCGGCTTTGGTGCCCTTGGCGGGGATGCCTGCGTGGATGGGGTTCCTGGCGCGCTTCAATCCGATGACCTGGGCGATCGACGCGGTGAGGCCGTTGATCCTCACCGGCTGGACCGAGGCGCTCCCTCATGTCGCAATGGTCGTGATAGTCATGGTGATATTCGACGCCCTCTGTCTTTACGGGAGCGCCAAGGTGTTCCGTCGGGCGATGGGCTGATGGGCGGGCTTTCGGAGAGTCTCACCATGCTGACAAACGAAAGTCAAATCCGGGCGCTGATCCGGCTGCTGGCCGATGAGGACGAGAAGATCGTTCGGACCATCAGCGGGAAACTTATCGACATCGGCTCCACCGCGGTTCCCCTGCTACAGGAAGCGGAAATCGAACAGCCGGAAATGGCCGACCGTCTTGTCTCGGTGCTTGAAGAAATCCGCGGTGGAAGTCTCGAAGATGAACTTACGCAGTTGGCGGCGTTGCCGGATGGTCCGATGGATCTGGAGCAAGGCGCCTTTCTGATTGCCCGGTATGCCTATCCTTCCCTGACCGTCACCTCGTACACGCGACAGCTCGATGAAATGGCGCAGGAAGTGCAGGATCGGATTGGTCCGCGAGCTTCGGGGGAGGAAACGATCAAGACGTTGAACCGGTATCTCTTTACGGAGCAGGGCTTCAAGGGCAACACCAAGAATTATTATGAATTGGAAAATAGTTATCTCAACTGTGTGATCGACCGGAGAACGGGAATTCCGATCAGCCTCTCGACGGTGTACCTCCTTGTCGGCAAGCGGCTGGGTCTTCCGGTTCATGGGATCGGGATGCCGGGCCATTTCTTAGTGAAGTACGAATCGGACCGCTACAAGGTCTTCGTCGATTGTTTCAACGGAGGGGCGTTGCTGACCGAGAAGAATTGCCAGCGGTTTCTCACGGAAGCCGGCTATGGATTCGACGAGAAATACCTTCAAGAAAGTCCGGTGCGCGCGATTCTCTCCCGCATGATCAAGAACCTCTTGGCCATCTATGCCAAACTCGACGACCCCCTCAAGAAGGCCCGCCTGACGAAATTCATCGAGATCCTTGGGTGCGATAGTCGCGAAGGTGGACTCTAGCAGGCGGTCTATTTGGTCTGTCTGGTTTGTTTGGTTGAATTGACTGATCAGATAGATCGGGTAATCCGGACCGGAGGTTGTCTTTTTTGCTCATCGCACAGATAGACCAAATAGACCAGATAGACAGGCCCCTAGAGTTTGATTGTCATTAAGTCCCGCGCAACCACTATCTTTCCCCCGAATGCTTCCCCTGCCTGTTCCCGCACATTGTATCGGTCGGTAACCGGATACAAATGCGACAGCACGAGCCGGCCGACCCCGGCCTCTCTCGCCACCAGCCCGCATTGGCCGGCATGCAGATGGACCGGACTTGGCCGACTCGCCGGGAAGGAACAGTCCAGCACCGCGAGATCGACGTCTCCACAGAGGCGCACGAGACTGTCACAGTATTGCGAATCGCCTGAATACGCCAGAGCCTTCCCGCCATATTCGATTCGATACCCCAGGCAATGAAGATTCTGCGTGTGGGTCACAGTTCGAGGAATGACCGTCGTCTTTCCGATCGTAAACGCCCGATCCGACACTTCTTTGAAATGCACCGCGAAGGGCGCGCGCGTAAAGCCGGGTAAGGTAGTGAAGAGGGCCTTGAAGAATTTTTTGGTCCCCCGGGGTCCGATCACCGTGAGCGGTGGCCTGGTTCCTCCTTGGTATTTGGTGAAAATCATCGCGTCGAAAAAATAGGTGATGAAGTCGGAAAAGTGATCGGCGTGGTAATGGGAGAAGAGGATGTGGGTGATTCGATGCCGGTTCATGCCTGTTTTGAGTAAATTCGCCAATGTGCGTGGGCCAAAGTCCAAGAGTATCGTATGGTCGGTGCGGACGAGATAGCCCGCAGCTGCTCGCGTGGGGTGTATATTCGTGCCGGAGCCGAGAATGGTGACGTGCATGGGTCAGATTGCCTCAATCTTCTGGCGAAAGCTATCCCGCAGACGCAGGAGTAACACGCGAGTCTGCTCCGCTTCTTCGGGGCGTAACGCCCGCTCAAAGAATGGACGGAGAAAGGCCAAGTGGGCTGCGAATGTTTTTCGAAAGAGCGCATCGCCTTTCGCGGTCAACGAGATCTTGGTGCAACGGCGATCTTGTTTCATGGCATCCCTCCGGATCAGGCCTTTGGAGACGAGGCGATCGAGGACACCGGTGAGCGTGCCTTTCGTGACGAGCGTATGGGACGAGAGCTCTGAGCAGGTCATGCCCTCCGTATCTCCCAGCGTGGCAATGACATCGAACTGTGAAGGCGTCAGCCGCAGAGATTTAATATGGCGAATATCGATGCGCCAGAAGGCCAGATAGGCTTCGACCAGTGGCCGCAGCACTTTCAGATAGGGATCATCTTTCAGATCCGGCAACTCCATATCGAGAGAATAGTCCGCATTAGAACAATGGTCAAGAGGGGAGGCGGGGAGCGGCCGGGTGCCCTTCTTGCTCGCAGAACGCGCGCCCTGAGAAGGGCCTCGTTCGATGCGCGCAGTGAAGGGCAGCCTGGCCGCTCCCCTAAAGAGAGATAAAAGGAATTAGGTCTCAGAACAATGCGGGATGGAGACTGATTGATCTCCTGTGCTCGCGCAACGCGCGGTCGAAGACTCCCCTCGTTGCACGCGCGCAGTAGGAGATCAATCACCCCCCATCCCTGAGAGGGAACGAGCAAGCTTGGAAGGGCCACATGGGAAGTGTTCGCGGAACGCGCACGACAGAATGTGCTCGCTCGGGCTACTGGCACGTCTCGGGAAATCGATTGCGAAGCCATCGGAGGGTAGGGTAGGTGAAAATATCTGCCAGTGGGTGGGCGGGTGAGAAAGTTGCGCGCAATCGAGGATCGACCAGGCCCCGCATTGCTGGCAGACTTTTTCGACATCCTGCTAAGATACTATCCCCATGAGTACTCGTTCTGAATCTAGCAAGACCAATCTGACCGCCATCGCGATCATCCTCGGCGTCGTGATTGCCGGCGTCTGGGCGTGGAAGCGTCTGTCGCTCGATGCTCAAGAGTATGTGATCGATCAAGCCATTCCCGTGGCGTTCGCCGGCCTGGTGATCGCGGCTGGTCTGTGGATGTTGGTTCGGGTATTCATCCGCCGCAGGGGGCAACGGCGTGAACGTGCGAAGTTAATAGCTGCGTTCGAACAGGCTACCGGACAGGAGAAAAAGCTGGAAATCGCCTTTGCACTGATTGAAGTGAATAAGTATCGGGCAGAAGGGTTGGAAACTGTGACGCCTGCGTTACGAGACCTCTTCGCGACGACGTTGCAGTCGGCGCTGGGGGACAAGCAGCATCGGGTTCGCGGGATGGCGGCCAGTCACCTCGGCGTCTTGAACGATGGGACAGTGGTTCCCTTGTTGCTGAAGGCGTTGGAAGATGATCATGCCTATGTACGTTCCAGTGCGGCGTTGGGATTGGGCCGGTTGCGCGCCAGTGAGGCGAAGGAGAAACTGACGACCGTCATGGAGGGGGATTATGACCAAACCGTCAGGAGCCGATCGAAGGAGGCGCTGGAACGGATCAAGCATTCATGACCCATGCAAGGTTACGTCTCTTTGTCTATCCATTCAATACAGACAATTTCCGGCGTGCAATTCAAACGTAGGGGAAGAAACGACCATCCAAGCCCGCGATTGACATAGAGCCGGCGGCTAGGTCCTCCGTGATGCCCCTCAATACGTCCGTTACACCCGGGAGGAAGCCAGAATGTCGGAACGCCGGGTATGCGCCACTGGCCTCCGTGGCTATGCCCGCAGAGGATCAGATCGACGGCGTGGTGATCCTCCAGCTGATCGAGGATGTTCGGCGCATGGGCCAGCAGCAGCGTGAAGCGGTTCTCTGCGCTTGGCGGTAGACAGCTCAAGTCGGCCCGATGCAGTGAGGGATCGTCGACGCCGACAATGGCGATCTCGCCACAGTCCGTGGAAATGAAGGTGGCCTGATTGATCAAGAGGGTGATCTTGTGGCGATCGGCGAGTTCGCAATATCGATCGATCGGCACGCCGCTGTAGTGATCGTGATTGCCCAAGGTGACGAAGACCGGCGCAATCTCGCGCAAGCCGGCGAGAAATCGAAACACATGCGGCAGCCCCTCCGGCACGTTGAGCAGGTCGCCGGTGACAAAGATCCAGTCGGGGCGGAGTTCGCCGATAGTTGCGACAACGAGATCGTGCCGCGGCTGATAGCGGTCGAGGTGCAGATCGCTCAGATGCACGGCCCGCCGGCCTGCCAAGGGTCTGTGCGCGTAGGTGAGTCGGGAAATCTCATGTGTGGACAGTCCGACCTCCCAGTGGGGAACGAGACTAAAGAGCCGATAGAGCGGCTCGCTGAGACAATATCCGATGAAGGAACGGGCTCGATCGGGCCAAGGCGTGGTGCGTGGTGTCATCCCATCACCCGATCCAGTTCGACACGATCGGAGGGGGTCACGCGATAGCCTCGTTCATACAGATCGCTCATGCTTTGCATCAAGGCGTCCATATTGCGGCTGCGGTACCAGCTGTCGAACCGCTCTATGAGTGCTGTAACCTGCTTCGAGGTCGGCTCCCCGTCATGGTAGGAGAGAGTGAGGGAGCCGAGCAAGTCTTGAAGCTCAACGGGACTGTAGATCGCATCATCATTCCGGTCGGCGACCAGAGCAAATTCATAGAAGGTCAGACTTACCGAGAGCAACGCCTGTGTCTTGGCAAGATCACCTCGCGCATCGTCCATTCCGCTCGGGTAATTGCGAAGACAATCCGCTTCGGGCTGGGATAAAAGACTGGGGTTCCAGCCGATTCCCTGCACGGTCGGAGGAGGCGTCTTTCCCGCCTTATAAAACCATGTGACGCAGGTGTTCGCTTGTGCAAAGGCCTGTTTGTCTTTGTGGATCTGCCGGCTGATGTGCTGGGTGAACTGTTGAAAGATTGCATTGTCTCCACCCAACAAGTTCCCCGGGAACAGCGCACACATCAGAATGGTGAGGAACACTCCCGCCGCTAACAAGAAGACTGTAGGCTGATGGACTATCATGGGGCGCAATAACATAGGAAAAGTATATCATGCGAGTTGTCACATCCCTATCCAGATTGACTGAACGGTAAGGCGATTACGTGCAAAGGAAGAAGAGGCCGATTGCGCCATGACCATGCCCTTTTTAACCGCGGCGTTGCCGGGGATCGGCGGACAGATGCGGGCGGTTCCGGAAGACTTCCAGGTTGAGGAACGTCCGCTCTATCTTCCCTGTGGAGAGGGCGAGCATCTATACGTCAAGATCAGAAAGCGCCTGCTCTCGACGCCGGATCTCGTCCTGCGACTGTCTTCGGTCTTGGGGGTGAAAGCGCAAGCGATCGGAGTGGCTGGCCTCAAGGACGCCAGGGCCGTGACCACGCAAATGGTCTCGCTTCTCGGCGTCGCACCCGAACGGCTGGATCGACTGAAATTAGACGAACAACTCTTATCTGTGGAAGTGCTGGGCCGGCATCGCAATCGCTTGCGTCCAGGGCATCATGCAGGCAATCACTTTCGATTGGTGATTCGGGATGTCGCCACGCACGCCCGCGAGACGGTGCCCCTGGTTACAGACATCTTGGTGCGGCGAGGCATGCCGAACTATTTTGGCCCGCAACGGCAAGGGCGAAGCGGACAGAATTACCAGACTGGAGCCGAACTATTGGTGGACCCTGCCCGCCGGAACAGGCTGAGCCGGTCCAAGCGCATGTGGTATCTCAACGCCTATCAATCGCATTTCTTTAATGCCATGTTGGCCCGACGCCTGGATCGACTCGATCAAATTCTGGTTGGAGACTGGGCGATGAAAATGGAAAACGGTGCCTGTTTTCTAGTCGAGGATGCCATAAAGGAACAGTCACGGGCCGACCGGTTTGAGATCAGTCCCACCGGCATTCTGTTCGGATCGCGCGCCTCGTGGGCCGGCGGAGAACCTGGTGAAATCGAACGGGCCGTGATCGCTGAGAGCGGAGCCACGCCGGAAGCTCTCACCGACGCTGCGAAGGCCTGCGGGTTTCGTGGTGAACGACGCTCGTTCCGAATCCCGCTTGCCGATTTTGATTGGGCCCTGGAGGGGTCGGTGCTCACCCTTTCTTTTTCACTTCCCCCCGGGGGCTATGCGACGAGTATCCTCCGCGAACTCATGAAACCCGACGTACAGGCTGCTGAAAATGTCCGCTAGCTTCGTTCTCGGGTCGAAGAAATCCTCAACGTAGCCGACCCGGGAAAAGAGCTGTTCAGACAGCTCGGGGTTGGGCGGGTGAGAATGCTACGCCTCCGGTTTCTTCTCGCCTGCGGCCTCGCTAGCGGAGCATTTTGAGCAGCCTGCTAGGATTAATGCATAGTCAGGATCTGATCTGCAGCGGTTGATACTGGTGGTAGAATTTGTGCGGAGCATATCCATCACGAGTGGGAGTGTGATTTATGACGCATGACCAAGAAACCGTCTTGCTCCAGGGCCATATCATCGATTCGTTGATCTTGGCGAAGGTGCTGGACACGATTCTGATGATGGGGGGGACGTTTGACCTCCAGGAGATGCAAATCGGTAAGACTCGCGAGGAACCGTCGCGCGCCAGAATTGTCGTGCGGGCCTCGTCCGGGAAACTGCTCAGCGATATTCTCCATGCCATTCAACCCCACGGTGCGTCGGTCGAAAGTGAACGGGACTGCCGGCTGAGTGCGGCGCCCTCTGACGGTATCTTCCCCGACGAATTTTACGCCACAACCCATTTGCCCACTCAGGTGCGAGTGCGTGACCAGTGGGTGGAGGTGGAGGGAATCGAGATGGATCTGGGGATTCGTGTAGACCTCGTGCGCCTGACTGCTCGGACCGTACCGATGGGAGACGTGAAGCGGGGAGAGCAGATTGTAATCGGCCGTGACGGCGTGCGGGTGATTCCCCTCCAGCGGCCCCGTGACCGCGATGTGTTCAGCTTCATGGAATCGCAGGTCTCGTCCGAGCGTCCCCACGCACTTGTCATCAGCGACATCGCCAAGCGTCTCGTGCAGTTGCGAACAAGGTTCCGTGAGGGGAAAGCGGAGAGCAAGGTGCTGCTAGCGGGAGGCCCGGCGATTGTTCACGCAGGAGGGCGCGAGGCGTTGACCTGGCTCATCGATGAAGAATTCATCCATGTCTTGTTCTGCGGGAACGCTTTGCCCGCCCATGATATGGAAGTCGATCTTTACGGCACATCCCTCGGGTATGGGCACGCGGCTGGTCGTGTCGTGCCGCACGGGCATGAACACCATCTGCGAACCATCAATCGGATCAGGGCCATCGGCAGCATCGAAGCAGCAGTCAGGTCCGGTGTCATCAAAACAGGAATTATGGCGGCCTGCGTCAGGCGGGGTGTCCAGGTCGTCATGGCCGGCACGATCCGCGACGACGGTCCGCTGCCCGGCGTCATCACGGATTCGCTGGAAGCCCAGGCAGCCATGCGTGCAGCCATCTCCGGTATCGGACTCGCCTTGCTCGTCGCCTCGACTCTGCACGCAGTGGCGACGGGCAATTTGTTGCCTGCCACGATTCCTTCCGTCTGCGTCGATGTCAATCCGGCCGTCCCGACGAAACTCGCGGATCGAGGAAGTTTTCAAGCTGTTGGGCTGGTGATGGACGCCGCGTCATTTTTGCGCGAGCTAGCGCGCGAGCTTGGAGCCCGTCTGTGATTGTGGTTTATTTGGTTTATCCGGTTTCTCTGGTTTGTTTTGTTCAACCAAATGAACGAGACAAACCAAACAAACCAAAACAACCGACCGACACTTTGTCGGAGGAGAGGCCATGAGTCGCCTACTGGTCTGCCCGCCGGACTATTTCAGTATCGAATACGAGATTAACCCATGGATGCGCCGTTCGAACGCCGTCAATTCAGACGAGGCCGTCCGCCAATGGCATCACCTCATGCAAGTGCTCGAACAAGATGTGGGTGTGGTGCTGGAACGGATGAAGCCGGTGCCGGGACTGCCCGATCTCGTATTCACGGCGAATGCTGGTATCGTCGCTGGAGGCAAAGCGGTGCCGAGCCGTTTTCGCTATACCGAACGGCAGAAGGAAGAGACGTACTTTGAGAACTGGTTTCGTGGACAGGGGTACGAAGTCATCACGTTGGATCCGGGTTGCTTCTTCGAGGGGGCTGGAGACCTCTTGAGATTTCCCGACACCTGGTTCGGTGGCTACCGACAGCGATCGGACATTCGTGTGTACTCGACGCTCAGCGACTGGTTCCACCGAGAGATCATTCCCCTCGAACTAGTCGACAAGCGATTCTATCACCTCGATACCTGCTTGTGTCCCTTGAGCGGCGGTGAACTTCTGTATTTCCCTCCCGCCTTCGATCGTTATGGACAAGAGGTACTTATCGAACGGATCGCTCCTTCCAAACGTCTCGTGGCGCCGGAAGCTGAGGCGCTCAGGTTTGCCTGTAATGCCGTCTGTGTCGGGAAACATGTTGTGCTGCCCGCAGGCTGTCCGGAAACAGAATCGCTGTTGACCTCAAACGGCTATCTTCCTCATCCAGTCCCGCTGGATGAATTCATGAAATCGGGCGGCTCGGGCAAGTGTCTCACGCTGGCCCTCGACTAATAATGTCGCTCGCCAACAGTCACAAAATTCTCCATGTCTTCAAGTCTAAAAGTCTGAGGATGACTTGATGACGTTTGACTTGTAGACCTTCTGACTCAACTTCAAGGCTTTTGCCGGAAGAGGAAAGATCCATACAATCCCGCGATGGCGATGGTGACGAGTTCGATCGTCAACAGCAATCGACTTACGACGGCATCAGGTATCGGTGGGTTTAAGATGAAATGCAGGCCTAGAAATTCGGGGGCCTGTGACGGCGGGGTTTCCCAGGGTGGGAAGATGATGGCGAGAGACAGAGTAGCCACCATGCCATACAGGACTTCGATGTTGAGTTGTCCTGGCCCAGGTCTTGTGGGTGGTGGCGGTGGCGGAGGGAGTTCAACGGGGTCTGCATGAAGCCGTTGACCGCATTGCGCACAGTAGCGACTAATCTCCGGGAGTTCCCGTCGGCATGATGGACAAATTTTCATGAGCGGCTCAGTGTCTAAGCTACACCGAACCGCGTTGGTTTGCTAGATATAAGCAGTGGCGGGTGGTTTGGTCGATCAGAAGTGGTAGCTGACGCCGAGGCTGAATGTAAGGGGGGTATAAGTTGCTTTAAATGCGAACGGGTCCGCGTTCGGATCGCTATCGTTTGAGGCGTAGTTTATGCGTGCGTAGTTATACTTTCCTTCTCCGAACAAAGCCAAGCTACGGGTAATATAGTAACGTAGCCCGAGTTCAGCATTGAAGCCGAATGCGGTGGCGGATTGTCCCGGCGGTGCATCAGGACCATTTAATGAGGCAAAGTAAATGGAGGGTCCGATCCCAACATATGGTTGAAGGCGATAACCAGGATACCGGACCACGATGCTGTTATCCCACGTAATCATGCGCTGGTGAACGCCCGCAAAGACTGGCGAAGTTAACGACCCACCGGGACCCGAGAATACCAGAGACCCTTCTTTGATATGTGGGGTGGAGTAGAACACTCCGGTCTCGATACCTATCCAGCGAGCTTTTGTGAAAAAGTGGCCAACTTTTCCGCCCAGGCTGAGGGTGTTCTGCATCGGCTGATCAGAAATACTGAGTCCACTGATTTGGGTTTGGGTGACTTCTCCATTGCTCAAGTCCTGTGGCTCAACATACCCGACCTGGCCTGCCACGTAGGTTTCTCCATACGCTTGAGGCGAGAAGGGGACAATCGGCGCCAGGAGAATCAGTAGACTTGTCATCACAAAGCGCCTTGCCATTTGCGTGGTTCTCATTGCCATCTCCCTCACTTTCACCTGTAACGAGGCCCTACTTGCGTACTTCCTATACTAGTCGTCCGATACGACATGACGAAGGAAATTGTGAAATCGTACGTAAGGGGAGCAAGGCATGTGCCATTCCATTCTCTTGTCCTCGTTTGGCAGAGCGGTGGCGTCTGACCTGACTTGACAAAACTCAAAGACCGTCTCTCATTCATTGACAGGTGAAAGAACCGGTTCCTATAATCCGCTGCCGCAAGCGCGAGGAGAGGGAGTTGCAGAACGCGTGAGTCCTGTCCCTGCCAGTCGCGCTTATCCCGCCTGTCTCGCTCGTCTCGCGTGAGTCAGGAATCGGCAATTGCTGTAAAAGCGCTTATGAACCATGCTGGCCAAGGCGGCCGATCCCATACATGCAGACCATAAACCGAATAGGAGTCATCGGAGCCGGCGCCTGGGGCACTGCTTTGGCAAAGCATCTGGCGGTGAAGGGTCTCGAGGTTCGGCTCTGGGCCTATGAACGAGAGGTCGTGGATGGGATCAACAAGAAACACGAGAATCAGGTCTTTCTTCCCGGCGTGGCGCTTCCTTCATCGCTTCTCGCGACCGGATCGTTGATAGATCTCACCGAGCAGAGCGAGGGACTGCTGTTTGTGGTGCCGTCCCATGTCGCACGTTCTGTGCTGCGAGAGCTGGTCCGGTCCCTTCCCGCTTCGATCCCGCTCATCAACGCGACGAAGGGAGTTGAAGAAGATACGCTCAACGTGATGACTCAGGTCATGACCGACGTACTTCCTCCTGCCATGCACCGGGACCTCATGGTGCTATCCGGCCCGAGCTTTGCGACAGAAGTCATAGCAGGGAAACCGGCGGTACTCTGTTTAGCGGGGAGCAACGAGGGACTGGTCAAGACATTTCAGGCCGTGTTGATGACACCGGCCTTTCGCGTGTACGCCGACAGCGATGTGGTGGGCGTCCAGCTCGGCGGCGCGCTCAAGAACGTGATGGCGCTCGCAGCCGGCGTGGTGGATGGATTGGATCTCGGTCATAATGTGCGGGCGGCATTGATTACGCGAGGACTAGCTGAGATGGTGAGGTTGGGCGTCGCAATGGGCGCGGATTCACGAACGTTCTACGGCCTCTCCGGTGTCGGCGATTTGGTGCTGACCTGCACCGGAGCCTTGAGTCGGAATCACATGGTCGGCGTGAGATTAGGGAAGGGCGAGCGGTTGGAGGCGATCCTCGGAAGCATGCAGGCCGTGGCCGAAGGTGTGCGGACGGCGAAGGCGGCGTTAGGATTAGCGAGACGTCATCGCGTCGACATGCCGATCGTGCAGGAGATCAACGCGGTATTGTTTGAAGGTAAGTCGTGCCGCAAGGCGGTGACCGACTTGATGGAACGCGACGCAAAGCCAGAGAAAGGGCAGCCATGAATCCTGAGGCGCTTGAACGACTACTGACTAAGGTGCAAACGGGTACCCTGTCCGTGGCAACGGCGATCGGGCAGCTCCGCACGTTGCCTTATGAAAATCTCGGATTTGCTTCGGTCGATCACCACCGGTCGTTGCGGCAAGGGTTCCCAGAGGTCATTTTCTGCGAGGGGAAGACGTCAGTCCAGATTCGGGCCATTGCGAAGGCGTTGTTAAAGCATCATCGTCCGTTGTTGGCGACGCGCGCGACTCGCCAAGTGGCCGCGCTCATCAAACGGCTCGACCGTCGAGCGGTCTATCATGACGAGGCGCGCATTGTGTCGATCCGTGACCCTAAGCAGCGGCTGCAAGGGCATGTCTTAGTGATTACAGCCGGCACCTCGGATATTCCTTTCGCGGAAGAAGCGAAAGTGACGGCAGAGGTGATGGGGAGCCGGGTTGAAACGCTCTATGACGTAGGCGTGGCCGGCATTCATCGGTTGCTGGAGCGCCAGAGCCGGCTGATGCAAGCCCGGGTGGTCGTGGTGGTAGCAGGGATGGACGGTGTCTTACCGAGCGTGGTCGGCGGGTTGGTTCCCTGTCCGGTCGTGGCCGTGCCGACGAGCCGGGGCTATGGCGCGAGTTTCGGCGGACTCGCTGCATTGTTGACGATGCTGAACTCCTGTGCAGCCGGGGTCGGTGTGATGAACATTGACAACGGGTTTGGGGCGGGCTGTCTTGCGCACCGGATTAATATGTTAGGTGAGGAGGTCAAAAGTCATCACGTCGTAAAGTCATAAGGTCTCGACCCTCGACTTGATGACGTTCAGACATGACGACTCACTTGACCTCGATTGTTCCGCGTTTCGGCCAGGCAACCATCTGCGTTCTGGGACCCTTCTCACCGTTCGCGAGCAACTTGGCTCGCACTTCAAAATTATAGAGCCCCGCTCCCGCCGGGATTTTCTTTTGGTCCAATCCGTCCCAGGTCAAGAGCACAGAGATATGTGGAGGGGCGGCGCCGTTGGTCGAGGCGGCGTGAGGCTCCAGGGGTTTACGTATGGTGAGAAAACGGAGCGAGTTTTTCGACGGCGACGTGATGAAGGAAGAGACTTCCAGCAGGGTTGCGCCGTTCAGCTCCTTCGGTAGCTGGACTAGAGCAGAAAACTGCAATGAGCCGGACGAGATCGTGTAGGGGTTGGGGGAGACGTTCAAGTCGAGAATCTTCAGTTCCGGTTCCGGGCGCGGGGCGCGGGGGACTTTCGATTTGGCCGAGGCGACAGGCGGAATCAAGAGCAACAGCGCGGCGCAGAATAGCATCCAGACAACCCGCCCCTTCCACGATCCGAATAACTCTGAGCAGGGCATGATCAAGGACCGGCAGATTGTCATAGTGGATACGCACGTCACTAGCCCGTTTCGAAGTGCCCGATCGGTGGGCGAGACCAGTGGGGATAACATAGCGTCGGTAGGCTGTCAACGGGCGAGACAGGCGCGACTTGCGGGAAAAGCGCGACTAGCAGGGAGCAAGGCTCACACCTCACGCGAGTCACGCTCCTCGCGCAAGTCTCGCTTCGGCGAGCCGATTGCCGTTCGCAGGCGGCTTGGGTAAGATGGGCTCCGTCTGAGTGAAGAAGGGAAAGGACGCACGTGGGCGCGCATCTCCATTTCGATTGTTATTCCGGCATCAGCGGCGACATGATCCTTGGCGCGCTCGTGGATGCGGGAGTGCCGTTTCCCGACTTGGTGAGCGGGCTGAAACGACTCCGGCTTTCAGGGTTCACGCTACGAAAGCGGCGGGTGCATCGAGGGGCGATCCATGCCGTGAAAGTGGACGTCATCATCACCTCAGGGTTGCGCAAGCCTCTCTCGCTTCATCGGATCCATGCCATCCTCGGTGCGAGTAGACTCCCCGACAAGATCAAGCAACAAAGCCGATTGGTGTTCGATCGATTGGCCGAAGCGGAAGGGCATGCCCATCGCGTAGCCAAGGATCACGTCCATTTCCATGAAGTGGGGGTCCTGGATTCGTTTGTCGATATCGTCGGCGGGCTGATGTGCTGCGATCTGTTGGGCGTGACGCGTGTGACCGCCTCTCCCGTCAACGTTGGAACAGGGACGCTGCAATCGGCTCACGGGATCCTCCCGGCGCCTGGTCCGGCGGTCTCCATTTTGGCGAAAGGGATTCCGATATACAGCGCAGGCCCTCCGCGTGAACTCACCACGCCGACCGGCATCGCGCTGCTGCGCACGCTGACATCGGAGTTCGGTCCCATGCCGGTGATGACGCCGACAGCTATCGGCTATGGCGCGGGCGATGCCGATCCCGACGGCTGGCCGAATGCCTTGCGTGTGTTTCTCGCGCGACCGTCATCTCGAAAGGTGCGCGAACGGGATACGGTGCTGCAGCTAGAAACCAATCTCGACGATGTGAACCCGCAAACGTATGAATATGTCATGGAGCAGTTATTCGCGTGTGGGGCGCTCGATGTGACGTTGGCGCCGGTCATCATGAAACGTGGACGGCCCGGCATCATCTTGACCTGTGTGGCGGCTCCCGCGCAGCTGGATCGGATTCTCGATGTCTTGTTTCAGGAAACGACGACATTGGGAGTCCGGATTCGTGAGGTGATGCGACAGATTCTTCCTCGGCGGTTTGTTTCGGTGAACGTGCGTGGAGGAGTCGTCCGGATGAAGATCGCCGATGTGAACGAGATGACGGCCAAGGCGGCTCCGGAATACCTCGATTGCAAACGGATCGCCGAA
Source organism: Nitrospiraceae bacterium (assembly GCA_041748925.1). Taxonomy (GTDB): domain Bacteria; phylum Nitrospirota; class Nitrospiria; order Nitrospirales; family Nitrospiraceae; genus Palsa-1315. The sequence goes on along the minus strand of JBGTCI010000002.1, from coordinate 61,781 downwards.
CGAACGGGCCGTCCCGTGAAGGAAGTGCTCGAAGACGCGGTCCTCGTCTATGCCAAACAGCGGATAGATCGGCCGACGGGCCGGGGATGACGGTCCTCCTCTATACACTGCTGTTTCTCGTATCCGTCGCGGTGACGTTGGGCGCCTGCACGCTCTTCACGAACGCCATTGAGTGGTTGGGCAAGCGATTCAATCTGTCCGAAGGCGCGATCGGCGGTGTGTTGGCGGCTATCGGCACCACACTTCCCGAAACGTCGATCCCCATCATTGCTATTTTCTTTGGGGACAGCCGTGCCGAAGCAGAAGTGGGGTTGGGCGCGATCCTCGGCGCGCCCTTCATGCTGACCACCCTGGTGATTCCGATCTTAGCCATCTTGCTGGTGGTCTATGCAGGACTGGGCAAGCGAGCCGCCGCCTTTCGATTGAATTATCGTGATGTGAGGGGCGATCTCTCCTTTTTTGTGGCGGCATACAGCGTGGCACTGGTCTGTGCGTTTATTCCGTCTCGACCGGTGCATGCCGTCGCCGCCGTCGGGTTGGTGGGGCTCTATCTCTATTACGTTAAGCTGAAGTTCAGTGAGACTGATGAGGAGGGGAGCGAGAGCGGGCTTGAACCGCTGCTGTTTGCCAGAAAGGCGGCAGTTCCATCGTTTGGACTTATCGGTGTTCAAGGAATCCTTGGCTTGGCCGGGCTCGCGCTCGGGGCGCATCTCTTCGTACTTGCTGCAGAAACGATTGCGGGGGCTTTGTCGATTTCTCCGTTGATCTTGGCCCTCCTGGTCGCGCCCCTGGCGACCGAGCTGCCCGAGATGTCGAACAGTTTTCTCTGGCTCTACCGAAAGAAGGATCGGCTGGCTGTAGGGAATGTCACCGGCGCGATCGTCTTTCAGGGTACCATTCCGGTCTCGATCGGGCTCCTGGGCACGGACTGGATGCTGGCCCCGACGGCATTGATTACCATGGTGCTCGCTGTGGCCGCGGCCACCTTCTTATTGGCGCAGGCTGCATGGGGCGCTCTCTGGCGGCCCTGGTTGCTGAGCGGGAGCGCCATCCTTTATATAGGGTATGTGGTGTATCTGTACTGGGTTTAACAGGATGCTGAAAAAGTCCGCCAGCTTTGTTCTCGCATCGCTTAGATCCTCAACGTACCCCTGAGGGTACGCCTCCGATCTTCGCTCGCTGCGGCCGCGCTGAACGGCCTTTTTGAGCATCCTGCTCGATCAATGATTGGCGAAGGGTATGAATGTTAGGAAAAACATGACGAGGATGAAAGACAAACCGCTCCTTGGAATCACCATGGGAGATCCGGCTGGGATCGGTCCTGAAGTGATTGCGAAGGCGTTGGCTGTGGCAAAAGTGCAACGACTTTGCCGTGCGCTGATTATCGGCTCGTTTCCGGTTATGCAGCAGACGGTCAAGAACTTAAAACTCAAGTTGAACGTGATTCGTGTGGAGGGTCACGAAACGGTGACTCCTCGGCCGAACCATCTCGCCGTGCTGGACCCGCTCGAACATCCGCTTGGACGCTTCCCGCGAGGAGTCGCGGCGATTGAAACCGGAGCGGCGTCCGTCCTGTTCATCAAGAAAGCCGTGGAGCTTGCGCAACTCGGTTGCATTGACGGAATCGTCACCGGGCCGATCAACAAAGAAGCGATCAATATGGCCGGCTGTCATTTCCCCGGCCATACGGAACTCCTGGCAGACCTGACCAAGACACAGGAGTCCGGCATGATGATTATCGGCGGACCGCTCCGAATCATGTTTGTGACAACCCACGTCGCGATCAAGGACTTGCCGGCGCTTCTCACCCAGGCCAAAGTCGAGAAAGCCATCAGACTGGCTCATCTGGCGTTGAAGGATCTGTTCGGAATTAAGAAACCGAGAGTCGGTGTTGCCGCGTTGAACCCTCATGCCGGAGAACATGGACTGTTTGGCGACGAAGAGGCGCGGGTCATTCTCCCGGCGGCTCGTGCGGCGCAAGCGCAGGGCATTCGCGCCAGCGATCCCTTGCCGGCTGATACCCTATTTGGCAAGGCGGCAAGAGGTGAATACGATGGTGTGGTGGCTCTGTACCACGATCAAGGGCTCATTCCCTTAAAGCTTGTCGCCTTCGGAACCTGCGTGAACCTGACGGTGGGGCTGCCGATTCTCCGTACCTCGGTCGATCACGGAACAGCCTTCGATATCGTAGGGAAGGGCATCGCAGATCCCGGTAGTCTGGTCGAGGCGATCACGCTGGCCGCCACGTTAGTCAAAAGACGGTGATAGGTCTATCTGGTCTGTCTGGTCTATCTCGTCTGTCTGGTTTCCTAGTTTGGACCGAACCAGATAGACCAAATAGACCAGACAGACCAGATAGACAGGAGTCATTGAGATGACCAACCAATCGGACGCGGCGTATCACATGCTTCAGAAGCAGTTGAAGGAATTGGACACAATTCTCCAAGACACGATGGAGACGCTCAATACCGTTGCCGGAGCAGAGCGAGTGGCAAAATGGAAAGTCAGGACGAATGCACTCATCACTGAATCCTTGGGTCAGCAAGAAGGGCAGAAGTTTGCCGCCTTGCAGCCGGGGCCCTCTTTTACCAACGACCTGGTGGAAGAGTTTACCGATCTCATCGACTATTTCCGAATCCCGCTTGCAGGTTTGGCGAAGCAACATACGCAGGCCGCTCCTCGTCCTTCCGGCAGGAATTGACCGGTGTTACCCCCTGAACTCCCTCCGCCCAACAAACGGCTCGGCCAAAATTTTCTGATCGATCCCAACATCGTACGTAAAATCGTTGCGCTGGCAGAATTGAACAGCAGCGACCACGTGTTGGAAATCGGTCCGGGCCGCGGAATCCTGACCAAGGCGTTGTGCCGCGCAGCCGGTCGTGTGACGGCGATCGAATTAGATCCACGGCTCCATGCCTATCTCGAAACCAGGCAGGCGGATCTTCCGAATGTGGATCTGGTCTGTGAGGATGCGCTGGCCTATCCGGTCGAGAGTCTGCCGATGGGGACAGTTGTCGTAGCCAATTTACCTTACTACATTTCCACTCCATTGCTCTTTACGCTACTCGACCAACGGAGTCGGTTCCCCCGGATGGTGCTCATGTTGCAGGATGAAGTGGTCGATCGATTGGTGGCAAAGCCAGGCGGGTCCGATTATGGGGTGCTCTCAGTCATGGCGCAGTACGCAGCCGAAGTCACCAAATCGTTTCGTGTCTCTGCCCAGTGTTTCCGCCCCAGGCCGGAGGTGGCTTCGGCGGTGGTCTTGCTGCGAACGAACCGCACGAGGCTCAGCCAGCAGGAAGAAGCCGCATTTCGCGCGCTTGTGAAGGCGGCTTTCGCGCATCGAAGGAAAACGCTTGTCAATTCTCTGCGCGACGAAGGATATGAACTTCATCCTGTTGCCGAAACATTGCAGCGCTTGGATATCGCTCCGACCCGCAGGGCAGAAACGTTGTCGGTTGAAGATTTTCTCCGGCTCGCGCGCGCGCTCGTTTGAATTGACCGTTTCCCTGTGCTAGCATCGCGATCATGGCTGTCACCAGTTCGGCCAAGCGGGGCGAGACCCGCGGCGCCGCTGCCCCCCCCTCACACATCAAGCGAGAAGTGATCGGAGTCGTCCTGATCGCGTTGGCGCTCTTGACGCTGCTGAGCTTGTTGTCCTTTGTCCCAGGGGAGATGAAGGCCGGAGCGGCTTCGACGCCTCCGCCCAGAAACCTCATCGGATCGGTCGGCGCGTTCTTCGCGTCCACCTTGTTCTGGTCGATCGGCGGGGCTGCATACCTGTTTCCCATTCTCCTAGGCCTCTTGGGTGTCCGCTGTTTCACTCAGAGCGATCTATCGATCCGTCTGCGGAACGCCGGCGCTTCGCTGGCGGCATTGCTGTTTCTCAGCGGTCTGTTTCATCTCGAAATCTCGGCGGTGCCGACCGTCTCTAGCGGTTTGATTTACCGAGGGATGGCGGGAGGCTTCTTCGGGCAAGTGTTGGCCGAGAGTTTGCGAGCCTATTTTGCAAGTACCGGCGCCCACATTCTGATCATCGCGGGACTACTAGTCTCGCTCCTCTTCACGGCGCCCATCTCTCTGTCGGAGATTGGTCGACGGATTCCCGGTTGGGGCAATAGGGTGTTCAACAGGGCGCGTACGTTGATTCCGGACCGGCCGGTGGAAGAAGAAGTTCCTGAGTCGCCACGGAAATCCAGACAGAAATCCACTGCATCCATCCGTGCGGTGATTGAGGAGGCGCTTCCGGAGGCGTCTGCAGAGCCGGAATTGGATTGGCCGGTCATTCAGCCGGCACGACGACCGATTCCCGAACCGGCTGAACCGATCGAGCCCGAGCCGGACCAACAAGTCGTGGCTGCTCAAGCAAAGGCGGGGGACTATATCTTGCCGGATCCGGCTGTGCTCCTGAGCGAACCGTCGGGCCCCCTGGGGCGTGTGACGGAAGAAGAAATCAAGGCGCAATCCGATGTGCTGACCCGCGCTCTGCTCAGTTTTGGCATCGCAGGGAAGGTGACGGAAGTTCGTCCCGGGCCAGTCGTGACGATGTACGAGTTTGAGCCGGCGCCGGGAACGAAAGTCGCGCGCATTGTGAACCTTGCCGATGATCTGGCATTGGCACTGAAAGCGATCAGTCTCCGGATCGTCGCGCCGATTCCGGGAAAATCTGTGGTAGGCATCGAGGTGCCGAACCTCTATCGCGAGACGGTGTCGATGAAGGAAGTCATGACGAGCGAAGCATTTTCCCGCGCCAGATCGAAGCTCAGCTTGGCCTTGGGGAAGGATATTTTCGGAACCCCTCTGATCGCCGATCTGAAAACGATGCCGCACTTGCTGGTCGCCGGCGCCACAGGGGCCGGGAAAAGTGTCAGCCTCAATACGATGCTCCTGAGCTTGCTGTTTTCGGCGCGCCCCGATGAAGTCAAGTTACTCCTGATCGACCCCAAGATGCTCGAATTTCAAACGTACGACGGCATCCCTCACCTCTTACGACCGGTCATCACCGATCCCAAGTCGGCGGCGCGAGGGCTCGGTTGGGTAGTGGCTGAAATGGAGCGACGCTACAAATTGCTCGCTGAGGCAGGCGTGCGAAACATCGATACCTATAATCGAAAAGTCGCCGGAAAGCAGGGTGTGCTGGAAGCAGAATCGGTGGCCAAGTTAGACCAGCCGGAATTGCCCATTCAGTTTCTGTCCGAAGAGGACCGGCTCTCTGCCGGAGAGACTGCGGTTCCGGATGGCAGCCCCGGATCGTTCACACCGCCGGCGACTCCGCCGGAGCCCTTGCCCTATATCGTCGTGATGATCGATGAATTGGCGGATTTGATGATGGTGGCCCCGAAAGAAGTGGAAGACAAGATTGCGCGCTTGGCGCAGATGGCCCGCGCATCAGGTATCCATCTCGTGCTGGCGACGCAGCGCCCGTCGGTTGATGTGTTGACCGGCTTGATCAAGGCGAACTTTCCGGCCCGCATTGCCTTTCAGGTGTCGTCGAAGACCGATTCTCGCACCATTCTGGATGCCAACGGTGCGGAGGCGCTCCTTGGTCGTGGAGACATGCTCTATATGGCTTCGGGGACGGGACGTGTCATGCGACTGCACGGGTCGTTTGTGTCGGATGACGACGTCCGCCGCGTAGTCGAGTTCGTGAAAGACCAAGCTGCTCCCGCCTACAATCAGGAGTTGCAGATCGCGCTGAAACAGGAAGGGGCGAAAGAGGATGAGTCGCTGGGCGAAGTATACGAGCAGGCGAAAGAGTTGGTCCTGTCCACCGGTTCGGCTTCTGCTTCTCTGATTCAGCGCCGGTTGCGGGTGGGCTATCCTCGAGCGGCTCGGATGATCGAGCAAATGGAGGCAGAGGGCCTTGTGGGCGCGGCAGGCCGGGATGGACGGAGAGAGGTCGTCGGGCGGACCGGGCCGGTGGGAGCAGAGGAGGCGTGAGGGGGCATGGGGTGACGAAGGCGCTCCCGGTGCTCACACATCGCGCGGCCTCCGAAGGCCCTCGCTGGACGCGCAGAATAGCGCGTACCTTAGCCACCCCATCTGGTCTGCCCAGAGTGGGACTTGCAATGGTGTGTCTGTGGGTCCTCTTACCTGTGTCGTTTCTTGGCGCCGAAGAGAGTGATGAGAAAGCGTTGCAGGAAGTGCGGGAGGTGGTCAAGCAGCTCCAGGCGCGGTATGAGAAAACGAAAGATCTCCAGGCAGATTTTACGCAGAAGACCGTGATCGAGGGTTTCGAACGGTCTATTGCGTCCTCGGGGAAGGTCTATATCAAGAAGCCAGGCCGGTTGCGGTGGAATTATCTCGATCCTTCAGTCGAGGACATCTATGTCAATCGAGATGATGTTAAAGTGTATGTACCGGAGCACAAGCAAGTACTGGTGGGGAAGCTGACACAAATGGCAGCCTCCAAGGCCCCGTTGGAGCTGTTACTGGGGGCGGCGAAGTTGGAGGAGTCGTTCGACATTGAGCCGACGCCCGGGAAGGGGCGTGGCGTGGGAGGAATCCGGTTACTCACGCTCCTGCCTAAGTCGCGTGAAGGTGAGGCGGGGAGATCGTTACAACGAATCGTGCTTGAAGTGTTTCCGAAAACCTATTTCATTCGCACTCTCTCTCTCCATGAAGTCAGCGGCAATGTCTCGAACTTTGAATTTTCGTCGCTTCAACCCAACACCGGTCTTGGCGACTCACTCTTCGATCTCAAATTGCCGCCGGATGTGGAAGTCGTAAAGGCTCCGGTGTTCAGCGCTCCGCAGTGAATGCGACCCAGCGATCCGTGATAAGTGAAAGGTAAAGCGTGAAAGGTTTCAGAGGAAGAGCATTTGACGGTGCTACGTTTCACCTTTTACATTTTACTTTTCACAGTTCTTAAGTGGGACTTTTTCAGCATCCTGCCGGACGATTGATGAATAGGTGAAGGTATGAATCAAGCCATGGTCGGCTCTTTGGTTGAAGCGGTTGAAGACGCAGTCAAGCGGTTGGATTTCGACCGACTCTCCCGTGAGTATTGGGACCAGAACGAGTTCCTAGTTATCCCACAGTTTCTCTCACGATCGGTGGTGGAAGAGCATCTCGTCCCGCAGGCACAAGGGGTGAAGAGCGAGCTGAATCGCAACTACATTCCCGGCCATAAAAAGGGCGGGAGCGTGAGCTACTACACGGTAATGGAGAAGGCCCCGCGCTTTCTCGATCTCTATCGATCCGGCGCCTTTATCGATTTCTTGAGCCGACTGGTGCAGGCCAAACTCAGTCAATGCCCTGAGAACGATCCCCACTCCTGTGCGCTCTATTACTATACGGAGCCGGGGGATCATATCGGGTTTCACTATGACACGTCCTACTATAAAGGGGCTCGCTACACCATTCTGATGGGGCTCGTTGATAAGTCGACACAATGCAAACTGGTCTGCGAGCTGTTTAAGGATGATCCTGTAAAAGCCCCGCGGCATCTGGAACTCATTACACAACCGGGCGATCTCGTGATTTTCAATGGAGATAAGCTGTGGCATTCGGTGACTCCCCTTGGCGAGGGAGAAGAACGGATCGCCTTGACGATGGAATATGTTACCAACCCGGACATGGGAACCTTCAAGCGTCTCTATTCCAACCTCAAAGATTCCGTCGCCTACTTCGGCCTCCGCGCGGTGTTTAAGCAGGCGATCACTGGTTCGAATCGACGCTCTTAGCAGGATGCTGAAAATGTCCCCCAGCATCGTTCTCAGTCGCCCGTCTCCCTGCAACGTACCGCAAGGGTACGCTTCAGTCGCCGAGCTCCCTGCGGCCTTGCTGGGATGACATTTTGAGCATCCTGCGAGAATGGCTTTCTGTTGTCATGGCCCGCGTTGGTTCATAATGTTCAGTTACATCTAAGGTTAAAGTCACAAGCATTGGTCCCTATATGAGTGCGTGGCATTTCAGCTCAATAGTTGGCGACAAGCGAATCGACGCACTTCTTCGAGAAAGCGCGTTCACCGAGGTCGTCGAAATCGTCGTTCGCGACATGGAAGTGCTCTGTTGTCACATACAGAGCTGTGACGACATGGCTGGCTTTTCGAGAGTCATCTTCAATCTTCGCGTCCCTACATCGACATTTGACCTCTTCTTCAATTCCGAAAGCGGCTATCGCGGCGCATACTTCGAATCACCAGATGCTGGGCTGGCGGCGAATGAAGTATGCATTCGACGCCTAACACCTTTGCTCCTGGCATGGGCCGAGCAAAATGAACCGTCGCTTGACGGTAGGTTCGCACAGCAGTCGTTGGAATCACCCACGGCGAGGTCTGGCTGACTGAGTTCGAGAGTCACTTGTGCGCAAAGTGTGTCGGTGAATGGGGTAATCCGAAAGACGAAGTGCCTGAAATCCTCAATGGTCGCTGGGAGCTTGTTCACTCGCCGAACGATTGGCGAGGCCGCAAGGCACCGGTTCTCTCAAAACTCAGAGTATTCGGCGCCTTTTTGAACGAGCACTACGATGAATTCACTCCGGCTCGGAAACGTCATCGTGCTCAGGAACTCAACGCGTACGGTTGGTCATGACAACCTGAAAAATTGAATCAAGTCTTGCCACGCAGCATCCGACTCCCGCCAAAGATGATGGCTCCCCCGTCTTATCTACTACTCACCCTGTGAGCGTCTCTGGCGCACTGATCTCACGTTGTTGCGCGCGTCGTTGATTTCATGGTTGCTGCCGTCTATAGTTTGCGGGACTGTTGTTGGTGTGGAAAGGCGTCGGCTGATAATGAATAGCCTTCTCAGGCATAGCGTCGTTGTGTTATTTGCCCTGTGCCTGGCTCTAGTTTCTCCTCTTGTCCCGATCCTGGCGGCGGCTGAGCAATCGGACGAGGCACAGCGTTACTACGAGCGAGGTGCTGCCTTACTGAAAAAAGGCGATCTTGCCGCGGCATCCGACGCTGCCAAGAAAGCCATTGAATTGAATCCCTCCTCAGCTGAAGCGCACCATCTGCTCGGGGTGATCTATTTCAAGGAGAAGAAGCCGGCTCAGGCCGCCGATGCTTTTACTCATGCGCTTAAGCTGAAGCCGGCCTATCCCGATGCCTTGAACGATTTGGCGCAGGTCAATCGGATTCGAGGAAAGTCGGCCGAAGCGGAGCAGGCACTGAAGCGGGCGATTGAAATCGATCCTCGCCATGCCGACTCGTATTTCGACTTAGCCAAGCTGTACGAGCAACGTCGTGATGTCGCCTCGGCCACCAAGACCTATCAAGCCTTGCTGGCCGTCCATCCGAACCACCGTGAAGGCCTGTACAATCTCGCATTGTTGTACGAGGCGCAGGGAGATAGTCGCGGGGCGCGAGAGACGGTGGGCCGGCTGCTCAAGCTCGATCCCAAAAATGCCGATGCCTGGTACCTCGCCGGGCGAGTGGCGGAGAAGAACAACGCTCTCGATGAAGCCGCCTCTTCGTACAGACAGGCCATCGCAGCGAACCCTTCATTCGTGGACGCGCACTATAACCTCGCATTTATTCATCGGAGTCAAGGCAGGCTCTTGGAGGCGGCGCAGGAGTTTCTTGAGGTCGTGCGGTACCGCCCGGCGTATGCCGAAGCGCATATGAACCTGGGTGTCATCTATACCGAGCTGAATAGACTTGACGAGGCGGAGCTGTCCTATGAGCGCGCCGTCGCATTGAAGCCGAACTATGCCGAAGCGCACTACAACTTAGGTGTGTTCTATGAGTTGCATCGGAAAGATATGCCGAAAGCGCTGGCCCACTATCAGAAATATCTCAGCCTCGGAGGGCGCGACGATCGTGTCACACGGATCGTCGGGTCCTCGGGTCGGTGAATACTCGAGACGTGCGAGCAGGGTGCGGCTTGCGAGCATGTTTCGGAGAGAGCAGAATTGGAGGTGTGCTCGTCTCGCTTACCAGTAGGGCCAGGGACGCCAGTAAGGACCCCAATAAGGTCCCCAATAGGGACCTGCCCCCATATAATAGTTGGGGGGGGTACGACGTGCCATGTCTTCCGATCCGCCCCAAACTTGCACACGCTTGATATCGATGACGGGATACGTATAGTCCGTCTCATCCAATGGTAGTGTGATGGAGCCGGATACCACGCCTGTCACGGTGACTCTGCTCCCAGGTGGGATGGTCGCGGGATCGAGAAATTCTCGCTGCAGAGCGATAAAACGGCCTTGTGACTGGGTCAAGTCATGTCCGGGACGCAGCGATTGATCGAGCGGCAATTGTAAGATCTCGATCCTCGTGCTGTCTTTTAGTCGCCGGGCAGTCAAAACTTTTCCGCCAAGGACTGTTGATTGACCGGTGAAGGAATCCGGGGCCGCCTTGACTTGAGCGAAGGTGACTGTCTGACTGTTCTCTGCCTCTTGCCTCGAGGCACAGCCAGTGAGCATGACGAACAAGACGACGATGGTTGAGACCATACCTGACAACATGCTTGCAGTATAACAAAGAGCAGGCGAGTAAGTTCGCGGCGTATTCGATATACTGATCAGTATTGACTCAAGAAAGGAGTTGAAATGGCGAATAGACACTATGCGCAATGGGCCTTGGCGGTCTATGCGATTGTCTGGAGTGTCGTGGTCCTCTGGGGAGTACCAGCTCTCGCTGCTGTTTCCGAATTGAAGGGCAAGTTCGAAATCCTGCAGGGTGAGGTCTCCACACATACGCCCGGCAAAGTGAAGTTGATTGAATTCGCCGACTTCTATTGCCCGCACTGTCACCGGTTCGATGAAGAAGCGCTGGCGTTTCTTGAGAAAGAATTCGGGAAAAAGCTTGAGACCACGATGGTAGGGTTCCCGGTGATCCCTGGCAAGTTGCCGACGGCATTCGATATGTATGAACAAGCGAAGATGATGGGAAAGGGGAATGAAATGAAAGCCGTCCTCTTTCGCACCATCCATAAGGACAACATCACCGGAGTGCTGGATCGCTCGCTACGAGAAGGTCTGATCAAGGAAGTCGGGCTCGATCCGAAAGCGTTTGAGGAAGGAATGGCCAGCGGGAAGCCGGCCAAGATATTTGAAGAGGGGCGCAAGTGGGGCGAGCGCATCCAACTTAAGTCCACTCCAACTGTGCTCATCGACGGGAATATTAAGGCGGAGAGTATCGACCCGGAGAATCTCAAGTTGATCATCCAGAGTATTCTGGATGCCGATGCAAAAAAATAAACTCGTAAATTCTGAGTGCTGAGTATTGCGTTACGGTGAGTCCGAACACTCAGGACCCAGAACGTTACACTCAGCACTCCTTCTGAGGAGAGATGGCGATCGATCCTATCTGCGGAATGACGGTCGATCCGGCTACGGCGGCCGGAAGTCACGATCATCGAGGCCAGCGCTACTACTTTTGCGGCCTGTCCTGTCTGGAACGATTCAAAGCCGATCCGGAGCGGGCGTTGCAGCCACAGTCAGTCACTCCCGCTAAGCCGACCACACGAAAGCCCCTTACGATGATGCAGCCTGCCCCCGCTGCGACGGAGGCTGCGGTGATCGATCCCGTGTGCGGAATGACGGTGCAACCGCCCACGGCAGCCGGTTCCTATGAGTATCAAGGGAAGACCTACCATTTCTGTGCGACGAGTTGCCTCACCAAGTTTCGGAACGACCCGATCTACTATCTGACGCCCGCTGAGCAGCGCGCTCCTCGCGTCATGCCGGTTCCATCCGGTGGAGTGGTCGAGTACATCTGTCCGATGGACCCGGAGGTGCTTGAGACACAACCAGGAGCCTGCCGGATTTGTGGGATGGCGCTGGAGCCCAAAGTCGTCTCGCTCGAAGATGAACGGAACCCCGAACTCGAGGACATGACCAGGCGGTTTTGGATTTGTCTCGGGCCTTCGCTCTTGGTCATGCTTTTGGCCATGGCCGAGATGATTCCCGGCTTCTCGCTTCCGCAGATACTCACCGGTTCGACGGGGAACTGGGCGCAATGGCTGTTGGCGACGCCGGTGGTGCTCTGGGGCGGCTGGCCGTTTTTCCAGCGAGGCTGGACCTCGGTGGTGAACCGGGCTCCCAACATGTTCACGCTCATTGCCATGGGAACGGGCGCGGCCTATAGCTACAGCACTGTTGTCACCATTGCGCCGACGCTGCTTCCCAGTTCATTCCGACTGCATGATGGCTCGATCGCGGTCTATTTTGAGGCTGCGGCGGTGATTACGGTGCTCGTCCTGCTCGGCCAGGTTCTTGAGTTGAGGGCTCGGAGTCAGACGAGTTCCGCGATTCGCGCCTTGCTCAAACTTGCACCAAAGGCAGCCCGGCTGATCAAGCCGGATGGACGGGAAGAAGATGTGCCGCTGGAGCATATTCAAGTCGGCCATCGATTGCGTGTCAGGCCTGGAGAGCGGGTACCGGTCGATGGGATCGTCCAAGAAGGCACGACCGCAGTGGATGAATCCATGATTACGGGGGAGTCGATCCCGGTCGAGAAAGCAGTCGGGGTACAGGTGACCGGGGGAACCATCAACGGCACGGGCGGGATTGTGATGGTCGCTGAACGGGTCGGGCGAGACACAATGCTTGCTCGGATCGTGCAGATGGTCAGTGAGGCGCAACGGAGTCGGGCGCCGATCCAGCGTCTCGCCGATGTGACTGCGGCGTATTTTGTCCCGCTGGTTGTGGCTGCAGCGTTGATGACGGCGGTGGCTTGGGCGATCTGGGGGCCGGAGCCGAAGTTGGCCTATGCGCTGGTCAACGCCGTGGCGGTGCTTATTATCGCCTGTCCCTGTGCGTTGGGATTGGCCACTCCGATGTCGATCATGGTCGGGACTGGTCGCGGAGCGACGACCGGTGTCTTGGTGAAGAAGGCCGAAGCGCTGGAGGTATTCGGCAAGGTGGATACGTTGGTGGTTGATAAGACCGGGACCCTCACCGAGGGCAAACCGAAACTGCTGTCGATGCTGGCCGTTTCATCATGGTCGGAGGTCGAACTGTTGCGCTTTGCTGCAAGTCTAGAGCGGAGCAGCGAACATCCCCTGGCTGCGGCGGTGGTAGCGGGAGCAAAAGAGCGAGGGATCACGTTCGCTCCGGTCGAGCAGTTTGGATCAGTGACAGGGAAAGGTGTGACCGGGACGGTCGCTGGTCGTCGTGTCGCCATCGGGACGGCTGCGTTCTTGCAAAATGATGTTAGGGTATCCCTCCAGACCCTCACGCCGTTGGACGAACAAGCGGTCTCGCTTCGTCATGAAGGGCAGACGATCCTGTTTGTCGCCATTGATGAACAGATCGCGGGCTTACTTGGCGTGGCAGATCCGATCAAAGCCTCTACTCATGACGCGGTGCAGGAGCTCAAGGGCGAGGGTATCCGCATCGTCATGGTGACGGGAGATCATCGCGATACGGCAGAGGCCGTGGCCCGGCAACTTGGCATCGAGGAAGTCATGGCTGGAGTCCTTCCAGACCAAAAGGGACAGATCATCGCCCGTCTCAAGTCGGAAGGCCGAGTGGTTGCGATGGCCGGGGACGGCGTGAACGATGCCCCAGCCCTTGCGTTGGCCCATGTCGGGGTCGCCATGGGAACGGGAGCGGACACGGCTATTGCGAGCGCGGGGATCACGCTGGTGAAAGGAGATCTGCGCGGGCTGCTCCGGGCGCGGAGGCTGAGTCAAGCCACGATGCGGAATATTCGGCAAAATCTCTTGTTCGCTTTTCTCTATAACGTAATTGGAGTGCCGATCGCGGCCGGCGTGCTCTATCCGGTCTGGGGAATGCTCTTGAGCCCCATGATCGCCAGCGCCGCCATGACCTTCAGTTCCGTGTCCGTCATCTCCAACGCCCTTCGCCTGCGTCATGTGGAATTGTAAGTGCGCCTCCGACGCACGCATGCTAGGCTACAGTCGTTTACCGTCAGTCTGTCTGGTCTGTTCGGTCTATCTGGTCTTTCTGGTTCATCTGGTTTGTTTCGTTCAACCAAACAGACGAGACAGACCGAATAGACCAGATAGACGAGACAGACTTTTTCAATAGCCTGTGAGAAAGGATCGTGGCGTGTTTCGACCCAATCATCTTTTTCGAGTCGTGATCGGGGTCTGTGCGGGAGTCTTGATTGCGAGTGGAACAGCTCTGGCCGGGAGTCGCGTGATTCCTGTAGCGGGCGGCGGTGAACTTCAGGCGCAGATCAAGGCGGCTGCGACCAAAGTGATCCCCGCTGTTGTCAGCATTGCCTCCACGGTGATGGTCCGCGATCAAGCGTTCAGCGACGAAGCGCTGCCGTTCGGATTGTTCAAAGATGTCCCGTCGCGAAGGCAATATGGCCAAGGCTCCGGTGTCATCGTATCGTCGGACGGCTACATCATGACGAACAACCATGTCATTGCCGATGCGGTCGATGTGGAAGTGATTCTCGCCGACCGGAGGCAGTACAAAGGACGAGTGGTGGCCACCGATCCAAAGACCGACGTGGCTGTAGTGAAGATTCAGGCAACCAATCTGCCGACGGTGACGTGGGGAGATTCGAGCACACTCGCCGTCGGCGAATTTGTGCTCGCAATCGGGAATCCCCTTGGGTTGAGTCGCAGTGTGACGTTCGGCATTGTCAGTGCCGTCGGCCGTGCCGATGTCGGTGTCGCCGACCTCGAAGATTTCATTCAAACCGATGCCCCCATCAATCCAGGCAACTCCGGCGGGGCCTTGGTGACCCTCAATGGAGAATTGGTGGGGATCAATACTGCCATCGCCAGTCCTACGGGCGGGAGTGTCGGTGTGGGATTTGCCATTCCGAGTAATATGGCCAGGACCGCCATGCAGAGCCTGCTCAAGACCGGGCATGTGGTCCGTGGATTCCTCGGTGCCTCGACACAAGACGTCACGCCCCTATTAGGCAAGATCTTTCGTCTCCCTGATGTGAAAGGCGCGATCGTGACCGATGTGCAGGCGAAAGGGTCTGCCGAGAAAGCCGGGCTCAAGCGCGGCGATGTGGTTGTACGATTCGACGGGCGGGACGTGATGGACAGCGGTCATCTTCGGAACCTCGTGGCCGCGTCTACGATCGGGAGTAAGCACCGGCTGGATCTCATGCGGGAGAGTAAGCCGTACCAGACTGAAATGGTTGTGCAAGAGGCGCCGCGTGAACGAACCAAGAAGAATCAAGCCGGATCGGCTTCAGCTGCCACGGCTCACCCCCTTGCCGGCGTCGTCTTCGACGATGTGACGGCCCCGCTGGCTCGGCAGATGGATCTGGCTGTCACCAGCGGGGTGGTAGTGACGGACATCGAAGAAGGTAGTTTGGCGGAATCCTCCGGTCTCCAGCCAGGTGACGTGGTGCTGGAACTCAATCGTCAACCTATTCCCAACTTCGACGTATTTCAGCGACTGGCCGATCCTATCAAGCCATCCGATCTGGCGCTTCTACTTGTCAATCGGCAGGGGAATGTCATGTACATTCCCGTGAAGGGCGAATAGAAGTCCACCCACAGCGATTTACTCGCTCCCTCGCACTTGCTTCGGTTAGCTTGCGGGCCTTCCTCGCACGCTTGCGGAGCGCCACGCTGGTATCAGATCAATTTTTTCCCCCTGAGGAATCTTGACCAGATTGTTACCGGTCTCTGAGCTATTTTTGTCAAAACTAAAGCGAGTGGAGAAGGATGATACGCTCGTTCTGCCTTGTACCTGTGGACGGCTTGTCTCCACTACGAAGGTTTGTTCGATTCGGATCTAACGCGCTGCGAACTCCTTCTTTCCGGTTTGCTGAGCAACTGCTAGCTCAGGATCGACAAATTCCGATTGCTCGCACGCAGTGCCTGTGCTATGAATATAAAAATCGTGCTACTCCAGAGGTTGCCATGAAAAAGCTTATTCGATTCGGTGTGTCGTTGGACCATCACTTGCTTGATGATTTCGATCTGCACATCAAGAAGCGCAAGTACACCAACCGGTCTGAGGCATTACGGGATCTGATCCGTGACAATCTGGTCGGGCAGGAATGGGACGACAACAAAGAGACGGTCGGGACCATCACATTTGTGTATGACCATCATGTGCGTGACTTGACAGGAAAGCTGACCGATATTCAGCATGACTACCATGGGCAGATTCTCTCCGGCATGCATGTCCATCTCGACCATGACCATTGTCTTGAAGTCTTGGTGGTAAAAGGCAAAGGGTCGGATATTCGGAAGGTGGCGGACGCGCTGGTATCGGTCAAGGGTGTGAAGCATGGCAAACTCACCATGACGACGACCGGGAAGGGTCTGGTGTAGGCCGTGCGCGTGTGTGTCATCGACGGGAGAGGCGGCGGGCTTGGGTCTCGATTGGTAGCAGGACTCCGCTCGGAACTCGGCCACGCCCATAACATTCTGGCATTGGGGACCAACCGTGTGGCGGCTGAGGCGATGAAGCGGGCCGGTGCGACGCAGGTGGGTGTCGGGCCTCGCGCGATTGCTGACACACTGCCTACGGTGGGGGACGTCATTGTGACCTCGTTGAATCTGGTGTTGCCCGGCGCGCTGATCGGTGAGGTGACGCCGGAGGTCGTTCACGCCATTCTCGGTGCACGGGCCACGAAGGTCATGCTGCCACTCAATCGGACTCGCCTGGAGATCGTGGGTGCGGGGTCATGGACCCTTGAGGCGTTGATTACGCAGTCTCTGTCCCGAGTCCGTTCTTTGGTCAGCTCAGTCCAGCCAACCTAGTCAGGTGATCTTGGGTCATTGTTGTCGCCGGGCCATGAGGGTCTGCGCCAGTCGATGAGTCGGCTGTCGAGCGATCCTCGTGGGCGTCTCATCCGTCCATGCCTTGAAAAAGTGAGACGTGAGTATGCGGCGCCTTCGATTGTTCATGTCGGTCGTGATCATGGGATTGACCTTCGTGGAGTCGGTGCTGGCTCACGACCCTGACGTACCCGAGTTGAAAATTCCAGAAGTCGCAACTATTGGAGAACGGCCCATTTCGGCCTCCTCACAGCTATTCATCCCGGACAAGGAAATTCTTCTCCAGCCGCAGGGCCGTCCTGCACAAGTGCTGCGGCTCATTCCTGGGTTTCTTGCCATCGAACACTCCGGTGGCGCCGGGAAGGCCGATCAATATTTTCTGCGTGGCTTCGATGCCGATCACGGCACCGATGTCGCATTCTTCACCGACGGGATGCCGATCAATTTGCGCACCCACGCGCATGGGCAAGGCTACACCGACTTGAATTTCATTATTCCCGAAACGATCGAGGGATTGGAGGTCTCCAAAGGGGCCTACCTGCCTGAATATGGGGACTTCGCCACGGCCGGGGTGGTGAATTTCAGGACGCGACAGGTGGTGCAGGAGGGCGTCGCCCAGGCGGCCGGCGGTCAGTTTGATACGCAACGGTATCTGCTCATGTTCTCACCGACTAAGGAGAAGATCCGCACCTTGTTCGCGGCCGAGGGGTATTACACCAATGGCCCGTACGACAATGAGAATCGATACTTTCGGATCAACCTGTTGGGCAAAATGACCACCAATCTGACCAGTCGGGATGAACTCAGTCTGACCGGCACGTTTCTGAAGTCTCAGTGGAATGGTTCAGGAGAGATTCCCTTTCGTGCCGTTACTGACGGCACGATCGGTCGATTCGGCGCCATCGATCCTTCGGAGGGAGGCAATACGCTCCGCAGCACCGCCCGGCTGAACTACCATTACGACACACCATCGAGCGGTCAGTTTTTTGCCAACGCGTATGGGCAGTATTACCGGCTGGACCTGTTCACGAATTTTACGTTCTTTCTCAACGACCCCGTCAATGGCGACGGGATTCAGCAGGCCGATCGCCGCGTGATGTACGGCGGCGATATCGGATACAAACACAGAGGCGAGGTGTTCGGCGTACCTAGTACGGGCACCATTGGATTTCAAACTCGAGTCGATGACATCCATGCCAGACTCGGGACTCAGACGACGAGAATGCCGACCGGCACGACCACCGATAGCGACATTTTCGAGGCGTCGTATGCCCCCTTCGTCAAAGCGGAGGTGCAGCCGATCTCGTGGATGCGACTCGCGGGCGGACTGCGCGCGGAGACTTTTACCTTCGATGTGCAGAATCGCTGCAGCACATGTGCGGAGCAACCGGACGGACGAAAAAGCTCGGGGATTATTCTCCCGAAAATGAACATGATCCTGGGGCCGTGGGTCGGCACCGAATTCTTTGCCAACTATGGCGAGGGCTTTCACAGCAATGACGCACGCTCGGCCGTGGCACCGGGATCCTCGCCGCTCGCGCGCGCAAAGAGCTATGAAGTCGGCATCCGATCCAAGCCGTGGGGGCCTGACGGCTTGGAGTTCATCGCCACGGTCTGGCGGTTGGATCTCCAGTCGGAACTGGTGTTCGTGGGGGACGAAGGGACGACGGAGATCCGAGGACCGAGCAGACGGGAGGGCGTCGAGGTCGCCGCGCGCGGACAGGTCTGGGGTCCGCTCTATGTGAACGGCAGCATGACATGGACGAACGCCCAATTTCGCAACGGCGATGCGATTCCTTTGGCGCCGAAATACACGGCGTTTGGCGCCGTGATTCTGAGATGGCCCGAAGGACTGACCTCGCAACTCCAGGCCACCTATCTCGGGGTAAGACCGCTCATGGAAGATAGGAGCATTACCTCACCCTCGTGGCTCAGCTTCGATTTGTCGGAGCGCTATCGGTTGCCGATCACATTGCCGCATGGGCGGATGGAAGCGTTTCTCTTTGTGCAGAATCTCCTCAATACCGAGTGGGAACAGGCAATCTTCGCGTTTGAATCGAGACTGAGGACCGACGGGGCCGGGGTGACCGATATCCACTTCGTGCCGGGAAACCCGCGGATGGTGATGGGCGGAGTGGCCTGGTACTTTTAGTAGACCGCTGAAAATGACTTCCAACTGCGTTCTCGTCTCGAAAGCATCCTCAACGTACCCCAGCGGGTACGCCTCCGGTGCTTTCTTCGCCTGTGGCCTTGTTGGAAGATCATTTTGAGCGGTCTATAGGGAAGCCAAATGAAGTTAACGCGAAGAGTCTTGCCTCGCATTTATTTCACCCGCCCTACGGTTCAGGTGGCGCGGTCACTTGTGGGAAAATATCTTATCCGTTGCATCCACGGTAGAGAAATAGCGGGGAAAATCATTGAGGTCGAGGCCTATGTCGGGGCAGAGGACAAGGCCTGCCATGCGTCGAAAGGGAGGACGCAGCGAACCGAGGTGCTTTTTGGTCCCCCAGGGATTGCCTACGTCTACCTTATCTATGGGATGTACCATTGTCTAAACGTCGTGACGGAGCGGGAAGAGTTTCCCTCAGCTATATTGATCAGGGCGATTGAAATCGATGGAGAATTGGTCGATGGCCCTGGGCGGATTTGTCGCGCGCTGCAGATCGATCGGCGTCTCAACCGTGTGGATCTCACGACCGGCGAGTCACTCTGGTTCGAGGATCGAGGAGTATTGGTCAAGAAATCAGATGTGCGAACGCACCCTCGAATCGGTGTCGATTATGCGGGCACATGGGCCAAGAAGCTCTGGCGATTTCGACTGCGGCGGGTCACGGCCCCCACTCGACCCGGCCGCCTAAAAACAAAGGGGGGCGCCGGATAAATCCGGCGCCCCCCTTTTATATTCCGCTGAACGGCTCGACTACTCGAGCT
Organism: Nitrospiraceae bacterium; assembly: GCA_041748925.1. GTDB lineage: Bacteria > Nitrospirota > Nitrospiria > Nitrospirales > Nitrospiraceae > Palsa-1315. The sequence continues at coordinate 42,224 of JBGTCI010000002.1, read as the reverse complement.
TCCGGTCGCCGCTGATCTTCGTGGCGGAGGTGACGGGAGGAGCGATCTTGATCTGTGGCCCCTGCACGGTCGGGAGCTGATTCGCCCCCTGACCTGTGGTAATTCGCTCATTGTCCGTTTTCATGAGATTCTGCTGGACATGCTTATCGTCGAACGCAGCGGCCTTGAGTCCGGCTTTCTCGCCGCTTGCATTGGTCTGGCCTGGGTCATTGGCGGTTGGCTGGCCCGTCACGGGGCTTCCGCTGTTCTTCATCGGGTAGCCTTCATGCTTCGGGAGGAGCGATGGATTCGCCGAGGCCATCGACAGCGCGAAGAGGACACCGGAGACGGTCGCAACAGTGCCGATTACGAACTTCATACGCCTACTCCTTTGAAATGATAGTGGCTTGAGCAGATAGATTTACTACTTCAAGGTCGAGTCAAGCAGCAGGGATCATAGCCAGGAAGGGGTGGCTCTGTCAAAGGGAGAATGGGAGGGTGGCCCGTTGTCCTCTTTTGCTCGCGCAACGCGCGGCTTCCGAAGGCCCTCGCTCGGGCTAATGGCACGTCTCGGCGTGCCAGTGGGTGGGAGGGTGAGAAAGCCGCGCGTAGTGGAGACCAAGCAGACCACCCTCCCGTGACGAGCAGGCTGCGGGAAAACTATTGTGCCACGCTAGAACTTTGATGGTTCGCACGAGCGGCACAAGCCCGGTCTGTCTGGCTCAACCAAATAAACAAGATAAATCAAACACACCAATTAGACGTGAGGCTAGGCTTAGCGGCGTGACGGTGGACGGCGGCGTCCGCGTCCTCGATAGGACGGACCATGGCTGAGACCTGGGAGGCGGATGGTGACGGTGGTCCCTTCGCCGGGCGCGCTGCCGATGGCAATCGAGCCGCCATGTTCTTCGACGATCTTCTTGACCGAAGCTAGGCCTAGACCGATGCCGGCTCGCTTGGTGGTGAAAAACGGCTCAAAGACCTTATCGACGATTTCCGCTGGAATCGGAGCTCCGTCGTTCTTGATGAGGATTTGATCTTCTACGCCGCGCCCCGCGCGATGCTGGGTGACCTGAATATGGAGGTGCCCACCGGGGTTCATCGCTTCACACGCGTTCTTGAAAATACTGAGAAAGACTTGCTGAAGCTTGGCTTCGTCGCCGCGGACCGGCGCGATCATCGTTGCATAGTCCTTGGTCACCTGGATCCTGGTGACTTCAAGATCGGTCGCGATGACCGTGAGCGCGCTCTGGATCACTTCGGGAATGCGGAGGAGCCGGCGAGTCAACTCGAGCGGTTTCGCAAAATCCAGAATCTCGTTCAGGATGGCTTCGATCCTAATCAAATCGCGCATCGCGTTCTCGACGCGCGTCTGCGGGTCGAAGTCGAGGATGCCTTCACCAGTGACCTCCTCCAATTGGGCGCGGATCGAGGCGAGCGGCTCACGCACTTCTGCGGCCAGGAACAGGCTGAACTCGCCGATCGCAGCCTGCCGCTCTTGCTTTCTGATGATGGGTTCTGAGGGACCTGGGGCGATAGTTGTCCCGGGCGCGCCCGCTGATCCAGTAGCGGGAACCTGGTTGGCTGGTCCCGGTATCGGGGCCTGGAGAATGTCCGCGATCTTCACAATCGTCGGCTCAAGCGTACGGGCATCCGATTGTTGGTAGCGCCCGGCTTCTTTCGAGGCCAGGGTGATGGTCCCGCCCACTTGTCCCCGAACGAAGAACGGCACGACAAGCGAGGAGAGAAGCCGGTCTTTGAACAGATACTTATGATCGAGGAATCGCCCCTGTGTGGAGGCGAGATCGTGATCCACGCGTGGTTTACGATGGCGGACTGCCCACCCGGAGGCTGAGCTGTCGAGCGCGAGGCGATGGCCTGGCTTCAGATCTTTCTTACTGTCCTTCTGTTCGCTCTTCAGATCACCGGCTAGCCCCAGGACTTCGACATTGCCCGCGAGCGGATCGTAGCGGCAGGCCCAGATGCGATCGTAGGCGACGTATTGGTTGGCATCCGTTAAAGCGGCAATCACCTTATCTTGGAGTTCCGGTGTGAGTTGAGACGCCGGTGCCGAGAACATTTCTGCCGGAGAAGGCGCCGGAGGGACCGGTTCGTGCGCGACAAACGGGCGGCTGAGCACGACGTTCATATCGAACAGGCCTTCGCGATCCAGCGCTTTCGTGACATCGTCGCTGGCCTGCTCCATCAAGCTCTTCTCTTTTTTCGCGAACGTGGCGCTCTCTTTTCGTCCGATGACGAGGTAGCCGTATGTCCGGTTCCGATGCTGGAGGGAAACCCCGATCAATGACTTTGTGCCCGGCGTAATCAAGCGGAGGCGAATAGTCCGCCCGCCCTCCTGATCGTTCGAGGGGGCCGATGCAGCAATGGCGTGGGCCGAAAGTGTTCTGAGGATGGCTTGAATATCGCGAGGTGTGAAGCCTCGTGCGGCATGGCCGACCAGCGGGCCTTGGTCACGGTGGAACACGGCGGCGAGCGCCGAGTCGACCGGCAGCTCGTTGATCACGGAGGTCAAGGTCCGCTGGAGATGCGTGTCGGGAATGGGTTTACTCTGTGGAGCTGTGGGTGTCATTCGTGAATTAGGAAAGCCGGGCGCGCGGCATTGTAACAACGCAGGGTGAGCAATTCAATGAAAAGGAACAGCAGACTGGGTCTATCTGGTTTGTCTTGTCTATCTAGTCTATCTGGTGCTCTGGTCAGTTTCGTTGAAAGAAACACACAAGATAGACCGAACAGACTGAATAGACCAGACAGACCGGATAGACGAGACAGACAGGGTCTCGTTATTCGTCGGGGTTGATGATCTTGGGCGGGCGTTGGGGAAACGAAGGACGTTCCGTCGGGGGGCGGTCAGAGGTCCATATGTTGAGGATCATGGTGACCAGACTGATTACGACTGAGCCGCCGACTGCCGGCCAGAATCCCGTGACCGAAAATCCCGTGACCAGGTATGCGGTCAATTCCAGAAGGAGCGCGTTGACCACAATGAGAAAGAGCCCCAACGAGAGGACGATCAAGGGAAGGGTCAGCATCAGGAGAATGGGCCGGACCAAGAGGTTCAGAATTGTGAGCACCAGGACCACGGCGATTCCGGCGAGGAACGAGTCGACCTGAAGGCCGGGCACGATCATGACTGCCAGAAAGACCGCGATCCCCGTGATCAGGACTCGAATGATCGCTGCGCGCATCCCGTAACCTCAAAATGATTGTTGAATTCCCCTGTGACGCGAATGGGCGACATCGATTATCCTAGTTGACCGGCGTGGGTGGTATGGGGGCCGGTACGTGCTTGGCTGCGGAAAAATGGACTTCGGTGGCGAGCAACACTTTGCCGTCTTTGATCGCCTTGACGACGACACGATCACCCACCTCCGGTATGTTGGCGTCTTTCGGATAACGTTGGTCCTTGTACAGGGTTTTTTTGTTGACCCGCACGTTCACCGACTGGCCCTTGGATGTTTTGACTTCGATATGGGTCCCGTCAATGGCCATAATCGTGCCGAGCACATGTTGGTCGCCGTCGTGGGCAAAGCTTAATGTTGAGATGAACAGGCACGTGACAGTCACAATCTGACGTAACCACATGGTGAATCCTCTTTCCTGTATATGAAGATCGTTGTTGGTTTGGTTGGTTTGTTTCGTTGGAAGATTAACGAGATGAACCAAACAAGCCAGATAAACAAAATAAACCAGACTAGTGACGATGGCCGGTCTCAGTCCGTGCCGCCGCCCCATCGTCTCCCTGCAGGAATTGTCCGAAGGCGGCTTCTTCTTCCAGGTCGTGCTTCGTTTTGGGATTGAACGTCTTCATCTGCTCGAGCTCCTCCGGCGTCAGTTGTGGGAGATGGCGAATGAAGTGGACCAGCTTCCAGCTGTCCTTGTCCTCAGCTGGATCACCCTTTCCCCAGGCCGGCATCGCGGTAAAACGGATACCGTTGTGGATGATCCAGAACATCTCACCATCCGACATCGATTGGATGTCGGGTAACCGCAGGTCAAGGGCTTTGGGGTTGACGTTTTTGCCGATGGGCGTCTCTCCGCTCCCGTCGTTCGCATGGCATAGCGCGCAGTGGTCGGCGAAATGCGCCAGCGCCTCCTTGATCACGGCAGGGCTCAACGGGATGGGATTCTGCGCGTTTCGCTGTTCGAGCGGGATAGCCAAACGGCGAATTTGCCGCGCGGCCAAGACCTCTAATGCATGCGGCTCGGTTTTGGCGCTAAATCCGGTCGCGAACAATTGATACCCGATCCATCCGATGGCGCCGACAAACCCGAGGCCAACCACGGCGATGAAGATGATCAGTTTCGTTACCATAACTACTGCTATGACTATACAAAGTCTCTTATCCGATTGCCACCGGGTTAGCCCGAGTGGGAGATGACACATGGTCGTGCAACGCGAAACATCAGCAGCGCGATGACGGGGAGGTGCATCAGCAGACCGCTCATTCCCATGAACGATTCGCCGATCCAAAACGTGACGCTCAGGTTAAAGACCAGGACGCCATAGTAAAGGCCGACACCTAACAGAAGTCGAGGCGTGACCGAAGGAGGCAGCGAGAGCGCGGGCAGTCGGCGTTCGAGCGGGAAGTAGATAGCGAGAGAAATGAGTCCCACGACCGCCCACCCGACGTAGTTGGCCAACGGCACGCCGAAGTGAAGGCCCGGGTCGGGATAATAGTAAATCTTCCCCAAGAACCAGCGGTCGCCACGTAGTGCGACGGGATCGATCACCATATCGATAAAGGCAAACAAGAAGGCTGTCAGGAAGAGCACAGACCAATTCGTTCGCGCGCCCACATGAAGATGCAGCGGTGTGAGCATCGGCTGAGTGGAAGCAGATGATCCCTTGATTGGAAGAAGGAGACAGAGGGCGACGCAGTAGGCGGCATACAGCAGAAAACTGAACGAGATCGAGTCCATGAATGGGACGTTGGAGAAGTAGAGTTCCTGGCCCACGGTCGAACCATTGTAGTGGTACCACCCGAAGGGAATGCCGTTGCGCGTAGACGAAAATTCGCAGACGAAAGCCGTGGCCCAGCTAATCAGCCAGAAGCGCCAAGTTCGCGGCCAGCCGATCAGCATGATCGCGGCGAAGAGAAAGGCTGCAAGGAAGACGAAGACGTAGGGACGGAACAAAATCGTTTTTAAGAATAGGGCAAGCGTATCCATCAATTGAGTTGACGAAAACTCAACACTCACAATTCAAAACACACAACTCGTCGAATGACCGGCAGTTATGCATAGCCATGATCTCGGAACCACCTCACCGCTTTCTCTAACGCCACTTCCGGCGGTGTTTGTGGGATGCCGAGCTCTCTGATCGCTTTGCTGCAATCATAGTGCATCTTGTATTTGGCCATTTTCACCCCTTCCAGTGGAATACGCGGTGGGTGCCCTGTGATGTTCGCCATACAGAGATTGAGATAGGCCAGAGGCAAAATTGCCAATCGCGGCAACTTGATCGAGGGCGCGTTGATGCCGGTCAGGCGGCTCAAGATCTCAAACACTTCGCGCAACATCAAGTTCTTATTCCCCAGGATGTATCGCTCGCCGATCCGGCCCTTCTCCATCGCGAGCAGATGGCCGGCGGCGACGTCATCCACGTCCACGATGTTCATCCCGGTTTCGATATAGGCCGGCATGCGGCCCTTCATGAAATCTACGATGACCTGCCCCGTCGGGGTCGGTTTCACGTCGCTGGCGCCGACCGGGGCACTGGGGTTCACGATGACGACCGGCAGCCCTGCCTTTGCGAGCGTGAAGACTTCTTGCTCGGCCAGGTACTTTGACCGTTTGTAGTGGCCGGCCATCTGTTCGAGTGAGACGGGCGTTTCTTCCGTGCCGAGCCCTCCGCCGGGCGGAAGGCCGATCGCGCCAATGGTGCTGCAGTAGACGATCCGTTCGGTGCCGGCCTCGCGGGCCGCTTCCAGGAGATTCTTTGTGCCGGTAACGTTGACGTCATAAAAGATCGCCGGATCTTTGGCCCAGAGCGCATAGTGCGCCGCGATATGGTAGAGCTGTCGGCAGCCGGCGAGCGATTTGCGCAACGAGGTTTGATCGCGCAGATCGCCTTCGACCCGTTCGACGGTCAGTCCTTCAAGATTCCGGAGGTCTGCTCCGGCACGGGCCAGAACGCGGACGTCGATGCCGCGGTGGACCAGCGCGCGTACCACCGCACCGCCGACAAATCCGGTTGCGCCAGTGACGAGGACCTTCATGATGAAGACGTGAAGCGTGAAACGTGAAGCGTGAAACGTTGGGATTGGGATTGGTTGTCAAGATGAGCGATCATGCGCTTCACGAGATACGTTTCACGAACGACGATCAGTTCTTCCGCGACGTGATGTAGCGGGCCAGCTCACAGAGCGGGTCGGCGGCCGGACCGAACGAGGAGAGTCGTGCGATCGCGCGGGCCACACAATCGTCCGCCAGTTTTCTGGCTCCCTCGGCTCCGTAGAATGTCGGGTAGGTTTTTTTCCCTCGCTCCGCGTCGGTATTGGGATTCTTGCCCAGTTCCTCGCGCGTTCCGGTCACGTTGAGCACGTCATCCGCAATCTGAAAAGCCAGTCCGACATCCTGGGCATAACTCGTGAGGTCGTCCAGTTGGCGATCCTGTGCGCCCCCGGCAATGGCGCCCATTCGCACCGCTGCGCGGATCAACATGCCGGTCTTATGCTTGTGGATGTTCTGGAGCGTCGCGAGATCGATGTCTTTATGTTCAGCCTGGATATCGAGAACCTGACCGCCCACCATCCCCACATTCCCTGAGCCGTACGCCAGTTCTTGAATCAGCCGCACTTGGCGTGCCGGGTCGCAGCCTTTCATCAGGTCTGGGCGGGTGCACAGATCGAATGCCATCGTCAGCAAGGCGTCGCCGGCCAGGATCGCCATCGCGTCGCCGTAGACCTTGTGATTTGTCGGCCTTCCGCGACGGAAATCGTCGTTATCCATCGCGGGCAAGTCATCGTGAATCAAGGAGTAGGTGTGGATCAGTTCGAGCGAACAGGCGATCGGCATCAACCCCGGCGCGGGCTGCCCCACCGCTTCTGCCGCGGCGATGGCCAGGATCGGGCGGACTCGCTTCCCTCCCGCCATGAGACTATACCGTATGCTTTCGTGAAGCGTGGTAGGAGGCGTGGTGGTGCTGGGCATGACAGAATCGAGGAACCGATCCACATCGTCCCGCTTCTGTTCGAGGTAGTCCTTAATGTTCATGGGGTGAGGCCGGGGTTATCGCAACAGGCCAGGAATCGGCGCGGAGCGTAACAAATGGTCTGGAGGCTGTCAAACAGAGCGGGGGATGGAGCCTGATGATCTTCTGTGCTCGCGCAACGCGCGGCCTCGGAAGGCCCTCGTTGGACGCGCGCAGTAGAAGATCAATCAGCCCCCATCCCTAGAGAAAAAACGAGCAAGCTTGGAGGGAACGTGTATATCGATCGATGCGCGCAGTGAAGGGCAGCCTTGACCACCCCTATCCCACCGCCTTACGCCTCACGTCTCCCATCGCCCCTTGCCTCGCGCCTCGCGCCTTCGCTATACTCCCATGCATGAGTATTAGAAAAGCCGGCGGAACCTGGGAGCCGATGCTGTTGGGGATTGATCCCCGGATTTGCCCAGTCTGCAAGGAAGGGCTCTACCGTAACAAGACGATGTTCACTGGCGGGTGGTCCCGTTGCGCCTTATGCGAGGAGTTTGTCCATTATAGCTGCCTGGCCAGCGGCAAAGTCTCCTTCTTAAAAGCCCGCCCTCGTGTGTGCAAGATCTGCCGTACTGCCGAAGGGGGCACTCCTTCATCGTCGCCGAAGACAGCGATTCCGGTGGCTGTCGGGTCGTGACTCCCCATTCACAATCAAGCCCGGTGGAAGCCCGTCTTGGTTGGCACACCTTCTTTTCCGAGTCAGTCCGGTTCGTTCTGGCACCACTGATTCTCCTCTTCACTGGATTTTTCACAGCGAATTACATCATCGGCGGCTCCTACACCTGGTCGCAGACAAGTCGGACGTTGGCCTTGACGCTCACGGTGCTGATTCTCTCCCGTGAATTCGTCTACAAGGAACAATTGTCGCGCAATGCGGCACCGGGCCGCGCGTGGTCGGCGCTGCTCTATTCATGCGCGCTTCCTTATGTAATCGGCGCGTTGGTGATGGTTGCCCTTTGGGCGATCTAGGCAGGCGTGTTTATTTGGTCTATCTGGTCTGTTCGGTCTATCTGGTCTATCTCGTTTAATTGGGTAGTTTATCGGATTAAACCAGACTAACTCGACGAAGTAATCAGAGAAACCAGACAGACCAGATGGACCAGACAGACAACCTATTTCGGTGTGAGGACGGTCGATGGCTGAGATTATCCGCAGCGGAGCATTCCTTCAACAATGTTGGTCGGTACACCCGCTCTGTCTGACGGTCAAGCGCGTCGAGCCGGAACGCATTGTGGTGCTGACCTGCAGTTCATGCCGCATGGTGCATCGAGTGACCACCAATGCGGTGACCAGGCAAGTATCGACAGGGGACTCCTCTATGCCTAAACCGGATCCTGCGCAGCCGGATGGACTCGCGGCGCTCAAGACCTGTATGGGTATCCATGCTCCAGCCTTGTCGCTTCGAGAGATGGATGTGTTCCAAGATGCCGTATGGGTCCGCTGTGCGGAATGCCGGGCGCAGTACGACCTGACGGTCTCCCAGTTCGAAACGCATCAGAAATAGTTAGCGCCGTTCGAGCCGGCCATCCAGCCGAATCATGATTTCGCCATCACAGTTTACTAACGAAGAAGCGGCCTTAATGGCCGACCAACACTTCTTTCTCGCCAAGGCGCAGATCATGGCGAAGGTGCGCCGGCTGCTCGAGGCCACGCATGCTACGTTAAAAGAGGAAGTGGCGTCGGCATCGCTTGCAACTCCGCCGGATTTCGATCCAACCAACCGCCAATTTGTGAAGGGAGAGTCTCTCGAATTCTTTCCCTACCAATATCTAGACTTCCCCAAACACTTCCACGACTCGAACATCTTTACCTTTCGGACGCTCTTTTGGTGGGGCCACCACGTCGTATGCGCCTTACTCTTGGAGGGGGAGGGGATCAAGCAGCACAAAGTACGGATCGTGAACCGGTTTCATCAGCTTGCCGGGCAGGGGCTGGAACTGTCGTTGGCGCCGACGTTGTGGGAATGGAAGCGTGGCGAGGGGTACACGTTACCGATCACCCACGATCGCAAGGCGCAGATCGCCGCCGTCTTAGCTGAACGGACCTTCTTGAAGATTGTGCGCTTCCTGCCGTTCACCGATCCGCGGATTCAATCGGGTCAGATGCCGGAATTCAGCCTCGAGACCTTTCGGGCCATTCTTCCGATCGTCACCCGCTAGCAGGAATGCTATGCGAGACGGGAGAGGGATCGAGGTTTGAACTCCAGATTTTTGAAACTTCGATAACAGGGACTATGGACGCCAGAATGCTTCCCAATCCTCTTGCCGAATTTGCAGCACCCGAAGCACATCGATCGGAAGAGCAGTGGACACCTGAGCTTGGGCTTCATACCCCACGATTTGTTTATGCAGAATGAACGCCATGGCCTTTAAATGCTGAAGGCTCAGTCGAATAGTGGCAACACGTTCAATGGGTGGAGGAGTACCTGGAGCCACTGGATTTGCTCCAGAGACTTGAAAATTCAGCGTGCACCCAAGCGGCCCCAGATTGAGCTGAAATTGGTCGGCATAGACATCAGGGGTTTCAGCCATACGTCCTCCTAGGGGTTGGGTAGATTTTGCGGAGGGATATTAGCCTCCATTCTATCGTTTGGTCAATGGAGTTCCGCACCAGTCTCTGCCGACCTCAGTATTTGTCTCTGACCTATATCTTGGGTACACTGGGCTCGCTTCATCAGTGGAGTGGCCAAATTCAAGGAGGGTTGTATTGTGAAACAGACTATGGGGCGGCTGGGCGTCGGTATCGTGCTTACAGCGAGTCTGCTGATGGGAGCGGGTTGCGGAGGGACCGGGAAAACGGTCTATCTTAATCTTCAACAGAAACAAGCCGCAGCGCAATTCGTGGAGCCGGAATCGGTCAAGATCGTCATTGAGCCCTTCGAGGATCGGCGACTGGAAAGAAATCGAGTCGGTCTGCGGACCCATTTGTGGGGCGGGGTGACCTACTTCAACGTGGCGGGTGAGCGGACAGGAGACGTGATCGCCCAGGCCCTCGCCGATCGTCTGGCAACGCGCGGATGGAAGGATCGACCCTGGACGGTGCGGGTGGCGTCCAGCGGGGCCTCGACGAATCTGAACGATGCCGACATCGTCATCAGCGGACAGGTGCTCGATTTTTCAGCCAATGCCAAGAGTCGACTTTTTTCGACAGTGGTGACCACGAGCAGCAAGCTGGTGCTCGTCGCGAAGAATATCGGCGACCGGAGCTCGACGACTAGAGGTGTCGAGGGCGCACAACGTGATACCGTGGTCTGGTTCAGCGAAGACGATGTGCAACAGTTACTGGTGGAGACCCTGAAGGACGGTATTGATCGGTATCTTGCCGAAACAATGATCGAACACAAGGCGTTGAGACCGGCACGTTGAAAGGCCGGGGGAAGAGATGATCCACGGTGCGTGAACGTCGTTGGGAAACGACGACCCCGCTGACCTTCGGTCAGGTGCTCGCCGTGGGCGAACGGTTGGCTGCGTTGGGGTTGAAGCCGGCGGTGCCTGCGAAGGACGTGATCTGTTATGTCGAAGAATGGACAATCGAGTCTCCTGAGGATTTTGACCAGCTAGACGCGTGGTCCACGGAAGATGTCACCCTGATCCACGTCCGAGAGGGTTGGCAGGGCGATTTTTTTCTCCTGGCCGGGGCCTACCACACGGTGTATCAGCGTTATCAGGATGTGGGCACCTACTGCTCGATTAGCCATCCCTGGCGCATTCGCGATCCGTTACAGCTCCACGATCCCCGCAGTATGTTCTGGCTGGGATTTCGCCATGCCCATTCGTTCATCCGTGTACGGCTCCAAACGAGAGAGGTCATCACCCCCGGCGAGACGCGCGGCGATGCCGAGCGGGTGCAGTGGCTGGAGGAGCGGCGCACGGCGTTTCTCGAAGCGATCACGCTCTTGGAGCTTCCTATCGAGACATTGGTCGAGAAGCTGCAGTTAGTGCTGCGTCCTGTCGATCCCTCCGTGCCCTTCTTCTGCTCATGGCCTGATGCCTTTGGCCCCTGTCAGTTTGAATACAACACGGCGGACGCCTACGAGTTCCTGGTGCCGGCCAGCAAATTGGCCGAGACCTCTGCGCCGGGGCCAGCGAGCGTCCGTGCCTACCTCACGGGCTTCTCAGAGGACGCGCTCGGCGACTTTCAAGCGCTTGAACCCACCGCCCGCTCCGTCTATCGCTGTTCGGTGCATTGTCCGCTCGACGACTTGCCGGAGATTCGATCTGTGATCAATCCTGACGGCCGCCTCTACAGTACCCTCTGTGAGTTTCAAACACGGGAATTGCTTCCAGATGCGGAGGATGCCTCCGCCATCATCGGGATCGTCGGCAACGAGGCTGGATTTCACATTGAGGCCCGTCTGAACCGAGCCCCGCTGAACGAAGATCTCATGGCTCCCTGGTTGGAACGGGTGATTGGGTGTTCGGTGGTGTATGCACCGCTCCTTCCTTTCGTCTAGCGCCCGGCTGAAAACTATCCCCAACTTCGTTCTCGGGTCAAAATAATCCTCAACGGGGACCCGGCCGCCTCACCGACTCGGTGGCGCGCACAGACGTGGTGCTCCTTATTCGTCGCACCGTGCGCCCCAGAGGGTACGCCTCCGGTTATTTCTCTCCTGCGGCCTTGCTTGGGACAAGGCGCGTCTCGGCGCGCCAGGGTTGGGCGGGTGAGAAGGATGATAGTTTTGAGCCGTTCGTGGGACGATTCTCCTGTTGCATTACACGCGTGGGGATTGGGGGTCTCGGTACACGATCGTTTTGCGCCGCCCGCTTTCTCCTCTTTGTTTGACAATCCTACGAATATCCTGAAGTTTAGACTCCATGTCTCCTTCCTCTACGCTCAAAACCATTTTGGGTAAGCCCTTCATGCCGCCGGTGTTCTTTTTCTCCGGTGTGACCTATGACACTCTGACGCTGACGCGTATCGACCGACTGCAGGACAACCTCTTGTTGTTGATCTATCTGCTCCTCTTGGGTGTGCTCATCGTGCTGACTGGGCGGTTGGGGAGCGAGCCCGCGCCAGAGCGGGAACAGTTAGCCACGTTCTCACCGTTTGTGCGTTGGGTGCTGCGTGCGAGGCCCTTCTACCCGATGGCCGTGCAGTTTCTCTTGGGGGGGCTGTTCAGCGCGTATGCGATTTTCTATTCCCGGAGTGCCACACTCACCAGCACCGCAGTTTTTTTTGCCCTGTTGGTCGTGCTGCTGGTCGGTAACGAATTTTTGCGTGATCGGCTCTCCAGCCTGCGCCTCCTCGTGAGCCTCTATGCATTGGTGTGCTTCGCTTTTTTCACGTTCTTTCTCCCGGTCATGACCGGGTATATGAATGCGGCGATCTTTCTGGTCGGAGCTGTCCTAAGCGCGGTCGTGACATTTCGCGTGGTCCAATTGGTCTATCGCAACAATCCGGATCATTCGAAGCGTGAGGTGGTCCTGGTCACGGCTCCCGCCTTCACACTCATTGGACTGCTCGTTGGGTTTTATTTCCTGAACTGGATTCCGCCTGTGCCGCTCTCGCTGAAGTTCGGCGGGATCTACCATGAGGTGAAGAAGACCGGCGACCGGTTCGAACTCTCGTACGAGAGAGAGTGGTATCAAATCTGGAAACGGTCGGATGACCTCTACCCGGCCAACGAGCCGATCTATTGCTTCACGGCAGTCTTTGCCCCGGTCGATTTGAATACGACCATTTATCATCATTGGTACTTCAGAACGAACAGCGGCAAGCCCTTCACTCATGCCGACAAAATTCCGATCAAGATTTCCGGCGGCCGGGAAGGCGGCTACCGCACCTATACGTTCAAGCAACGACTAGATCCGGGTGATTGGCGTGTGGACGTCGAAACGGAAGACGGCCGAATTATTGGACGCGTGTCCGTTGTCGTGGCGGAGGGGGAAGGGATAGGGGCGACGTCCAGATCGTTCTTGTACTAATGAGATGAAACAACTCAGTGGTCTCGAATTGCTTGAGGAACGAGAAGGCGAAGGCGTGCCTGCGAACAAAGGCGACCGTGTCATGTTCAATATAAGGCTCTTTCTGAACAAGGGTGATGAGGCTCCGCTAAACAAGACACAGGCAAAGCCCCTTCCGAAGGAGCTGATACGATTTGTCGATGGTGAGCCCTTGATCGATCACACGATCGTACTGGGACGCCGTGAGGCGGTCGCGGGAATCGATCATGCCGTCATCGGCACGAAAGCCGGCGGCTATCGGAAAGTGCGAATCAGTCCCCACCTGGCCTACGGAGATAAAGGCATTCCGGACCTCATTCCTCCCAACGCGGTGTTGATTTGTGAGATCTGGTCGCGCAAGATTGAGAGTCTGTCCTCGATTGAATGATTGCCGGGAGTTGTTTCATGACGCTTCGCACCCTAGCCCCCTGCCCCTCCAGCCCCAACTGTGTGTCCACACAGGCTCAGGATCAGGGCCATGCCATCGCGCCATTTCGCTATCGCAAGTCGCGGGCTGAGGCGAAGGAGGCACTCAAGGAAGTCATCCGTTCCTTGCCCCGCACCACGCTTGTTGAAGAAGATGAGTCGTATCTGCATTACGAATTCACCAGCCTGCTGATTCGCTTTGTCGACGATGTCGAGTTTCTGTTCGACGACGAAGCCAAGACCATCCATTTCCGTTCCGCTTCCCGCACCGGCTACGGCGATCTTGGCGTCAATCGCAAGCGGATGGAACAGGTGCGTGCCCTCGCAGGGGAAAAGCTCTAGCTTTATTTGGCAATTTCCTTTGGAGCGGTGTGGCCGCTTGCTAAGATGTCGACCACAGGAGGCCGGAGCCGATGGCGTTTAAGCGAAAAGGGTCACGTGTCGAGGTAAGCCGGGGCGGCCGTCTGCAGCGAGGGGCCCTTTCGGCGCCGTGCAAGGTTTTGGATGTCAGCGAGACAGGCGTTCGAATTGAAAGCCGCTTGTTCGTGAAAAGCGGCGATGCGCTCCAACTCGTGATTGAACTTGAGCAAGGGAGAACCTTGACCTGTGGCCTGCAAGTCATCCACGTGCGTTCCCCGAAGTTCGGAGCGAAGATCACCTCGATCAGTCCGGAGGACAGGGAGCGACTCTCCCATATCTTCGACGATCACGTGCAAACAAGTTTTTCTCGCCGGTAGCGGTCTTGTTCGTTTGGTCTATCCGGTCTATCTAGTCTGTCTGGTTCATCTGGTTAGTTTTGTTCCACCAAACAGACGAGACAGACCGAATAGACCAGATAGACCGAGTTTTAGTGCGCGGGACTGGGTGGTTTGGGGCCTATCCTGGTTGTGTGCTGGAAGATGCACTTCGGGCAGGTGTAGTGGACGAACTGTTTCCCACCGACGAGACGTTTCTTCATCGGCACCTGGCACCAGGTGCAGAGGCGATCGGGGAGGTCGGCTGAGGGCGGAGTCGGGTTCGGTGTGAGTGGAGTGATATGAGCCATGTGCGGCATTCTCTCCGACCGCTGAGAACCTTGTCAATTGATCGAGTGACCCTGAACGCCTCGGTGTGAAAAAAGTTTCATCATTCTCCCTGATGTGAAAAGTTTCATGGTATAGTCCGAAACAATAGTCCGCCGTCACAGCTTTTTTACCCTCCTAACAGAAAGGTGTACAACTGCTATGAGTAGCTCGCCTGAATCCGAGTCCGCGATCTTTCCATCCGAGTCCCCAGTAGCTGCTTCCATTGCCCCCCAGGAAATGGTGGGTGAGGGGAAGGCGTGGGGACTGTGCACTGCCGTCGACCTCCAAGATTGTCATCCCGACCTGATTCGAAATGCCGACCATATTCGCCGCTATGTCGTTGAGCTCTGCGAGCTTATCGACATGAAGCGTTTTGGCGAGTGCCAGGTCGTCGATTTCGGCTCCGGCCGCGTCGCGGGTTATTCCATGGTGCAGCTGATCTCGACCTCGTTGATCAGCGGCCATTTTGCGAACGATACGAACAACGCGTACCTCGACATTTTCAGCTGCAAGGGCTATGACCCTGCCGTCGTCGAGGCGTTCTCCAAGGACTTTTTCGGCGCGCGTCGCAGTGCCGCGACGGTCACGCTCCGTTACTAGGAAGAGACCGGGAGCCGCGGGGCAGCGGCTCCCGGTATCGATTTGACCAGACTGAGGTTGAGGTCAAGGTGTTGACCGAAGACCAAACTCTTGCAATCTCAGCCTTGGTCTGAGTCTTAAATTTTCAGAAAGCTTGCGGACTGTTGCAGCATCCTGCTTGATGTCCTCGCCTTCACACGAACCATGAACCCCACCACTGTCAAAGAGTTTCTTCAGCTTCTCCCAGGTCGGCTCAATGCAGATGCCGCCGAAGATCTTGATGTGGTTTACCAATTCGATCTGAGCGGCGCGCAGGGCGGGCAGTACATTCTCACAGTCCGGGATGGAGCCTGCCAGGTTGTAGAAGGAATGCATGCGGACCCGCACGTGGTGCTCTCGATGGCGGGAGAGGATTGCATTAAGATTCTGAAGGGCCAGTTGAGTGGACCAGCCGTTGCCATGTCCGGACGGCTCAAGATCAGCGGGGACATCGGCTTGGCGATGCAACTGAAGGCGCTCTTTCCATCTGTCAGGTGATCTGTAGCCGCTCTGCCCAGAGCTTTCACAGGATGCTCAAAAAGACCGATCAGCAAGGCCGCAGCCGATGAAAGCACCGGAGGCGTAGCCTCTGGGCTACGTTGAGGATGCTTTCGAGGTGAGAACGCCGCTGGCGGGATTTTTCAGCATCCTGCTATCGAGCAGCTGGTTCTGCCGGCACCCAGTCGACATCCTCTGGGGTCTTGTCCGCATGGCGCGGGAACCGTTCTTCCAACATCACATAAATCGTGGGGACGAGAAAGAGCGTGAGGATCGTCGAGAAGCTGAGCCCTCCGACGACCGTGCGCGCCAACGGGGCGTTGGTTTCGCCGCCGGTGCCCCACCCGATGGCCATGGGGAGCAACCCCAGGACGGTGGCGAGAGAGGTCATCAGTATGGGCCGGAGGCGCGTCCGCGCAGCAGTGATGGCCGCGTCGTGTAACTCTCGACCTCGCCGGCGTAGGATGTTCGTATAATCCACCAGGAGCACGCCGTTTGAGACCACGATGCCCAGCATCATGATGATGCCCATCATCGATGTGGTGGAGAGAGTGGTATCGGTCAGAAAAAGGATCAGGATCACGCCAGGGAAGCCCATCGGGACTGAAAACATGATGACGAAGGGGTCGATCAGCGATTTGAACTGAGCCGCCATCACCATGTACACGAGCACCAGCGCCAAGACTGTGGCAAACAGCAGGCCCTCAAAGGTTTCTCGCTGTTGTTGAATCTGGCCGGCTAACCGGATACTGAAGCCGGTGGGGAGCTGGATCTTGGCTAAGCCTGCTTCCAGGTCGGCGGCGACGGCGCCGAGGTCACGGTCTACAGGGTTGGCGGTCAGATGGACCACCCGCTGAAAGTACTTGCGGTCGATTTTTACCGGGCCGGCATTGAGCTTGAGTGAAGCGACGTTCTTGAGGAGGACTGGTTCTCCGGCTCGCGTGGTCAACACGATGTTCTCGATGTCTGTGAGACTCTTTCGGTGTTCTTCCGCGAGCCAGACACTGATGAAGTATTCGTTCCCGTTTTGAGGGTCGGTGTAGATGATGGGGTCGGTTGGGCCGTTGCCGTTGAGTGAGTAGAGCACGGCGGTGGCGACGTTCGTTTCACTGATACCAAGGAGAGCGGCCTTCTCGCGATCCACCACCACGTTGACCTCGGGATAGTTCTCCTCGCGGCTGACTTCGATGTCGGCCAGGCCTGGTATTTGGTGCATCATGCTTTCGACCTGCCGGATGACCCCGCGCGCATGCTCTAAATCGTAGCCGTAGATCTCCACGTCGACGGACTTCTGCGACCCAAAGCTGGTGATTCGTTTGATGATCCCGCCCGGATCGAACGACATCGCGACACCCGGAAAGAGCTGTAAGACCTTGGGCCGCACGTCGTTCATGATTTGCACTTGGTTTCTCGTCCGTTTGTCCGGCGTGACGAGATGGACGGAGATGACCGACGTATGGGGGCCGGTGTTCGAATTGAACAGAGAGGAGCGGCCCTGAGCCAACACGCCGGTACTGGACACGATGGTTTCCAACTCATTGGCAGGGATCTGTGCTCGCAGCGCCCGTTCGACCTCGGCCACCTGCTGCTCAGTTTTCTCCACTCGCTGACCGACCGGTCCGCGCAGAACGATGCGGAACTGGCTTTCGTCCGACACCGGCAGAAACTCCGTACCGATCTTGGGCGCCAGCGCGAGCGACGCGGCGAAGAGGAGCAGAATGCCGGCGATGAAGCGCCAGCGATGGGCCAAGACCCAGCGGAGCGATTCCTCGTAGCCTTTGTCCAACGATTCGTACCGTTCACGGCTCCAATCCATCAGGCGCTTGAACCATGCCGGCATTGAACGATGAGACTCCTGCTCCGGCCTGAGGAATTTGTAGCAGAGCGCCGGAGTCACCGTGCGGGAGACGAAAAAGGAGGTAAACAGTGAGATCGCAATCGTGATGGTTAGGGGAATTAGAAGCAAGCGAGCAATTCCGGCGACGAAGAAAATCGGGAGAAAGACGACCACTGTAGTGACCGTCGACGCAAGAATGGGCATCGCCACCTCGCGGGCCGCTTCCAGGATCGCCTCCCAGCGACGGGACGAGGTGTTGAGATGTCGTTGAATGTTCTCGAGTTCCACAATGGAATCGTCGACGAGCCGGCCGATCCCGAGTGCCAGTCCTCCCAGCGTGAACACGTTCAAGGTCTGGCCGGAGAAGTACAGCACGATGAACGTCACCATGATCGAGAGAGGAATGGCGACGGAAATAATCAGTGTACTCGTCACACTACGGAGAAAAATCAAGATGACCAACGCGGCCAACAGCGATCCGTGCAAGGCTTGTTCGATGAGGTTGCTGATCGATTGGCGGATATAGACCGATTGGTCGAAGGAAATCCCGACCTTTACGCTGGGAGGAAGGCCCACCAAGTTCGGCAAGGTCTTGCGCAGCGCATCCACCACCGCGACGGTGTTGGCGATGGGTTGTTTATTGACGCGTAAGTACACGGCTCTGGCCCCGTCCGTTCTGACGATGTTGGTCTGAATGTCAGACGAATCGGTCACCGTCCCGACATCTCGTACACGCACAGGGCTGCCCTGTGCGTTGATCTTCACAATCACGTCTTGAATCGGGTCGACCGCGCGGAACTGATTGTTGGTGAAGACATTGTAGTCCAGATTGCCGGCTTTGATGTCACCCGAGGGGAGAATGAGGTTGGCCGCCTTCACGGAGTTGACGACATCGAGGATCGAGAGGCTTCGGGCGTTCAGGAGTGCCGGATCGAGGTTGATATTGATCTGGCGGATCTTCCCGCCTTCCACGGTGGCAGCGGCGACGTTGGCGATCTGTTCGATCTGCGGAGCGATCGTGTTCGAGGCCAGGTCGTACAGAGCCCGTTCATCGAGGTCGTCGCTGGAGACGGTGACGAGGGAGACGGGGATATTGGAGACGTCGAACTTAACGATGAAGGGTTGCCCAATGCCCGGCGGGAGGCTATTGAGAATTTGGGTGACGCGTTGCATCACCTCCATCTGGCCAACGTTGATGTCCGCGCCCCAGTTGAACCAGATCTGCACCGCGCCGATGCCTTGCTTTGCGAACGACTCGACATGCTCGACGTTCGAGGCAGAACTGACGGCTTTCTCGATGGGATAGACGACACTCTGTTCGATGTCGAGCGGCGGCGCGCCTTTATAGATGACGCCGACGAAGGCGACGGGCACTTGAATCTGCGGAAAGAGATCGACGGGTAGCCGCTGCACGGAGGTGCCGCCCAAAATCATCATAGCCAGGGACAGCATCAGGATGCCGATGCGGTTGCGAAGTGCGAGAAGGGTCAGCCACATGATGAAGAGGTTAAATGTGAAAAGTGAAATGTGAAACGTAAGACTTCAGGGAATGAGTTGGGACGTGGAGGATGGCAGGGTGGTTTTAGATCACGTTTCACTTTTTACTTCTCATCTTTTACGGCATCCATCGACTGCGTCTGCACGGGGGCGCCGTCGTGCACGAGGTCCTTTCCGGAGACGATCACCTGTTCCGATCCGTCCAATCCCTTGGTGATCTCCACCCGGTTTTCGTCGCGGGCTCCGATGTCCACCTGAACCCGTTGAGCCTTTCCTTCACGAACAATGTAGACATATTGGGAGTCTTCTAATCGACTCACGGCGTCGATGGGGACCTGAATCGCGTTTCGATGGGTGCCGACCAAGATCTCTACCCTGGCGAACATGCCGCCTTTCAACACACGATCTTTGTTGAGGAGATCCACCTCGATCGTCATCGTGCGGGTGGCTCGGTTCAGTGCCTGGACGACGCGGGTGACCGTGCCCTCGAAAGCGCGATCTGGATAGGCCTCGGCGCGAACTTCCGCCTTTTGACCCACATGGATGAGCGGAACGTCTTTTTCAACGACCTCGATCAGAATACGAACCGTCTGGATCTCATGGAGGGTGAGAATCCCGCGCGAGATGGTAGAAGTGCCGGCGGTTGCCCCGCTCACATAGGAGCCGAGGTCGAGGTTGCGCTCGGCTACGTAGCCCGCGAAGGGCGCACGGATATACGAGTAGGCCAGGTTCGTCTCGGCCTGTGCCAAGGCGACCTCCATCTGCTGGACCTGCGCGCGGAGTGAGTCGAGCGCAGCCGCAGCCGCGTCGTACGCGACCTGGGCGTTATCCAGATCCTGCTGCGAGACAAACTGGTCTTTGATCAAGGCTTGCATCCGATTGAGCGTGAGGGTGGTGTTGCGGACACTGGCGTCCTGCTGCGCGACTCTCGCTCTGGCTGCAGCCAGGTTTGCCTTGGCCTGGTGGACGGCATGCTGATAATCCGTGTGATCGATCTCGATCAGAAGCTGGTTGGCTTTGACCAGGTCGCCTTTTTCGACGTAGATTTTGGCGATGTAGCCGTCAACCCGTGAGAACAGATTGACTGATTGGTTGGGGGTGATGTCGGCGGTATAGGTGAGCCGAATGTCCATGTCCTGCTTCACCGGCGCCACAGTGGCGACGGTGATGACGCGGGCTTTGCGAATATCGGTCTTCGCGCCGCTGCTGAGGCGAAATACGACGAGCGCTGAGATTGCAAAGAAAATGATTACCCCGAGCGTGACAATCGGATGTTGTTTCAGGGGATTCATCGCGAACGCCTCCCCGGCGGCTTGATCAATCCGGTGAGGAAGAGATCGACGTAGGTCGCCACCGTATCCTCATGGGATTGATGCATCGGAACTCCGAAGATCTCATGGAGCAGACGGTGATGGACGACCATGCCGATGAATGCGCGGGCTGCCAGAAGGGGATCGACCGGACGAAATGCGCCGTCGGCAATCCTTGTGCGAATGTACGCGGCGAGGTGATCGTAGAACACTTTGTGGTGCTTGCCGAAGAACATCTCGGATAGTTCATGCCCTTCGAGCGCGCTGAACAAGAGGAGTCGTAAGAGCGTCGAATCGACGCCGGGGCGAATGCGATAGCCCGCGATCATCGTAAATACACGGTGGTCGTCGTGATCCTTGGCCGCCGCCTCCACCGCTTCAAGCAGTTCGTTGACGGTCACTTTTTCTGCCAGGATTGCCGCGTAGAGCGTCCGTTTTGTCGGAAAGTATTTGAAGACCAAGGCTTCGCTCACACCCGCCGCCTTGGCAATTTCCTTTGTGGTGGTGCCGTTGAAGCCTTTCGCCGCGAAGAGCGAAGCGGCGGCCACGATGAGGCTGGCTTGACGCTCGCGCGCAGAAGTCCGCTGCGCGTTCGTGGTGTGTGTCGTTCGTTTCTTCATGGTAAGTAAGTGCTCACTCACCTAAATCCTAGCACGCAGCGCTTCTAGAGGACAAGCGTTGGATCGGAACTGATAGCCCGTACGAGTAATACGGGTTCTAAGGGGTTTCAGAACTCGTCGCAGGCGCGTATCCGCGCGCGCAGTAGAAACGTCATGAATAGTGCAGGTTAGGGCAGGGATTTGAGTGGTCGCCGCGGGCGCGAATGGTCAACAAGCGTAAACAAAGGAGGCCCTACGCTGAGTGTGGAGCGGTCCATGTGCTTCCAGATGAAATGACGTAACCGAGTACGTTCACGTGCCTTGACGAGAAGAAATTCGATTCCGTATTCGTCTTCTACGGCCCAGATCACTCGAACTTCCGAGATGAGAATCGGACGGGGTGTCTCAGGGATTGTCAGGTAAAGATCCCAGAAGCTTCCTACGGGCAACAGCTGTGCGCTGCAGAGTTTGCACCCGCTCTCGGACAGGTCAAGGGCCACCCCGTGACCGACATGTTGAAAGCTATCTGCTGCTGAAAGTCGAACCATGATCTGAACAGGGACTCGCTGAGCCGTCCTGCGGTCAGCGGCCTGAACTGGGGGGTGGGTCTTCACTTATGTGCCTGTCCCTTGCCGCGCGGCGATAGAATTTTCTATGAGCCGGCGATCGGTCTAATTGGAATGCGCGAGATTCGACCGTAAGAAGTAACAGAGTCGGTTTCGTTCCCGCAGGTTCATCTTGAGGATCTTGACTCCGAACCGATGTCCTGATGCCCAAGCCACCTTCGCTTCCATGACGAACAGTGGGTCTTGCCCGTCGGGGAGGTAGAGAAAAATCGTGAGTTCTGTCCCCGGCGTGACGCAGGCGTTGCCACGAATGCCCAATCCCGTAGACGAGAGATCCGTGACCATACCATCGCCCATGAGAAGCTCGCCGGAAGAGTCTTGTGCTGAGTACATCAACCCGAACTCTACCGAGGGCCGGGGAACTTGTCTTCGATTGACCGCTTCCGCCACAGATTGAAGCCCGTTTCCAGATGCGACCTGTTCTCGTTTCATGAGAGCACCTCCTTGTTCCTGCTACACGGTCTCAGATGCCGCTTTCACAGTCTGTGGGGGTGACGTGATCCCACAAGAAGAAATGCAGATGCTTCTTCTCCTCCAACTTCAGGGACCCCAACTCCACTCCAAATCGATGTCCTGCAACCCAGGAGACCCGGCTTTGGGCAACGCACAGTGGTTCCTTCAGTCCAGGAAGGTCGATAAAAAGGGCCACTTCCATGCCGGATGTGACCGATCGATTCCCGCGAATGCCGATCCCGCCTGGTGAGAGATTGGTCACCATGCCGTCACCGATCAGCATCTGACCGGTACCCATGCCGGAATAGAGCAAAGACAAGAGTGCCGGGGTGCGATTGCTGTGTCGACGATCGGATTGCCCGGGGGGGTAGGCTACTGGGGTGACGGGAGCGTCGGGATGAGGACCCATGATTCCCTCCGTGGGAGTGGACCCGATACTTAAATAATGCGGAATGCCGTTCGTCGATCGTCCAAGGACGACAGACTGATATTCTTGAAGATCACGTCTTGTAACCGCTTCCGTTCTTCCGGCGATAGCTTGGGGAATTTGACGGCAAACGAGTCTCTGGCGATCCAGGTGACGAGCACGTCGGTAAGGCGCAAGGGGGCTTGCCCATCCTTAAGGTCTAGGAGCAGAGTGAGGCGGCTACCCAGCGAGATTGTGGGCTCGCCCAAAATCTTGCAGCCGGTTTTGGAGAGGTCTTTCAACGCTCCCTCTCCTGTGACGATTCGCGCGCCTTCTTCTCCGGAGTAGGTGATGTGATATCGAATAGGAACTCGTTCGGCATAGCGCCGATCCAGGAGCGAATGAGTCTTCTGGGTATTGACCTTGAGAATGGGGTTGTCCAGCTTCATCAGTACCTCCACAGTGGCTCCGCCGAGGTTCCTCTGTCCTCCGGCGACGGTCTCAGAATACCGCATTCAAGCATTTGAACAATCCCTAAAGAGAGGGGATAAAGGCCCCACCAGAAGAGGGGGGGATTGGGTGTCCTGGCACAATTGGCGCGGGTTTCCAGGCAGGATCCTGAAAAAGTCCGCCAGCTGCGTTCTCGCATCGCTCAGAGGCTCAACGTACCGAAGCGTACGCCTCGCATCTTCGCTCACTGCGGCCTTGCTGGACGGCCATTTTGAGCATCCTGCCAAAAGATTCGGAAGTTTAGGAGGGGGAGTGACGACGGTCAAAACACGGTGGCGGAATTGCTGTCGGTCATTTTTCGACGGAGCTCCTGGCTCTCGAAAAAGATGATGCCGCGATCGGTGCTGGTCTCGTACCGGAGGTTCACATCGGTGTCGAACCCGGTCCAGCTAAAGAATTTGATGGGACCGCCGGCGATCTGTCCTGGTGTGCGATCGAGTGGGCCGTAGAGGGATTGGAGGTAGTCGAGAATCTGGTCGTGGGTTGCCTTGCCTTGGTAACGGACAGTGACACGAGCGAACTTGCCTTCGGAGGTCACGAATCGCATAGAGTCGACCTTGACTGTGCCAAATACGGGGGGTCCGTTCTTCAATTCATAGGTTTGAGATCGGCCGGCGTCTTCGACTTTCATGAAGGTGTCGGTTTCCGAAAATGTAGCGCCCCAGGGGATTCCCTCGAATCCGTTTGGGTCGTTCTGCATCGGCACGGCGAATGCCGGGACGCCCTGCAGAAGGATGAAAGAGAAGAATAGTCGGATGAGGGGAGTGCGATAGGCCCAGGCGTCTATGTGGGGTCGGCGAGGCATGTTATTCCGCTGAGTCGGTGATATGGTCGTTGAATCGAGGCGCCAAGGTGCGGCTGTCGATAAATACGAATCCTCGCTCCGTATTCGCATGGTAGGTCACGGTGATTTCAGTATCGCCTCCACGCCACGTATATTGCTGATTGAGACCCCGCATCATTTGTCCTGGGACGCGCTCAAGAGAACCGAACTGTTGTTCCAGATAGGCGAGGATCTGTTTGTGCCGATCGTCACCCTGATAGTGGATGGTCACGCGGGCGAATTGCTCATCGACCGACAGTAGGCGGAGACGTTCGACCGGAACTCCGCCATACGATGGCGGGCTGCCTTTCAATTGGTATTCGTTCACATGCGGACCTGCCCTGGTGATTTCCAAGTCCGGCCGCGTAGTCAGGGTAATACCCCAGACCATAGTCTGAAAACCGTTCGGGTCGTTCAACATCGGTACCGCATGGGCAAGAAAGGGGCTGCTCAGAACGAGCAGCCCCAGCAAGGCAAGGCATAGGCCCGTGTGATTTTTCTGTCTCCCGATCATGGTAGAACGCTACCATGGTCGATTGCATGGCGCAACTCCCGTAGTTTTGTTGAGAATGTTCAGAGGCATAGCTTATAATGCGCCGGTTTTTCCATGTGCGTAGCGATGAGGACTCGACAGGATGATAGAAAGCGACGCGTTCGTTCAGGCCTTGCAGGATATCGGGGTGGACTTCTTTACAGGCGTCCCGGATTCGATCCTGGGCGGTATTATCGCGGAGTTGATGGAGCGGCGCCTCTACACTCAGGCCGTTCGGGAAGATGAAGCGGTCGCTATGGCTGCCGGGGCCTATATGGCAGGAAAAATTCCCGCCGTCTTGATGCAGAATTCCGGGCTTGGGACATCGCTCAATACCCTCATCTCCCTCAACTATATCTATCAGCAGCCCTGCATCCTGATTGTTTCCTGGCGTGGTCAGGGTGGTAAAGATGCGCCGGAGCATCTCGTGATGGGCGGGGTCATGCCGCAGTTTCTCGATACGATGAAGATCCCCCATCGAACGCTGACGGAAAAGACGGCCATCGAGGATCTGAAGTGGGTGGCCGAGACCTTTATGAAAAAACGGATTCCCTTGGCCCTTAATATTACAAAGGGCGTCGTGAAGGGGTTGCATCCATGAGGCCGGAAGAAGGCACAATGCAAAGCCGGGCTATGGCGATGGCCGCGTTGTTGGAATTGCTCACCGACCAGCCCGTTGTTATTTGCAATGGATTCCCCTCTCGTGAGGCGCAAAAGATTGCCGACCGGCCGACACATTTCTATATGATCGGATCGATGGGATCGGCGGCGGCTATCGCACTGGGCGTGGCGCTGTCGAAGCCGAAGAAGCAGGTGATCGTTTTCGATGGCGATGGGAATGTCCTGATGGGTATGGGGACACTCGCGACAGTGGGGGCATTGAAGCCCAAGAACTTCATTCATGTGGTGTTCGACAACGAAGTGTACGGCACGACCGGCAATCAGCCGACGATTTCCAATGTGGTACCACTTGAGAAGGTTGCCAAGGCGGCCGGGTATGTGAACGTCGAACGGGTGCGGGAACACGAAGACCTCGTCTATGAGTTCAAAGACATGCTGAAGAAAGACGGGCCGAGCATGTTGCTGGTGAAGGTTAATGAGATGGTGGAAGATGTCGGGCGCGTGATGCTTGACCCGCCGGATATTACAAAACGGTTCATGCAGGCAATACAATAGCGATCAGCCTTCAGTTGTCAGCGGTCAGTGTCCGAAAGGACTGACTGCTGAAAGCTGACTGCCGAATGTTGGGAAAAGCTATGATTCTTTTGAATCCAGGACCGGTGAATGTCTCGGAGCGGGTGCGGCAGGCACTGTTGCGGCCGGATGTCTGCCATCGGGAGTCGGAATTTACCGAACTCTTGCACGGAATTCAGGCGAAGCTGCTGAAGCTCTTTGCGCCGGGGGCTGAGGCGGAGTATGCCGCTGTGGTGTTGACCGGGTCGGGAACTGCGGCGGTGGAGTCCGCTGTCATGTCGTCGCTGCCGCACGGCAAACGGATGCTCGTGCTCAACAACGGCGTGTACGGCGAGCGCATTTCCCAGATGATCGGCCTCTATCGCCTGGGCGTGTCCGAGCTCAAGTACGATTGGACGACCAGGCCGGATCCTGAACGGTTGCGGCTCGCACTCCGGCAGCATCCGGAAGCGCATGCTGTCGCGATGGTTCACCATGAAACGACCACCGGGCTCATCAATCCGGTGAAGGAGATCGCGGACGTTGTCGACAGCCAGAACCGAGTGTTCATTCTCGACGCGGTCAGCGCCTTGGCGGGGGAGCCTCTGGATATCGCCGGATCTCACATCTATATGGTGGCGGGTACAGCTGGAAAATGTATTCAGGGATTCCCAGGCGTGTCCTTTGTGCTCGTCAACAAGGGATTTCTGGAGCGGATGCGTACATACGCCAGACGGTCGATCTATCTTCACATCACTCAATATGTGGACGATCAGGGCCGTGGGACGATTCCGTTCACGCCGGCTGTACAAGTCTATTACGCGTTCGACGAAGCGTTGAACGAACTCATGGAGGAAGGAGTCGCCAAGCGGATTCAGCGATACAAGAAAGTCGCGACCCTCATCCGAGACCGCATGGCGAAACTCGGCGTTAAGCCGCTCCTGACTCCGGACAAACAGTCCAACACGATCACCGCGTATTTTCTTCCCGAGGGCATGACCTATCAGACATTACACGATCGGTTGAAAGAAGAGGGCTACGTGATCTATGCGGGCCAAGGCCAACTCCAGAGCCAAATTTTCCGCGTGGCGAACATGGGCGCACTCACCGAGGCGCAGTTGGTCGGATTTCTCGACGCATTTGAACGGATTTGCGGCGCAGCATGAAAGCCATTATCCTTGCAGCCGGGGTCGGGAAGCGCTTATGGGAGGTCACACAACATCGCCCGAAGTGCCTCATCGAGATCGGCGGGCAGACCCTGTTGCATCGCTACCTCACGTCCCTTCGGCGCGTCGGCATTCACAGCGTCGATATGGTTGTGGGATACAAGCAGGAGATGATTCGCGCGGCTGTGGCGGCGAACTCATGTGACGTGCACGTGAATTTTCTTGTGAATGAGCAGTTCCATCGCGGCAGCATTTCCTCGCTCTGGATCGCGCGCACGGCATTGGATGACGACGCGATCGTGATGGATGCGGACGTGCTCTTCCATCAAGAGATCTTGCGCCGTTTGGTACAGTCTCCCTATGAGAATGCGCTGCTCATGGACGACACCGTCAAGCAGACCGGGGAAGAGTGCATGGTCGTGGTCGAAGGCGGGCGCGTCATTGCGCTGACAAAAACGATGCCGTTGCATTACGACTATGCCGGAGAAGGCGTGGGGTTTCTCAAGGTTCGGCATGCCGATGCGCCGCACGTGGTGGCGTCGCTTAAGACCTGTGTGGATCGCGAGGCCTGGCAAATGGAATACGAGGATGCGCTCGTGGGCTTTTTTCGAGACGTCAAAGTGGGGCATGAGAAGATCGGCGGACTCCCCTGGACTGAAATCGATTTTATGGAAGATGTGACCAAGGCGGAACGGGATGTCTTGCCGAAACTGTGAGCGCGAAGAACGAGGGATGATGAGATAAACGGGTTGCCGGCTGCTAGAATGGTGGGGTGATGGGGATAGTCTCTCCCCCGGTTACAAGGATCGGCCGATCATGAGCGAAAGCATAGTTCAGAAACAGGCAGGCCTCCAGGGATTGAACACGGCGATTCTCCTTCCGTCGGTGAGTTTGTTCGGCGAGGCGCCAGGATTGTATCCCGATGAGGTGGGTCCGCTGACCAGCGTGGTGGGCATCGGCCTGTTTCAGCGGACGGTGTTGACGCTGCAGCGCGCCGGTATTCGACAGCTCATGGTGTTGGTCGGGCCGGAAGAGGATCAGCTCAAACAGGCGCTGGGGAAAGGGTCACGCGTGACGATCCCCGTGCGCTGGTTGCCGATTCGTGAATTTCCTCTGGATGATCCACGCACGTGGGACGCGCTGGCTGCTGAAGTTCGCGGTTTCTGTCTTCTGTCCGGCGTGCAGGGGGTATTTGCGGGCCCCTTGATCGAAAGCCTGCGCCATGAGGTGCAGGAGGGTCAGGCGATCGTCGTGGCACGGGCCGATAGCGAGCGAGATCGGCAGCGACGTCGGTCGAGCTTGCGCATGAAGGTGCAGGCGGGACGACTCCTCTCGATCACAACGAAGCAGGATGCCACGGCGCTGGTGGCGACAGACTTGGTGGTGCTTCCCGCCGGTTTTATGAGCGCTGCCGGTCAACTCGATGCGGAAACCGGTACGATGCCGATTCGTCGATGGCTCGAACGGGCCGCAGTGGACGGGCATGTGCGGGTGCTGTCTACCGAGACAAACCGGTCCCACTGGTATCAGGACGTGCGTGATGCCGACGATGTAAAGGCCGCTGAGAAGAAGCTCTTCAAATCCCTCAAGGGCGAGTTCGAGGGCTTCGTCGACCGGTTCTTCAATCGGAAGATCTCCCGATGGTTCACGCGTATCTTTCTCGCCGCAGGCCTTTCGCCGAATGTCATTACGATTATTGCGACCTTGGTGGGATTGGCCGCAGCCATCTGCTTTGGCGTCGGAACCTACAGCGCCGGCATCATTGCCGCGCTGTTGTTCCAACTAGCGGCGATCATCGATTGCTGCGACGGTGAAGTCGCCAGGCTCACGTTCACCGAATCGCCGTTCGGGGCCTGGCTCGATATCGCCATGGATAATGTGGTGCACATGGCGATCTTTGCCGGCATTGCCGCGGGCTCCTACCTGTCCATGGCCGGGAGCGACGGTGCGTGGATTCCTCTTGCCCTGGGCGCGGCCGCGGTTCTTGGAAATGGGCTCTCGTTATGGCTTGTCACCCGCGCGCAAAAGATCAAGTCATCGAGTGGATGGAAGACACCGGTGCAGGCTGCCTGGTCTGACTTCATGCTCAAGAACGTCGCGAGCCGGGATTTTTCCGTCATCGTGTTGATTTTCGCCGTGATCGGCAAGCTCGAATGGTTTCTCGCTCTGGCCGCGATCGGATCCGTGGTGTTCTCGCTCCTGATGTTGTGGGTCATCAGACCATCCGCCAGGACCCGTGCTTAGCAGGATGCTGAAAAAGTCCGCCAGCATCGTTCTCGCTTCGCTCAGAGGCTCTCCGTACCGAACAGAGTACGCATCGCCTCTTCGCTTGCTGCGGCCTTGCTGGACGGCCTTTTTGAGCATCCTGCAGCGTGTTATCCTCTTGTTCAGGACTTGTAGGCCATTAAAGCTCTGCTCGTGGATTCCTAGCCTAGCGTGCTAAAACTTTTCCTACTCGTTGTCGGTCTCCTCACCCTCGCTCTCATCGTCTGGCACATCGGTCCCGGGCGTATCTACGACATGGCAGTGCAACTCGGACCAGTCGCACTCCTCGTCATGCTGATACCTTCCGTCATCATGTATGTCGTCGAAGGGTATGGATGGAAGGTGACGCTTGGCCCGTCGGCGAAGGATGTTCCATTCTGGCGTGTACTCGCGATCAAGACCGCCGGTGAAGTGGTGAACAATACGACGCCGGCCGGTTACCTCGGAGGCGAGCCGCTCAAGGCCTATCTGCTGAGCAAGCATCATGTGCCGATGGTGGAGGGATTCGCCTCGGTCGTCATCGCGAAAACGACGAAGACGATAGCCGAGGTGATTTTCATCCTCCTTGGAATCGCGCTTGCCTTCTGGGCGGTCGGCGCGGGCGACTCATCCGGGCAGACCGTTGCAGCGGCCTTGCTTAGTGTCTCCCTGCTGATAGTGGGAACTGCCGCGTTTGTGCTCGTGCAGCGGCGTGGACTCTTTACGTGGTTATTGGATTTTTCGCGGAAGATCGGGGTGAAGATCGCCTATCTCGAAGCGCACGAAGAACAATTGCGGTCCTTAGATCGCACAATTTTAGATTTCTACCGCCATCACCGTTCGGCCGTGTACTCCTCTACTGGGCTGTTCTTTCTCGCTTGGATGGCGGAAGCGTTAGAAGTCTACGTCATCATCTCGTACCTGGGGGGGCCCGCCATGGCCCTTTCCGCCATCTCCATTAGTGCTCTCTCAGTTTTTATCAAAGGCGGTACCTTCTTCATCCCCGGAAGCCTTGGTACCCAAGACGGAGGGAATGTGCTATTGTTAACTGTTTTTGGATACTCCGACGTGACCGGTATCACCTTCGCCATTCTCCGTCGGTTTCGGGAGTTGGCCTGGATTGGGTTGGGTTTGCTCTGCTTGGCTCTCACCGGTGGGCGGTCATTGGCAACTCCGGAAGGCCACACTCGCGAGCCAGGCAATGGTTTCTGACACCGTATTATTTCCCCTAACGAGCTTGCGAGAATCACTATAAAGGGTACATTTCCTATGACGTGTGTGGCCTTTCACCCACAGTGGCTCTCAAGTATTCCATATTTGAACTGAGGCACACAGTTCACTGTTACGTAACGCTGAAATGATAAACATGAACGTAGCAGAATTGTTAACCGAATTTCTGAAACGAGTTTCTGGCATCGCATGCTAAGACTTATCTTACTCCTTGCCGGTCTCCTCACCTTCGGCGCCATCGTGTGGCATGTTGGTCCGGGGAACATCTACGACGCGGCGGCGCAACTCGGGCCGTTCGCGCTCCTCATTATGCTGATTCCCTCCTTCATCATGTACGCGGTCGAAGCGTATGGATGGAAAGTCACGCTTGGCCCGTCGGGAAAGGATATTCCGTTTTGGCGTGTGTTCATGATCCGGACCGCTGGTGAAGTGGTGAACACGACCACGCCGGCCGGCTACGTCGGCGGCGAGCCGCTCAAAGCCTCTTTGCTCAGGAAGCATCATGTGCCGATGGAGGAAGCGTTCACCTCCGTCATTATTGCCAAAACGACGATGACGATTGCCGAAGTGGTGTTTATTCTGCTCGGCATCTCGCTGGGCGTGTGGCTCCTGGGCGGGAATGACTCATCCGGTCAGACCGTGGCTGCTGCACTCTTCAGCGTGGGTCTGCTGGCTTTCGGGACTGCCTCGTTTATATTCGTGCAGCGGCAAGGGCTCTGTACCTGGCTATTGGAATCTCTGCGGAAAATCGGGGTAAAGATTAAATATCTCGAAGCGCGCGAGGAGAAACTACGCTCTCTGGATCGAGCCATCTTGGGATTTTACCGCCACAAACGTCCGGCATTTTATGCCTCCACCGGGCTGTTCTTTCTGGGTTGGTTGGCCGAAGCATTGGAAGTCTACGTCATTCTCCATGTTCTCGGCGGCCCTGCCGTAGCCCTTTCGGCCATCTCTATCGCCGCCCTCTCCGTTTTTATCAAAAGCAGTACCTTCTTCATCCCCGGCAGCCTTGGAACTCAAGACGGCGGGAATTTGCTCCTCCTCGAAGCTTTTGGCTATTCCGATGTCACTGGCATCACCTTCGCATTAGTCCGGCGGTTCCGCGAGCTGGTATGGATTGGGATCGGGCTGCTGTGCCTTACGATCTTGGGCAAGAAGGGTCCTGCGAAGGAAGCTCGGGCACAAGATTCAGGAATAGTGCCTGACAGCTTTTTTCTTCCACCCGTTGCTCCGGCCATTCCGAGAGCGGGCCTGGATCGGAATTTAGTTGCGGTATCTGCCGATGATCGAGAAGAACGGGACTGAGCATCCTGCCGAGAAGTTCTCCTCCTACAAACATGCCCGCGATTGAAATTCCGCTGTGCCGAAATGGTTGTTCCGCAGTCTGCTAGAAGGTCGCGCGGTGCGGCTGCCTCGTGTGTGCGCGTTGAGCCATCTGATCCAACACGAAACCGTACAGTCGGAGATTTGCAGCGAGTTTTACGAGGACGAATTCGATCCCGGCCCGTTTGGCATTTGCCCACCGTACGTGGGCAAGTTCTATCGGCAGGGACTCGTGGCGATCGGGGAGTAGCAGGCACAATGCGACATCCTGGTCTTCCCGCAGGGGTTGATCGGTTTCGATCGTGCATCCCACTGCCGAAAGATTCGTGATCGTCCCTTCGCCGATCGTCGACATCCCACAGTACATTGCCGGGTAGGTGACTGGCAGGCGGTAGAGGCCGCGATGGTAGGCTTTGGTCTGCTGCATCGTGGAGCAGAGTGTAACGGCGGTCAGGGGCTGGGGGAATTCCCCATTAGAGGGATGGGGAATTCAGTCGTGCTGCCGCTGCTATAGCCAGAGCCCTGTTGCTTGCCATAACGCGCAGCTCCGCTTGGCGCAGCAACTAGTTCCGTTCAGACTCATCGTCGAACGGAACGTCGAACAGGCTGCGCCACCCGTAAGAACGGGCCGCGGCGCTTCGCTACGGTAAGACACCAACAGGGCTCTGATGCCCGCAGCAGCAGTCACGACTGTCTTTGGGAGCATAGAACGAGAGAGCTTGGAAGGATCAATTAGAAGGATGAGGATTGCTCGATGCGGGCGGTCAAGGGCAGCCTTGGCCACTGACCTTCCCCCGTTTGTTACACCACGGCCAGCGAAGTTGGCTCCTGTGCAGCCTGGGTCCGGTTGTGATGGTTGTGAATGAACTCCATGGGCGTCATATCCCCGATGGTGCTGTGCGTCCGCTCCTCATTGTACTCGCGCCGCCAAGCCTCAATCACGACCTGGGCTTCTTGTAATGTCAGAAACCAGTGCTCGTTCAAGCACTCATCTCGAAACTTGCCATTGAAGCTTTTCAATAAACGCATTCTGAACCGGTTTCCCCGGCTGAATGAAGTGCAGTTGTACCCCGTGCTGACCGGCCCACGCATCCAAGGCGGTCCCCGCGAATTCCGGTCCGTTGTCCAGGATCACGGTCTCTGGTAACGGTCGTCCGACAAAGAGTCGATCCAGAATGCGGCACACTCGCTCGCCTCCAATAGATACATCCACTTCAATCACCGGCACCTCTTTCGAGCAGGGATCGGTCATCGTCAAGCACTTGAACCGTCGCCCATTGGCCAGCCGATCATGCACAAAGTCCATTGCATAACAGAGTCCCGGCCCAGTGGGCATCGGGATGGCGACGCGCGGGAGGGCCACGGACTTCTTCCGTGCCCGGCGACGCAATGAGGGCCCTTCCTCCCGATAGATCCGCTCGACCTTCTTGTGATTCACCCGCCACCCTTCCCGGCGCAGCCGCACGTAGATCCGCGGACAGCCGTAGCGGCGCTTGGTCTCGGCAATCTCTCGCATCCGCGCCCGGAGCCCCTGGTCGTCTGATCGGCGACTCTGGTACCGCAGTGTGTTGCGATCCAGTGCCACTAACCGACACACGCGCCGTTGACTCAGCCCCAAGCGTGCCACCAGCAACCTGGCGGCGGTTCGTTTGGCTTTGGGCCTTACCAGTTTTTTGCGGTGAGCACCTTCAGCGCCTGGATGTCCAGCGCTTGCTCCGCCACCATCTGCTTTAACCGCCGGTTTTCGTCTTCCAGTTGGCGCAGTTTCTTCACGTCGCTGACTTCCAGCCCGGCGTATTTCGTTCGCCACTTATAGAAGGTGGCATCTGAGATGCCGTGCTTCCGGCAGAGATCCTGGACGCTCACGCCGGCCTGGGCATCCTTCAACACGGCGATGATCTGCTCCTCGGTATGGCGTTTTCTGGTCATGGGCCTCCTCCTTTCGGCCCATCACAGCACAGTCGGACTTCCTAGCCAATGGTCTAGTTTTCGGGGGGAAGGTCAGGGGCGACCCGGTTGATTTCTCACTGCGCACGTTCAACGAGATATGAATACTAATGCTCCTTCCGAGTTTGCTTATACGCTTCTCTCAGCGGGGTGACCCGACATGCCCTTGACTGCGCGCGTCGAACAAAGGCCTTCAGGGGCGCGCGTTCTGCGAGCACGAAGGGCAACCTGGGTCGCTCCAGCCTCTTTCCTATGCTAGGATGCCGCGCATGTTGGCGTTAAAGCTGGTGCTTTGGGGATTTCTTGCCGTTCTTGGTGCTGTTGCGCTTGCCTTTGTTGTCGGTTTCGTTAATCCACAGGAAAAGGTGAACGGTCTTTGGCTCGTCGTAGCGGCGGCTTGTATTTATGTGCTTGCGTTTCGTTTCTATGGCCGCTGGATTTCGCGACGCGTTGTTGAATTGAACGATCAGCGTGTGACGCCGGCGATGCGGTTAAACGACGGCGTCAATTTTCACCCCACCAATAAATATGTGTTGTTCGGTCATCACTTCGCGGCGATTGCTGGGGCGGGTCCGTTGCTTGGGCCGGTTTTGGCGGCGCAGTACGGATTCTTGCCGGGCTTTCTCTGGCTTGTCATTGGTGCGGTGTTGGCGGGGGCGGTGCAGGACTTCATCATTCTCGTTGCGTCGATGCGGCGGAATGGCCGCTCTCTTCCTGAAATTGCGCGGGATGAGCTGGGCCTTGTCACCGGCACGGCGACGGCGGTGGCGGTATTGTTCATTGTGATTGTGGCGCTTGCCGGGCTGGGCTTTGCCGTTGTGAATGCGCTGTATCGCAATGCCTGGGGCACGTTCACGATTGCGATGACGATTCCTATCGGTTTCATCATGGGCTTCTATCTTCAGAAGTTCCGGCCTGGCCAGGTAGCGGAAGTCTCCTTGCTTGGCGTGGTGCTGTTGGTCGGGGCTGTCATCTTCGGGCGGGTGGTGGCGCAGTCTTCGGTGGCTGGGTGGTTCGAGCTCGAGCGCACAACGTTGGTCTGGGGACTGGCGGGCTACGGGTTTCTTGCGTCTGTCTTGCCTGGTTGGATGTTGCTGGTGCCGCGCGGGTATCTCTCTACCTTTATGAAGCTCGGGGTGGTGGCGTTGCTGGGGGTGGGGGTGATTCTCATGGCGCCTACGATCGAGATGCCGCGCGTCACGATATTTGCGAGCGGAGGTGGGCCGATTATTCCCGGCACGCTGTTCCCTTTTCTCTTTATCACCATTGCCTGCGGAGCCATATCCGGCTTTCATTCGCTGGTCTCTTCAGGGACCACGCCGAAGATGATTGAGCAGGAGTCCCAGGCTACGGTTGGCTATGGGGCGATGTTATTGGAGAGTTTTGTCGGTGTGATGGCCTTGATTGCGGCTTCGGTGTTGATCCCCGGCGACTATCTGGCGATCAACACAATGCTCTCGCCCGATGCGTTGGCTGCGATGGGTTTTCCTGTCTCGCGGATTCAGGAGCTCTCGCGACTCGTCGAGGTGGATGTGGCGGGCCGGCCCGGTGGAGCCGTGTCGCTCGCGGTCGGCATGGCGGCCATTTTTTCTGCGCTCCCCGGTATGGCCGGGTTGATGGCCTATTGGTATCAGTTTGCGTTGGTGTTCGAGGCATTGTTTATTTTGACGACGATCGATACAGGCACCCGCGTGGGCCGCTATCTCATCCAGGAAATGGGCGGACGTTTCTATCCTCCATTGCGGCGGATGAATTGGTGGCCCGGGGTGGCGTTGAGTAGCGGACTGATCGTGGGAGCCTGGGGCTATCTGATCGGCACCGGCAGCATCTCGACGCTCTGGCCGATGTTCGGCGCAGCGAATCAGTTGCTCGGCACCGTGGCGCTCTGTATCGGCACGACGGTCCTCATCAAGATGCGGAAGGCACAATATCTGTGGATCACTGCGTTGCCGATGTTGTTCGTCGGCACGATCACGTTGCTTGGGTCCTATGAGATGTTCGGCCTATTTGTGGCGAAGGCTTCCTCTATTGCAGATGGCGGACAGGCCTTTGCGCTGTACCTGGATGCGGGGCTGGTGGCTATTGTGGCCTTGCTCGCGGTGATCGTCTTGGGCGATAGTATGGTGCAGTGGTATGGCTATGTCGTCTTGAAGCGTCCGTTCACCAGCAGCGAAGTAGTGGTGATGGCCGGTGGTGGATCGCCGGGAAGTTTGCGGACGACGATTCGTCATG
The DNA here is from genome assembly GCA_041748925.1 of Nitrospiraceae bacterium. Lineage (GTDB taxonomy): Bacteria > Nitrospirota > Nitrospiria > Nitrospirales > Nitrospiraceae > Palsa-1315. The sequence continues at coordinate 6,570 of JBGTCI010000002.1, read as the reverse complement.
ATGAGGAGAAGCGATTGCAGTTGCCAGGCGGGGGGTGCTGCTAACCCGGAACGGAGAGGAGGGGATCGTGGCTGAGCAGTTTTCGTTTGATGTGGTCTCGGAAGTGGATATGCAAGAGATGAGGAATGTCGTCGATCAGGCGACGAAGGAGATCAAGCAGCGCTTCGACTTCAAGGACTCGAAGACGGAGATTACGCTGAAGGAAAAGGAGAAAGAGCTGGTTGTGGTCTCCGACGATGAGTATAAGCTCAATGCGGTGAACGATATTATCAAGACCAAGTGCGTGAAGCGCGGGGTCTCGTTGAAGGCGTTCACCTATGGAACTGTGGAGCCGGCGCTGAGTGGGACGGTGCGCCAGGTGGCGAAGATTCAAAGCGGTATCGCGGCGGACAAGGCGAAAGAGGTGACGAAGGCCATCAAAGAGTCAAAATTGAAAGTGCAGGCGCAGATTCAAGGCGAGCAAGTGCGGGTGCTGAGCAAGAGCAAGGATGACCTCCAAGCGGCCATGGCGTTTCTCAGGGGCAAAGATTTTGGGATTGATCTACAGTTCACCAACTACCGCTGACCCAGGATGCTGAAACAGGCACCCAACTGCGTTCTCGAATCGAAATAATCCTCAACGTACCCCAGCGGGTACGCCTCCGGTTATTTCTCTCCTGCGGCCTTGTTGGTTGACCTGTTTGAGCATCCTGTAGGGTTTTAACTTGTGCATGGCTAGAATTCTTATCCTAGCTCTTCTCCTGGCCGGCTCCCTCGTCGGCTGCAATCGCGGCGATGCCATCGTCGTCATTCAACTCAATCCGAAGAATCCTGACATCATCTATGTCGCGACGAACGACTACATCTACAAGACGCGCGATGGGGGCCAAACCTGGACGAATCTGTCACATGGGATGAGCCATTCGCGCGTGATTTCGATGGCGATCGATCCGGCCTACCCGGCCACGGTGTATGCGGGTACGAAGGGTGATGCTGTGTTTAAGAGTCACGATGGCGGGCAGCATTGGACCTCGATGCGTTCGGGATTAGACGATGCCACGATTTCGTCGGTGGTGAATCAATTCGTGTTCGATCCAACAGACAGCAATCACATCTTTCTTGCCACGACGATGGGTGTGTCCGAGACGAAAGACGGCGGCGAGCATTGGGTGAAGAAAATGGATGGGATGAAGGAAGTGCTGATGGTGGTCACGCTGGGTATGGATCCGACGAGACCGGCGATCATATACGCAGGCACGAGTGGTGGAGTGTACAAAACGATCAACGAGGCCGGTTATTGGGAGAAGGTGAACAACGGCCTCGTGTCGCCTGACATTATCAAGTCGTCGCGGGCGCTCAGTGTGACATCGGTGCTGGTAGATCCGTTTGAGCCGGATACGGTGTACGCCTCCACGCTGGCGGGGCTCTATAAGACGACGGATGGCGGGACGGTCTGGGTGCGGATTGGGCAGTCGCTACAAGATCAGATGTTGTTTTCGATGATCTTGGATCGCACGAGGAAGGGTGTCATTTACCTGGGCGGTCGGGAAGGTGTCCATCGGAGCGAAGATGGTGGGGCAACGTGGGGCACGCTGAACACGGGTCTTGCGACGCTCAATATCCGATCACTCGCGCAGAGTCCGACCGATCCGGCCGTGTTCTATGCAGGCACAAACGGGAGTGGCTTGTATAGGAGCAAAAATCGAGGAGAGACCTGGGAAGTGGTGCCGACTGCGCTTTCAAGCCAGTGAGGGAGATTACTGCTGCGGGGCGGTGCCGCGTTCTTGAATGGTCGAACCGACTGAAGACGATCCGAACGACGAGCCAACACCAGAATTTCCGAGGCTTGAGCCCACGCTTGAGCCGCCGAAGCTCGATCCTACCGTCGAATCCGATAGGCTGGACCCCACCGTGGAACGTTGCAGCGATGAGCCGACTCCCGAAGACGATTCGTTGTTGAAGGTGGACTCGCCGATTGAAGGACCCGCACGGCCTGTCGCGCCGATCCCAAACCCTGCTGGGCCTGAGCCGCCGATGTCGTGGCTGTGTTTCGATGACGCCCCGATACCTTGGCCGGTAACGCCTTCCGCGCCGATCGTGTTGCCGGTCTTCGGGGTTTTTCCGATACTCGGTCCTGCAGATGGTGCAGTGCCGATGCTGGCGCCCGTTTTTGGCCCTGTCGACAGCTTCGGCGCACGGATGTCTTTCTCAATCGATTCTTCCATTTCGCGAATCGCATGAGTTTCCCGACCTGAGGCCTCAAAGTCTCCTGAATCTCGGGTGCCCGTCGAGGTGCTGATGCGCTCAAGCGTGGCACGCAATTTCTTGAGATCAGCGCGGGCCTTGGAGACAGTCGGGATCATTTCGCGGAGCATGATGCCGCGCGAAGCCATCGAATGATTCGATATATTAGCCTGGGTGGACGTAAGTAAATCTCCGACCTCATTTCCCAATTCTTCAACCTGCTGAAGTTCCGTCAGATCAGTCTTGCAGCAATTGAGGAAGTCGCGATACTTGTTTAAAAATGTCGATACATCACCCTGTAGATTCTCGATCTTGAAATCGCGTGCTGGTTTATCACCAGTAGGTGTTTCACCTCCCTGCTCTGTTGCCAAGGTTTCTTCCTTCTCAACGAGCGGCACGCACCCAGGTCCTTGATCCGCTGAATATTGCCGATCAGATTTTTGATCGGGACACCAATAGAGCGGTGATGCCGCTGAAGCCGTGGCGGCGGTGATGCCACAGAGCGTGAAGGCGACTCCCCCTATGAAGACGGCCAGGCAGAGGGTCTTGGTTGTCGTGAGCGATCGCATAAAATCATTGTCGCCCTGACTCGAACCCTTGTCAATTAAACTCACCAACTCCGGTGGGTTTAACATGTTGGTCAATCAGTTAACTCGGAAAGAGGTGATGTAGTTTAGCCGTCATATACCGTGGAGTGAGATTCACGCGCTTGGCAGCCTGGGCATGTGCGCTTGGGACAATATTCCACCATATGCCGTAGTAGTCTCCCCGCAGGGTACCGTATCCCGTATCCGCTTCTTCTACCCCTCAAATTTCAATGAAAAGCAGATGTTGTCGCACTGCATAAGTCCATGAATTTTCTATTGACAAGTCTTTGAGTGGGTGTATACTGCGCGCCTGAGTGGGAGAAAGTGGGTGAACTTGGTTAATAGCAACCTATGGAGGTTTCTCAACATATTTCTGTCATGTCAGAAGAAGTGCTGTTTTGGCTCGTTCGAGAGGATAGTCGAACCTATCTTGACTGTACGGTGGGGTACAGTGGGCATGCTGAGAAAATTCTTGCGGCGAGTGGCCCTGACAGCAGACTCATCGGGCTTGATCGCGATGCGGCGGCCATTGCAGCCAGTCAAAAAAGGCTCACACGATTCGGCGACCGCGTGCTCCTACTCCATGGACATTTTATGGATCTGAAACAGCATCTTACCGTCAGTGGTATTGGCCAGGTCGATGGAGTCCTGTTTGATCTTGGGGTCTCATCCCCGCAGCTGGAAGAGCCTGCTCGTGGCTTTAGCTTTCAAGTGGATGGTCCGTTGGACATGCGTATGGATCAATCGACGAGTGAGACCGCAGCTGACCTTGTCAATGGATGGCCGGAAGAGCAGCTGGCCGACGCGATTTTTCAGTTCGGCGAAGAACGGTTTTCTCGACGAATTGCGCGTGCCATTGTCCGCGAGCGAGAACGCCATCCCTTGGCGACGACGAGAGAATTGGTCTCAGTGATCGAGGGAGCTGTTCCAGCCAATTATCGGCATGGTCGTCTTCACTGTGCGACTCGCACCTTTCAAGCCATTCGCATTGCAGTGAATCAAGAGCTGGACTCTCTCGAGCCGGCATTGCGCGACGCGGCAGACGTGTTGTCTCCCGGCGGTCGGCTCTGTGTGATTTCTTTCCATTCGCTCGAAGATCGGATTGTGAAACACACGTTACGAGCGCTCTCCGGCAAGAACGATCCTGCATTGGTGGTGCTGACCAAGAAGCCACAGATTCCCAGCAGAGAAGAATCAGACCGGAATCCTCGATCCCGCAGTGCCAAATTGCGGACTGCTCAACGGGTATCCAAGGAGGGTCACTCATGAAGACGGTGACGATCGTGGCCGGCGTGCTGTTGGTTTTCGTATTTGTGTGGGAACGCGTCGATGTCGTTCGATTGGGTTATCAGATCGAACGGTTGAAGACCCAGAAAGTATTGCTGGAGCGAGAGCGCGATCAATTGCAAGTGAAGTTTTCTGCACTGACGGCTCCTGAGCGGATCGCGAAAGTGGCGACAGAGAAATTGGGGCTGATTCCTCCGCAGCAGGGGCAAGTGCTGATGGTGCATCAACCGGGAGAGGCTCCGAGCCTATCACTCCCACCTGTGGAGCAAGTTCGTCTGGCGAAACATGACTCAACAGGGAGGGAGCGAGAGTGACTGTCGGCCCTTCTCGCGGTCGTCGCTACGTGATGCTGCTCCTGCTCCTTTGCGGGTTCAGTATTATTTTATTTCGGCTGGTCACGCTCCAAGTGCTTCAGGCAGCAGACCTTACGGCCAAGGCCGATCGGCAACATCAAAAGACCGTATCCTTTGAAGGGGCCAGAGGCACGGTGTCGGATCGGCACGGCAAAGTGCTCGCGATGAATGTGGAGGTACCTTCCGTGTTCGGCGTACCGACGTCGCTGGAGAGTCCATCGACTGTTGCCCGTCATCTTTCTCCGGTACTCCAAATTCGAAGCAGCGAGCTTGAGAAAAAGCTTCGCCAAGACAAGAGCTTCGTGTGGTTGGCGCGAAAGGTCGAACCCGAGCAGGGTCGTCGGCTGGAGCAGTTGTCGTTGGACGGCATCGGCGTGGTGATGGAGGGGCGACGATTTTATCCCAAGGGCCCGTTGCTGGCCCATGTCCTGGGATTTTCCGGGATGGATGGGCAAGGGCTTGAGGGTCTCGAGCGCCGATACGACTCGCACCTGCACGGAGAGAAGCGCGTCACCGTGTTGCAGCGCGATGCGTTAGGCCGCACGGTGTTTCCCAAGGGGTTGGCGGAGCAAGCGCCGACGCCGGGACATGCCCTTACGCTGACCGTCGATGAGGTCATTCAATACATTGCAGAGAAAGAACTCGAAGAGGCGGTCACTCATACCCACGCCAAGTCCGGGATCATCATCGCCATGGAGCCGCAATCCGGTGCGATTCTCGCGATGGCCGTCAGTCCACGATTCGATCCAAATGTCGTGACCGCCTTGACGCCGGATCGGTGGCGAAATCGTGCCCTGACAGATACGTACGAGCCCGGGTCGACCATGAAAGCGATGGTCGCGGCCGCGGCGCTTGAAGAAAAAGTGATGACGCCCGATTCCTTGGTGTTCGGTGAAAACGGCCAGATGGTGGTTGCGAATACGACTATTCACGACCATGACAAGCTGGGGTGGATGACGTTTTCTGAGGTGATTCAAAAATCCAGCAACATCGGCGCCGCCAAAACGGGAATGGCTCTCGGAGAGCAGAGGCTATACCGCTATCTCCAGGCGTTTGGATTCGGTCAACGTACGGAGATCGATCTGCCGGGTGAAGTGAACGGACTCTTGAAGGCTCCCAAAGACTGGGGCCGCCGATCGCTCGCGTCAATCTCGATGGGACAAGAGGTCGGGGTGACACCCCTCCAGATGGTGTCGGCGATGGCGACCCTCGCCAATGGGGGCGTGATGATGAAGCCCTATGTGGTCTCCGAGGTTCGCGATCAGAAAGGCCGCGTGCTCAAGGAGGTACTGCCACAAGTCAAGCGGCGAGTCGTGTCATCGGACACGGCTCTGACGATGACGACGATGTTGGAAGGTGTCGTGACGAATGGAACGGGGGCGAAGGGAGCGATTCCTGGATTCCGCGTGGCGGGTAAAACCGGGACCGCGCAAAAAATCGATCCTCGAACCGGCACCTATTCCTCCACGCAGTTTGTCGGGTCGTTTGTCGGGTATGTGCCGGCAGAATCTCCGCGACTGGCGATGATCGTGGTCCTGGATGAACCTCAAGGTGAAGCTTGGGGAGGGGCCGTGGCGGCGCCCGTCTTTCGTCGGGTCGGAGAGCAGGTGCTCAACTATCTTGGTGTGTCCCGAGAAGACACTGTGAAAATCGCACTGGCGATGAAGGACCACTAAGAGGTTATGGCACGCGATCCCATCACCCTCACGCAGTTGCTCGCGGCGCTCCGTGGGCAGGTCGAGGTTCTGGAGCAGCGCGGCGATGTGAGTTGTCCGGTGCATGCGATCACGGACGATTCGCGGGCCGTGAGGGGAGGGAGCCTGTTTGTTGCCGTCAGGGGTGAGCGCGTTGATGGTCATGGATTTGTCGAGCAGGCCATCAAGGCCGGAGCGGTTGCGGTGGTCGCGCAGGCGCCTGTGGCATCAGGGCCGGTACCGCTCGTGCTGGTGGCTGATTCGCGCAAGGCGCTCGGTCTTCTCGGCAGCCGGTTTCACGGGGATCCATCCGCCCGTCTCAAGATGATTGGCGTGACGGGCACGAATGGAAAGACGACGACGACGTACCTCTGCAAAGCGTTACTGGAAGGGATCGGCCGACGGGTGGGGTTGATCGGCACGGTG
>JBGTCI010000001.1:0-6636 GCA_041748925.1 Nitrospiraceae bacterium | reverse complement strand
CCATTCGCGTTGACACCTGCCCGTTTCTTGCTACAGTTTGAACACGATGGTCACCATGAAATGTCCCGAGTGCCTGGAGGACCTTATTGAGGTTCCGACAAGCCATGGTCCGGGGCTCGATGTCTGTTCCTCCGGACACGGACTCTGGCTCGATGTAGGAGAGGTAAATTTTTTCGTGGAGGATTACACGTCACTGAAGCGGGAAATGGGGGATGCCGGAGGTATTGCAGTCGAGACAGAGACTCTCTGTCCTCGATGCAGGAATCATATGGAGGCTGAGACGGTCTATCACACGTCCTTTCTGAGCTGCGATTCCTGTCGAGGGTGGTGGCTGTCTCATGGAAGCCTGACTCGCCTGAATGAGACCTACCGAGGCGCGGCTGTACCAATAAAAATCAATGAAGCCGACCTCTATTCACAAGCGGCGGCAAGACATCGCGCACGCAAGGAAACCATTCGGAACCGACCCACGTTCAATAAGAACCGTGTCAACCGACAGGGGATATGGTTGTGGGCCTTGTTTTTCGGACTCGCCCTCGTCATCGGAGGAATCGTCTTCGTCGCCGGGATCGGTAAAGCCATGGGAACGACTCGGTGGAACAGGCCGCCGGATCAACTCTTTTTCTATTTGGTGGCTGGCGCCCTGGGAGGGCTCGGCCTCTGCATCTACGGATGGATCCTTCGCCAACGGAAACGTTTGATCGAAAATATTCCGACCTCGACGATTCGTTCACTGGCGCTTGGATTGGTGGAGATCGAGGGACTGACACAGCCGGAGGAAGGACTCCTCTCCTCACCCTTCAGCGGAGTTCCCTGCGTGTTCTATTCGTATACTGTAGAAGAGCATGTCGGCTCCGGGAAACATGCGCGATGGGAGACCGTTGCAAAAGGCACTTCGGAGCAGCCCTTCTTCGTGCGCGATACAACCGGGCGAGTCCTCGTCGTACCCCTCGGCGCCGAACTGATCTTGCCGGACGAGCGCACCTATCAAAATGCTTGGCTCGGAGAATTGCCCCCCACTGCACTCGCCGGATTGAATCGGCTAGGGGTTTCGACCACCCGCTGGATTGGGAACAAAACACTACGATGCCGAGAAACGTTCATTCAGCCGGAAGAGTGGGTCTATGTCCTTGGAACCGCACAGGAACAACCCGGTGCACAAGAACTCGTCGAAAATTCCGCTCGCCTGTACATTGGGAGCAGCCGAGACCATGAGTTCATCATCTCGGATCGAAGCGAAAAGGATTTATTGTCCCGGTTGGGGTGGCAAGTGTTGGCATATGGAATAGGAGGGCTGGCGCTTGCTGCATCCTGTTCAATCGTCATCTTCACATACTATCTGACAACCGTATCGTAACCGTTAAATCCAAAGGAGCGCACCCATGAATATCACCTTACTGATCGGAAGCCTGCTGCTATGTGGAATGATTGTGCTTGTCGCCTATGTGGTCGGCATCTACAACACACTGGTCCGACTCGCCAATAACATCGACAAGGCTTGGTCGAACATCGACGTCATCTTGAAGCAGCGGCACGATGAGATTCCCAAGCTGGTTGAAGTCTGTAACAGCTACATGATTCATGAGCGGGAAACATTGGAATCCGTCACCAAAGCCCGCACTGCCTATCGCGAAGGCTTGAATATCAACGACAAGGCACAGGCGGAAAATCAGATTGTCGGCGCCTTAGGGAAACTCTTTGCCGTGGCCGAACAGTATCCGGACCTGAAAGCCAATCAAGAATTCTTAGCCGTTCAGCAGCGCATATCCTCGCTTGAAAATACCATTGCCGATCGGCGTGAGTTCTATAACGACTCGGTCAATCTGTACAATATCGCGATCGAGCAAATCCCTACGATCTGGGTGGCCCAGGGGGTCGGATACATAGCAAGGCCGTTACTGACAGTGGCGCCATCCGATCGCAAAGACGTGCCGCTCGCCTTTGCCAATCGCACCCGTATGGCCGCGTAGGCACTCCAGACTGGTCGAGTGTGCCCGGTGAAGCGACTGGGAAGAGCGGACGACGTCTCCCCTCTCTACTCTTCTCGCAGCCCCTCCACCACCGGCTGTCTTGCTGCCCAGCGCGCAGGCCAATAGCCTGCTACCAGGGCAGCCGTGAGTGCGAGTCCCACGGCTTGCACTATCACTCCGCCCGGGACTGTCATCTGAATCGTCCAGCCAAAGGATTGTTTATTGATCACGTGGATGAGCAGCAGGGCAAGCAGCAAGCCTCCTACGACGCCCAACACGGCCCCGATCAACCCGAGATAGGCCGCTTCCCACAGCACCAATCGCTCCACTTGCCTCGTACTGGCGCCGATAGCCCGCAACGCGGCAAATTCACGTCGTCGCTCCAACACAGCCGTCACCAGTGTATTCACGATGCCAAGCACGGCCACCAGCACGGCAATGGCTTCAAGAACATAGGTCAAGACAAAGGAGCGGTCGAAGATATCGAGAATCTCTTGCCGTAACTCATGATTTCGAATGACCAATGGTGGGAGTGTCATTCCATCCAGCCCGGTGAAATGCGTCACAATCGACTGTCTTACATGCTCTGCATCTGCCCCGGCAGCCAGGTAGACGGAAAACACGGTCACCAGGTCGTCGGGCCATTGTCGCTGATACCACGTTCGATCCATCACCAGCTTCCCGCCGTCCGTCGAGTAATCGTAAAAAATTCCCACGACTGGCACCACAGCGGGTCCCGCCGGCGTTGTGATCGAGACCGTATCTCCCTCGCGAAGCCGTAGGCGAGTCGCCAGCACTTCCGAGAGGAGGGCGCCTCCGGCCTCAGCGGCTCGCCGGAGGGCCGCGCTTGAATCTCCATGAACCATCAGATACCGGCTGCGTTGCGCATGGAGCCGAAGATCTCGTGACACTAACGCCACCGGCTGCCCCGCGACATCGACATACACATCACGATAGGTATCAACCGCGGCAATACCCTCAATCGCCGACAGGGTCGAACGCCAGCTTCCCGGTAGAGCACGCGAGGACTGCCCGGACTGCTTCCCCTGGAGCCAGGAATGCGGAGCCACAATGAGATCGGCCATCACAGTCTCGTCCACCCAAAATTCGACCGTATCGCGAAAACTGCGTACCATCACGACCACACCGATCATGATCGACAACCCCACCATCAAGGCCGATACCGTCACCGCATTCCGCCCTGGATGACGCGCCGCCTGGTCTGCCGCAATGAGCCGGAGGCTTCCCCCGAGCGCCATCGTCTTGCCGGCTTGGCGAAAATGTCGCCAGCCCAATGCCTTGATACAGATCGGTGCAAGACAGGAAAGTGCCCCCAAGAGGCACATTGTTGCAAGATAGCCAAAGAGCGGCAGGGCTCCAACCGGCCCTATCAGCGAGCAGAGGCCTGCCAACACCAACAGCCCGAGGCTGATCCACCCCCACAGCCCCGCCCTCAGTTGATGCGTCGATTCATAGTCTCCCGGCGCCAATGCACGAACCGTCACGGTCCTGCCGGCTTCCACGCTGGGACCCAAGGCTCCCACCATCGAGACCACTGTCCCAAGCAACACTCCTTTCATCACCGATGTCAATGTCAGCATGTCCATCGACAGGATCAACCCGCCAGACGCAACCGGCGCATAGAGGTCTGAGACCGTCCGGCTGACGAGCGACACCAAACCACTCGCCAGCCACACCCCGCCAAGACCGCCCAATAGCCCTCCAAAAAGACCGAGCAGCCCTGCCTCCACAAGAAACAAACCTGCGACCCGACGTTCCGTCATGCCGAGTGCGCGGTAGATACCGATCTCGCGCCTACGTTGCGCCACAGCAAAGGCGATCGTGTTGTAGATCAAGAACATGCCGACAAGCAGCCCCACCCAGCTCATGACTGACAGATTGAGTTGGAACGCCCAGACCATGTTTTCAATCTGCTTCGTCCGTTGCGCAGGCCGTTGCACAAGAAGATGGGGAGGAAGCACCGCACGCAAGGAAGCCGCGATGTCGTCGATCGGTCGATCAGGCGTTGTCACCAAATCGATCCGATCCAACCGCCCGATTGATTGAAACAACAGTTGCGCCGCAGCGATATCCATGACGGCAAGGCGATCCCAGAGGGACGAGCGCGCCGCCTCGTTATGAATGAGCCCTGCAACTCGCAACCGTACGACGCGCCCTCCTACCGTCACCTCGATGAAACTACCGATTCCCAGATTCCAGTCGGCAGCAACCTGACGACCAAGGTATAGCGAGTCCGGAGCCAGGAGCGCCTCCAATTCCACGCCGGTGTCAGCTTCCGATATCCCGAAGCCGCGCGCACCGGTCTCTGCGAGTAGATCCAACCCTAATATCTGAAGCGCCTGGCCCCGCAGCTCCCCTTGGGTCAATACTACTGACTCCTCAATGATTGGAGCGGCGCTCACCACCCCCTTGACCGCACGGATCGCTGTGATTGTAGATTCGTCCACTCCCAGATCATGGCCTGCAATTTCCAATGTGGCACGACCGGCTACTGTCGTGACAGCGTGCTCGAAGGATTGCAGCACGTGAACGTTCGCTGTCCCGATGGCGACGGATGCCAACACTCCCAGTGCCACTCCGGCGATGCTGAGCAGGGTGCGAAATGGCCGCTGGAAGGCATGCGCACGGATCAGGGCAATATTAAATATGCGTGGTATAGTCATCTAAGCACTGGACGCGGTATGAGCAGAACGAATCATCGTGGATACGGGAACGCGGGTGAATCACATCATTCGGGCGGGTACCGGAACCCTGCACAAATCGGTAGTTTCGTTTACAGCGATACCCACCTTTGTTAGACTCGCGTGAGTCAATGATGAGAGGTTACTGATGGGCGCGCAAACTGCACTGAACCGAAAATTCCAGCCGCTACAAGAAAAGCTCGATACCGAACTTCTCACACCTCGACAGCGTGACATCCTTCGCCTTGTGTCGATCGGGCACACGAACCGTGAAATTGCGGAGGTGCTGGAGATCAGCGTGCGCACGGTCGAAGTGCACCGATTCAACTTGATGCGACGGTTGAATGTGAGAAACGTGGCGCAACTACTCCGGCAGGCCCTGCAACTCGGTCTTCTTGCCAAAACGTTCGGGGCCAAATAGGTCTATAATTCTTTTACCTTTCCTCGGCAATCCTCCAGCCTCGTGTACCCCTTCCTGCTGAGCTGGGCCGCCAGTTCCGTTTCCAGTCGGCCAAATACGTCAACCCCCTCCTCGACCAACACCGTCCCGATCTGCACGGCTGACGCGCCACAGAGCATATGTTCAAAGGCATCCACACCATTGACGACGCCGCCGGTCCCGATAATCGATATGCGCCCTTCGAAGATCTTCCAAAACGCTCGCACATTGGCCAGCGCGACAGGCTTGATGATGGGGCCACCCAGTCCACCGAACCCACCCTTGGGCTTGATGACGACCGCCTCCCGCTCCGGATCGACGACGAGTCCGTTGCCGACCGAGTTAATGAGGTTGAGAAAATCGACCCTGCAACGACCGATCACCTCGCCCATCACTGTGTGATGGGCCGGATCGAAGTACGGAGGCAGCTTGACCCCCATCGGAACCGTGATCACCTTGCGAACCTGCTTCAGCAATCGCTCGGAGGCTTCGGCATCATATCCAATCTGAGGTTTGCCTGGAATGTTGGGACAAGAGAGATTGACTTCGATCAAGTCGGGCTTCGCCGCATTGATTATGGCTGCAATAGTCGGAAAATCATCTTCGCAAAGACCCGCCACACTGGCGATGACCGGCTTTCCGAGTGACTTCAATTCAGGAATGAGCGCGGCGTATGCCTTATACCCGAGATTCGGCAAGCCCATGGAGTTGATGGACCCGCCTGAAAATCCATAGTACCGGGGTGTCGGATTCCCGTCGCGAGGCTCAACCGTCATCGACTTGGTAACAATGGCCCCGGCACGAGATCGGCCGAGCGCCAGCAATTCTTCGCGCGTGACACAGAGGGCCCCCGAGGCATTCATGAAGCAACTGGGAAACCGTACACCGGCAATGGTGGTCGAAAGATCCATCATGCGACGACCGTGACTGGCTGGTGCTGCGTTCTCGTCACGAGCTGCCCATCCTTCATGGTCCAAACATAATCGGCAGCCTCAGCGGCCGCAGTGCTGTGGGTGACCAACAGTACGGTGATGCGAAAGCGCTGAACCAGCGACCGAAGGAGGACGATGATCTCGGCCCCATGCTGGGAATCCAAATTGCCGGTCGGCTCGTCGGCGAGAATGATCTGGGGCTGATGCACGATCGCTCGCGCGATCGCCACACGCTGCTGCTCACCGCCCGAGAGCTCGCTGGGACGATGGTCTCGTCGTACGGTCATGGAGACCAACCCGAGTACCTCCTCGACGCGGGCTTGGACCGATGCCCCCCGCTCCCCGCGCAGCAACAAAGGAAACGCGACATTCTCCGCTGCCGTCAACCCGGGAACTAAATGGAATGCTTGGAAGACAATCCCGACTGTTTCCCGCCTGATCCTCGTCCAGTCGTCACTGGTGAATTGACTGGTCGACCGCCCTTCGAAGAGGATATCCCCCGAGGTCGGCACATCCAATCCGCCAACCAGGTTGAGCAACGTACTCTTCCCGCAGCCGCTGGGACCGATAAACGCACAAAAGTCTCCCTTCGC